>CAVXCA010000081.1:0-7861 GCA_963759955.1 uncultured Alphaproteobacteria bacterium
ATCAAACCCTGTTCGTCAGCTTTTTCCCGCCGTTCGCGCAGGATGGCCAACTCACGGTACGTTTGCAAAATCAGTTTCTTATGCACGGTCACGACCTCATGCGCTTGATGTCCGATCTTGAAAGACAGCGTAAAATTATGTCGGTTGCGAGACCGCCGCTCCGCTCAAGGGGCGTAATGTTTACGATTATGGGCGTTTTTGTGGTGTTTGCCAGTCTCACGAATTCTGGGTTTGCGGACGAAATATGGAGTTGCACCCCCGATTTGAAGGCTCCGAATCCTCATGAAAAAAATCTATATATTTCAAAAACGCAATTATGGTTTGCGGATGCGACTGTAACGTTCGAAATACTCGAAAATAACGCTGAACATATAATTGCGTATAATGTTCATGCGTCGGGCACAAAATCTTCTAAAATGAAACCGGTAGGTCGTGATATTATTTTATTAGAGCGTGCATCTGGAAATATTACTGAAATAGACGAAACAAACCTATTTCAATTGCCTGAGGAAGACAACACACCGTCAATTTGGCTTCATTGGATTTGTGCAAGAAGGCAGTAAGCCAGGCGTCGAGCGTTCCCGCGCAACTTCGCGCGGGCGGGCTGTCGTGCAGCGCACGGAGCCGCTAGACACCCAACGGATTATTGCGCAGGGGATGAGGTCGCGGCAATGGTCGCTGGTGCAACGATAACCGTGCGGGTCGAAGTGCTCGTGAGACCCTGACTGTCGGTCACGACATAGTCGATCGTATCGGTGGCCGGTTGCGCGGTGTCGAGCACGATGTTGCTCGCGAACAGGCCGTTGACGAAAGTTTTGATGCCGAGATTGAGGTCGGCCTGCGGGCCGGTGATCGTCGCCCCGAGGTCATTGTAGATCGCACCGACTTGGATAACGGCGGGGTTCGCGCCATTGATCGCGATGACGGGCGCTTGCGGTGAGCTTGTCGAATCCGGTGTGCCCGTGGTCGATGGTGACGCCGCGGTAGATGACTGATTGGCGGCGGCAACCATGGCCTGGAATTGTGCGGGCGTCACGCACGTGCTGCCGACGCAGAGTTCGTTCGAGAAATTGCCGGTCGAAGCATGGATCACGGTCGCATAGAAGTCTTGGATTCCATTCTCGGCGCTGCCGAGCCAGGCTATAAGGTTCTGTTGGAACGTGCTCGTGATGTTGGCGATGTCCTGCACCGCGGCGACGATGAGTGGCGTGATGCGGCCGTAGTCGACCGACCAGGGGAGTTACGTTGACAGTGCACCTAACCGCGTAGCCGTCCAGACATGACGCGCCCGTTGGGCGGGTCGGCGCCATCGACGAATCCGCCGCTCTGATGTAAAGACTCTTCACATGAGTTGGAGCAAGGACGAGCCGGGCGAGCGCGACGAGCCGCGCGCGTATCATCACGGCAATCTGCGCGAAGCGCTGATCCGCGCGGCGCTGGAGCTGATCGCCAAGAAGGGCCCGGCCGGCTTCACCTTCGCCGAGGCCGCGCGTTTCGCCGGCGTCAGCCCGGCGGCGCCCTACCGGCATTTCCGCGACCGCGACGAGCTGATGGCGCAGGTGGCGCTGCGCGGCTTCGAGCAGTTCGAGGCGGCGCTGGCGCGGGCCTGGGACGACGGCCGCCCGGACGCGTTCGCCGCGCTGGACCGGCTCGGCAGGGCCTATCTCGAATTCGCCCGTAACCAGCAGGCGCTCTACTCGGCGATGTTCGAAGCCGGCATTCCGATCGGCGCCGATCCGGCGCTTCGCGGCGCGAGCGACCGCGCCTTCGCGGTATTGCGCGCCGCGGCCGAAAAGATCTGCGCCGCCATGCCGTCCGCCGGCCGACCGCCCGCGCTGATGGTTGCGCTCCATATATGGTCGATGGCGCACGGAATCGCGGCTTTGTTCGGACGCGGCGACGGCGCTCAGCGGGCTTTGCCGATGTCGGCGGCCGAACTTCTGGAAGCCGAAGTGCTGGTCTATCTGCGCGGGCTCGGCGTCAGAGCGACGCGGACTTGAGGGCGGCCCAAAAGGGCTTGACAACGACGCCGTTCGATGTAAATGTTATTTACATTCACAACCGAGGACGCACCATGCCTCTCGTTCTGATGATTTTGGGATTCCTTTGGTGGTGGCCGGTGGGACTTCTCATCCTCGGCTTCCTGATCGCGCGCCGCAGGTTCGGCTGCTGGCGGCGCCCCATCTACGCAGGGAATGGACCGATGAGCGACTGGGATTGCCATGTAGACCGCTGGGAAGAGCGCTTGGATCGCAAGATGGCGCGCATGCAGGAAAAAATGCAGCGCGTGCGCGACCGGATGGAACGCTACACGGGCCGGGGCGGCTGGTTCAGCGCCTCCTCGAGCGGCAACAGCGCGTTCGACGACTATCGCCAGGAGACGCTGAAACGCCTCGAAGAGGAGCAGCGCGAGTTCAAGGAGTTCCTCGAGCGGCTGCGCTTCGCCAAGGACCGCTCCGAGTTCGATCAGTTCATGGCCGCGCGCCGCCAGCCCTCGTCCGAAGAGGGGCGCGAGCCGCCGCCCGCCGAGCCGCGCGCCTGATTTTCGTCACGCCCTCCCGACCTCCGCTCGCGTGACCGCACGGGCCGCCCATTCCCCGCCGGGCGGCCCGTTTGTATTTCGGCGCTCGGTACGCCAATCCCCGCAAGCGGGGCGAGGGGAAGAAAGGCGCCGCTGCACCCCTCTCCCCGCGCAGCACGGCTGTCCGGGGAAACGAAAGCGGTTGTGGCGTAGGGGGCATTTGCAACCTCTGCGCGTCATGGCCGGGCTTGTCCCGGCCATCCACGCGGCGCCGCTGCAAGCGACCTTCGAGATTGGCGTCGTCGGCTCGGCGTGGATGCCCGGCACAAGGCCGGGCATGACGCGCAGAGGTTGTGCGGATGCGAAGTCTCCTCGCGATCCGTGCATGTTTTCGTTTCCCCGGACAGCCGTGCGCGCAGCGGGGAGAGGCAGGGTGAGGGGCCCGGGTGATTGGCCACAGCCCTCCCCGCAATGTGCCCCTACGATAGCGCTCGCGCCGATACGGGACTCGATTTCCCCGCTTGGCCTTGCCCGCGAACCGGGTAAACTCGCGCCGCGATTCGAACCGCGAGGCGTCATGGCAACCTTCGATCTTCGCCCAGTCGCGACGGGGTTGGCGTTCGTGCTCGCCCTGGCGCTTGGGGTCACGCTCGCCGCCGCCGCGCCACGCCACTTCCCGCCGCGCCATGCCGCGCTGCGCCACGCCGCGCCGCCGCAACAGAAGCCCCATCCGTTCGACGTCAAGCCGGGCCAGGAGCTGACGATTCCGATCTCGATCGTCGACGGCCACGTGACGACCGGCGTCCCGCGCGCGTCGAAACTCGGCGCCGAGCAGCCGAAGGACGGCGAGATCGCGGTCGGGCTCGAGCGCCAGCAGGGGACGCTCTACAATGAGATCACCGTGGTCGAGAAGACCGCGCAGCCGATCGATTTCCTCGTCACCGGGCTCAACGGCGGCACCAAGATCGACGAAACGGAGATCTGCGGCCGGCTCGACGCGCCGCTCAAAGCCCACATCGGCTCGGTGCCGTGGCGGTTCTGGCTCAACGGCTTCGAAATCGGCAAGGGCGCCGGGAGCTGCGACTAAGCAGGATTTCGGAAAAGTGTCATGCGGTTTTCCGTAAAAATCCTGCGTCTTCAAAGGACTCTAAGCAGGGGTTCGTTGGCTCGCCGACGAACCCCTGCTTAGGGCGCGGCGCTTCGTCAGCTTGGCGGCGTCGGCGGCGGCGCTAGACTGGCTTACATCTTTCATCGCCAGCGAGACGCCATGGCAACCCTAGTCACTCGCGCCGGCGCCGCGGCGCTCGCGCTTCTCCTCGTCGCGCCTTGCGCGGCGAAAGAGCTGCCGCAGAAGCCGACGCCGTTCGACCTCAAGCCGGGCCAGCAGCTGACGATTCCTGTCGCTGTCGTCGACGGCCAGGTCGTTCTCGGCGCGCCCCGCCTGTCGAAGCTCGGGACCGCCGCGCCGAAGGACGGCGAGATCGTCGTCGGGCTGACGCCGGCGCCGCTCGGGTCGTGGTTGGAGACGGTGACGGCGACGGAGAAGACCGCTCAGCCGATCGACTTCCTCGCCACCGGCGTCAACGCCTACGTCAAGATCGACGAGGCGGAGATTTGCGGCCGGCTCGACGCGCCGACCTCGGCGCCCATCACCGCCGCCTCGTGGCGCGTGTGGCTCAACGGCTTCGAAGTCGGCAAGGGCGGGCGGAGCTGTCCGTGAGGGGCGGGGCGGTCGGGCGCGTTTCGCGCCGATCCGGCCCAGGCTCGCGGCGCCCGACGCGTTGCTTTCGGCGGAAAGCGCAGGGAGAAGCCATTTGACCGAAGAGAAAGCGGCGCCAAAGCCGCGCCCCAAGCGCGAGAGGCGGCGGTCGTTGAAAGCGGCGCAAATCGCCGCGTTCCTCCGACTGTACGGCCGCACGGCGCAAAAGGGCGGCGATCCCAACGATCGCCACTACGATCGCGAATTCGAAAGCCGTGTGAAACAAATGGACCCGGTCGAACTCGACCGGCTCATCCGCGAGGATGAGGAATAGACGGCTGCGGGTCTGGGCGCGTTCGGTCCTTCGCGACGTCTCCGCGGTCGTCCCGGCGCCCCCGGTCGGCGCGCGCCTTCATGTCGGCCGCGATGTCCCGGACCGCGGTTTCGATGTCGCTCAAAGGCTTCCCCGTGCACGAGAGGGCGCGCGTCTTACGCCAAAATCGGGGCAGCGGAAAGCCGTCGCGCGCGGCGGACGTGTGCGCGACAAACGCCCGGCGCAACGCGCGAGCGCGCCGGATCGCGCCGCGCGAATCAATGCTCTGTTTGTCGCGCTGCTGTCACGGCGAAAATCCAATCGGGAGCCGCAGTGACAGAATGACGCACTTAAGCGGTAAATGGCCGGAGGCGTTCACCGCTTTGAAATATTTCTACACATTTGCGCAAGTCATTGTAACGTCATTGAAATGTTGCTCGTGCGGCCGGCGCGCCGGCGGTCGGCGGCGCGCTCCGCCGGGATCGCGGAGGCCAAGGGCGGCGTCCCGCTCCGCGCCGAGAAAATCATCGTTAACATGAATTCAACGGGTTTCCTCTAGGGAAAACCGACGCCCGCCGCCCGTCTTTTTCGCCTCGGCGGCGCCAACGGTGCATCATGGCTTTGAGTTGGAAGAATCTCGGCGTACAGGCGCGCTTCATGGCGATCGCCGCTGTCGGCGTCTTCGCGCTCGCCGCCGCGACGATCGCCTTCATCAGCTGGTTCGAGTTCGCGTCTCTGGAAAACAAGTTGCGCGGGCTCTCCGAGAACGAGCTGATGTCGCTGAACTCGTTGGTCGAAACCGCGATGCGGGCGCGGGTCGACGACCCGCAGGACGTCGCCATCAAGGTGTTCAACGGCTGGTTCGAGAGCCGAAACAAAGACTATCCGGGGAAGCTATGGAGCGTCTGGAGCCCGAAGGTGACTACCTTCATGGCGGCAGCCTACCCTGACCGCGTCGCAAAGAAGCCGCGGGACGAAATCGACCAGGAGGTGATGCGCACGGGTCGTCCGGTCGCGCGCTTCGTCGACGGGGCCTATCGCTACAGCCTGCCGATCATCCTCGGCAAGACCTTGGCCGGGACGAAGGAAGTTTGCGAAAGCTGCCACGGCGCCGGCATGGGCCTGCAGGACGGCGAAGTGATCGCCGTGTTCTCGAGCAGCCTTTCGACCGCCAAGGACATGGCCGCGCTGCGCGAGATGCTGTTGATGATGGCGGGCGGGGCCCTCTTGGCCGGCGTGCTTTCGATCCTGGGCATCCGCATGGTCCTCGGACGGGTGGTCACGCGGCCGCTGACCGGCATGACCGACGCGATGCGGCGCTTGGCGGACGGCGACAAGACGATCGAGGTTCCCGCCCAGGATCGCGTCGACGAGATCGGCCAGATGGCCAAAGCCGTGCTGGTGTTTCGCGACGCGGCGCTCGAGAACGCGCGGCTCGCGCAGGAGGCGGCCGAGCACCGCGCCCAGGCGGAGCGCGAGCGCGAAAACAACGAACAGGCGCAACGCGAGGCGATCGAACAGGAGCGCGCGATCGTCGTCAATTCGATCGGCGTCGGCTTGACCAAGCTCGCGGCCAAGGACCTCAGCTACCGGATGACGGCGGAGATTCCCGAAGCCTATCGCAAGCTGCAGACGGACTTCAACGAAGCGATCCGCCAGCTCGAACGCGTAATGCGCAGCGTGGTCGGCAGCACGGGCGCGATCCAGTCGGGAACGCAGGAAATCTCGTCGGCGGCCGACGACTTGTCGCTGCGCACCGAGCAGCAGGCCTCCAGTCTCGAACAGACCGCCGCGGCGCTCGAACAGATCACGACGACGGTGAAGAAGTCGGCCGAAGGAGCGGCTCACGCGAGCGAAGTGGTCGCCGCGGCCGACCAGGACGCCAAGAAGAGCTCGGTCGTCGTTCGCGAGGCGGTCGGCGCCATGGACGCGATCGCCAAATCGGCGGCGCAGATCAGCCAGATCATCGGCGTGATCGACGAGATCGCGTTCCAGACCAATCTCTTGGCGTTGAACGCCGGCGTCGAAGCGGCGCGCGCCGGCGACGCGGGTCGCGGCTTCTCCGTGGTCGCTTCGGAAGTGCGCGCCCTGGCGCAGCGTTCGGCCGAAGCCGCCAAGGAAATCAAGGCGCTGATTTCCGCCTCGGCGACGCAGGTGGAGCACGGGGTCAAGCTCGTCGGCGAAACCGGCAAGTCGCTCGAGCGGATGATGGCCCAGGTGGTCGAGATCAACACGGTCGTCGGCGAGATCGCCAACGGCGCCAGGGAGCAGGCGACCGGGCTCGTCGAAGTCAACACCGCCATCAACCAGATGGACCAGATGACGCAGCGCAATGCGGCGATGGTCGAGGAATTGACCGCGGCGACCCACACGCTTTCGCAAGAGACCGCGCAACTCGCCGACCTGATCGGCCAATTCCGCATCGGCGGCGTCAACACCGGCGAGGCGCGGGGGAACGCGGCGCAGGCGGGGAGCCCAGCGCGGGCGGCGAAGCGGGTCGCCGGTCGCAACGTTGTACTCTTGATTCGCCGCGGCGAACTCTCCGCTTGCAGGCGCTGGTTGGCACTATCGATGGTTCCCATAATCATGGCGGGCGCGACCCCGAAACCGGCCATCTTGGCAGGATCGAGCAGCATCGCGAATCTGCGGCGCTCGCCGCCGATCAACTGCGTTTGCGAGACATCGTCAATGCTCTTGATTTCACGATCGACCTCGCTGGCCACCGGCGCAGAAAAGTGTAACTGTCGTAACGGTTGCTCCAGAAAGTGAGCGCCAGGATGGGAACGTCGTCAATCGAGCGCGGCTTGATGAGCGGCTTCGAAGCCCGCGGGGGGAATCAGGTCAAAGTGCGAATAGAGCTTGTTGTAGAGCTTGATGATGGAATCTTCTTCTTTTCACCCACCTTGAAGCGCACGATGGCCATGCTGACGCAGGCAGCATGATGAGGATGACGTATTCGACGCCGGGAATTTCCCAGATGAGCTTTTCCATGGGGGTGGTGACGCGCTGCTCCACCTCCTGCGCGGTCGAACCGGGCATCTGGACGAGAACGTCCATCATGGGAACGATGATTTGGGGCTCTTCCTCGCGGGGCGTCTCGAGTACGGCAAACGCGCCCAACAGAATCGCAAACACCATGACGAGCGGTGTGAGCTTGGAGTTGATGAAGTAGTGGGCGATGCCGGCGGCGCCGAGTTTGCGCGTGCTCATGTAGGCCCTCCACACGCTGCGCCATCGCGCAGACAATAGGTTTGAGAAACTGCCACCTTTTCTCCTGCGGCCAGGCCGGACGGATCTCTACCCGGTTCCCGAAGGTCTTTCCCGGCGA
>CAVXCA010000082.1:0-83905 GCA_963759955.1 uncultured Alphaproteobacteria bacterium
CTTGCCTTCGAGCGCCAGGACCAGCGCAAGATTGTCGCGCTCCCGAGCATCGGCCCGCGGGCTCGCGTTCGCCTCGCGCAACGCGGCCTCGGCCTGAGGCAGTTGCTTGGTCAGCACGTAGGAGAGGCCGAGATTATTGAGGATGGCGGGGTCGCCCGGAGCGATCTTCAGCGCGGCGCGGTAGAACTTCCGCGCGCCCTCGTGGTCTCCCAACTCGTCGTCGACCGCTCCTTGCACGGACATGATCGTCGGGTTCGGTCGGTCCGGGGTGCAGGCGTGCGCCAGGACCTCCTTGGCTTGCTCGAGCTGCCCGGAGTCGGCGAGCGCCTTGCCGTATGCGCCGAGCACCTCGATATCATGCGGCGACCGGACCGCCGCCGTCTGCATCACCGCCGCCGCTTCCCCGTAGCGCGTCAGCGCGCGCAGCGCCCGCGCATAATCGATCGAGGCGGACTTTTCGCCGGGATCGCGGTCGTATCGCTTGCCCTACTCGTCGGCGTCGGCGTGCAAGTTGGCGTCGCTGGTCGGCATGGCCTTCGCGGGCGCGGCGATCGACCCTGTAAGGTCGATCATGTCCTCGCAGCCGCCCAGTGACGTCGCGGTGGCGGCGAGGACGACGAGGGCGGCGCTGCTCAACCGCAAAAACCGCCGCCGCTCGACTCCCAGCAACTCTCGCTAAACTGGAGTGCGACATGAACCGGACAGCCGTGGGACAAGCCCGGCCATGACGGCATGAGAGCATCTTTCAATAGGTCGCGCTCACTGAGACTTGGTATCAATTGCCTCTATTGGCGTCGGCGTGAAAGGCCGCCGACTTTCGCAGGACATTGCTGCAAGGACGCGCGCGTCGCCGTAATTCCCGCGCCGCCGCTGCTGCGCCGCGCGCCGGGACTCGATCGAGGCGGTTCCAAGGACGTCTATTGGCGAACGACGCGCGGAGGGATTTCGCGCCGGCGCCGTTCGGCGACATTTGATTAATCATCATCGCTAAACTTTGTCGTACTACCCTAAGGTAACCTTGGAAATCTCGGCTTAGGAAAGGGCGAAGGCGCTGCGCATCGTGGCGATATCGGCTCGTCGAGGCGCGCTCCAGTCTCATCGCCGGGGGTAAGTCGAAATGTGGTTCAAGGTCAAAGGCAAGCGCCGGTCGAAGGCGCAGAAATTCGTGGTGCGCTGCACCTCGGAGACCGCCGGCCAAAAGGTGATGGAGGAACGCCCGGTCGAGGGCGCCGCCGCCGCCCGCCGGGCCGCGGAGATGCTTAGCGCCAGCCTCAACGTGACCGCGACGGTCTACGGCGCCGATGAACAGGGCGAGTTCGTCTACGGCGTCTTCGAACCGTCCGACGGCGCCGGCGAGGCCAGCAGCCCCATCATCAAGCGCTTGTTCAGCGAATCGGCCGCCGCATCGCTTTCGCTGAAGGATCAGTTGATCGCGGAAATTCCCGAAGACTCGATTCGGGGCTTCGCTTCGCTGGCCGCGTCGCTCGGCTACCTCGTCACCCAGCACAAGCAGGTCAAACGTTCCGGCGCCCCGCGGATCGGCTACGCGACGCTGTTCCGAGTCTTTTGCGGCGCCGGAGCGCCGGGCGTCTTGAGCCTTCCGGCGAACGAAGCGACGCTCGCGCTGCTCAGCCGCCGGCTTTGCGAAATGCCGGGCTGGGTTTGGCTCAGCGAAATCGCCGGCGCCGGGGTCGCCGAGCAGCAGGCGATCGACCCGCGCTTCACGCCTGGCAAAGTCACGATGGATCTGGACGGCGAGGCGCGCGTGCTGCGGCCGCGCACCGTGTTCCGCGGAGTCGCGCCGGGCAGCGGCGCCCACTTCATGCTGATCTTGCAGGGATCGCCTCGATCGGAACCGGCCAACGGCTTGGTCCTCGACAGCGTCGGCCTCGTCTATCGCGAAGCCGACGAGGCGGAAGTGGTTGCGCTGGCGCGCGCTCTGCTGCAAGAGGCCGACCCGTTCAAGAATCGCGTCGTGCTGGTCAATCGCGATCTTTGGACCGTGCGTTCGCGCATTTCCGACCGCTCCTGGGCCGACATCATTCCCAACGGGCGGGCCAAAGAGGAACTGGATTTCATCGCCGCCTCCATCCGCGATCGAGAAATGCTGAAGGCGGAAGGGCTGACGATCAAACGCGGCCTGTTGTTGTCGGGGCCGCCGGGGGACGGCAAGTCTACGGCGATCGAATGCTTCGCCAACGGCGTCGTCGGCGAGGCGACGATCATCATCGTCGAGGCGGTCGAGCATATTCGCGCCGTCTACCACTTGGCGCAGGCGCTCGCGCCGGCGGTCGTGATCCTCGAAGACCTCGACCTGATGACCAGGTCGCGTCAAAACCCGAATCAATTGGCGGTCAAGGACGACGTGACCGGCGAGCTGTTGCAGGTGCTCTCCGGGGCCTCGTCCTACCCCGACGTCATCACCATCGCCACGACAAATCATTGCGATGCGATCGACGAGGCGTTGTCCAGGCGCGCCGGACGCTTCGACGCGCATGTCCGCATGGGCTATCCGACCGACGACGAGAAGCAACGCGTCCTCGACCTTTATCTCGACCGCTTCGGGGTCGCCGACAAGCTGACGCGCCGACGTCTGGTGATGGTTTTCGCCAAGGAATTCGGCCGGCTGCAACTCGTCCCCGCGCATGTCGAGGAATTCGTCAAGGCCGGCGTCAAACGCGCCCGAATCGCGCGCCGCGCGCCCGAGTATTCGGATTTCGAACCGGGGATCGAGGCGATCAAGTCCATCGCGTCGCCCAAAGCGACGCCCCCGAGCGGCGGCGCGCTCGCCGAGGCGCTCGCAATGCTGCAGAAACTCGAGCAGGAGGAAAGGCCGACCGCCGTGCGGACGAATTGGCCGGAAGTCGCGCGCTCCGCGGCGCCGCAGATGACTTGAGCGGCGACGTCGTCCCAAGGCGAACGCGAAGCGTTCGTCCGGTTAACGCCAAGCCTCGTCGAGGGCGACTCGTCGAGCAAAGCTCTCGGGATCCGACGCCGTCATGGCCGGGCTTGTCCCGGCGGCCATCCACGCGGCGGCGCCGAGTTCGAAACATTCAACGTGAAGCGCGACGGCACGGCGCGGATGGCCGGGACAAGCCCGGCCATGGCGGCATGAGAGCATCTTTCAATAGGTCGCGCTCACTGAGACTTGGCATAGCCCCCATCACGGACCATTCCCGTCCGCCGCCGTTTCCGCCGGTCGAGGTCAGAGCGCGCCTTTGCCGTAGCGTTCTCGAGCGCGACGGATATTCTCGCTCAGCGCCGCGAGGCGCTCGAGAAGCTCGGCCGTGGACGCTTCGGCGCGGCCCGTTGCGCCTTCCGGCGAGTTCGTCGACGCCAGGAGACTGAAGCCTGCGCGAGACGCCTCTCGGTTCACCGGCGCCTGGGCGAACGTCTCCGGCGACGTCGGCCCGTGACTGCGCAGCGCGGCCGCGAGCCGTGCGACGAGCGCAAACAGCGCGGCGAGTCGATTGCGAACCGGCGCTGCCGCCGGATGCAGATTCGAGGTGTAAGTGAACGTGTTCATTGCTTGTCCCCACGCGGGTTACGCTCTTTGGCGCAAGCTCTCGCGCCTGCGTCGGTCCAGCCGGCGCGAGATCGGTCGAGCGCGCTTACGCCGCGCGCCACGCGGTCGACGCCGCGAAGCCCATGCCCGAGCCGCTACGGCCCGGACCAATGCTTACCATGCGTCATTTAATCGTTTGTTTCCCCGCGCATTGCTTCCCACGGGTTCGGCGCCTAACGTTTCGAAGCAACGAAGCGCGCTCAGAAAAATTTAGAGATGTTGGATTGGGCGACGCGGGCGCGAATCCCTCTTGCGTCGCTGTGGCCGAGCGCGGCGCCAGCCGGATCACATCGGTCGATCCGGCCACGGCGGAGCGGTTCCTGGAGGCGAACCGAGCGTGTTCACGCCCCATCCGCCAGCGCCTGCTCGATCCCTGCGATTTCCTTCGCCGCGGCGGCGCGCATCTTGCGCTCGGCTTCGCGGTAGAGCGCGACGACGCGTTCGCCCGCGGCGGTGAGGCTGGCGCCGCCGCCGCCCGAGCCGCCGGGGCGCGCGGTGACCAGCGCTTCGCCAAAGGTCCGGTTCAGTTCCTCGACCAGCAGCCAGGCGCGGCGGTAGGACATCGCGTGCTTGCGGCCCGCCGCCGAGATCGATCCGGTTTCGGCGATCGATTCGAGCAGCGCGATCTTTCCCGGCCCGAGGCGGCGCTCGCCGTCGAAATCGAAGCGAATGGTCAGCCGCGTCGGCATTTCTCCTCCCATTCGCCGCATGCTGCGCCACAAGGGCGCCGCACGCAAGCGCGGGCGCCCTTCAGCGCGAGTGGGCGAAGTCCCAATAGAGTTCGCGCGCGCGGCGAAACGCCGGACCGGGTTGCAGATCGCGCGTTTCGATGCGCTTGACCGGAACGACCTTGCCGTAGTTGCCGACGACGAAAATCTCGTCGGCGCTGTCGAAATCGGCGAACGACAGCGTCGCCTCGCGCACGTCTTGGCCGTCCGCGCGCATCAGCGCGAGCACGCGCTGGCGCGTCACGCCGTTGAGGAAGGAGCCGTTGGCCGCCGGCGTCATGACGACGCCGTCGCGCGCCATGAACACGTTGGCGGTGGCGAGTTCGGCGACGTTGCCGAGCATGTCGGCGAGCAGGCAATTGTCGAAGCCGCGCGCGCGCGCCTCCATCAGGGCGCGTGCGTTGTTGGGGTAGAGACAGCCCGCCTTGGCGTCGATCGGCATCGTCATCGCCAGCGGCTTGGCGTATTGCGAACGGGTGATCGAGACGCCGGCGAGGTCGGGCAGGGGCGCTTCGTAGATCGTGAGGCAGAAGCGCGTCGATTCGGGATCGGGCGGCACCGAGCCCGGCCCATTTTGCTCGGCCCAGTACATCGGGCGGATGTAGAGCTGCGCGCCCGGCGCGAACTTCTTTACGCCTTCGAGCGCCAGCGCCTCGATCGCTTCGGCGCTCATCGTCGGCTTCAGCCACATCGTCTTCGCCGAGCGGTTGAGCCGCGCGCAGTGCTTGTCGAGGTCGGGCGCGACGCCCTCGAACGCGCGCGCGCCGTCGAACACGCTGGAGGCGAGCCAGAACGCGTGGCTGCGCGGACCCAGGATCGGTCGATTGCCTTCGAACCATTCGCCGTCGAGGAAGGTGAAGGTTTGCGACCAATCGGACATCGTTCTCGCCTCGCGGCTGGATAGGGGACGGAGAAACCGACATATTCCCGTTCGCGCGCGCGATAAAGCCGAATCTTGACGAAAGCCGCCGAGCGCGCCGGGCCGGGAGCGCTGCGGAGCGCCAGTATCCGCGGCCGAGCGGATTTGCGATGGCGCGGATGCGCGCGCTTGCTATTACCTTTCTGCGACTGGGCTCGCACGAATTTGCAAAAGTGGGACGGGCGACCGTGATCTCTAAAATTGCCGGTCTTGCGCGACGCCAAAGGCGGCGGCTTGTCGCCGCTGCGCTGTCGGCCGTCATGGCGGCGAGCGCCGCTTTGGCGCCGACGGCGGACCGCGCGCGCGCCGCTCGAAGCGCGCCGGCGGCCAACTTGGAGTCGTTCTCGACAGTTCCTGCGATCCTCGCGGAAAAGTATCCGGGCGTTCGCGCCGTCGTCGTCGCGCGCGGCGATTGCGTCGTCTTCGAATACTACCGAAAGGGCGTCACGGCGGGGACGCGATCGCCGGTCTATTCCGTGACCAAGAGCGTTCTTTCCATCTTGGTCGGCATTGCGATCGACAGGGGCTATTTGCGTCTCGACGAAAAGCTGTCCGAGCTTCTTCCCGAAGCGTCGGAAGCGAACGTCGATCCGCTCGTTCGCGAGATAACGGTTCGCGATCTCCTGACGATGACCGCCGGCTTCGCGCCGAAGCCCGCCGACGTGAAGATCGGCGACCCGACTTCGTCGATGTGGCGGCGGCTCGTCGATCGCCCGATGCGGGACGCGCCGGGAAGCCGCTTCGCCTACGACACCTACGACCAAAACTTGCTGTCCGTCATGCTGAGCCGCGCGATCAAGGAGGACGCGCGGCGCTTTGCGCGACGCAATCTCTTCGATCCCTTGCGCATCGAGAATTACAGTTGGACCGTCGACTCCGAAGGCTACCTGATCGGCGCGACGTCGCTCTTTCTGACGGCGCGCGACATGGCGAAAATCGGCGTTCTCTATCTCGAGATGGGTCGGTGGGGCGACAGGCGGATCGTGTCCAGCGCGTTCGTCAGCGCCTCGACGACAAAGCAGAGCGAAGGCGGCCCGCCGAGCAACGCGGCCTACGGCTACTTCTGGTGGATCGGCAAGACCAAGACCGGCGACGACGCATTTTTCGCCGCGGGTCAAAACGATCAGCTCGTCTACGTCGTCCCCAAGCGCGATCTCGTCGTCGCGCTCGCGGCGGACTCGGTTCCCGGGGGAGGCGTGAATCTAGTGAACGACGCTATCCTGCCGGCGGCGGCCGATCTGCCCCAATCGGCGCGGTGCATCGTGCGATTCGAACAAAGGCGAGGTCAATGACGCCGGTGGACCGACCGCGAGCCTGCTGCGGCCGTCGAATGCTCAGCCGCAAGAGGCGTTGTCTCTAGTACTAAAAGATGGTATCACTCCGTCCATGAAGAAGCGACATCGCGCAACCTTGGCCCAGATGTTCGCGCGGCCGGTCAGCGGATCGATCCGATGGAGCGACATCGAGGCGCTGCTGGTCGCGCTGGGCGCCGAGGTGACGCAAAGGGAAGGGTCCCGGATCGGCGTCGTCTTGTTCGGCGAAGTCCGGGTCTTTCATCGGCCTCATCCTTCGCCCGATACGGACAAGGGCGCTGTCGCGAGCATAAGGAAATGGCTGGAAAGCCATGGAGTTCGAACCATGAAGAACGTCATCGAAATCGACGGCCACAAGGCGGTCGTGTCCTTCGACCCCGAGATTGGCATGATCAGGGGCGAATTCCTCGGCTTGTCCGGGGGCGCGGATTTCTACGCCAAGAGCGTCGAGGCGCTGGAGGCGGAGGGGAGAAAGTCCCTCAAGGTCTATCTCGATCTTTGCAAGGAAAAAGGCATCGAGCCTTTTCGCGCGTTCTCAGGAAAATTCAACGTGCGTCTCGATCCGAAAACGCACGAGGCGGCGACGATCGCCGCGGCGGCCGAAAACAAGAGCCTCAACGAATGGGTGGCCGAAGCCATTGCCGCGGCGGCGCGCGCGGCGTAACGGCGTCGTTTCGGCGGGTTGAATTGGTTGCGCGCGGCGGCTTCCAACCGCGAAATCCACCATAGTTCTGGACCCTCAACCGTCCTTCCTGATCGCCGCGATCGCCTCCCGCGCCGCCAGCGCCAGCGGCTGCGGCGGCGCGTCGAGTGGAAACCAGGCGACGGCCGCGAGCTTGTCGGGTTCGCGATTGGCGGGCTCGCCGGCGACCACGCGCGCGAGATAGACCGGCGAGACCCAATGCTGGTCGTCGACGCCGATCATCTCGGTGATTCCGAGCGCGCGAAGAATCGCGATTTCGACGCCGATCTCCTCGCGGATTTCGCGCACGACGGCGGTCTCGACGCGTTCGAGAAAGTCGACCTTGCCGCCCGGCAGGTTCCAATGGCCCGCCTCGGGCGCCTTGAGGCGCTTGACCAGCACGATGCGGCCCTCGCGCACGATCGCCGCGCCGCAGCCGACGCCGGGCGCGCGGGCGCTCACGAAGCGAGCGCGGCGAGGATGCGCGCCCAGGATCGCGCGCCCTTGTGGAAGGACGAGCGCTCGTATTTCTCGTTGGGCGAATGGATCGCGTCGTCGTCGAGCCCGAACCCGACCATCAGGCTGTCCATGTTCAGTTCGCGCTTGAAGGCGCCGACGACCGGAATCGAGCCGCCGGAGCCGACCAGCGCGGCCGGCTTGCCCCACTCGGCCTCCAGCGCGCGCCGCGCTCGGCGCAACGCCTCGCCGCGCAAGGACAGCGCGATCGCCGGGCTCGCGCCGTGGGGCACGAACTCGGCGGTGACGTCGGCGGGCAGGCGCGCTTTGACGAAAGCGCGGAACGCTTGCGAGATGCGCTCCGGATTCTGCTTGCCGACCAGCCGGAACGACACCTTGGCGCTCGCTTTGGCCGGCAGCACGGTCTTGGTCCCCTCGCCGATATAGCCGCCGACGACGCCGTTGACGTCGCAGGTCGGGCGCGACCAGATCATCTCCAGCGTCGAGCGGCCCTGTTCGCCGGCGGGAACGGAGAGGCCGACTTCGCCGAGGAACGCCGCGTCGTCGAAATCGAGGCCGCGCCATTGCTCGGCGACCTCTTCGGGCAGTTCTTCGACGCCGTCGTAGAAGCCGGGCAGGGCGACCGCGCCGTTGGCGTCGTGCAGATCGGCGATGATGCGCGCGAGAACGCGAATTGGATTGATCGCCGCGCCGCCGTAAAGGCCGGAGTGAAGGTCGCGGTTCGGTCCGTGCACGACGACCTCCTCGAGCACCAGGCCGCGCAGCATGGTGGTGATCGCCGGGGTCTTGGCGTCCCACATGGAGGTGTCGCAAACGAGCGCCAGATCGGCTTTCAGCGTCTTGGCGTTCTTGACGAGGAAGGCGGGCAGGGAGGGCGAGCCCGTTTCCTCCTCGCCCTCGAACAGCACGGTGACGTTGCACGGCAGGCCGCCGCTCTGGCGGAAAGCTCGGCAGGCCTCGATGAAGGTCATCAACTGACCTTTGTCGTCGCAAGCGCCGCGCGCGACGATGCGCTGTCCGTTCGGCCCGTCGGCGAGGCGCGGCTCGAAAGGCGGCGTCGTCCATAGTTCGATCGGGTCGGCGGGCTGCACGTCGTAATGGCCGTAGAACAGCACGTGCGGGGCGTCGCGGGTCTTGGCCTTGGCGGCGCCCACCACCATCGGGCGGCCGGGCGTGTCCTGCCGCGAGGCTTCGAATCCGAGGTCGGTGAGCTCGCGCGTCAGCCAGTCGGCGGCGCGGTCGCAATCGGGAAAATGATCGGGGATCGCGGAGATCGAGGGGATCGCGAGCAGCGAAAAGAGACGATCCAGGGCCTCGCCTTGATTGGCGTCGATCGTCGAAAGCACATCCTCGAGCGTAGCCATGAAAACTCCGGCGCCGCGGACGGACTTAGGGACGCCGGCCGCGTTCGCCTTCGCTTCTATCAGGCGCGCGGCGCGCGTCCAACTGGGGCGGCCCCGCGGGACGTTTTTTGGGGGGAAATTACTGGCGGGCGGCGTTGGGAGGAAAGCCGCCGCCCGCCACGCCGCCGATCAGAAGAGATGGCGGAACAGGAAGTACAAGGTTCCCGACAGCAGAATGGCCGCGGGGAGGGTCAGCACCCAGCCGAGCGCGATATTGCGCAAGGTGGTCCACTGGATGCCCGAGCCGTTGGCGAGCATCGTGCCGGCGACGCCGGAGGACAGCACGTGCGTCGTCGAGACCGGCAGCCCCATGCCGTCGGCCGCGCCGATCGTCGCCATCGCGATGATCTCGGCGGCCGCGCCCTGGCCGTAGGTCAGGTGCGTCTTGCCGATCTTCTCGCCGACGGTGATGACGATGCGCTTCCAGCCGACCATCGTGCCGAGGCCCAGCGCGACCGCGACCACGATCTTGACCCAGATCGGGATGAACTTGGTCGAGAGGTCGAGCTGCTTCTTGTAGGCGGCGAGCGTCGTGACTTCCGCCGGCTTCAGCTCGGCTTCCTTGTCCTTGGCGAGGATGCGCAGCGACTCGGAGGCCAGATACATGTCGTTGCGGACGTTCTGGACCTTGTCGGCGGGCGTCTTGGCGAGCGAGCCGTATTGCTGGACCTGATCGGCGATCTGCTTCACCAGCACCGAGAGCGAGGGGTAGGTGCCCTCGGAAATCTTGTGGGCGTGCACGTAGTCGGTGACTGCCGGGCGCGGATCGCCGATGATCGCGTAGCCCGCGCCGTGGGCGTCGATGATCTGCGAGGCGGCTTGCGAGGCGCTGACGAAAGCGGGCACGTGGCTGTCGGGGAGCGCGCGGTTCAAGGCGTAGGCGGTCGGCGCGACGCCGATGAGGATGAGCATGATGAGGCCCATGCCCTTCTGACCGTCGTTGGAGCCGTGGAAGAACGAAACGCCGGAGCAGGTGAACACCAGCAGCGCGCGAATCCACAGCGGCGGCGGCGCGGCGGTGGTCGGCGCCGTGTAGAGCGCGGGCTTGCGCACCGCGAACTTCATCACCAGCAGCAGCAGCGCGGAGAAGATGAAGCCGAACAACGGCGACAGCAGCAGCGAATAGCCGATGTTCGTCACTTGGCCCCATTCGACGCCGGAGGTGCCGTCCTGACCGCGCATCAAAGCGTTGGCGACGCCGACGCCGACGATCGAGCCGATCAGCGTATGCGAGCTGGAGGCCGGCAGGCCGAACGACCAGGTGCCGAGGTTCCAGATGATCGCCGAGATCAGCAGCGCGAACACCATCGCGAAGCCGGCGTTGGAGCCGACCTGCATGATGAGCTCGACCGGCAGCAGCGAGACGATGCCGAAGGCGACCGCGCCCGCGGAGGTGAGCACGCCGAGCAGGTTCAGCATGCCCGACCACACCACGGCGATCTGAGGCTTGAGCGAGTGCGTGTAGATGACCGTCGCCACCGCGTTGGCGGTGTCGTGGAAGCCGTTGACGAATTCGAAGCCGAGCGCGATCACCATCGCCACGCCGAGCAGAAGAAACGGCAGGATCGTCTTCGGGGCCGCGCCGCTCTCGGCGACGTCGGAATAGATCGAATAGGCCATGAAGAACAGGCCGCCCGCGAGGACCGCGAGAAAGATCAGCAGCGCGCGGAGGTCGGTCGGCTGATCCAATTGGACGCGCGCCGGCGCCGAAATCGGCGCGGACGTCATGGCGTCGGCGATAGCGGTCATGGCGATAAGACTCCCCAGCAGCCAAATGGCTCGGCTTCTATCGCCAAGCCGCATGACAGGTTCGTGACGCTGCGGGGGGATTGTCAGATTATTGCGTTCAGCCGACCTCGGCGAGCAGCGACATTTGCAGCTTGTCCGGCTCGCCGTCCTGATCGGTCAACCGAGTCGGATAGTCGCCGGTGAAGCAATGGTCGGTGAATTGCGGGCGTCGATCGTCGCGCTTCTCGTAGCCCATGGCGCGGTAGATGCCGTTGATGGAAAGGAAGGCGAGGCTGTCGGCGCCCATGAAACGGCGCATCGACTCCAGATCCATGCGCGCGGCGAGCAGCTTGTCGCGCACGGGGGTGTCGATGCCGTAGAAGTCGGGATGGGTGATCGGCGGCGAGGAAATGCGGAAATGCACCTCGCGCGCGCCCGCTTCGCGCATCATCTGGACGATCTTCACGCTCGTCGTGCCGCGCACGATCGAATTGTCGATCAGCACGATGCGCTTGCCGGCGACGACCGCGCGATTGGCGTTGTGCTTGAGGCGAACGCCGAGTTCGCGGATCGCCTGGGTCGGCTGGATGAAGGTGCGTCCGACGTAATGATTGCGGATGATGCCGAGCTCGAAGGGAATGCCGCACGCCTCGGCGTAGCCGAGCGCCGCCGGCACTCCGGAATCGGGCACCGGCACCACGACGTCCGCGCTCGCCGGGGCCTCGCGCGCGAGCTCGGCGCCCATCGCCTTGCGGGTGGCGTAGACCGATCGTCCGTGCACGATCGAGTTGGGCCGGGCGAAATAGATATATTCGAAGATGCACGGCCGCATGCGTTGCGGCGGGAACGGCTTCAGGCTCTGCACGCCGTCGGCGTCGATGACGATGACCTCGCCGTTTTCGATGTCGCGGACGAACTTGGCGCCGATGATGTCGAGCGCGCAGGTCTCCGAGCACAGGATCGGGCAGCCGTTGAGTTCGCCGAGCACCAGCGGGCGAATGCCGAGCGGGTCGCGCGCGCCGATCAGCTTCTTGTTGGTGAGGGCGACGAGCGCATAGGCGCCCTCGATCTGCCCCAACGCTTCGACGAAGCGTTCGACGATGCGCGGCCGGCGCGAGCGCGCCGAAAGCAGCAGCACGACTTCGGTGTCTGACGTCGACTGGCAGATCGCGCCCTCGCGGATCAGTTCGCGGCGAAGCGTCAGGCCGTTGGTGAGGTTGCCGTTGTGGGCGACCGCGAGGCCGCCGGCGTCGAGTTCGGCGAACAGCGGCTGGACATTGCGCAGGATCGTGTCGCCGGTGGTGGAATAGCGGACATGGCCGATGGCCGACGAACCGGGCAGACGTTCGATCGCCGCGGCGCTGGAGAAATGGTCGCCCACCAGTCCCTGGCGGCGCTCGGAATGGAACCGCTCGCCGTCGAAGGCGACGATGCCCGCCGCCTCCTGCCCACGATGTTGCAGGGCGTGGAGCCCCAGCGCGGTGATCGCGGCGGCGTCGGGGTGTCCGAAAATTCCAAAAACGCCGCACTCCTCCCGCAACCGATCGTCGTCGAGACCGAATTCGGCGGCCTCGGCCGGAAGGTTCTGGGCGGCGCCCGGACGGGAAATCTCGATGTCGTTCGGGTTGGCGGTGGGTGTTCTGCGGCTGCTGTCCATCGGGGGGTTCAGGGTTTGAGCGGCGTCGGCACGATCGCGGGCGGCGCCGGGGCCGGCATCGGCACGCCCTTGTTGATCAACGACTTCGAGCTTTTGTTTGTCTGAGGGCGTCGCGCCGGCGGGAGGGGAGGCGTTCGTCGTCTTGGCCGGGTCGGGGGCGGGCGACGGGGCGGGCGCCACGCCCGCAGCGCCGTTTTCGTCCGGCGGCGTCTCGGCGGCGGCGCTCGCGTTCTTCGTCTTGATCCAGCCCTCGATCGTCGAGGCGAAGTCTTCCGGCAGCATCGTGATGATGTAGTTCGCGGTTTCGTTCAGCGCCGGCCGCGTTTTCGCGGTCTTCACCCATTCTGGCGGTTGATTGCCCTGCAACAGCCAAGTGAAGATTGCGAAGGCGACGACGGCGAGCAGGAAGCCGCGCGCCACGCCGAACAGGAATCCGAGCGAACGATCGAGCGCGCCGACCTTGCTGTCGAGAATCGCGTCGGACAGGTAGATCGTGAACAGCGACACGACGATCAGCGTCGCGAAAAACACCGCCACCACCGCCAAAATGACCGGGACGATGCTGCCCTTGTGGAAGTAAGGCGAAATGAAGGGCAGGACGAGGGGATAGAAATAAAAGGCCGTCGCCGCCGACGCGGCCCAGGAGCCGATCGCCAGAACCTCGCGGGTGAAGCCTCGCATCATCGACAGCAAGGCCGAGACGAGAATGATGCCGAGAACTCCGAGATCAAGATAAGAAGGCATTGCACCGAGCCTCGCATCCGCGGGGTAGAAATTTCGGGCTCGCCCGACGGCCGCCCATCGCATCGTCGCCCGGCCTTATAGCCAAGCTATGCCGTCTCGTCACCTCGCCGTCGCCTTCTTTGTCGCCACCCCCGCCGCCGCGATCTCCGCGACAAGACTGGCGACCGAGGCGATCGAGGTCGTCGCCAGGCGCGCGCCGTCGCCGTCCTTACGGGCCGCGGGCGGCGCGACCGCCCGCGTAAAGCCGAGCTTGGCGGCTTCCTTGAGGCGCAGGCCGCTGTGGCCGACCGCCCGCACGGCGCCGGAAAGCGCGATCTCGCCGAAGTAGACGGCGTCGTGCGGCAGGCTGACGCCGATGAGCGAGGACACCAGCGCCGCCGCCGCGGCCAGATCGGCGGCCGGCTCGGCGATCCTGAGGCCGCCCGCGACATTAAGATAGACGTCGTATTGGCCGAGTTTCAAGCCGCCGTGCGCCTCCAGCACCGCCAGGATCATCGCCAGGCGGCTCGGCTCCCAGCCGACCACCGCGCGCCGCGGCGTCCCGAGCGTCGAGGGCGCCACCAGCGCCTGGATTTCCACCAGCACCGGCCGCGCGCCCTCGACGCCGGCGAACACCGCCGCGCCCGGCGCCGCGCCGTCGCGCCCGGCCAGGAACAGCGCGCTGGGGTTGGCGACCTCGGCGAGGCCGCCCCCGGTCATTTCGAACACGCCGATCTCGTCGGTGGCGCCGAACCGGTTCTTCGAGGCGCGCAACAGGCGGAACGCGTGGGCGCCTTCGCCCTCGAAGGAGAGCACCGCGTCGACCATGTGCTCGACGACGCGCGGGCCGGCGATCTGCCCGTCCTTGGTGACATGGCCGACAAGGATCAGCGCCGCGCCGCTCAGCTTGGCGAAACGGATGAGCGCCTGCGCCGAGCCGCGCACCTGGCTCACGGTGCCAGGCGCCGATTCGATCGAGTCGCTCCACATCGTCTGGATCGAGTCGATGATGACGAATTTGGGCGCGTCACCCGAGCCGAGCGTGGCCACGATGTCCTCGACCAGGGTCTGCGCCGCCAATTGCACCGGCGCGTCGGCGAGGCCGAGGCGCGAGGCGCGAAGGCGCACCTGCTCGGTCGATTCCTCACCCGAGACATAGACGACGCGCCCGCCGCGTCGGGCCAGCGCCGCGCAGGCCTGAATCAGCAGCGTCGACTTGCCGATGCCCGGCTCGCCGCCGATCAGGGTCGCCGAACCGGTCACAAAGCCGCCGCCGGCGACGCGGTCGAGCTCGCCGAGGCCGGTGACGATGCGCGGCTGCGGCGTCGAATCGCCGGACAGATCCTCCAGCGCGAACGGGCGCCCGGCGCCGCCGCGCCGCGCCGCGGCCGCGCCGATGCCCAGCGCCGCGGCCTCCTCGATGATGGTGTTCCACTCGCCGCAGGAATCGCACTTGCCCTGCCAGCGCTGGGTGATCGCGCCGCAATTCTGGCAGACATAAGAGGAACGCGGCTTCGCCATGGCGCGACAAGTGGCAGGATTCGGGGCGTCCTGTCGAGCCGCTTGATCGGACGGCAGGGCGGAAAGGGCCTGGCCGCCCTAAGCGAGCGATTGATAGAGCGCGCAATACCGGCCGGCCGGGCGGTTCCAGGCGAAGTCGCGCGCCATCGCCCGGCGGCGCATCGCCCTAATGCGGCCGCGCGAGGCGAACGCCGCGATGGCGCGACGCACCGCGCTCGACAGCCCGTCGACGGTCTCCGCGTCGAACAGGAAACCGGTCTCGCCGTCCTCGATCGTGTCGGCCAATCCGCCGGTGCGATGCGCGATCGGCAGCGAACCGCTCTTTTGCGCGTACATCTGCGTCAGGCCGCAGGGCTCGAATCGCGACGGCATGAGCAGAAAGTCGCTGCCGGCGAACATTTGCCGCGCCTCGTCGTCGTCGAAGCCGATATCGGCCCCGATCGCGTCGGGATGGCGCCGATGGAGGTCCAGGATCGCGTCTTCGAAGCGCTTCTCGCCGCGTCCGGCGGCGACGATCTGTCCGCCTTCGGCGACGATCTCATCGGCCGCCTCGATCGAAAGGTCGACGCCCTTCTGGTGGACGAGCCGAGAGATGATGGCGAACAGCGGCCCCTTGCTGACGGCCAGGCCAAACGACTTGCGCACCGCCTCGGCGTTCGCTTCCTTCCACGCGTCCGGGTCGATCGGGGCTGCGCCGGCCTCGCTCGCGGCCAGCCCCCAGTCGTCTTCGATGCCGTTCAGGATGCCGGTCAGCTTGCCCTCTCGGGCGCGGCCCTCCAGCAGGCCATGAAGCCCGCAGCCGGATTCGGGCTGGGTGATTTCCCGCGCGTAGGTCTCGCTGACGGTGGTGACGTGGGAGGCGTAGTAGATGCCGGCCTTCAGATAGGAGAGCCGGCCATGGAACTCGATCCCGTTCTGAGCGAACGCGCGCTCGGGAACGCCCAGCGCGGCGAGCCTCTCGCGCGAGAACAGCCCCTGAAAGGCGAGATTGTGGATCGTCATCACGGAGGGCGTGCGAATGCCCAGCCATTCGAGATAGCCCGCCGCCATGGCCGTCGGCCAGTCGTTGAGATGCAGCACCGCCGGCGTCCACGCGGGGTCGCCGAGTCCAGCGGCCATTTGGGCGGCGGCCAGCGAGAGCCGCCCGAAGCGCACGTCGGCGTCGGGCCACGGCGCTCCCTCGGGATCCGCATAAGGCGTGCCCGGGCGCTCATAAAGCTGCGGGCAGAGAAGAACATAGACGATCAGGCCGTCCTCAGCGGACAAGCGCCCCAATCCACACCCCGGGATTTCCGCCAGCCCGGGCAATTCCACGATGCGTTCGAGCGAAGATCGTCCCTCGACGACTTCTCGATAGCCGGGGATCAGCACGCGAACGTCGGCGAACGGCCGCAACGCGCGCGGCAGGGCCGCCGAAACGACGCCCAACCCACCGATCTTGACGAAATCCGACATCTCCGGCGTCACGAAAAGAACTCGCCGGCTCAACCGTCCGAGCGCGCGCTCATCCGGCCGCGGCTCTTCTTTCGCTCGAGGCTCTGCCCGATCCCTAGCGATCCATTCGCCGTTCATAGGTTTTCCCCGCCTTTCCATTCGAGTCGCGCGTTGGCCTCCGGCGAATCTCTTCGTCGGAGGCAAGGGAGCGCGCTACGGCGCCAGAAAAACGCGTGCCGCCTACACAGGCCGCGCCTCTCCTTTGGCGGTCGGCTTGCGCTCGTCAGCGCTCGCCACGATGGGGCTGGTCGGCAAGATCGCCGCGCGGCGGCGGGCGGCGCTGATCTTCTCTGTCGGACCGACCCTGATTTCGTTGGTCACGCCGACGACGCCGCGGGTATTGCGGACGTCCGCCTCGGCGCAACTCTTCTCATAGGGCCGTTCGACCTCGCCCCTCAGGGTGACCCAACCCTTCTCGCACTTGGCCAGCACCCGATCGCGCGGCACCGCGAGATCCCAGTAGAGCGCGTTGAGAACGTTGTTGGCGACCTCCTCGAACTCTCGCCGGGACTTCTGCGCCGGGCAAACCTCGAGCTCGTCGAGAACCCCCGCGATGCCGGGCACGCCCTCGACTTTGTACTTGACCGCCAACTTCTGCGCGTGCGTATCGACGTCGCCGCTCAGAGTCGCCACGCCATCCCGCACCGTCGCGAAGATGCGGGAGACGTCAATCGACGGCTCCAAGTAGAGCGCGCTGAGCACAGCTTGCTCTAACATTTGGTCCATCATGGCCTCGCTCCCGTCTTCAGCGTCCGCCCCGCTCATCGCCGAACAGCCCGGTTGCGCGGGCGAGGCGGATCGCTGGAGAGGGGTGACTGCCGATTGGGGCCGCGCGCTCGACTAGCAGCGACGCCACAAAACCCGCGCCGGCCGATCCGACCGCTCGGATGGGCCGCGTACGCTTGCGTCCGGATTCCGCCCCGGCTTCGTCTTATCGGCCGGGCCGCAATCACGGTAAATACTATATACTCCCTACCTCGAACTATGTCAACGATCATGTCGAGAAATAACAGGCAACATTCTACAGCGAAGAGTTTCATTATAATACTGCCGGTCCCCTGCGGCGACACGTCGAGCAACGGCGCCGCCGCTGGCGGTCTGGGGGCGGGACAGCCGGGCCGCGCCCTGCGCCCTCGCATCACGGCGCGACATTGCGACGCTCGAAACTGACGTGAAGCGACTCCGCGCCGCGGCCGCTGACAGCGAAGCGGCGCCCGCGCGAAAAGGCGCCGGGGTCGCGCTTACGACACCGACGCCCGCCGACCTTCGGCCCTCTTCTGCTCGTCCGCGATCGGCCCGATCGCGCCGGCGAGCAAAAACGCCTCGTCGCGACGGGGCGCGTCGATCTTCGCGCGCGAAGCGACGGTGATCTCGTTGGTCACCCCCACGACGCCGCTTATCTTGCGGACGTCCGCCTCCGCGGAACTCTTTTGATAGGCTCGGTCGACTTCGCCGCTCAGCGTGACCCAGCCCCGCTCGCATTTGGCGCTCACCCGGTCAGGCGGCACGGCGCAATCCCAGTAGAGAGCGTTGAGAACGCTCGCCGCGACTTCCTCGAAACCTCGGCCGGGTTTCTCGCGAGCGGCGACTTCGAGCTCGTCGACGACGCTCTTTACGCCCGGCACGCACGCGGCCTTATATTTGGCCGCCAACTTCTGCGTGTGGGCGCCGACACTGCCCGTCAAAGTCACCACGCCCTCGCGCACCGTCACGAGGATGCGCGCGGTATTGATCGAGGGCTCCAAGCAGAGCGCGCTGAGCACAGCGCGCTCCAAGTTTTGGTCCGTCATGGCCTCCTCCCGTCGTCAGCTGGCGCACCCGTTGCGGCAGGGCTCGTTCGCGGGAGCAACGTCGATCGCTGAAAAACGCGAACCGCCCTACCGGGCAGGTCGCCCGACTGGCCAAGACGCTGGCGAACTGGCCGCTGGTCCCTGTTACGCTCGGATGGGCCGCGGTTATTTTCGATCCTCCTATGTACTACTTTCTGTCTCGTTACGGACAGACACAATAATATACTGGATGAATTCACACCGGCGACATTGACGTTCGTCAACATTCCCGCCTCGAGAAAACGTCATACTTTTTACGTTAGAGATATTTATAATCAAACTATTGTGAATGATAATGTCCGATTGTGGCGATAAGATTACGCTATTGCAACAGTCGGCTCCGGTAAATCGGGCCGGCGGCGATCAGCGAAGGCGCAAGCTCGTGCTTTCGGACTGGGCCGGGCAGGACTTGCCCTGTCGCCGCGACCGCCATCGGCGGAGGGGGCGGCGCGCCGGTTGCCAAGGCGGGGGAGTTGGGCGAACCTGTCGGCCGAGTTCTCGTCTGCGGGAAGCCGAACATGACCCTTCGCGCCCTTTGTCTCGTCGGCTTGTTGTCGCTGTTCGGCTTCGCCCAGCCGGCGTGGGCCGACGACGGCGCCTTCGTCATCGGCATCATGAACGACCAGTCGGGGCCTTACGCCGATCTTTCCGGACCGAGCTCGGTCGAGGCGGTTCGCATGGCGATCGAGGATTTCGGCGGAACGGTGCTGGACAAGAAAATCGAGCTTCTCGTCGCCGATCATCAGAACAAGGTCGACGTAGGCATGGCGATCGCGCGCCAATGGTACGAAGAGCGCGGCGTCACGACGATTTTCGACATCACCAACTCCGGCGTCGCGCTGGCGCTCCAGGGCCTCGCCAAATCGCACAACCGGCTGGTCATCTTCAATTCGGCTTCGTCGTCCGATCTGACCGGCAAATCCTGCTCGCCCTACACGATGCAGTGGAACGCCGACAATTGGTCGAACGGCGTCTCGCTGATGCGCCTGTTGATCAAGCAGAAGCTCGACAGCTTCTTCTTCATCACCGCCGATTACGCGTTCGGGGCTTCGCTGGAGGCCGACGCGCGCGACGCCATCGCCAAGGGGGGCGGGACGACGATCGGCGGCGTCCGGGCGCCCCTCAACACCGCAGATTTCAGCTCCTATCTGTTGTCGGCGCAGGCCTCGCACGCCAAGGTGGTGGTGCTCGCCAACACCGGCGCCGACCTTTCCACCGCGCTCAAGCAGGCCAACGAATTCGCCATCGCGCCGGCGCAATATATCGCCACGCCGATCACCTACCTCAGCGACGTTAATGCGATGGGCCTCGCGATCGCGCACGACCTCACGTTCATGCAGTCCTGGTACTGGGACCTCGACGACGCGACGCGCGCCTGGGCGAAGCGCTTCTACGCCCGCACCCAGCGGATGCCCAGCGACAATCAGGCGGTTCTCTATTCCTCGGTGCGCCATTATCTCGAAGCCGTCGCCAAGGCCGGCACGGACGACGCGCTCACCGTCGCCAAGGCGATGCGCGACGCGCCGATCCACGACGTCTTCACCGACAACGGCCATATCCGCGAGGACGGCCGCGTCGTCTACGACCGCTATCTGATGAGGGTGAAGACGCCAGCGGAATCGAAATACCCCTGGGACTATCTGACCGTCGTCGCCAAGATTCCCGCCGACGAGGCGTTCCGCCCGCCGGGCGCTGGCGGCTGCGCGCTGGGCGTTCAGTAGAGGCGGCGCGCCCCGTGCTTGCATGGGCTAACAAAACGTCATAGTCGTAAACCGTCATTGGCGATCCGGCGCGAGCCGGGTCAAACGGGAACGCGGTGCGGTCCGATCCCAAAAGGGTTCGGGCCAAGGCCGCGGCTGCCCCCGCAACTGTAAGCGGCGAGCCGCTCTCCATTTGATCCACTGGGACGAAAGCGTCCTGGGAAGGAGGAGAGGGGCGAGAACCCGCGAGCCAGGAGACCGGCCTTTGATCGTGCAACCCTAGCCGCCGTCGGTGGGACGGCCGGAGGAACCATGTTCAAAGCCGCATTCCGGCCCGCGAGTCGGGCCGCCCTGGTCGCTATTGCGCTGTCGGGGGCGTTCGCCCCGATCGTTCGCGCCGACGAATTGCCTGACATCACGGTGACCGCCGACCGCATCGAGGAGCCGGTCGGCCAGACCGGCGCCTCGGTGACGATTATCCCTCGCGCCGAAATCGAAAAACTGGGAACCAAGGGCCTCGCCGACGTGCTGCGCGGGGTCGCCGGAATCGACGTCAAGGAAACCGGCGGCGTCGGCTCCGCGACCGAGGTTCGCCTGCGCGGCTCCAACCCCGGCGAGACCCTGGTGTTGATCGACGGCGTGCGCATCGGCAACCCGTCCTCGATCGACGGCTCGGTCGATTTCGGCAATCTTTCCGTCGCCGATATCGAGCGCATCGAGGTGCTGCGCGGGCCGCAATCGGCGCTCTACGGATCGGACGCGATGGGCGGCGTCATCAACATCATCACCCGCAAGGGCGGCAAGACGCCGCACCGCTCGGTGACGGTGGAGGCGGGCAGCTACGGCACGATCTCGACGCGGGCGACGATGTCGGGCGGCGACGACCGCTGGACCTATTCGCTCGGCGTCAACGCGCTGCACGCCGACGGCTTTCCGCGTTGGGGGTATCGCGTCGACCAGCCGTTGTCGCAATTGCTCCCGTACACCCTTTCGCCCCTGCCGCCGTTGCCGGCGGACGATCCGACCAACAAGGGGGGCGCGAGCGGGCGATTTTCCTATCGCGTCTCCGACGACGTCAGCATCGACGCCGGCTTCTCGCTTTTCGGCAACGCATTCCGTTTCGACAACCCCTACGCGATGCTCCCCGGCGACGTGTTCAGCCACTACAACACTTCGCAGACGACGATCGCCGACGGCTTCGTGCGCGCGAACGTCGATTCCTTCGGCGGGCTGCTTCACAGCCAGCTCACGGTTTTCAGCAACGTCACGACCAGCAACATCTGGGAAACCGAGGGGTGCTACGACCCCGCGTACCCGAACAATTACGGTATGTTCAATTGCCGCTCCGGCTATCAGGGCGCGCGCTATGGCGCGGAATATCAGGGCGATCTGAAGCTCGGCGCCTTCGGCGGCCTGACCCTGGGCGCTCGCACGGAGACGGAGACCGCGAGCACTTCGCAAAGCCCCAATCCGGACGACGGGTCGTTCACGCCGATCCGCGCGCAGCAGACGACGAATTCGGTGTTCGCCGAGCATCGCCTGACGCTCGGCGACCGCCTCGACCTCACGCTCGGCGGACGGATCGACGCGATCGAACAGGGGCAGACCTTCGCCACCTACCGCGCGACGGCGGCGTATCGGATCGACGAGACGGGAACCAAGCTGCGCGCCAGCGTCGGAACGGGCGATAAGGCCGCGACGCTCTACCAACGCTTCAGTCAGTATGGCGATTCGTCTTTGGCGCCCGAGCGGAGCTTCGGCTTCGACGCCGGGATCGACCAGAAATTCGGCGACCGCCTCACCGCGTCGGCGACGGCCTTCGACACGAGCTATCGCAATCTCGTTGATTTCGCGAATGGCCCTGGCCCTGGCTCTCCGTGCGCGGCCACTCAGATCAACGGCTGCTATTACAACGTCGGCCGCGCGGAGACCAAAGGCGTCGAACTCTCGGCCGACGCGGTCCTCGTTCCCGAAGTGTGGCGCGCGCGGGCGAGCTACACCTATCTCGACGCGCGCGATCTCGACACGGGCACGCAACTGTTGCAGCGCCCGCGCGACAAGGGCGCGCTGTCGCTGATTTACGACGGCATCGCCAAGCTCGAGTTGGAGTCGCGGTTGACGCTCGTCGGATCGCGGCTGGACTACGGCCTGACGACCCCAAGCGTGACGCTGGCGCCCTACGCCAAGCTCGACTTCCTCGCCAACTACAAGTTCAACGACAATTTTTCCATGTTCGGCCGCGTCGAGAACGTCACCGACGCGCGCTACGAGGAAGTGTATGATTTTGGAACGGCCGGGCGCTCCTATTATGCCGGGATAACCTACAGTTGGTGAGGACATGACGAGAGCGCCGGCGCGGCGCGGGGCGAACGGGGCGCGCAGGCTCGCGCGGCGCCTCGCGCTCGTCGCCGCGCTGGCGGGCGCCGTCGGCGCGGCGTCGGCGGCCGATGCGGCGGCCAAGCCGCAGCGCATCGTTTCGATCAACATGTGCATGGACGAACTGGTCCTGCGCCTCGCCGACCGCAGCGCCATCGCTTCGGTCACCTGGCTTTCGCAGGATCCGCGCAACGCCAACATGGCTGAGGCGGCGAAGGGCCTTCCGGCCAACAACGGGCTTGCGGAGGAGGCGCTCTCCTACCATCCCGACCTTGTGCTCGCCGGGCCGTTCACCGAGCGCTCGACCATCGCGCTGCTCAGGCAAGTCGGCGCGCCGGTGGTCGAATTCGGCGTCCCTGAGACCTTCGACGATGTGCGGCGGCAGATTCGCGAGGTCGCGGCCGTCCTCGGCGAGCCGCAGCGCGGCGAAGCGCTGGCCGCGGAGATCGATCGTCGCCTGGCGCGGATCGCCGTCGACCCGAGCCGGCCGCCGCTACGTGCGATCATCCTGCGGCCGAACGGCTTCACCGTCGGTCCGGGATCGCTGGTCGACGAAATTCTGCGCCGCGCGGGCATGACCAATCTCGCCACCCGGCTCGACCTCGGCGCCTATCAGCAGATTCCGCTGGAAAGGCTGGCTATGCTCGACGCGGACGTGCTGATCGTCGACAGCGAGGGCTTCGAAGCGCCCTCGCTCGCCACCGCGGCGCTGAGCCACCCGATCGTCGCCGCGCTTTCGCGCCATATGAAAGTCGTTGCGCTGCCGTCGCGGCTGTGGACCTGCGCCGAGCCGGCGTTGGTCGACGCGGTTCAGCGGCTCGCCGAGGCGACCGCAGAGGTCGAAGCCGGGGAGAAGAGCAATTGAGCGGCGCGCTCGCACGCGCCGAGGGCGCCTATTGGCCGCTCGTCGCCGCGCTCGGCGGCCTGGCGCTCGTCGCGACCCTTGCCTCGCTGGTCGTCGGCTACGTCCATCTCGACGTTTTCGCGGCGCTGAGCGACGTCGCGCACGGGCGCGCGAGCCTTCCCGCGCTGGTGCTCGTCGAGCTGCGCCTGCCGCGCGCCGCGCTCGGCTGCGCGGTCGGGTTCAGCCTCGGGCTGACCGGCGCGGCGATGCAGGGGCTGCTGCGCAATCCGCTCGCCGATCCCGGCGTCGTCGGCGTGTCGGGCGGGGCGGCGCTCGGCGCCGTGGTCGTCTTCTATTCCGGACTCGCCGGCGCCTTCTCGCTCGCGCTGCCGCTGGGAGGCGTCGCCGGCGCGATCGTCGCCGCGCTGGCTCTCTTTGCTATTGCCGGTCGCGGCGCCGGCACGATGACGCTGATTCTCGCCGGCGTGACGATCAACAGCCTCGCCGGCGCGCTGACCGCGCTCGCGCTCAATCTTTCTCCCAACCCCTACGCCGCGTTCGAAATCATGTTCTGGCTGATGGGATCGCTCGCCGACCGTAGCTTGCCCCAGCTTTGGCTGGCGCTGCCGCTGATGCTCGTCGGCTGGGCGCTGCTGATGTCCTCAGCGCCGGCGCTCGACGCGCTGAGCCTGGGAGAGGACACCGCCAGCAGCCTCGGCTTCGATCTCAAGCGCCTGCGTCTGACCCTGGTGGCGGGATCGGCTTTGGCGGTCGGCGCGGCCGTCGCCGTCACCGGCGCCATCGGCTTCGTCGGGCTGGTGGTCCCGCATCTCTTGCGTCCGCTGGTCGGCCATCGGCCCGGCCAGCTGCTCCTCGTCAGCGGTTTCGGCGGCGCGATCGTCCTGCTCGCCGCCGACATTGCGGTTCGTCTGCTGCCGATCCATCCCGAACTCAAGCTGGGCGTCGTGACTGCGCTGATCGGCGCGCCGTTCCTGCTCTCTCTCATCGATCGCCTGCGGCGGGAGGCGTGATGCGCATCGAGGCGACCAGCGCCACCGTCCGTTTCGGCGACACAAATGCGCTCGACCGCGTCGACTGCGCCGTGCGCTCGGGCGAGATGGTCGCCCTCATCGGCCCCAACGGGGCGGGCAAGACGACGCTGATGCGCGTCCTCGCCGATTTGCAGCCGTTGCAGACGGGCGAGGCGCGCTACGACGGCAAGCGGGCGAACGAGCTGGCGCCCGGGGAACTCGCCCGGCGCGTCGCCTTCCTCGCTCAGGGCGGCGAAGCCTATTGGCCGCTGCGGGTCGATCACCTCGTGGCGTTGGGGCGCCTGCCGCATCGGCGCGCGTTCTTCGCGCTGAGCGCCGCCGACCACGCGGCGATCGAATCGGCGCTCGCGGCGGCGGACGTCGCGCATCTGCGCGCCCGAACGCTCGGCGCGCTTTCGGGGGGCGAACGGGCGCGGGTGCTGCTCGCGCGCGCGCTCGCGGTTCAAGCGGAGATGCTGCTGGCCGACGAGCCCGTCGCGGCGCTCGATCCATTGCACCAGTTGCAGGCGATGGAGCTCTTGCGTTCGGTCGCGCGGAACGGCGCCGGCGTCGTCGCGGTCCTTCACGATCTGACGCTGGCCGTCCGCTTTTGCGATCGCTTGATCGTGCTCGCGGACGGGCGCGTTCTCGCCGACGGCCCGCCCTCCGTCCTGACCGACGCCGTCGTCGCCGCCGCCTATGGCGTCGAGGCGTTGCGCGGCGAACGCGGCGGCGAGCCCTTCATCGTGCCGTGGACGGCGATCAGGCCCGCGGCGGCCCCAGGGGCGTGACCCCGCCAGGGGTCGCGCCGCTCGCTATCCCTCGTCGTCGAGCGGCCACGGCGCGCCCTCGTGACCGCCGGCGCCGCGGCCGAAGCGCGCCGGGTCGTCGCCGAGGAGGGCCCCGGCGCGGGCGCGCGGCTCGGAATCGACGGCGCGACCCTCGTCGTGTTGCGCGGCTTCGGCCCAATGCAGCACGGCGAGCGCCTTGCGCTTGCGGTTGGCGACGTATTCCAGCGTCACCAGCCAGGTTGGGCTGGGATCGCGCGGGCGCATGTCCGGCACGCCGTTCTCGATGTTGGCGGCTACTTCGATCTGCAACGCCAGCCAATCGATCAATTCACGATCTTGCAATGGGTGAAACCGCCCCAGCGCCTTGCGCCAAAGCTCGGAGCGCTTCGCGCGCGTCCGATCGCGGTAAGGGCGATAGCGCGTCCAGCGATGCAGCAACCGCCACTTTTCGAAACTTGCGCGGCTCGCCTCGATTTCATCGGCGCGCGGCTCGTCCTTGATCTCTTCCTCGCGCCGCACGGCCTCGTGCAGTTCGGCCAGTTGGGCGGCCGTCTCGTTGCGGGTGAAGATCCGCGCCGCGGCGGCGAGGCGCTGGAATCGCGCTTCGTCGGAGATTTCGCAGGTCGCGCCGCGCTCCGTCATGGCGTCCTCCCGACATTGGCGGGCCGCCGCGCCGATCGAGCCCGCTCGTCGCCCAATATGGGCGCGGGCGGCCCGGCGCGCCAGAGTTCTGGCGCGGCCGGCGGTTCGGGGCCGTCGAACCTCGCGTGCGCATCGGCGCAGGACTCCGGCGGGCGACCCAGGCGGGCTCGCCCGGTCACTATGCCGCAAAGGTCCGCTTGCTAATCCGCGCACGACTTGCCATGGAATAGCTATGCTTCGTCAGTTCCTCATCGCCGACGATCACGCCCTGTTCCGCACCGGCCTTCGCTTGCTATTGAGCGACGGTTGCGGGCCGGCCGAAGTGCGCGAGGCGGGGAGCCTGCCCGAATTGCGCGCGCTGCTCGACGAGGACGCGCAAGTCGATCTCGCCGTCGTCGACCTCGCCATGCCCGGCATGAACGGAGGAAGCTCGATTCGCGAGCTGCGCCAGGCGTTCGCTCAGCTCAGATTCGTCGTCATGTCCGGCTCGGAGCAGCGCCAGGACGTGCTCGACGCGCTCGCCGCCGGCGCGTTCGGCTATATCCCCAAATCGCTCGACCCCGAGGCGATGGTCGCGGCGTTCCAGCAAGTCCTGAACGGCGGCATCTACGCGCCGACGCTGCTGTTGACCGAGCCGGCGAAGACCTACGAGCCGTCGCCGTCGATCGACGCCAACATCATCGCCATGCTGACGCCGCGCCAATGCGACGTGCTGCGCCTGCTCGGCAAGGGGCAGGCGAACAAGGAGATCGCGCGCGCTCTCGACATTTCCGAAGGCACCGTCAAGATCCACCTCGCCGCGATCTTCCGCCTGCTCGACGTGCGCAACCGCACCGAGGCGGTGCTGAAGGCGAGCGCGCTGGATATCTGACCAAGCGCGGCCGGACGACGGAAAGCCCAGCCGCCTGCTAGCGCACGAGCGCGTGAATCAGGGTCGAATGCAACGCGCGCGAATCGACCGGCTTGGTCAGCCAAGGCAGGCCCGAGCCGCGCAAGGCGGCGACTGCTTCGGCGTCGGTCGAGCCGCTGATCATGACGACCGGGGCTTCGGCGCCCCTGGCGCGCAACGCTTCGACGAATTGCAAGCCGGTCGCCCCGTCGCTCAGATCGTAATCGACCACCAGCGCTTCCGGCATGCCCGTGGCGTCGATCGAAGCGCGCGCGGCGGAAATGGTGGCGGCGGAGGCGACGACGGCGCCCTGGTCGAGGAATTCCTGTTTCATCGCGGCGGCGCAAAGCGGATCGTCGTCGAGGATGAGAATGCGCCGGCCCGCGAGCGATTCGGCCTGCGCCTCGGGGCGCCATTCCGGGCGCGGCGCCGAGGCCGCTTCGCGCAGCCACAGCGTGAACACGCTGCCCTTGCCCGGCCGCGAGCGCAACGTGACCCTGCCGCCCATCAGCGCCGCCAGACGCCTGGCGATGGCGAGCCCGAGGCCGATGCCCTCGTTGGGGCCGATCGCGGTCATCTTGTCGCGATGAAATTCCTCGAACACGCGCTCGATTCGGTCGGGCGGCACGCCAACGCCGGTGTCGGCGACGACGATTCCCACTTCGCCGCGCCGCCGCCGGGCGCCGAGCAGCACGCCGCCGCTCCGGGTGAATTTGAACGCGTTGGCGAGCAGATTGCGCAGCGCCAGTTCGGCGAGCGTGCGGTCCGCCACCACCTTGGCGCTGGTCGGCGCGACGCGGAATTCCAGCCGCCGGTCGCGCGCCGTCGCGCCGAAGCCGGGGCGCAACGCGGCGAACAGTTCGGCGAGCGACGCCGGCGCCAGGTTCGGCTTGATCAAGCCCGCCTCGATCTTCGAAATGTCGAGCAGGGTGTCGATCATCGAGCGCAAGGAACGCAGCGAACTCTCGACATTGCCCACCAGTTCGGCCGCCTCGCCCTCGCTCAAGCGCCGCGACAGCGCGCTGACGAACAGCGTCATCGCGTGCAGCGGCTGGCGCAGATCGTGGCTCGCGGCGGCGAGGAACCGCGACTTGGAGCGGATGGCCTCGACCGCTTCGTCGCGCGCGTCCTGCAATTGGGCCTCGAACGCGCGCTCGCGGGTGATGTCGAGCAGCAACACGAAACAGCCGAGAACGCGGCCGTTGGCGTCGGTGTCGGGATAGGCGAAGCCGCGCACGACGTTGATCATGCCGCCGGCGAAATCGACCGGCGTCTCGAATTCGACGTGCGCCCCGACCATCGCGCGTTCGATGTGGGCGCGCGCTCCGGCGACGAACTCCCGGCCGGCTTCGCCGAGGCGCTTGTTGAGATAGGCGGAGGGGCGCGCTCCGGTCCACGCTTCGACCGTCGCGTTGACAAAATGGCAAACAAAATCAACGTCATAATACGCGACGACGCCGGGCAGCCCGTCGGCCATGACGTTGAGCATCTGCGCGTCGCACAAGAAACGCGTGGTGCGCTCCATGCCGAGGCAATGAAAAGGCAGCTGCGGCTTGTTCATCCCACACCTTTCCAGCCGTCCTGCAGCGGCAAACGGTTAACTTGTGCATCGCGGCGACCAATAGCAAGCGCGCGAACGGCCTATGCCCTTTGGCATAGAGGCATAGGGCGTCTGGCGAATGGCGCCGAGCGGCGATTTCTGGCATTCATCCTCGGCGCAAAAAAACGCGGAGCCCGGCCATGACCATTGCAATCCATCCTTTAGAGACTGCATTGCGACCGGCCCCCGATCCGTTCGCGTTCGGCGATCTGGCGGCGATGAAGTTTCCCTACGCCGACGCGGTCGTCGTCTCCTATGCGCCCGGTCAAGAAGTGGTCGGCGAGGGCGATCCGACCGAAAACTACTATCTGGTCGTCAGGGGCGTGTTTCGCGCCGTGAAGGTGACCCGCGACGGGCGGCGGCAGATTTTCGCCTTTTATATGCCGGGCGATATGTGCGGGCTCGAACCGGAGGATACCCACGGCCTGACCATCGAGGCCGTCAATGCCGGGGCGATGGCGACGCTGACCCGCCAGACGTGTCGCGCCCGCATGGCTCGCGACGCCCAGTTCAACGCCGCCATTTTCGACAACGTGACGCGCGCGTTGACCCACGCCGTCGATCATATGACCATGGTCGGGCGCAGTTCGGCCGAAGAGCGCCTCGCGTGGTTCTTGTCGATGCTGAGCGCGCGCGCTCCGGGGCGGCGCTCGAGTTCGGTCGAGCTGACGATGCAGCGCCAGGACATCGCCGACTATCTCGGCCTCACCATCGAAACCGTCAGCAGAACCTTCACGCACCTGAAGGCGCAGGGCCTCATCGCCTTGCCGACGACTCGCCGCATCGACATCCTCAGGCCCGATCTGCTGGCGCGCCTGGCCTCGGCCGACCGCGACGCGCCGATCTGCGATTACCGCGCCGTTTGCTGAAGGCGCTGGGCAAAACCCAGGCGACGTGAGACGCGCGCCCCTTCCCCCCTAGCGGCACCGCTGTCCGGGGAACCAAAATCGATTGCAGAGCGGGAAGTCTTTGCAACCTCCCCGCGTCATGGCGAGGCTCGTCCCGGCCATCCCAAGGCGATTGCGCAGCAATCGTCCGCACGCGGCTCCGCCACAAGAAATTTTCGAGATCGGCGTCGTCGGCTCGGCGTGGATGCCCAGCACAAGGCCACGACTGTCCGGTTCATGATGAGCTCCAGTTTAGGGAGAGCTGCCGAGAGTCGCGCGGCGGCGGTTTTTGCGGTTGCTTGAGGCAGGTGAAGTCTCTTCGATGCATCAGGTTCGCGCGCACGAGTCGCGTGGTTTCGAGCAGGGTTTGATTGTCTTGCGCCATCTTTCGCAAAAGGCTCAGCAACAGAAAGGCGATCAGCGCGACGGCGATCTGAATGCGCACGGCGTTCTCGGAGCGGCCTATGAAATGGGTGATTTTCAAGGTTTGCTTCATCACGCGGAAGAACAATTCGATTTGCCAGCGCCGCTTGTAGAGGTCGGAGATTTCTTTGGCGGGCGCGTCCAGATCGTTGGACAGAATCCGCAACGTCCCCCCGGTCTCCATCGTCACGACGACCTCGCGCACCGCGCCTTGCATCGGATTCTTGCGGTTTTTAGCCTGACGGCCCGGCAGAAAGCCGGTTCGATCGCTGACGACGCCCGTTCCCGGCGCGACGGGCATGGATCGGGCCGAAAGGAGCGGCGTGTTCTTCTTGAACCGCGTCACGATGCGGCAGTCCGCCTCGTCGAGCGCGGCCCACCAGCCATAATCGTAATAGCCGAGGTCGAAGACATAGGTCGCGCCCGCTTCGATCGGCATCGCTTTGGCCGCGACGATGTCGTTGACCGTGGCCTCGGTGACCATGTGATAGATCGGGCAGCCCAGATCGGGGTCGTAGACGAAATGCGCCTTGGCGCCGCAGACCTCGGCCGAAAAGCGCGCCCACTGCGTCCCTGCGCCCGCCAGATGCAGGCTGGTCGAGTCGATCAGCCGCACCGCATCGCCCATCTTGCGGCGCAGGCCGCGCGTCGCCATGCCCAGCATATGCATGAAAAGCCCGGAGAAAACCCTGGAATCCCGGTCGCGGTTGGCGTCTGCGAAGGTCGAGCGCGCCGGAGCGGCGCCGCCCGCATGATAAAGCCGCGCCTGATGGCTCGCCATCGACGCTTGGATGTCGCGCAGCGAATGCGCGCCCGACAATTGGCCGAAAAGCAGCGCCAGCAACTGGCGCTTGGTGGTGAAACTGCGCGCCAATGCGTCGGTCCCGTGCTGCTCCACAAGCCGGTCAAACGAAGACCAGGGAAGCAGTTTCAAAACGTCGCGGAAGACCGTATTCGTATGGGGCACGGCGCTGATCCTTTTCATGTCCAAGCAAGTCGCCAAACTCTGGAAATGATTAAAATCAACGCCGTGCGCCGGCGCCAGCAAAATCGAACCGGACAGCCTTGGGCTTGTCCCGGCCATCCACGCGGCGCCGCTTCAAGACCTTCAAGGTTGGCTGCGACGGCACGGCGTGGATGGCCGGGACAAGCCCACGACTGTCCGGTTCATGATGAGCTCCAGTTTAGGGAGAGCTGCCGAAAGTCGCGCGGCGGCGGTTTTTGCGGTTGCTTGAGGCAGGTGAAGTCTCTTCGATGCATCAGGTTCGCGCGCACGAGTCGCGTGGTTTCGAGCAGGGTTTGATTGTCTTGCGCCATCTTTCGCAAAAGGCTCAGCAACAGAAAGGCGATCAGCGCGACGGCGATCTGAATGCGCACGGCGTTCTCGGAGCGGCCTATGAAATGGGTGATTTTCAAGGTTTGCTTCATCACGCGGAAGAACAATTCGATTTGCCAGCGCCGCTTGTAGAGGTCGGAGATTTCTTTGGCGGGCGCGTCCAGATCGTTGGACAGAATCCGCAACGTCCCCCCGGTCTCCATCGTCACGACGACCTCGCGCACCGCGCCTTGCATCGGATTCTTGCGGTTTTTAGCCTGACGGCCCGGCAGAAAGCCGGTTCGATCGCTGACGACGCCCGTTCCCGGCGCGACGGGCATGGATCGGGCCGAAAGGAGCGGCGTGTTCTTCTTGAACCGCGTCACGATGCGGCAGTCCGCCTCGTCGAGCGCGGCCCACCAGCCATAATCGTAATAGCCGAGGTCGAAGACATAGGTCGCGCCCGCTTCGATCGGCATCGCTTTGGCCGCGACGATGTCGTTGACCGTGGCCTCGGTGACCATGTGATAGATCGGGCAGCCCAGATCGGGGTCGTAGACGAAATGCGCCTTGGCGCCGCAGACCTCGGCCGAAAAGCGCGCCCACTGCGTCCCTGCGCCCGCCAGATGCAGGCTGGTCGAGTCGATCAGCCGCACCGCATCGCCCATCTTGCGGCGCAGGCCGCGCGTCGCCATGCCCAGCATATGCATGAAAAGCCCGGAGAAAACCCTGGAATCCCGGTCGCGGTTGGCGTCTGCGAAGGTCGAGCGCGCCGGAGCGGCGCCGCCCGCATGATAAAGCCGCGCCTGATGGCTCGCCATCGACGCTTGGATGTCGCGCAGCGAATGCGAGCCCGACAATTGACCGAACAGCAGCACCGACAGCTGCCGCTTGGTCGTGAAACTGCGAACCAGATCGTCGGTCCCGTGCTTCTCCACAAGCCGCTCAAAGACAGACCAGGGAAGCAGTTTCAAAACGTCGCGGAAGACCGTATTCGCATGGGGCACGGCGCTGATCCTTTTCATGTCCAAGCGAGTCGCCAAACTCTGGAAATGATTAGAATCAACGCCGTGCGCCGGCGCCAGCAAAATCGAACCGGACAGCCTTGGCACAAGGCCGGGCATGACGCGCGGAGGTCGCGCAGACCTCAAGCCGACTCGCGTTCCGTGCGCATCTTCGTTTCCCCGGACAGCCGTGCGCGAGGGGGGAAGGGGCGCGGCGCCGTCTTGGCGCGGCCGCCTCGACTCAATTGGCGAAGAACATCGGCATGCGCGCGAGCGCGAGCGCGGCGCGCGTCGTCCCGCCGTAAATCCATTCGGTCGCGCGCATGTGGCCGTAACCGCCGAGCACCAAGATCGACGCGCCGAACTGATCGGCTTCCTCCGCGAGCACCGTCGCGACGTCGCGACCGCGGCTGTGGGCGCGTTTGGTTTCGATGGGGATTTCGTGGCGCCCCATGTATCGCGCGATGCTTGCGCAAGGGTCCACGGCGTCGCTGAAAGCGCTGTCTTCGGCGTCGACGGTGACGAATCGGGTCAGGCGCGCCTGCCGCAACAGCGGCAGCGCCTCGCGTAGCGCGCGCGTCGCCTCGCGGCTGCCGTTCCAGGCGACCAGCGCGCGTTGGGGAATGGAGCGGAACGAATAGCCGGCGGGAACGACCAGCACCGGTCGGCCCGAATCGAACAGGCAGCTTTCAAAAAACGCCCGCTCGATGTCGCCGCCGCCGTCGGACGACCAGCCGAGCACGGTGATGTCGGCGCTGCGGGCGTGACGCGCGCAGATGTCGCCGACCTCCTGCTCGAAAGCGTCGACGCGGCGCAGCTCGTTGCGCGAACTCAGCTTGCTGTAAATCGCCTTGAGCCGCCTTTCCGACTGCTCCGCCTCTTCGCTCGCTTGGCGCTGCGCGTGGATCCAGGCTTCGGGAACCTTCGCGGTGGCCAACGACATCGGATAGAACGGCACCAGCCCGAACATCAGCCCCGTCAAATGCGCGCCGAACGCCGAGCACAGCATGTCGGCGTAGATAAGCGCGTGGATGGCGGCGTCCGTTTCGTCTTGCGGCACAAGCACGTCCCGGAATCCGCCCGCCGCGCAAACCTTCGTAATCGCCAAATCAACGGCCGCCATGGCCCAAACTCTCCAGGAAACTGTCGCGCCGCCGCCCGGATCGCTTTCGCGGCGCCGCTTGGTCGGAAGCTAGGCGCACGCCGCGGAAGGCTGTTGACATAAGTCAAGCTGGCCGAATCGCGTTCGCCTCGCCGATCGTCCGCCGGCGCTGGGCGCGCGACGCCGAGTCGAGCCGTCTTGACCTAAAGCAAGCCCGCCGCCCCCCGCGCCTGGGCGCTGCGGCCCCGTCGCGGCCCGCCGCGCGCGCTCGCGAAATTGCAAGGCGCCCGATCCCCGGCAACGTCGCCCGCGCTGCGACAAGACGTCCTCGCGCTGCGACACACGGTCACATCGCGTCGTCCCGGCGCAGCGCCGCGGTGAGGCTTAGGCGCTTGGAAAGCCCGGGAAAACCGGGCCTAACGTCTCTTCGGGCCGCATCCGAAGCCATGGCGGCGCGCGCTCCGGGTCTGGGCTTGCTCTTTGGGGGGGCTAGACGCGCGCTTGCGCCAACGGTTAAAGCGCTACGGTCGAGGCGCATTCGTCGAGCGGGGGGTCGAACCGACGAAAGGCGAAGCGCGCTATTGATTTAAATCAAGTTACGCGGAAGCTGTTCGTCCACGTTACGGGCGAAATTTCGCTAACGGTCCAGGGGGTTCCATATGCAGGCGGTCACGACGAGAAAGTCGATGCGCGGCGGCGAAGTCAGTTTAATCGCTGTCTTGGCCATCGTAGCGTTGGCGTGCCTCTACATCGCAGCCAAGACGATCGAGCCGGCCTTCGCTTTTCACATGGCGCTCGGCGTCATTGCGAGCGCGGCGGGCATTTTCGCTATCTTCCAGCGCTACTCGGGCCGGGCGGCCGAAATGCCGCCGCTCGAAATCGACGGCAAGCCCAATTATAATATGGGGCCTGTTAAATTCACGACCATCATGGCCCTGTTCTGGGGCGTGGCGGGCATGACGGTCGGCATCTACATCGCCTTCGAGCTCGCCTATCCCTGGCTCAACATCGCCCCCTGGTTCAACTTCGGCCGCTTGCGGCCGCTGCACACCTCGGCGGTGATCTTCGCCTTCGGCGGCAACGTGTTGCTCGCGACTTCGCTCTATGTCGTGCAGCGCACCAGCCGCGCCCGGCTCGCGGGCGATCTCGCGCCGTGGTTCGTCGTGCTCGGCTACAACATGTTCATCGTGCTCGCCGGGACGGGCTACCTGCTCGGCATCACCGAGAGCAAGGAATACGCCGAGCCGGAATGGTACGTCGATCTGTGGCTGACCGTCGTCTGGGTCGTCTATCTCCTGGTGTTCCTGGCCACGTTGTGGCGCCGCAAGGAGCCGCACATCTACGTCGCCAACTGGTTCTATCTCTCCTTCATCATCACGATCGCGATGTTGCATCTCGGCAACAACGCGACGATCCCGATCTCGCCGTTCTCGTCGAAGTCGGTCATCCTGTGGAGCGGCGTGCAGGACGCGATGTTCCAGTGGTGGTACGGCCATAATGCGGTCGGCTTCTTCCTCACCGCCGCGTTCCTCGGCGTCATGTACTACTTCGTGCCGAAGCGGGCGGAGCGGCCGGTGTATTCCTACCGGCTGTCGATCGTTCACTTCTGGGCGCTGATCTTCCTCTACATCTGGGCGGGCCCGCACCATCTGCACTACACGGCTCTTCCGGAATGGACGCAGACGCTCGGCATGACTTTCTCGATCATGCTGTGGATGCCCTCATGGGGCGGCATGATCAACGGCCTGCTGACCTTGTCGGGCGCTTGGGACAAGCTGCGCACCGATCCGGTCCTGCGCATGCTGGTGGTGTCGGTCGCCTTCTACGGCATGTCGACCTTCGAAGGTCCGGCGATGTCGATCAAGACGGTCAACTCGCTGTCGCACTACACCGACTGGACCGTCGGCCACGTCCACTCCGGCGCGCTCGGCTGGGTCGCGTTCGTCTCGTTCGGCGCGATCTACTGCCTGGTTCCCTGGCTGTGGAACAAGCGGGAACTCTATTCGACCCGCTTGGTCAACTGGCACTTCTGGATCGCGACTCTCGGCATCGTGCTGTACATCACCTCGATGTGGGTGTCGGGCATCCTTCAGGGCCTGATGTGGCGGTCGTATACCCCGCAAGGTTATCTCGAATATTCGTTCATCGAGACCGTCGCGGCGATGCATCCCTTCTATGTCATCCGTGCGCTCGGCGGCGTCCTGTTCATCACCGGCTATCTGCTGATGATCTACAACGTCTGGATGACGATCCGCGTGGGTGAGGAAGCAGCTGCTTCCGCCCAACCTTCCCTCCAGCCCGCCGAATGAGGAACTGAGCCATGAGCAGCGGGACGCAAACTCCCAATACCGCGGGTATCTTCGCCAAGCACCATGTCTTGGAGAAGAACCCCATTCTCCTGGCGATCGCCATCCTGATCGTCGTCGCAATCGGCGGCCTCGTGCAGATCGTGCCTCTGTTCTATCTGCAGGGCACGGTCGAGAAGGTCGAGGGCGTGCGGCCCTACACGCCGCTCGAGCTCGCCGGGCGCGACATTTACATCCGCGAGGGTTGCTATCTCTGCCACAGCCAAATGATCCGTTCGCTGCGCGACGAAGTGGAGCGCTACGGCCATTATTCGCTGGCGGCGGAAAGTATGTACGACCATCCGTTCCAGTGGGGTTCGAAGCGCAATGGCCCCGATCTGGCGCGCGTCGGTCTGAAGTACACCGACACTTGGCAGATCGCGCATCTCAAGGATCCGCGTTCGGTCGTGCCGCAATCGATCATGCCGACCTACGCCTTCCTCGCGAATACGCCGCTCGACTCGCGCGAGATCGTCGACGTCATGCGCGCCAACCGGATCGCCGGCGTTCCCTATACGGACGAGATGATGGCCAAGGCCGACTCCGATCTGAAGACGCAGGTCAATCCCGACAGCCCGGATGCGGCGGCGTTCCAAAAGCGCTACCCGAAGGCGCAACTGCGCAAGTTCGATGCGGAAACCTCCACATTGACCGAGGCGGACGCGCTGGTTGCCTATCTGCAGATGCTCGGCACGCTGGTCGACTTCAAACTCTATGACGACAAGGCCAACCTGCGCTGAGGGGGGACGGTCATGGGTTCAACGTATGAAATGCTGGCGCAATTCGCGCTGTCCTGGGGAATGATCTATTGCTTTGCATTGTTCCTGGGGGTGCTGGTCTATGCGTTTTGGCCGGCAAATGGCAAAAATTTCAATGATGCGGCCCATATGCCGCTGCGCGAGGATTGAGCGATGGCGACGCTAGGACCAAACCAAGTCGATTCGATTACCGGCCAGACCACGACGGGGCACGAGTGGGACGGCATTCAGGAACTGAACACGCCGTTGCCGCGTTGGTGGCTATGGACCTTCTACGCGTGCATCCTCTTCTCCATAGGCTACTGGGCTCTCTATCCCTCATGGCCGCTGCTCACCGGTTACACGCACGGCCTGTGGGGAACCACGGCGCGCAGCAATGTCGCCATAGACGTCAAGGCGATCCAGGATTTGCGCGCGCAAACGGAAGCGGGCCTGGACAAGGCGAGCGTGGAGCAGATCGTCGCCGACAAGAGGCTGCTGAGCCTGGCGTTGGCTCACGGCAAGGCGGCGTTCGGCGAAAACTGCTCGCCGTGCCACGGCTCCGGCGGTCAAGGCGGCAAAGGCTACCGCAACCTGACCAATGAAGACTGGCTGTGGGGTGGCACGCTCGACGCCATCCAGACGACGATCACGCACGGCATCCGCGACTATACCGACAAGGACACCCGCACCAGCGCGATGCCCGCCTTCGGTAAAGACGGCATCCTGACCGCCGACCAGATTCAGCAGGTCGCCAGCTACGTGCGCACGCTGAGCAAGCTGGAGCCGGCGCCGGGCGTCGACGTCGCCGCGGGCAAGAAGATCTTTGCCGACAATTGCGCCGTGTGCCACGGCGAAGACGGCAAGGGCATGCTGGCGATGGGCTCGGCCAACCTGACGGACGGCTTGCAGCTGTACGGCGGGGACTTTAAAGACCTGATCCAGACGATTACCTATGCCCGCAACAGCACGATGCCGGCGTGGGGCGCGAAGCTCGACCCGGTGACCATCAAGACGCTGGCGGTGTTCGTGCATAGCTTGGGTGCTGGAAAGTGAGTCAAACGGAGATCGAGGGGGCCCACGAGGTTTACGACGAGGGCCCCCTATACGTCGCAGAGCCGAAAGTGTACCCGCAGAAAGTGAGCGGGACCTTTCGGCGCCTGAAATGGACGATACTGATCGTCTGCCTGGGGATTTACTACTTTCTCCCCTTCGTGCGCTGGGATCGCGGGCCCAACGAGCCGCATCAGGCGGTGCTCGCCGATATCGCGCATTCGCGATTCTACTTCTTCTTTATCGAGATCTGGCCGCAGGAAGTCTATTACTTCACTGGCATCCTGGTCCTCGCCGCGATGGCGCTGTTCTTGTCGAACGCGCTGTTCGGCCGCGTCTGGTGCGGCTACTTCTGCGTTCAGACGGTGTGGACCGACCTGTTCCTGTGGGTCGAACGTCTTGTCGAGGGCGACCGGCGCGACCGCATCAAGCTCGACGCGGCGCCTTGGAGCGCCGACAAGATCGGCAAGCGGATCGCCAAGCACGGGTTGTGGGTTCTGATCGCCGCGTGGACCGGCGGCGCTTGGGTGCTCTATTTCGCCGACGCGCCGGCGCTGGCGCACGACATCTTGACGCTGCACGCGTCCATGGTGGCTTACGTCTGGATCGGCATCTTCACTTTCACCACTTACTATCTCGCCGGGCACATGCGCGAAGACGTGTGCCTGTATATGTGCCCGTGGCCGCGCATTCAGGCCGCGCTGACCGACGTCGACGCGCTCAACGTCACCTATCGGCGCGATCGCGGCGAACCGCGCATGTCGCTCAAGGAGGCGAACAAGGCGCGCGCGGCGGGCCAGCCCGCTGGCGATTGCGTCGATTGCGATCAATGCTTCGCGGCGTGCCCGACGGGGGTCGACATTCGCAAGGGTTCGCAACTCGGCTGCATCCAGTGCGGTCTGTGCATCGACGCGTGCGATACGGTGATGAAGAAGATTCACCGGCCGACCCGGCTGATCGCCTACGACACCGACGAGAACATGGCGCGCCGCCAACACGGCGAGGCGCCGGTCTATCGGCTCGTGCGCCCGCGCACGATCCTCTATGTCGTGGTGATGGCGATCGTCGGCTCCCTCATGCTCTATAAGCTGTCGACGCGTCAGGAAATGGGCCTCAGCGTGCTGCACGTGCGCGCGCCGATGTACACGACTTCCGGGCAGGACGCCGTGCGCAACGGTTATACGTTGCGGTTCTCCAACAAATGGAGCGAGCCGCGCACCTTCGCGATCACGATCAGCGGAGTCGCGGGCGCGGTCGCCAAGAGCGAGCAGGCCGACACGTTGGCCGACGGGCGGCTGGCGGTCACCGTCGATCCTGATGCGACGCAGGAGATCGAATTCTACGTGACGGCGCTGCGTTCGTCGGCGACCCCGGCGGGCGTTCCGATCGTCATGACGGCGACCGACCTCAAGAGCGGCGCCGCCGTCAGCGTGAGCGACCACTTCTTCGGGCCGTGAGGGTTGCTCCGATGTGCTGCGAAGGGTTAGACATGATGCTTCTCAACTCGGATCAAGCGATGGCGCAGCGCGGTTTTCCCAATCGTCCCGACCTCAGCAGGCCGCTGACCGGCCGCGGCGTGTTGATCTTTCTCGGGCTGTTTTTCGGCTCCATATTCGTCGCCAACGGCGCGTTGATCTACACGGCGCTCAGCACGTTTCACGGCGAGGAGCTCGCGAACTCCTACGACGCGAGCCAGGAGTACAACCAGCGCATCGCCGACGCGCGCGCCCAGGAGCAGCTCGGCTGGGTCGCCGACGTGACGACGCGCCAGGAAGGCCGGGGCGAGCGCGTGGTCGCCGATTTCAAGGACCGTGACGGCGAGCCGATCTCGGGCCTCGACGTAAGCGCGCGCTTCGTGCATCCGTTCGACAAGGACGCCGATCGCCAAGCGATCCTGAGTTCCGACGGCGGCGGGGGGGCTTACGAAGGCGTCGCCTCTCCGCTACATTCGGGCCGGTGGACCCTCGTCATCGAGGCGAAGCAGGACGGACAGCGGAAGTTCCGGAGCGAGAACAAGATCACGCTCGCGGAGACCGCCGTCGGGGATTAACCGGTGGCCGAAACCCAGGATTTGTCGGTATTCGTCCGCCATCCCGCCGAAGGGGTGGCGGCGATGGACCTCGTCGTCGAGGGCGTCCATTGCGGCGCCTGCATCAGCACGATCGAAAAAGGCCTCGGTCGCGAGGGCGGCGTGCGCGGCGCGCGCGTCAATCTGGCGAGCAAGCGCGTCACCGTCGAATGGGACGAGGGGGCGCTGGAGCCCGCGACGATCATCGAGCGACTGAGCGGCCTCGGCTACCCCGCCTATCCCTTCGCCGCCGCGACCGCCGACAGCGTCGAGGCCGCCGAGGAGAAGCGTCTGCTCAAGTGCCTCGGCGTCGCCGCGTTCGGCGCGATGAACGTCATGCTCATCTCGGTGGCGCTGTGGTCGGGCGCGGCGGACGCCGAGGGTTGGGTGACCCGCGATTTCTTCCATTGGCTGTCCGCGGTCATCGTGCTGCCGACGGTCGCCTACGCCGGGCGGCCGTTCTTCGACAACGCGATGCGCGCGTTGCGCCAGGCCTCGTTCAACATGGACGTGCCGATCACCCTCGGCGTCATGCTCGCGTTGCTGCTGTCGGTGGTGCAGACGGTGGAGCACGCGCGCGAGACCTATTTCGACAGCGCGGTGATGCTGGTGCTGTTCCTGCTCGCCGGCCGCTTTCTCGATCAACGCATGCGCCGCAGGACGCGCGACGTCGCGACCAATCTGGCGGCGATCAAAGCGGAAAAGGCGATCAAACTTCTCGACGACGGCGAGGCGCGGGAAACGCCGATCGAAGCGGTGGCGCCCGGCGATCTCGTGCTGGTGCGCGCGGGCGAGCGGGTCGCGGTCGACGGGATCGTCGAAGACGGACGATCCGAGGTCGACCAGAGCCTGGTGACCGGCGAGACGGCGGCCGTCGCGGTCGCCCGCGGCGCGGTCGTCTATGCCGGCACGCTCAATCTTTCCGGCGCTTTGCGCGTGCGCGTCAGCAACGCGGCGAGCGGCACGCTGCTCGACGAAGTCAACGCGCTGCTGGGCAAAGCGATCGAGCAGCGCTCGTCCTATGTTCAGCTCGCCGATCGCGCCGCGCGGCTCTACGCGCCGGTGGTGCACCTGACGGCGCTGGCGACGTTTCTCGGCTGGCTCGCGATGGGCCTCTCCTGGGAGCCGGCTCTCGTCATCGCGATCACCGTGCTGATCATCACCTGTCCCTGCGCGCTCGGCCTGGCGGTGCCGGCGGTGCAGGTGGTGGCGGCGAGCGCGATGTTCCGCCGCGGCGTGATGCTCAATTCCGGCGATGCGCTCGAGCGTTTCGCCGATGTCGACACCATCGTGTTCGACAAGACGGGAACCTTGACGCTGCCGCAGCCGAGTCTCGCCAATTTCGCCGACATCGCCCCTGAAGATCTCGCGCTCGCCGGCTCGCTGGCGCTGGCGAGCAAGCATCCGCTCGCCAAGGCGGTGGCGGTCGCGGCGGGAGCGAAGAATCCGCTCGCCGCCCACGAATTCCCCGGCCAGGGCGTCACCGTGTTCCATGAGGGCAAGCGTCTCAAGCTCGGCTCCGCCGCCTATTGCAAGGCCGAGGCGGAGGCGGCCGAAGTCGCGGCGCGATGGCCGGACGCGTCGCTGATCGCGTTTCGCGGCCCCGAGCGCGCCGTCGTCTTCGCGATCCGGCAGGCGCCGCGTCCGGACGCGCGCGAAGTCGTCGCGAGCCTCGCGCACGAAGGCTACGCGATCGAAATCCTGTCGGGCGATCGGCCCGAGGCGGTCGCGCAAGTCGCGCGCGAATTGGCAATCGCGCATTTTTCCGCGGGGCTCAAGCCGGCCGACAAGATCGCGCGGCTGAAGGCGCTCCGCGAGCAGGGGCGCCACGTGCTGATGGTCGGCGACGGCCTCAACGACGCGCCCGCGCTGGCGAGCGCCAACGTCTCGATTTCGCCGATCTCGGCCGCGCATCTCACCCAGGCGCAGGCAGACGCGGTGTTCCTGGGCGACCGGCTGGCGCCCGTCGCCGACGCGCTGCATTTGGCGCGCAAGGCCAAGAGGCTTATGGTGGGCAATCTCTGGCTGTCCGCGATCTATAATTTCATCGCGGTGCCGATCGCGATTCTCGGGCTTGCGACGCCGCTCATCGCGGCCCTCGCGATGTCGGGCTCGTCGATTCTGGTGACCACCAACGCGTTGCGCGCGCGCAGCGCAGGAGCGAGAAAATGAACGTTCTCGTCTATCTCGTGCCCCTCGCGCTCGCGCTCGGCGGCTTCGGCCTCGCGGCGTTCCTGTGGGCGATGAAGACCGGCCAGTTCGAGGATCTCGAAGGCGCAGCGTGGCGCGCGATTTCCGACGACGACCTGCCGGACGGCCAGCGCAAGGAATAGCGGGCTCCGGCGCTCTGGCGCGCGCCGCGCCTCAGCGCCAGGCGTCCGCCTGTGCGAGCGCGTCCTCGCGCCAGGCCTCGCGTGCGGCCTTGTTGGCCATCCAGTTGGGCAGGAAGGTCAGCGCCTCGTCGAGGATGTGCGGCGTGTGCAGGCCGGGCGAGTATTCCAGCGCGCGCTTGAAATAGTCCCTGAGCGCCGGCTTGAACACCGGGTGCGCGCAGTTCTCGATGATCAACTTGGCGCGCTTCTTCGGCGACAGGCCGCGCAGGTCGGCGAGGCCCTGCTCGGTGACGATTACCTGGACGTCGTGCTCGGTATGGTCGACGTGCGAGACCATCGGCACGATGCACGAGATCTTGCCGCCCTTGGCGGCCGAAGGCGTCATGAAGAACGAGAGATAGGCGTTGCGGGCGAAGTCGCCGGAGCCGCCGACGCCGTTCATGATGCTGGAACCGAGAATATGGGTGGAATTGACGTTGCCGTAGATGTCCGCCTCGATCAATCCGTTCATCGCGATGACGCCGAGGCGGCGGATCACCTCGGGATGGTTGGAGATTTCCTGCGGCCGCAGCACGATGCGCTGGCGGTAGAAGTCGATTTCGCGCAGGAATTCATCGTAGCCCGCCGTGCTCAGCGAAAGCGCGGTCGCCGACGCGTAGGCGAGTTTGCCTGCGCGCAGCAGATGCAGCATGCCGTCCTGCAACACTTCGGTATAGGCGGTGAGCCCTGAGAACTCGCCGTGCTCCAGCCCCGCCATCACCGCGTTGGCGACGTTGCCGACACCCGACTGCAGCGGCAGCAGGTTCGGCGGCAAACGCCCCTTCTTCACCTCGTGGCTGAGGAATTCGAGAATTTGCCCCGCGATCGCCTGCGAGGTCGCGTCGGGCGCCGCGAAGTCGGTGTTGCGGTCGCTCTGGTTGGTCTCGACGATGGCGACGATCTTCGCCGGGTCGCAGCGCAGATATTTCTCGCCGATGCGGTCGGCGGTGGCGACGATCGGGATCGGCTTGCGGTGCGGCGGCAATTGCGTGCCGTAGTAGATGTCGTGCATGCCCTCGAGGCGCTCGTCCTGCCAGGAATTGACCTCGACGATCACCTTTTCGGCGACGTCGAGCCAGGTCTTGTTGTTGCCGACGGAGGAGGAGGGGATCAGCGCGCCGTCCTCGCGCACGCCCGCCGCCTCGACGACGGCGAAGTCGAGCTTGCCGAGGAAGCCCGACCAGACGTGCTGGGCGACATGAGAGAGGTGGATGTCGATGTATTCCATCCGGCCGGCGTTGATTTTCTTGCGGCAGGTCGGGTCGGATTGATAGGGCAGGCGCAACTCGACGCCGTCGACCTTGGCGAGCGCGCCGTCGAGTTCGGGCGCGGTCGAGGCGCCCGTCCACACGCTGACGCGGAACGGTTCGCCGCGCTCGTGATGGGCGTTGATGCGCTCGGCGAGCGCGAGCGGCAGCGCCTTGGGATGGCCCGAACCGGTGAAGCCGCTCATGCCGACCGTCGCGCCCGAGGGGATGAAGGCGGCCGCTTCGCTCGCGCTCGTGATCTTGCCGCGAAGGGCGGGCGCGCGCACGCGCGAACGACCGGTCATGGTATCCTCCGACGCCGCTGCGGTTCAGCGCCCGTGCGGCTGCGCCCCGTTTAGAGAACCGCGGGAAGGCGCCGCTATGCGACGTTTGGGGAATAGCGATGCGTTGCGCGGGATGGAGGCTGCGCTGCGGATATCGCGAGCCAGCCGCCGGTCTTGTTCATGATGACGCAAGCAGTTGATCTATAAATAATAACTGTCACGGCGGGACGGACGGGGGTCGTCTTGCGGTCGGTAAGCAATGCGACAATCGCATTACAGTGTGGCGTACAGGGCGGGCCTAGAGCGCTTCTGCGCCGTCCCGGATCGCGGCGACGGCGATGATTTGCGCTCGCAAACGCCCTCGCTCGCCAGGCCAGCCGATGCGTCCATGCCCCGTCGGCGAGTCGCTCGCTTCACGCGCTGCAACTCGTCGTCTTCTTGCCGCCTTGCCACGGGGAAGAGGCGCTCATGCGCCTCGCCGGTCAGACGCAGCCGGTCGGCTTGGGCAGCCCGCCGTATTTGGTGATCGGCTTCATCGGCCCGGTCTGCCACAAGTCGAAGAGTTCCTTGTTGGGCCGGCCGAGATAGGCGGCGAACTTGCGAATGGGCGGAACCGTTTGCGCGTCTTCGAAATATTCGCGCGCTTTGAGAACCTGCTCCCACTTTTCCGCGGTCATCTCGAAACCGTCGGCTGCGGCCATGGCCATGCCGATTTCGGGGGCCCAGACATTCATATCGACCAGATATCCGTCGCCGTCGCGCGCTGGCAGGTCCATGATTTGCGCCTCCGTCCAGGAAGTTTTCCATCGGCCGAAGCCTGCGGGCAGCATATATAAGAATCGTTCTAAGGAAAAGCCCTTCGGCCGACGCCCCCGCGACATCGGCGCCTTCATCGAGGTCGCCTACGACCGCCGCCTCCACTCGGCGATCGGCCACGAGCCGCCGGTCGAGTTCGAAGACGAACTGTGCCCGGTCGCGCCAACGCCAAACGAGGACGAAGCGCCGTCGCTCGATTGACGCGCCTCACTTTAGGGGCGCAGCACACCGCGTAATTCCCGGCGCCTAAAACGAATACTCCAATCCGAAAGTGGCGCCTTGGAACAGCACGTTCGACCTGCAGTTGACGCCAAGCGCGCTCACGTTCGCCATAGTCAGCGTTTCTTGGATCTGTCCCGGCGCCAAGGCGACGCCGTCGAGCCATAGCGCTTCGTAGCCCGCCCTGAGCGCCAGCCGTTTGGTGAGTTGATATTTTGCTTGCAAGCCGGCTTCGCTGGCGAAGGCGGCGCGGTTGGTCGCCGCGCTGACTGGATACACGGTCTTCTTCAGGCTGACCCCAGTCGACTGCTCGGCGTTGTTGTCAAACAGCCCGATTTTCATCACGCCGTCGAGCGAGAAGCGCCCAAAATCCAGTATTTTTCCATCCACGCCAACCTGAACGCCAAAGAGGTTGTTCGTCGTGCTCGTATTCCAGAAGGGAGGATAACTTCCTGCTTGGCCGCCGGCCGGCGCGCATTGCAAAACCTGAAAGAGATTGTCGCCGGGGCAATTTTGTTTCCATGTCGGCGCAGCGCGATCCGCGGGGGCCAACGTCCCCTGAAGACTGTCATTCAGTTGCAGCCAGCGGAGTCCGGCCAGCACGGTCACGCGGCGGGAAAGATCCAACCGCCCGTTGGCCTCGGCACTGTACAGGCTGGCGGCGTCTTTCCATACCATCGCCTGGTACGGAAAATCTTGGGTCTGCCAGAAGATCCCGGGCGCCTTCATCACCAGCCAGTCCGCCGGATCGTCGGGGCCGATGGCTTTCGTGTCGCTCCAGTCGAAAATGTTGAAATACGACAGCTCCACGCCGTAGCCGGAATCATCGTGATACGTCAGGCTGATCTTCGGTCCGGCGGAAAAGCCCGGTCGAAACTGGTCGCTGTCGAAAGCTTCGACGCCAGGCGCGGTCGCCGTATCGTAGAAAGGCGGCGTTTGCACGAAGAATGGCGTGCTTCCTGGCACGCGCGAGACGAGGGTTTGATTGACGCCGCCCAGGCGCTGCAAGAGGATCGCCTCGGCCGAGAAAGTCCATCGCGGCGCGCTCTCCGCCGGGTCGTCCGGGCTCGAGGCGGTCGATGGGAGCGCCCCCTCGCCATCCGCCAATTTGCCGGCCGAGTTCTCTTGCGCTCCGGCCGAGGCGGCTATCGGCGGAAACGGCGCAGCGAGCAACGCGCAGAAGAAAAGGCCGACGACGAACCCATGTCTATGACGAAACGATCCAAATAGGGCCCTCATATGAGCCGCCCCCCGGTATTTGGTCTGGTTCTGATTCGAGCCTAGCGGATTGTGAACTTGGCCATAACGTTGGACCAGCCGGGGCGAGAAAAGTTCGACCCTTTTCCCCTTGATTCGGGCAGGTCTGATTCCGGCTCGCGCCCACGAAATCGGGGTTTGCTCGCCGATCGGCGATTGCGGCGTGATTACGGCGGCGCCTGCATAAGTCTCTAATTTGGCGCGCCGTCGGCGTCCTCGCGGCTTGGGGCTGCTGGTCTCGGGCGCCCGCAGCGCGGCGATCACGGCCGGCGTCGGCTCGACGGCGAGGAGATCGGCGTAACACGGCGCGCGCTCGGCCGAGAGCGCCGTCGAGCTCTCGAGGCGAATGCGAAGCATTCGTCCGCTGGAAGCCTCTTGTTGCCAAAGTTTCGGGCCTGTCAATGGCGCGCCACAGCCCGTCGAAAGACGGGCGTCTCTCGACGCCCTATGCGCGCGCCGCCTCCGGCGGTCGAAGACCATTGACAGGCCCGAAGCTTCGGAAGTTCATGCTTCCATGAGGTCGACGGCTTGGTGGGTCGGCGGAGAGGGGCGGGGCGGCTTTGGGCGAAGAAAGCAGGACGCCGCGCGACGCTCAAAATCGGGGAATCGGTATGCTGTCGGCGTAATGTCCATCGCGGGCACAAGGAGATGGCCATGCAGCTCACTACGGTTCGGATCGACAAGCCGGAGGCGACGAATTTCATCCTCGGGCAGACCCATTTCATCAAGTCGGTCGAAGACATCCACGAGGCCCTGGTCGGCGCCGTTCCGGGGATCAAATTCGGCCTCGCCTTCTGCGAGGCGTCCGGCAAATGCCTGGTGCGCAGCTCCGGCACCGACGCCGCGATGATCGCGCTTGCTCAGAAGAACGCGACGGCGCTCGGCGCCGGGCATTGCTTCATCGTCTTCCTCGGCGAAGGCTATTACCCGGTCAACGTCCTCAACGCGATCAAGATGGTCCCGGAGGTGTGCCGGATCTTCTGCGCGACGGCGAATCCGGTCGAGGCGGTGGTCGCCGAGACCGACCAGGGCAGGGGATTGCTGGGCGTCATCGACGGATTCTCGCCGAAGGGGATCGAGGCCGAGGACGACGTCGCGTGGCGGAAGACCCTGCTGCGGCAGATCGGCTACAAGCTGTGAGCGGGGAACTCTGCGCTTTGAGGGGCTGAGGCCCTAAGGTCTCTTGCGGTCCTTCAAAGCGCGGAGACTTGTCATTAAATTCTCGCACAGTTCCTCCGCGCCCTCCAACTGATCCTTTACCTCGGCCGCCGTTCGGTGGAGGGTAACTGTTTTCTTGAAGACGGGCCCGTCCTCGTCGCCCTGAAGCACCAGCAGGTCTCCGTTGTCATGCAGCGTCAATCGAAAGTGATCTAACGTTGTATACTTTCCCTCTACAACTTCGAAGGCGCGGCCGGACGCGCCAAACACACCGTTAGTACCCTCGAATAAGACATGCGGCCAAGGAAAGTAGGCGCAGAGCTTCGGGCTATGGACGGTTCCAACTAGGCGACCACCTGCGGAGTTGAGGCTTATCCAAACAATATCTTCGGGCGCGGCGGCGGTCGTGCCATCGTCTATCACCTCGCCCTCACCATTCCACCAAGTCCCCTTAAAGTGCGCGTCATCTCGAAGCCAGGACGTTAGCTTGGTTGCATTTCCCACGACCGTGTCGCCGTTTTGCAAGAAGCCAAACAGCGCAACGAAGATAGCGCCAACAAAGGGCGCAGTTTTCCATATCTTTGCCCATGTGGATGAAGGGCGCACCTCTTGTGGCGATGACAGGTGCTGTCGTGGTCGTTTCGACATCGAACTGACTTAAATTTGGTGCTGCGAGGTCACGACACTAGGCTGTGCCCTGCTTTGCCGCAACGCTGGCAGCCCGTCATCCCGGCCCCCGGTGCGGTGCGGCCGACCCGGTCTAGCCAGCGAGCGTCGTCGTCAGGCCACTCCAGCTACACCACGTCATCGGACGATCTGATAAGCCCACCTGCGGCGGCGCGCTGAAAGCGCGCCCTTGGCCGCCTCTCGGCTTCGGAAAAAGATGCTTCCAAAAGGTCGACGGCACTCCCTGCCGATCTGGCGCCGCCCGGCCGGCGTCGGGCGCGCCGCAGGGGGCGGCGATGAGCGACGGGATAGGCCTCTCCCCTCGCGGCCTGGAGCCGCGTTTGCGGCGGCAGGGGTCCGCAGCGCGCCGCTCCGCCTCTCAACGAGCGGATAATGCAGCGGGGATCGCATCATCCTTGCCCCGCGCCCCTCAATTTGCGACAACCTCGCCTCCGCCCTCACCCAAAGGCCAAGCCCATGCCCGCGCTCCGCTCCCGCACCTCCACCCACGGCCGCAACATGGCGGGCGCGCGCGGGCTTTGGCGCGCCACCGGCATGAAGGACGGCGATTTCGGCAAGCCGATCGTCGCGGTGGTCAATTCCTTCACCCAGTTCGTGCCCGGCCACGTCCACCTGAAAGATCTCGGGCAATTGGTCGCGCGTGAGATCGAGGCGGCGGGCGGCGTCGCCAAGGAATTCGACACCATCGCGATCGACGACGGCATAGCGATGGGCCACGACGGCATGCTCTATTCGCTGCCCAGCCGCGAGATCATCGCCGACAGCGTCGAATACATGGCCAACGCGCACTGCGCCGACGCGCTGGTATGCATCTCCAATTGCGACAAGATCACGCCGGGCATGCTGATGGCGGCGCTGCGGCTCAACATCCCCGCGGTGTTCGTCTCCGGCGGGCCGATGGAGGCGGGCAAGGTCACCGCCAAAGGCAAGATCAAGAAGATCGACCTCATCGACGCGATGGTCGCCGCCGCCGACAGCGCCGTCAGCGACCAGGAGGTCATGGCAATGGAGCGCTCGGCGTGCCCGACCTGCGGCTCGTGCTCGGGCATGTTCACCGCCAATTCGATGAACTGCCTCACCGAAGCGCTCGGCCTTTCGCTGCCCGGCAACGGCACCATCGTCGCCACCCACGCCGATCGCCGCCGCCTGTTCGTCGAGGCGGGCCGTCTCATCGTCGATCTCGCGCGCCGCTGGTACGACGAGGGCGACGCGAGCGTGCTGCCGCGCTCGATCGCTGGGTTCAAGGCGTTCGAGAACGCGATGACCCTCGACATCGCGATGGGCGGCTCGACCAACACCGTGCTGCATCTGCTCGCTGCCGCGTACGAAGCCGAGGTCGATTTCACCATGGCCGACATCGACCGGCTGTCGCGCCGCGTGCCCGTCTTGTGCAAGGTCGCGCCCTCGGTCCCCGACGTGCACCTCGAAGACATTCACCGCGCCGGCGGCATCATGGCGATCCTGGGCGAACTCGACCGCGCCGGGCTGCTCAACCGCGACGTGACGATGGTCCACGCCGAGTCGCTCGAGCATGCGCTGTCGCGCAACGACATCAAGCGCGCGGCGAGCGAGGCGACGCGCGCGTTCTTCGCCGCCGCGCCCGGCGGCGTGCCGACGCAGGAAGCGTTCAGCCAAGCCGTGCGCTACGAGACGCTCGACGAGGATCGCGCCCACGGCGTCGTGCGCGACGCCGCGCACGCGTTCTCCAAGGACGGCGGCCTCGCCGTGCTCAAGGGCAATCTCGCCGTGGACGGCTGCATCGTAAAGACGGCGGGCGTCGACGCAAGCAATCTCGAGTTCGAGGGGCCGGCCAAGATCTTCGAGAGCCAGGACGACGCGGTGCAAGGCATTCTCGGCGGCGAGGTCGTCGCCGGCGACGTCGTCGTCATCCGCTACGAGGGGCCGCGCGGCGGGCCGGGCATGCAGGAGATGCTCTATCCCACGAGCTATCTCAAATCGAAGGGCCTCGGGAAGGCGTGCGCGCTGATCACCGACGGCCGCTTCTCCGGCGGCACCTCCGGCCTCTCGATCGGCCACGTCTCGCCGGAAGCCGCCGAAGGCGGCGCGATCGGCCTCGTCGAAGCGGGCGACCGCATCGCCATCGACATTCCCGGCCGCACGATCCGGCTGCTCGTCTCCGACGCGGTTCTCGCCAAGCGCCGCGCCGCGATGGAGGCGAAGGGCAAGGACGCGTGGAAGCCCGCCAAGCCCCGCAAGCGCGCCGTCTCCAAGGCGCTACGCGCCTATGCTGCGTTTGCGACCAGCGCGGCGCGCGGGGCGGTGCGGGAGGTGCCGTAAAGACTCTGCCGAGCGCGTCCCCCGCGACAAGGCCAGCTTGAGGAGGCCGCGATGCAAAAACGAAGACTGGGCCGCACCGATCTTTCCATCGCTCCCGTCGTCTTCGGCGGCAACGTGTTCGGCTGGACGGCGGACAAGGCGACCTCGTTCGCGCTGCTCGACCGCTTCGCCGCGGCCGGCCTCGACGCGATCGACACCGCCGACGTCTATTCGGCCTGGGCGCCCGGCAACAGGGGCGGCGAGTCCGAGACGATCCTCGGGGAGTGGATGAAGGCGCGCGGCAAGCGCAACGCGATGACCGTCATCACCAAAGTCGGCTCGCAGATGGGGCTCGGCAAGAAGGGCCTCGGCGCGCGCTATATCGAGGAGGCGGTCGAAGCCTCGTTGAAGCGGCTGCAGATCGAGACCATCGACCTCTATCTCTCGCATTGGCCGGACGAGGCGATCCCTCACGAAGAGACGCTCGGCGCCTACCAGCGGCTGATCGCCAAGGGCAAGATCCGCTGGTGCGGCGCCTCGAATTTCAACGCCGCGCAGCTCGCCGCCGCGCTGGAGGCCTCCCGGGCGCACGGCCTGCCGCGCTACGAGGCGCTGGAGCCCGAATACAACCTCTACGATCGCGCCGCGTTCGACGGGCCCTTGCGCGATCTCTGCATCGCCGAAGGGATCGGCGTCATAACCTATTTCAGCCTCGCCAAAGGCTTCCTTTCCGGCAAGTATCGCAGCGAAGCCGACCTCGGCCAGAGCCCGCGCGGCGGCGGCGTGAAGGGCTATCTCGACGCGCGGGGCTCACGCATTCTCGCCGCGCTCGACGAGGTCGCGGCGCGTCATGACGTCGCGCCGGCGACGATCGCGCTCGCCTGGATCGTCGCGCGGCCCGGCGTCACCGCGCCGATCGCCAGCGCGACGTCGCTCGCCCAGCTCGAAAGCCTCATCCAGGCGGCGACGCTGACGCTGAGCGCCGAGGACGTCGCGGCGCTCGACCAAGCCGGAGCGCCATAGGGCAGGGGACGCAAAACTGCGTCCGTTAGCCGCGCCGCGCCACGATTGACCTGGATCATATTTGTCCCTAAGGCGCCGGGCTAGTTGGCGTCGTTTCCATTGCGAGCAGGCTCATGTCGCTTATTGATCTCGAGGCGTTTCGTCAGGCGCCGCTGGTGCGCGAACCCTTCAACTTCACCGTCGTCAAAGACGCCATTCGGCCGGCGGACGCCGCCGCGATCCGCACGGATTTTCCCGATATTGCGGATTCCGGGCTGTTGCCGGTCGAGGCGACGCACTACGGGCCGAAGTTTCGTCAACTGATCGAGGAGTTGAAGAGCGAGCCGGTGGCGCGCGCTTTCTCCGAGAAGTTCGGCGTCAATCTCGTCGGCCGCCCGCAGATGATCACCGTGCGCGGGCGCTGCGCGGCCAAGGACGGGCGCATCCACACCGATACCCCGACGAAGCTGATCACGGTCTTGATCTATTTCAACGATTCATGGGAGGCCAAGGGCGGACGGCTGCGGCTGCTGCGCTCGCCGACCGATCTCAACGACATGATCGGCGAGGTGCCGCCGGATTCCGGCACGATGATCGCGTTCCGCCGCTCCGACAAGTCCTTCCACGGCCATGAACCCTTCGAGGGGGTAAGACGCTACGTAATGATCAATTGGATGACCAGCGATTTCGCGGCGCAGCGCGAATTGTTCCGCCACCGGCTGTCGGCGCGCGCCAAACAGGCGATGTCCTTCCTCAAGCCGCGTCCGGCCAAAGTGGGAGGCGCCCGTGGTTGACTCCGCCTCCGTCGCTACGAGCCTGATCGGCTGCTTCGACGCCAGCCATTTCGGCGCCCAGCCCTTCCGCCATTGGCTGCTCGACAACATCCTGCCCGGGGACGTCTGCTCGGGGATCGACGCGATCGCCGTCGCGCCGCCCAAGATCGACGACACGCTCGGCAAGCGCGAAACGCACAACAGCTCGCGCCTGTTCTTCGGCGTGGACAACCGCGCGCGCTATCCCGCCTGCGACGCGCTCGGCGCGGGCTTCCAGAGTTCGGGCGTCGTCGATCGCATCGAAAAGCTCTGCGACGTGAAATTGCGCGAGAGTTACCTGCGCATCGAATATTGCCTCGACACCGACGGCTTCTGGCTCGAGCCGCACACCGACATCGGCGCCAAGCTGTTCACGATGCTGGTCTATCTCTCCACCGAGCCGGGCAGCGAAGCCTGGGGCACCGACATTCTCGACGCCAACCTGAATCTCGTCGTCACAGCGCCTTACAAGCGCAACGCGGGCCTCATCTTCATCCCCGGCGCCGACACCTGGCACGGCTTTCATCGCCGCCCGATCAATGGCGTGCGGCGCTCGCTGATCATCAACTACGTCAAGCCGGAGTGGCGCAGCCGGCACGAGCTGGCGTTTCCCGATCGCTTCGCGGGCGCCTGACGCCCCGGCGCGAAGAGTCTCCCACGCGGCGCGCGAAACCCTATCGCCGCCGCCTTCAGGGCGTGTCGACGATCGGCTGGGTCGTCGCCACGCTCTTTTTTTGTCGCGCGGTCTTGGCTCGGCCCCCGGCGTCGCCAGCGCGCGAAACACGCGCTATTGCGGCGTGAAGACGAGTTCTTGCGCGCCGGCGCGTTTCAGATCGTCCTCGCTGCCCGCGAGCGTGATCGATTTCATGTCGAACCACAGCGCGACGAAGTCGCGATAGTGCGGCGAAAGGATATGCCCGGATTGGCCGGTCGCAACGATGAAGCGCGACTTGTCGGGGTCGGCGAGATCGTAGAGCCCGCGAAAGCCGGCGCCCTGGGTGCGCGCGAAGGGCTGATCGGGCGGAACCTCGTAGCCGCCGCCGCGATCCAGCGTGTAGAAATCGCCGCTCGCGGGCGCGCTGAGGTCGCTTAGCGAGGCGAGCAGCGGAACATGGTTGTAGAGCGCGTGCTGTAGCAACGCGACGTGCTCGCTTCCCCACTTCCATTGGCTCATGTCGGCGCCGTCGCGCTTGACGATGAGCGCGAGCCCTTCGTCGAGGGCGCGCGCGAGCGTCGCGCGGCAGTCGGGATCGGGCTTGTCCGGTGCGTCGCACCAGGACGGGTGCTCGCTTAAGAGCGAAATCAGCGTGGTCGCGTCGAACGGGCCTTTCTGGTCCATGGCGAGGCCGAGCCTGTCGACGAGCATGATCCGATGCAACGCCAGCAGGAACGAATCGAAGATCAACGGCTCGGGGCGATCCTTGTCCATCACGCCGTTCCACCCGGCCAGCAGCGCCAACGCCTGGCGCGCGCGTTCGTCGCTCGGCGTCACGCGCTCGAGAAGCGGCAGCATGTCCTTCGCCGCTAGGGAAACGTGATCGCCTTGCATCGCCGCGGAGCTGTCGAGGCTGTGTTTGTCGATCGTGTCGAAGAATTGCTGGATGCGCCGCGCGCGGAACGGCTCCTCCCAATCCTGGCCGAACGCCGACGGACCATCGTCGGCGACGATGGCGTTGTTGGCGTTGAAGACGAAGCCGGCTTGCGGGTTGTGCAACTGCGGCCATTGCTCGAAGGGAATCGTCCCGATCCAATCCTTCTCGCCCGACGCGCCGTCGGCGGGCGTCAGGCCGTCGCCCGATTTGCGCACCGGCACCAGGCCGGCGCTGATGTATCCGATGTCGCCGGCGACGTCGGCGTAGACGAAGTTCTGCGTCGCCGTCTGATAGAGACGCATGGCCGCGAGGAACTCGTCCCAATTGTGCGCCGCGTTGACGCGCATCAGGCTTTCGGCGGACGTGTCCTCGGCCCCGAGCCCGGTGTAGGCGAGGGCCATCGCCTTGCCCGCGCCGGCGAGCGCGGCGAGATCGGCGTCGACGTCCGAAATGACCGGCCCGTGCCGCGTCTCCCGGACGTGCAGGACGACGTCGGCGCCGCCCTTCACATGGATCGTCTCGTCGCGCGTCACGAACGGCTCGGGGCCGTCGGGCGTGAGATAGCGATTGGGATCGGCGGGGTCGATCGTCTCGACGAACAGGTCCTGAACGTCGGAGCCGGCGTTGGTGACGCCCCACGCGATGCGATCGTTCTGGCCGAGCATAACCGCGGGGAACCCCGGCACGGTCGCTCCTTTGAGCGACCCTTCCGGCGTGACGATGCGGGCGAGATACCAAAGGATCGGCGCGCCGATGCCGAGATGGGGATCGTTGGCGAGAATGGGCTTGCCGGTCACGGTTCGCGCGCCGGAGACGACCCATTCGTTCGAGGCGGCGTGCCGCAGCGGGACGAGCGCGGCGAGCCGATCGGCCGCATCGTCGATCGCGGCGTGACGCGGGGCGGCCGTCGGAACGGTGGTGATCGGCGAATCGGCCGTCGGCATCGCGAACAGCCAGCCCGCCTGCTCGGGCGACAGCTTCTGCTGAAGATGGGCGCGCAACGCCTCGAGCTTGTAATTGCCGCTGAGCTGCAAGGACGCCAGTTTGCCCCACACCAGCGTGTCGGCGGGCGTCCAGGGCTCCGGCGCGTCGCCGAGGATCAGGAACTCCGGCGGCAGCGCGTTCTCGTGGCTGGCGAGGAACGCGTTGACGCCGTCCGCGTAGGCTTTCAGGCGCGCCTGCGCCCAGGGCGACAGCGCCGCGAAGCTGCTTTCGGCGAGGCGGTAAAAGCCGAGCGCGCGAACGAGGCGATCGGCGCCGACGTAGTCGGCCCCGGCGATCTCGGCGAGCCGGCCCTGACCGGCGCGGCGCTGCATCTCCATCTGATAGAGCCGCTCGCTGGCGTGGATGTAGCCGAGCGCGCGCGCGGCGTCGTCCATCGAAGCGGCGAAGATATGGGGAACGCCGTAGGCGTCGCGCCAGACGCGCGTCTCGGCGCTCAAGCCGGGCAGGGCGGCGGCGCCCGAATAGGCGGGCATCGCGCGATAGAAGAGATAGAACCCGCCGGCGGCCGCCGCGACGACCATGACGGCGACGAATTTCGCGATCGCCTTCAACAGACGGAGCTTCATCAACGCTTCCCCCTTGCGCGAGACTCGGCGACGATTACAGCGACAACTCCACCTTCACCGGCGCGTGGTCCGAAGGCCGTTCCCAGCCGCGGGCCTCGCGCAGCACCCGCATCGATTTGACGGCCCCGGCGAGCGCGGGGCTGACCCAGACGTGGTCGAGGCGGCGGCCCTTGTCGGCCTTCGACCAGTCGGGCGCGCGGTAGCTCCACCACGTGTAGAGCTTTTCGTCGTCGGGAACGAACTTGCGCAAGGCGTCGATCCAGGGGCCGGCGGCCTGCGCGCGGCCGAGCTTCTCCACCTCGATCGGCGTATGGCTGACGACGTGAAGAAGCGCCTTGTGGCTCCAGACGTCGTGCTCCAGCGGCGCGATGTTGAGATCGCCGACGACGATGGCGCGGCCGGCGGCCTTTCTCTCATCGCGGAACCACGCCGCCATTTCGTCGACGAAGGCGAGCTTGTGGGCGAACTTGTCGTTGATCTCGGGATCGGGCTCGTCGCCTCCGGCGGGCACGTAGAAATTGTGGATTTCCAGGCCCCCCGCCTTGCCGCCCAGCGTCACCGCCAAGTGCCGCGAATCGCCCTTGGCGCAAAAGCCGCGCGGGGTCGCCTCGACGATCGGCGCGCGCGAGACGACGGCGACGCCGTGATAGCCCTTCTGGCCGTTGATCGCGATGTGCCGATAGCCCAGACGATGAAATTCGCCGAACGGAAACTGCGCGTCCGGGCACTTGGTCTCCTGAAGGCACAGGACGTCCGGGCGGTGCTCTTCGAGATAGCGCGCGACCAGCCCGATGCGCAGGCGCACCGAATTGATGTTCCAGGTCGAGATCGAAAAACGCACGGGCGAGCCTTCGGCGAGGGGCAGGGCGAAGATGGCGGCTTCCGGCGCGGACGCAAGGGGCGAGGCCGACTTGCCCACAGACGAGGCGGAGCGCGGCGCTTCGCGCCGGCGCCGGTCGCCTCGCTACTTGTGGCTGTTGTTGTTCGGCGGCATCGCCTCGTCGATGTGGAAGAGGTCGGGATCGGGCTGGGTGGTCAAATCGACGTTGAACAGGCTGACGACCGTCTGAAAGCCCTGCGCGTCGACGACGGTCCATTGCTTCAGCGCAAAGGACGTGGGGTCGAACTCCAGCGCAATCTCGGCCGTGCCGCCGAACGTCGCCTTGTCTTCGATCTCGATCGTTGCGGCGTCGTCGTCGATCGCGACCCGTTTGACCTTGGTGTCCTTGGCGATGTCGATATGATCGGCGAGCAGGAATTTCAGCGGCGTCTGGGCGATGAGATAAAGATCCTGGGTGTCGAGCTTCTGGTCGCGCACCGCGACCGAGCGGCCGTCGGCGACGATCTCCAGCCGAGCGGGCGGAGCGAAGCGGAACAGCATGCGGCCCGGGCGCGCGACGTAGAGCTGGCCTTCGGAACGCGCGCCGTCGGGCCCGATCTGCACGAAGTCCGCGCTCATCACGCGCGCGCTGTCGAGATAGGCGTTGGCCTTGGCGACGGCCTCGTCCGCGGTCAGTTGCGGCGTCTTGGGCGCGTCTTTAGCCGGCGCGGCGAGCGCGGCGGGCCTCGGCGGCGGCGTCGGCGTCGCCTTGAGATCGAGCGGCGCGCCCTTGGCCGGTTCGGCGATCTTGGCGGGCGGGGTCGGCGGCGCGTCATCGGCGCAAGCGAGGCGCGCGAAGGCGAGAAGCGCGAGGATTGACCAAGCGAGGGGTCGAAGGATCGTCATCGAGTCGGAAGCTTTCGGCAGCGAGAGTCGCGGTGGCGGCGCGGGCCGCTCCATGACAGGGCGTTGTGATCGTATTGTGGCGGCGCAGTCAACGCGCGGCGCGCGGCGATCATGCCCGGCTCGATCCGCCGGCGTTTTCTTTCCGAGGGCGTGTCGACGCTGTCGGGGCGCCCCGGGCCCGGTCGGGACAATTCGAAGAAAACAATTGCCGATGAAAGATGGTTAGAACTTTATATTAAGAGTTTACCGCCACAAATGCCAATTGTCGTCTAAATATATTATTTATCGTACTGATACGTCTTATGAATACAGCATTGACTCGCCATTCCTCTGCGGCAACACTCCGGCCATAGAGTTAACAATGGGAGAACGGACATGACTAAGATTTCCTTCGCGGCGGCGGAATGGGGTTTTGGCGCGTCGAAACCGGCCGTCACCAGCCGTCCCTACTTTAACCAAGACGCCTTTTCCCGGCGCATGGATCGCTTCGGCGCTCGGCGCGAGGGCGGCCGAACCGGCGCGATCACGTCGTCGCCGCAACACCTGGACGCGAGGCTGCTCGAAGACGGCGAGGCCCTGGAGGCCGCCTGGCAATGGGAGCTCAGGGCGCTGATCGCGTCGAGGCGACTGAAGACGCCCGAGGCGGAAGCCGCCGCGAGCGTGGCGCAGACGGCTTGTGCGACGATCGTGCGCCGAATCGAAACCTCGCGCGCCCTGACGCTCGACGGCCTGAAGGTGCAGGCGCGGGCCGCGCTGTGGCGCCGCGACGGCGAACCGTTCGGCCCGAACGTTCCGGACAATCAGGCCGACGACTGCGCGTGGACGGACATGGCGGAATTGCCGCAATACGAAGAGGACATGACGGCCGGGCGGCCGCGGGCGGCGTCCCTTGGGTGAGGTTCGGAACGCACCAGCGCTGCGCCGCCAGATCTCGCGCCGTCTTTCAGGTGATGAGCTTGAGCGCGCGCAGCAGCCAGTCGAAGGTCTTGCCGTATGGCGGCTGGAACAGTCCCACGGCGTTCCAGCGGGCCTGATAAAAGACCGGCTTCAATTTGCTGAAGGTGCGAAAGCCCCATTCGCCGTGGTAGGCGCCCATGCCGCTCGCCCCGACGCCGCCGAACGGCTGCTCTTCCTGAACGAGGTGCAACATGCAATCGTTCACCGTCACGCCGCCGGCGATGGTTTCGCGCAGCACGCGATCGCGGCGCGCCGGATCGCGCCCGAACCAGTATAGGGCGAGAGGCCTGTCGCCGCGGTTGACGATCGCGATCGCGTCCTCCAGCCGCTCGTATTCCATGATCGGCAGCACCGGGCCGAAAATCTCCTCGCGCATCAGGCGCGTCGTTTCGGGAGCGCCGATCACCAGCGTCGGCGCCAGCTTGCGGCCGGCCGGATCGAGCGTTTCGCCGGCCGGATTGACCTCGATGACTTCGGCGCCCGCCGCGCGCGCCTCTTCCACCAATGCGATCAAGCGCTGGCGATGACGCTCGCTGACGATCGCGGTGTAGTCGCGGTTCGCCGCCAGCGAGGGATACATCCGCCGCATCGCTTGGGCGAGGAGATCGGCGGCGGCGCGCGCCTGTCCCTTGGGGACGAGGAGATAGTCGGGCGCGATGCAGGTTTGGCCGGCGTTGAGCAGCTTTGCGTAGGCGAGGCGTCGGCACGCGATCGTCATTTCGCACGACGCGTCGAAGATCGCGGGCGACTTGCCGCCGAGCTCCAAAGTCACCGGCGTCAGGTTGGCGGCGGCCGCCAGCGCCACCTGTCGCCCGACCGCGGTGGAGCCGGTGAAGACGAGGTGGTCGAAAGGCAGGCCGACGAAAGCCTTGCCGGTCTCGGCGTCGCCGTTGACGACGCTGAACTCGTCGGGATCGAAATGGGCCGCCACCAGCTTCTCGAGCAGCGCCGAGGTGCGCGGCGTCAGTTCGGACGGCTTGATCATCACGCGATTGCCCGCCGCCAGCGCGGCGAGGGCCGGGCCGAGCGACAGTTGGATCGGATAGTTCCAGGGCGAGACCACGCCGACGACGCCGAGCGGCTGCGCCGCCAGGCGATTGCGCCCGGGAAGGAAGTGCAGGTCGGTCGCGACGGCGCGGTTGCGCATCCACCTCTTCAGCCGCCGCCGGGCGTGCCGGATACCGGCGCGGACGACGAAAAGCTCGGCGAGGCGGGTTTCCTGCGCGGCGCGATTGCCGAAGTCGTCGTCGACCGCGGCGACGATGGCGTCCTCGTTTTGCTCGACGAGCGCCAGCAGTCGGTCGAGCCGGTCGGTGCGCGCCGTCCAGCTCGGATTCGAGTCGGCTGCGAAGGCGCGCCGCTGCGATTCGAAGCGCGCGGCGATCTCGCCGAAGACGGGCGGCGGCAAGGCTGTCATGGCGATTTGTAGCGCGTGGCGGCGCCGTCGCGCAATTCCCAAGTTCCCGTGACCCCGGACGGCGCTCTCTTGAATGCGTCGCGACTCTGATTACTTCAATTGAATGAAGGCGTTATCCAACGCCGCGTCGTATAAAGGAGGTTTGCATGGCAATGGAAACTTCATGGCGCGGGGGCAAGGCCTACCAGAACTGGATCAGCCTGATCTGCGCCGTAGTGCTGTTCGTTTCACCCTGGGCGTTCGGCTTCGCCGCCGACGCGATGGCGGCGAGAACAGCTTGGATCAGCGCGATCGTGATCGGCGTTCTTTCGATCGCCGCGCTGGTGCAATTCGCCGAATGGGAAGAATGGGTGACGTTCGTCGTCGGCCTGTGGCTGATCGCTTCGCCGTGGATCGTCGGATTTGCGGCGGTGAGCCACGCGCTCGCGACGTTCGTCGTGCTCGGAATCATCGTCGCGCTCGCGTCGCTGTCCGAACTCTGGCAGGTCCATCACCCGGCCGCGATGGCCAAGTGACGGCCCGCCACTGAGCCGGACCGCCCGCTCGCCGGGCGGCCGGCTCTCCGCTCGCCGCCTCTCACTCGTCCTCGTCGCCGCCGAACGCCCCGCGATCGACGCCGTTGCCGATCAGGATTTCTCGTTTGCCCGCATGATTGGCCGGGCTGACGACGCCTTCTTCCTCCATGCGCTCGACCAGCGAGGCGGCCTTGTTGTAGCCGACGGAGAGGCGGCGCTGGATGTAGCTCGTCGAGCACTTGCGGTCGCGCAGCACGATGTTGACCGCGCGGTCGTAATAGTCGCCCGCCTCTTCGGCGTCCATCGAACCGGGCGATCCGGCCGGCGCGGCCTCGGCGTCCTCGTCCTCCGGATCGCTCTCCTCGGTGATCGCGGTCAGATATTCCGGCTGGCCCTGCGTCTTGAGATGGGCGACGACTTTTTCCACCTCGTTGTCGGAGACGAATGGGCCGTGCACGCGCGAGATGCGGCCTCCGCCCGCCATGTACAGCATGTCGCCTTGCCCGAGCAGTTGCTCGGCGCCTTGCTCGCCCAGAATCGTGCGGCTGTCGATCTTGCTCGTCACCTGGAAGGAGATGCGGGTGGGGAAGTTCGCCTTGATGGTGCCGGTGATGACGTCGACCGAGGGACGCTGAGTGGCGGTGATGATGTGGATGCCGGCGGCGCGCGCCATCTGCGCCAGGCGCTGGACCGCGCCCTCGATGTCCTTGCCCGCGACCATCATCAGGTCGGCCATTTCGTCGACGACGACGACGATGTAGGGCAGTTCGGAAAGCTCCATCTCCTCCTGCTCGTAGATCGCCTCGCCGGTCTCGCGGTCGAAACCGGTCTGCACCGTGCGGCTGATCGTCTCGCCCTTGGCCGCAGCCTCGGCGACGCGCGCGTTGAAGCCGTCGATGTTGCGCACGCCGACCTTCGACATCTTCTTGTAGCGGTCCTCCATTTCGCGCACCGCCCATTTGAGCGCGACCACCGCCTTCTTCGGGTCGGTGACGACGGGCGTCAGCAGATGCGGGATGCCGTCGTAGACCGAAAGCTCCAGCATCTTCGGGTCGACCATGATGAGCCGGCATTGCTCGGGCTTGAGGCGATAGAGCAGGCTCATCACCATGGTGTTGATCGCCACCGACTTGCCCGAGCCGGTGGTGCCGGCGACCAGCAGATGCGGCATGCGCGCGAGATCGACGATCACCGGCTCGCCGCCGATCGTCTTGCCGAGAGCGATGGGAAGGCGGTGCTTGGACTTCTCGAAATCCTGGCTCGCCAGCAATTCGCGCAGGTACACCGTTTCGCGCCGCTGGTTGGGCAGTTCGATGCCGATGACGTTGCGCCCCTGGACGACGGCGACGCGCGCCGAGATCGCCGACATCGAGCGCGCGATGTCGTCGGCGAGGCCGATGACGCGCGACGATTTGATGCCGGGCGCGGGTTCGAGTTCGTACAGCGTGACGACCGGGCCGGGCCGCACGTTGATGATTTCGCCCTTGACGCCGAAATCGTCGAGCACGCCCTCGAGCAGCCGCGCGTTCTGTTCCAGCGCGTCCTCGGAAATCTTCGAGGCGACGAGCTTCTTCGGTTCGGCGAGCATGGAAAGCGGCGGCAGTTGGTAGGCGTCGCGGTCGAGCAGCGAAAGCTGCGCTTCGCTCGTCGCGCGGCGTCCAGCCTTGAGCGCGCCGGCCGGCGCGGCGACGCGCGCGGATCCGGAGGCTTCCGGGCGAGTCATCGGCGGTTCGACGCGCCCGTCGGGTCGTGGCGCGAACGCGTCGAGATCGACGGAGAAATCGCCGCCTTCCCGGTTGAGCCAAGGAGCGCGCGCCGCCGGGCCGATGGGCGCGGCGCGCGTCGTCTTGCGGGTGAAGAAGCGGCGCAGCGCGCTTTTCAGGGTCAGCGTGGTGTGGATCACGGCGCCGATCGAGACCAGTCCGAAGCCGGGCTCGCCGTCGCTGTCCTCGTCGTCGCTGTCGTAGCGCTCCGGCGCGCGCCCCGCCGGTGCGCTCTTGGCCGCCAGCGCCGCTTCGTCGGCGTCGGCCGACGGCATCAGGTGATATCCCGACGCGGCGGTCAGGGCGAGGATCGCCAAGCCGGTCAGCGTCAGACCGGCGAGCGCCATGCCGAGCGCCGATCCGGCGAGAAAATGGCGCGGCGTCCACAGCACGGCGTCGCCGATGACGCCGCCCAGGCCCGTGGGCAGCGGCCAACTCGTCGGCGCCGGCAGCAAGGAAGCGCAACCGGCCGCCATCGTCGACCCGGCCAGCCAAAGCGCGAGTTTGATTCGGATCCGCTCGATGCGCTTCTTGGTGACCAGCCGCCATCCCCAGAACGCGGGCGCGATCAGCGCGGCGACGCAGCCGAGCCCGAGGAATTGCATCGCGATGTCGGCGACGACCGCGCCGGGGCGGCCGAGCAGGTTGTGGGCCGGCGTCGCCGTCGCGTGATTGAGGCTGGGGTCGGCGACCGACCAGGTCAGCAGCGCGGCGCAAGCGGCGGCGAGGCCGGCCAATACGCACACGCCGATCAATTCGGCGCCCCGTCGTTTCGGCATTTCGCGCAACGTGTCGGGCAGATAGTCGAAAAACGTGAACGTCGTCGTACGCATCACACAACCGCTCAACCGAAGCCGCGGCGTCCGACGCCGCTCGCCCTGGCAAGCTAAGCCGGCAGAGTTAACGCCTGCCTAACCTTAACGCCTTTCGCCTCGCCGTCGGGGCGAGGGCAAAAAAAAGACGCCCGAGGGGGCGTCCGAGTTTGGGAGGAGTTGGGAGGATCCGGCGGCGCGGGGCCGCCGGATCCGTATCGCTTACTGCACGACTTCGCCGTGCAACGCGAGGTCGAGGCCGTCGCGCTCGACTTCGTCGCTGACGCGCAAGCCGATCAAGACGTCGATGACCTTGAGGATGATGAACGAGACGACGCCGTCGTAGATGATCACGGTGCCGACGCCGATCAGCTGGTTGATCACCTGGCCCGGGTTGCCTTCGATCAGGCCGGAGTGGCCGCTGTACTGGTTGATCGCGAAGACGCCGGTCAGGATCGCGCCGATGATGCCGCCGACGCCATGGACGCCGAAGCAATCGAGCGCGTCGTCATAGCCGAAGGCGTGCTTCAGAGCGGTGGCGCCGAGGTAGCAGCCGACGCCGCAGGCGACGCCGATCACCATCGAGCCGATCGGGCCGACATAACCCGAAGCCGGGGTGATGGCGACGAGGCCGGCGACGGCGCCCGAGCAGATGCCGATGACGGTCGGCTTGCCGCGATGCGCCCATTCCACGAACATCCAGGTCAGCGCCGCGACGGCGGTGGCGATCTGGGTGACGGTCATCGCCATGCCGGCCTGCACGCCCGCGCTCACCGCCGAACCGGCGTTGAAGCCGAACCAGCCGACCCACAGCAGGCCCGCGCCGATGAAGGTCAGGACCATGTTGTGGCCGGGGCCGGAGTCGCGGCGCTTGCCGAGCATGATCGCGGTCACGAGACCGGCGACGCCCGCGTTGATGTGCACGACGGTGCCGCCGGCGAAGTCGAGCACGACCTTCCAACCCGCGAAGTTGCCCTTGTCGTCGACGTTGGCGGTCGAGAACATGCCGTCCGGACCCCAGACCCAGTGCGCGACCGGCGCGTAGACGAGGATCGCCCACAGGCCGATGAACCACAGCATCGCCGAGAACTTCATGCGTTCCGCGAAGGCGCCGGCGATGAGCGCCGGGGTGATGATCGCGAAGGTCATCTGGAAGCACATGTAGACGGTCTCGGGGATCGTCGGCGCCAACGAATTGGGGTTGCCGATGCCGCCGTTGTTCACGTCGCTGAGGATGTTTTGCAGGAACGCCCGGCTGAAGCCGCCGATGAACGCTCCGCCGGAGGTGAACGAGAGGCTGTACGTGACGACGGCGTAAATCACCGTGACCAGCGCCGTGATCGCGAAGCTCGTCATGACCGTGTCGCCGACGTTCTTCTTGCGGACCATGCCGCCGTAGAACAGGCCGAGGCCCGGGATGGTCATCATGAGCACGAGAGCGACGGAGGTCAGCATCCAGGCGGTGTCGCCGCCCGAGGGCGTGCAGTTCGTGAGAACGGCCGGAACGGCCGGGACGGCTGCATACTTGTCGGTGGCGTCGATCGCCGAGACGGCGGCGGCGCAGGCGGGCGTCGCCGGCGGAGCCGGCTTGGCGGCGGCGGCGGGCGCTGCGGCGGCAGGCGCCGCGGCGGGCGTGGCGTCTTGCGCGCTCGATGGCGCGGGAGCGGCGAAGCCGATCATGGCGGCGATCGCCAGCGCCGGCGCGAGGCCAGTAATAAACCGAGACAGTTTCATAGTTCGAGACTCCGATTGGAATGGGAGGGGGCCGCGCTCACAGAGCGTCCTTGTCCTTTTCGCCGGTGCGAATGCGGACGGCCGAGTCGAGGTTGTAGACAAAGATCTTGCCGTCGCCGATCTGGCCGGTGCGCGCCGCGGCGACGATCGCGTCGATCACTTTGTCGACGAGTTCGGCGTTGACCGCGACTTCGATTTTCAGCTTCGGCAGGAAGCTGACGGCGTATTCGGCGCCGCGATAAATTTCGGTATGCCCCTTTTGTCGGCCATAACCTTTCACTTCCGTCACTGTCAGGCCGTGCACCCCGATGGAGGTCAGCGCGTCGCGCACCTCCTCGAGTTTGAACGGCTTAATGACTGCCATTACGATTTTCATGTGCCTCGCCCCATTTTGGAGGGCGCAGCGCGCATCGAAAATGAGACGCGCCTCCCCTCGTGCAATGTTGACCGGTCGCGTGAACACGCGCCGCTCGTCGACTTCCTTACAAGGGATGTGCCACGCCGGGTGGCGGGCCTAAGGCAATGACAACGCGGGGAGTTTTTCGAGGCCTGGCCCTAAGTCGGCGCTATTGGGCAACATAAAGGAATTATATGGCTAAAGATTAGGCGCCTAAAATTTACTCAAAAAATCGCCTTACGGTCGATGGGGCGCATCAGACCTTCTTGGGCGACGCTCGCCGCCAGAACGCCGGCGCGGGTGTACAGAAGCCCGCGCGTCAAGCCGCGCGCGCCATGGGCGTTCGGACTGTCCTGGACGTAGAGAAGCCAATCGTCGGCGCGGAACGGCCTGTGCAGCCACAAGGCGTGATCGAGGCTGGCGAGTTGGAAACGGCCGTCGGATATCGTGTGGCCGTGCGCGACTAGCGCCGTGTCGAGCAACGTCATGTCCGAGAGATAGGCGAGCGCGGCGCGATGAATGGCGGGGTCGTCCGGCAGCGCGCCGCCGATGCGGATCCACAGCGATTGCGTGGGCTCGCGAACGACGCCGGCGGCGGGCGGAACGTATCGCGCGAGATCGAGCGGGCGGAACTCGATCGGCTGGATGCGCTCGAGCAGGCCCTGAAAGCGCTTTTGCGCTTTTTCGCCGAGCAGCGCGATCGCCGCCGCGGGATCGACGAGGCGTTCCGGCTCGGGCGCGGGCGGCATCGGGAATTGGTGCTCGACTCCCTCCTCCTCGACGTGGAAGGACGCCGACATCACGAAGATCGCCTCGCCGCGCTGCCGCGCGACCACGCGCCGCGTGGTGAAGGAGCGGCCGTCGCGCATTCGCTCGACCTCGAGCATAATCGGTTCGCTCGGATCGCCGGGAAGGATGAAATAGGCGTGCAGCGAATGCGGCGTGCGCTCCTCGACGGTGCGCGAGGCCGCCACCAGCGCCTGGGCGATCGCTTGGCCGCCGTAGACCCGCGGCCAGCCGCTCTGCGGGGAACGGCCGACAAACCGGTCGGGGCCGATCGGTTCGATGTCCAAGAGGGCGACGAGGTCGGCGGCTGTGACAGGCATGAAAATCCCGGAAGGCGCGGGTGTTGTGCGGCGCGGCGCCCGCCTCGTCAACCCCCGAAGGCGCGATACGCGGGCCGTTCCGGCGTCGAGCCGGCGACGGCGGCCGGCCGGGAGGGGCCCGCCGCCGCCGAAAACGCGGTCCCGCCCGACATTTTCAGTCAAATGCAGGAAAATTTCGGCGTTCGACGTAACCCTCCCGTAATCCCTGCCTGTCACAATGCCGCTTCGAGCATTGGTTCTCGGTTGCAGGTTCCATGGCCTCTTTACGCAAGATATTCGCCGCCGGCCTTCGCGCCGCCGCAGCGTTCGTGCGTCGCCAAGACGGCGGTCCAGCCGTCGAATTCGCCCTCGTCGCACCGATTTTCATCGTGCTCATTTTCGGCACGGTTCAGGTGGCGATCATTTATCTCGCCAACGCCTATCTGGAAACGGCGGCCGAGGACACCGCGCGTATGGTGCTCACCAATAACGCGGTGGTCACCACGACGAGCGGAACTACTCAGACTACGACGCCGTTGACCGCGGCGCAGTTCAAGTCTGCGCTGTGCGCCAACGTCACCGCGCTGTTCACTTGCAGCAACATCCTGGTCGGCCTGGCGCCCGCGACCTCGACCACTTCGATCACTACCTCCGCTCCCGCGTTCAACACGGACGGAACGTTGCAAAACGCCTTGCCGTACACGCTGCCGCTCCCGGGACAGATCGGGGTGCTGCAGGTCATGTACCAATGGCCGGTGATCGGCCTGCCGCTCGGGTTCAATTTCGCCAATCTCGGCAACGGCACTCATCTCATGATGTCCACCCAGGTCTTCATCGTGGAGGCGCAGTGATGGAAGCCTCGCTCCGGCGTTCCGCATGGCCGCGACCGGCGATCCGTCGGTGGCGCGAGTTTCGCGACGACGCGCGCGCGACGGCGCTCGTCGAGGCCGCCCTCATCCTGCCCAGCGCGCTGTTGATGTTCGCGCTGCTCATTTTCGGCGCGGAAGGCTTTGCGATCAATCGAAAGGTGACCGTGACGGCCCGCACCGTCACCGACCTGATAACCCAGGCCACGCCGACGCAGTACTCCCATCAAGCTTCGGTGATGAGCGCGGCGTCGATCAGCAACTATCTCCAGGTCGCTTCCTCGGTCCTCGCGCCCTATTCGGCCTCCAACATGACGATGGTCGTTTCCCAGGTTGTGGTCAATTCCGGCGGGACGACAGGCACGGTCACCTGGAGCGAGCCCTACAACGGCGCGACGGCGCGGCCGGCCAATCAGGTCATCAACCTGCCTGGCACGATCGGAACTGGACAAGTCGGCAACTACTTCGTGCTCGGCGAAGTTTATTACAATTATATCCCGCTGAATTTTTATATGTCTCTCAGCGCCATTCCCCTTTACGGCTCGATTTTTCTCACTCCGCGTCAGTCGACGAGCATCATCTGCTCGGATTGCGTGACTCCCTGGAGTGGCCCCAGCAGCTGACCGGCCGGCGGGAAACCGAACCGTCTTCCTCCGTCCAGCTCTTCGCGAGCCGGGCGATACGACCCCCCTTTGGGCGTGCGGCGGCTAGATGCGCTCTGCGATCGCATGGAATCGTTATTGCGAGGAGCGCAGCGACGAAGCAATCTATCCTGCTGCACTGCGACCGCTGGATCGCTTCCCGTTGCTCGCAATGATGGTGTGGACGGCCCCACCCTAACGGCATCAAGTGCCAAGACGTGGTCGCTGGCGCGCCACCAACGGGGAGACCGTCCGTGAGAACGTTTATCAGAATCGGCGTCGATTTGGCGAAGAATGTCTTTCAGCTTCATGGGATCGAGCGCGAAGACGGATCGTCGTTTCAGCGCAAGTTGACCCGCGCGAAGTTTCGAGAGTTCTTTTCTCGGCTGACGCCTTGTCGCGTGGGCATGGAGGCCTGCGGATCGGCGCATTATTGGGCGCGCGTCCTTGCAGCGATGGGGCACGAGGTCGTCCTGATCGCGCCCGCCTACGCCAAACCCTACGTCAAACGCGGCAAGAACGACGCGGCCGACGCGGCGGCGATCTGCGAGGCGATGTCGCGGCCCGACATGCGTTTCGTGCCGGTCAAGAGCGCGGACCAGCAAGCCGTGTTGATGTTGCACAAGACCCGGGATCTGCTGGTCAAACAGCGAACCATGAGCGTCAATGCATTGCGCGGCCATCTCCAGGAGTTCGGCCTCATCGCGGCCAAGGGCATTCATCGGGTCCAGGAGTTGGTCGCCCTCGCGCAGGCCGACGAAGGTCTTCCCGAGGAAGCCAAGCAAGCCGTCGCTCTGTTGGCCTGGCAGAGCGAGCAGCTCGCTATGAAGATCGACGGGTTGGAGAAGACAATCGCCGCGGCCAGCGCGAAGCGCCCGATGAGCCGCTTGCTGCAAGAAATTCCCGCCATCGGCCCGCTGATCGCCTCGGCGTTGGCGGCGAGCCTTCCCGATCCCAGCGCATTCAAATCGGCGCGCGATTTCGCCGCGTCGCTGGGCTTGACGCCGAGCCAGCACTCCAGCGGGGGAAAGGAAAGGCTCGGGGCTATCACCAAGAAGGGCAATCGATACTTGCGCAAGATGCTCGTCGTCGGCTGCACCTCGGTGCTGCGCGTGGCCCACAAACGCAAAGGCGCCTTAGCCGAGTGGATCGTGGCGATGAAGGCCAGCAAGCCCGAACGTGTGGCCGCGGTGGCTTTGGCCAACAAACTGGCCCGAATATGCTGGGCGGTCCTATCGACCGGCGAGAGCTTCCGCAAAGAGCTCTACGCCAGAGCCTGAAACCGAAAGACCCCGACGACAGGCCTTATCGAGGAGGCGTTCAATTCTTCAAAGTTTGGCAAGCGCACCGACGTGATGATCCAAAACGGTCGCCACCGAAAGCCGAGGACAACCCGCCAGCCGTCACGAACCTCCAGTTCGCCGCAATGATAGGGACCGAGGCCGTCGGAAATCATCAGGGCCAGCGGTCAAAGGCCGCACACAAAGGCCGGACATATGACCGCAGCCGACCAAGCCGATCAAAACGTCAAAATGTCTCTTGCCAATCGGGGCCGTCCACATATGACGGGGCCGGGCCGATCTCAAAGCAGAAGGCGCTGGCATTAGTTGCGATCGTTTCGCTGTCGCCAGCTTTCGCTGCGCCTTGATCCCGTCAATCTCTGACAAGCTGTGATGCGGCGTGGCGCGCCACCTCGCCGCAAGGACGTGCCGTTCGCGGCGGGCTGCGGCATTCGCAGGTCTCGAAGGCGCGCCCGATTGCGGGCGTCGGGCGAACGTTTGGCTCGCGGATAGGCAGCCGCGTCAGCGGGATCGGATGACGAGGCGCGAGGCCCGCCCGAAGAAGAGAGCCCGTCTCCGGCGCGCTTTCTTTGGATGAATCCAGAACTCCGCCGCCACGCTTGGCTAACTAACGACAGCCGCGATCAATCGGGCTGAAGGCGGAGCGCCCTCGCGCCCAATGGCGCGCCGCCCCAAGGCCCGGCCGCGCCGCCCGCCGGCCTTCCACGAACGAAATATTCGCTTGACGCCCGCAAGGCGGAATGGGGGACGGGCGCGCGGTCCGGCCTTCAGCAGTCAGCCGTCACTGGGTCAGGTGCGCGGTTTGCACGACCGTGTTGAAGAGCGTTTGCAGGGCGCCGCCGAGGTTGGAGCTGTCGAGGCCCGCATCGTAGAACAGGCCGGACGAGGCGCAAGACTGCAGGGAGGAGGCGATATCGGGTTGGAACGGCTCGATCCAACTTACGTACCACGGATTTGCGGTCACCTCATAATAGTCTGTGTAGAGAATTGCAATGCGGATGCCGCGGTTCTTGATCGTCGTGCAAAGAGACGGATTGATCGGCGCCTGGCACCGGGTGCCGTTTAGCGGCTGGCTGCACGAGGTGCTGATATCGTCTTCGACGCCGTCGGTGACGAGGAACAACACTTCTTGCGGCGTGTCGCCCGCCACGTTGGTGCCGTTGCCGGGATTCGGCATGATCGTGTTCATCGCGCCGAGCGCGTTGCTGAAACTGGTGGCGGTGTCGCCGCCGCCGCCGTTGCTGGTGCATGCGGCGTTGCCGCATTCCGCGTTGTTCGAATAGTACTCCATGACGCCGAAATTGGACGAGGCGGTCGACCATCCGGAGACGTAGTTGTTCGTCAGCGCCATCAGCTGATTGTAATTGTTGGAGCTCGACATGCCGACTTGCCAGGACGAATCCATCATATAGGCGGCGAATTGGTATACGGGAGGCACGGCGGCCGCGGTCTGCTGGGCGCTGTACGCGTCCGTCATCAAATCGCCGATCCCCGTGTTGAGGGCGTCGAGACGCAACTCGATGCCGTTGTGGCGCGCGAGCGCGTAGTCGTCGATTTGCGTTCCCGCCGACGTAGAACAGTATGTGTTGCCGCCGTTCGCCATCGAGCTGGTGAGCGTCGGGGTCGAGTAGCTCGCGCCGCACGGATTGCCCGCCGTGTCGCCATTGTTGGTGCTCGCCTGATGGCAGGCGAATGCGCAATAACCCTGCTGCGGAGTCAGGTTCTGCATCTGCGTGATGCCCGCCTGCGTCGCCGGCAAGGCCATCGAGGGGGAGTTGTCGAGCAGCAGATAGAAGTTGATGTTGGCGGCGACCGACGCGCTCGCGGTCGACGAGCCGGCGACCTCGAAGGTCGGAGCGGCGAGGAAGCCGGCGAAAATGTTCTCGTTTTGCGCGTCGTAGGAGACGGTGACGTCGCGCACGAGGGTGTTGTTGGTGGGGTTCGTCACGGTGATGGTGACGGTCGTCTGGCCCGGCTCCAGCGAAGTGATGCCGGCGATCTGGCCGTTGAACATGTTCGTCGCGGCGGTCTGCGCCGTCGCGTTGGATTGCTGCATCATGCTCGGCGTCAAGGCGGCGAGCACCGCCGCGTCGGCGGCGGCGTTGAGTTGGGTGCGCACTTGCGCGGCGCGGGTGAAGTCGACCGCCAGACCGATTCCGACCATCAACACCGGTATTACCAGCGCGTACATCATCGCGATGTTGCCGCTGCGGTCGTTCAGGAACTTGCGCGGAATTAGAAAGTTCATGGCCAAACTCACGACGTTGCCGCCCGGGCGCAGCGCGAAATCCTTTGAGACGTCGACCCGGTTTCCGCGAGGCGGAAAGACCAGGCTTGCGCTGGGAACGCGAGCTTGGCGGCTCGGTAAAAGCGCGCCAAGGCCGATTCCGCGCGTCGACGTCGCTGCGACCTTCGCGACGGCGCGAGCGTAAAATTCGTCTCGATATGCCGGCGATCGGCTAAACAACGCTAAAAGGAAATGATTAAAAATCTATCGAGCGGCCGAAGCGGTCGAAGAATCTCTCGGGAAGGTTATGGAAGGGTAGGCGCGGTCGCAGACTCTTCGCGCCATTGGCCGCGCGTGCGCGGGCCGCGCCCGGCGTTGGACGAAGAAATGGCTCCCCGAGCAGGACTTCGAACCTGCGACCATTCGATTAACAGTCGAATGCTCTACCAGCTGAGCTATCGGGGATCAGGCCGGAGCGCGAAGGCGCGATATAGCAGAATTTCGCGCGATGAAAAGCGCCAATTTTCGTTTCGTCGGGTTGGATTCGTTGGGCGCCCCTTGCCGCCGCCGCGCGGCGGCGCCACTGTCCGCGCCATGCTCGATCCCCGCAAACACTGCGAATTGCTGACGCCGGCCGAAATGGGCGAGGCCGACCGGCTCACGATCGCCGGCGGCGTTGCGGGCATTGCGCTGATGGAGCGCGCCGGCGCCGCGGTCGCCGACGAAGCGGCTCGCTTGGCGCCCAGCGCCGGCCGCATCGCGGCGCTCTGCGGGCCGGGCGGCAACGGCGGCGACGGCTTCGTCGCCGCGCGGCTTCTCGCCGCGCGCGGCTATAACGTCAGCCTCGGCCTGCTCGGCGAGCGCGCGGCCCTTCGCGGCGACGCCGCACTGGCGGCGGCGCGCTGGCAGGGGCCCGTCGCGCCTGCCGAGACGCTCGATCTCAGCGGCGCGGATCTCGTCATCGACGCTCTGTTCGGCGCCGGGCTCGCGCGCGATCTCGACGGCGCGGCGCTGCGTTGCGTCGATGCGATCAATGCGTACGCGCGCGGCGGCAAGCCCGTGCTCAGCGTCGACGTTCCCTCCGGCGTCGACGGCGAAACCGGCGCGGTGCGCGGCGCGGGGGTCGAGGCGAGCGCCACGGTCACCTTCTGCCGCCTCAAGCCCGGCCATCTCCTGCTGCCGGGCCGGGCGTTGTGCGGGCGCCTCGCGCTGGCCGAGATCGGCATCGCGCCGAGCGCGCTCATCGCCATCGCGCCGCGGGCCTTCGTCAACGCGCCGGCGATCTGGCGTCCCGCGCTGCCGAGCCCTGGCGCGGCTTCGCACAAATATGCGCGCGGCGCCGCGCTCGTCCTCTCCGGTCCCGCGCATCGCACCGGCGCGGCGCGGCTCGCGGCGCGGGGCGCGCTGCGCGCGGGGGCAGGGCTCGTCACCCTCGCCAGCCCGCCCGACGCGGTCCTCGTCAACGCCGCCCAGGCGACCGCGGTGATGGTCGCGCCGTTCGAAGGGCTGGCGGGGTTCGCGGCGCTCCTTGCCGACCCCAGGCGCAACGCCGTTCTTCTCGGCCCCGGCGCCGGCGTCGGCGATGCGACGCGGGCGCTGGTCGCGGCGGCGTTGAGCGAGCCGAGCGCTTCGGCGCGCGCGATCGTGCTCGACGCCGACGCGCTGACGAGTTTTGCCGGCGACGCGGGGGGCCTCGCCGCCCTCATCGCGCGCGAGGGCCGCGCGACGATCGTCACGCCGCACGAAGGCGAGTTCTCGCGACTGTTCCGCGGCCGCTCGGAAATCGTCGGCGCGCCGAGCAAGCTCATGCGGGCCCGCGCCGCCGCCGCGGCGCTGAACGCGGTCGTCGTCCTCAAGGGTTCCGACACCGTCGTCGCGACGCCCGACGGGCGCGCCTCGATCGGCTTCGACCTGCCGCCGACGCTGGCGACCGCCGGCTCCGGCGACGTGCTGGCGGGCTTCGCCCTCGGCCTCCTCGCCCAGGGCATGCCGGCCTTCGAAGCGGCGAGCGCCGCGGTATGGCTGCACGGCGCCTCGGCGCGGGCGTTCGGGCCGGGGCTGATCGCCGAGGATTTGCCGGAGGCGCTGCCGGGGGTGCTGCGAGAGCTCATCGCCTAGGCTGGCGGCGAGCGAACGCCGCGCTCGGCCAAGGGGCAGGCGCGACCCACGGCTTCGGCAAGGAACGCCGTCACCGCGCGCGTCGCCGGTGCGCGGCGAATGTCGGGATAGGAGACGAGCCAGAGATCCTGAGTCGGCGGCGGCTTTTCGACGCTCACTTCGACGAACGCGGGATCGCCGTCGCCCATGAAGCGCGGCAAGACGACAACGCCGACCCCGGCGCGCGCGGCCTGCGCCTGACTGAAGAGGTCGCTGGCGCGAAAAGCGAGCGCGCGTTCGCCGACGAGCGCATTCAGCCAACGTTGCGAAGTCACCTGATCGAGCGCCGCGTCGAAGCCGATGAAGCGCCACTCCTCGCGCGGCGCGCGCGCGACGTCGGGCGCCGCGTAGAGCGCGAAGCGGGCGCGGCCGATCCGCTTTGCGATCAACTCGCCTTCCGTCGGGCGGCCCATGCGAACGGCGACGTCGGCTTCGCCGCGATCGAGCGCGGCGGCGGCCGAGGCGGCGCTCAATACGATTGTCAGGCTCGGACGCGCCTGTCGAAACGCGGCGAGCCGCGGCGCGAGCACGTAGGCCGCCAGGGCGGGCGGCGCGCTAACCCGCACCGTCGCGGCGGGCGAAGCGCTGGCGAGCCGCGCCAGCCGCTCGACCGCGACGGCGGCGCTCTCCATCGGGGCGAGCGCCGCCGCGACGGCGACGCCGTGTGGCGTGAGCGGGGCGCTGCGAGGGAGTTGGTCGATCAGGCGCAGACCCAGAGCGCGCTCCAGCGCGGCGACGCGCCGGCCTACGGTGGCGTGGTCGACGCGCAACGCGCGCGCCGCCGCCGACAGCGATCCGGCGCGCGCAAGCGCGACAAAGAAGCGAAGATCCCGCCAGTCGATCATCGGTGCAATATCGCACAGATCATGTGGCAAGTTCCACAATTCGTCACGATCGCGCCGCGCCGTATGATCGTCGCGAAAGGAAATCGTCCATGACCCTCGCGATAACGCTCGCCGCCACTGGCGGCCCGGAAGTCCTGCAACCCTGCGAAATCGAGGTTGCCGCGCCGGGCCGCGGCGAGGCCCTCGTCCGGCAGACGCACGTCGGCGTGAATTATGTCGACGTCTATTTCCGCAGCGGTCTCTACCCGCTGCCGAGTCTTCCCGCCACGCTCGGGCTGGAGGGGGCCGGCGTCGTCGCCTCGGTCGGACCGGAGACGGACGACGTGAAAGTAGGGGATCGCGTCGCCTATGTCGGCTTTCCCCTCGGCGCCTATGCACAGGAGCGGGTTCTGCCGGCGTCCCGCCTGGTTCGCGTCCCCGACGCGATCGATTTGCGCACCGCCTGCGGCGCGATGGCGCGCGGCCTCACCGCGCATCTCCTGTTGCACAAGATCGCAGCTCTGCAGGCGGGCGATTGGGTGCTCGTCCACGCGGCGGCGGGCGGCGTCGGCCAGTTGGTCGCGCGCTGGGCGCGGCGTCTGGGCCTGCGCGTCGTCGGCACCGTGGGTTCGCCGGCCAAGGCCGATCTGGCGCGCGCGGCGGGCGCCGAAGCGGTGTTCCTTCACCACGATCCGATCTGGGTCGAAGCGGTTCGCCGCGTCGCCGACGGCCGGGGCGTCCGGCTCGCGATCGACGGCATCGGAGGGGCGATGCTGGCGCAGACGCTCGGCGCCGTGCGCCCGCTCGGGGTCGTCGCCAGCATCGGTCAGCCGGCCGGCCCGATTCCGCCGGTCGCCGTCGAGGCGCTGAGCTATCCCCGCTCGATCGCGCTCGCGCGCCCGAGCGTGCTCGCCTATGCGAACGATCCGGTTCTTTATCGCGACGGCGCGCGCGAGCTGTTCGCCGCGCTGACGGACGGGCTCGCCGTTCAGATCGGCGCGGAATATGATCTGCGCGAGGCCGCGCGCGCCCACGCCGACCTGGAGGCGGGCCGCACCACTGGCAGCGTTCTGCTGACGGTCGGTTGAAACGCCGGCGCGCTTCACCCCACCTGGAACCAGCCGCCCACCCCTGCGGCGCGGTGCTCGGGGATCGCCGAGGCGAGCGGCCATTTGCCGGGATTGTCGGCGACGAAGGCGACGTGGACCGTGCGGCCCGGCGCGACGAGGACGGTGTCGCGCCAATAGGGCTCCCAGCCGTCGTCGAGCGCGTGCAGCAGGCGCGCGACATGACCGCCGAGGCGCATCGCCTGGGTGACCGCGGTCTTGTTGACGAAGCCGAGCGTCACCGGCGCGCCGCGCGCGACGGCGAACAGCGGCTTGACGCCCCAATCGGAAAAGCTCGCGCCATTGAGCGCGAAGGGCGCGCCGCCGCCGCCCTCGATCGTCAGGTCGACGCGCTTGGCGCGCTCCAGATCGATCTCGGTCGGCAACAGCGGATTGGCGGTCAGGCCGGCGATCGCCGGGCGCGGCGCAAGCGCCTCGCCCTGCGCGGTGAAGAGGACCATCGGCCGGTCGACCTCGCCCGGAACGGCCGCCGCGTCGCCGCCGCGCAACACGAAGCCGACCACGGCGCCGGCCTCGCGCGGCATGTCGAACATCAGTTCGAAGCGCGCGCCGGGCCCCATGGGAAAGACGTTGCGCAACGGTTCGAACGGCTCGCTCGGCTGGCCGTCGACGGCGACGATCTGCGGCCTGACGCCGGCGACGCCGATCGACATGACGCGGGCCGTCGCCGCGTTGGCGAGGCGGAAGCGGACGCGCGCGCCGGGCGCGGCGGTCAGATTGAGCGGCGCCGGCGCCGCGTTGGCGGTCAAAAGCGCGCCGAGCCGCCCCGCCGCACGGACGACGCTCGCGTCGGCAAAGTCGTCCTTGATCGCGCCTTTTTCGTCGAGCCGCCAATCCGCGAGGAGCACGATCGCCTCGACGTCAGCCGCCGGCGGCGAAGCCTCCTCGACGACGATCGGGCCGAAAAGCCCGCTGCCGATCTGCCGGCCGGTCGCCGCGCCGGCGTCGGGAGCATAGAGGTTGAAGCCGGAGTCGGGCGGCGTGAAGCGAATGTCGAATTCGGCGCCCGGCGCGACCAGGGGCTGCGTCAGGCCGCCGATGCCGGCTGCGGCGTTCGCCGCCCGCAAGCCGGGGAAGCTCAGCGTCGTGCCTTCGTCGAGTCGGTTGACCAGCCGCAGCTTGAGCTCGTCGCCCTTGCGCAGGCGCAGCAATGGCCCGGGGGCGGCGCCGTCATAACAAAGAAGCCGTGTGGCTGGGGCGGGCGGAGCGGCGATCGGCGCGAACCCGGGCGCGGCTTCGAGGCGACGGAAGCCGTCCGCCGGCGCCGCGTCTTGGGCTCCCGCGCCGCCCCGCCAGGCCCAAGAGCTCGCCGCGACGCCGGCGCCGAGGAACGCGCGCCGGTTCATCCGCATGCGCGTCCGCCGGTCGAGACCTGCGTCATTTCGGGACGCCGCCCGCGGCGCCGCTCTTGCCGGAGCGTGCGTTGGCCTCCGGCGCCGCGGCGCCGTCGCGGCGCAAGCGTTGGGAGCCGTTCCATGGGCAAATTCATCGCGTTCCTCGGCCTGATCCTCGGCCTCGCGCTGGTCGCGCTCGCCCTGGCCTCGTGGCGATTCATAGACAACGGCGCCGGCGGCGCAACCGCGCTGTCGCTCGCCGGAGGGCTTTTCACCATCGCCCTGGCCGCCTACATCAAGGATTGACCGGCTGCGTCCGGCTCGCCGGGCTGTGCATTTTTCTGTGGCGCGCGCGGGCCAAGCTGCTATAGACCGCGCCCGAAGCAGACCAGCCTCTCCTGCGGAGCGCGCGGGATGCGGGCGTGGCGGAACTGGTAGACGCGCCGGATTTAGGTTCCGGTGACCCAAAGTCGTGGGGGTTCGAGCCCCTCCGCCCGCACCATCCTCGCTCGGGCGCGTCGCGCGGGCCCTCCGCTTTGGGGGTTCTTTTGGGTTCGATCGGCGCGTGAGCGGCGCGGCCGCGTGTTAGGCTTTTTTTATAGGGCGGTTTGAAATGCAGGTCACGGAGACGCTGAGCCAAGGGCTGAAGCGCGAATACAACATCGTTCTCTCGGCGAGCGACCTCGCCTCGCGCCTCGACGCGCAACTGGCCGATCTCAAGACGAAAGTGAAGATCAACGGCTTTCGCCCCGGCAAGGTGCCGCTCGCGCATCTCAAGCGCGTCTACGGGCGCTCGGTGATGAGCGACGTCGTTCAGGACGCGATCACCGCCGCCAACAAGCAGATCGTCGACGACAACGGCCTGCGCCTCGCCCAGGAGCCCAAGGTCGAACTGCCGACCGATAAGGACGCGATCGAAGCGGCCCTCGAGGCGCGCGGCGACCTCGCCTTCAAGGTCGCGCTCGAAGTGCTGCCGAAATTCGAAGTCGGCGATTTTTCCGATCTCGAGCTCGAGCGGCCGGTCGCCGACGTCGAGGAGAGCGAAATCGAAGCGGCGCTGCAACGCCTGGCGCGGGATCGCCGCACCTATACCGACAAGCCGGAGGGCGCCAAGGCCGAAAATCTCGATCGCCTCACGGTCGATTACGTCGGCACGATCAACGGCGAGCCTTTCGAAGGCGGCGCCGGCGAGGGCGTCCAGCTGGCGCTCGGCGCCGAGACCTTCATCCCGGGTTTCGAGGACCAGCTCCTCGGAGCGGTCGCGGGCGAGCGGCGCACGATTCACGTGACCTTTCCCGAGGCCTATGCGGCGCGCAAGCTCGCCGGCCAGAAAGCCGATTTCGACGTGACCGTGAAGGCCGTCGCGGCGCCCGAGCCCTTCGCCATGGACGACGAATTCGCCAAGAGCGTCGGCGCGGAAAGCCTCGATCAGATGAAGCAGACGCTGCGCGAGCGCATCGGCGCCGATTACGTCCGCGCCTCGCGCGAGAGGGTCAAGCGCAAGCTGCTCGACGCGCTCGCGACGCGCTATTCGTTCGAAGTGCCGCAGGGTCTCGTCGATCAGGAGTTCGCCTCGATTTGGGAGCAGGTCGAGCGCGAGCAGCAGGTCTCGGGCCGCACCTTCGCCGACGAGAACACCACCGAAGAAGCGGCGCGCGCGGAATATCGCGGCATCGCCGAGCGCCGTGTGCGCCTGGGGCTCTTGCTCGCCGAGGTCGGCGCCAAGGTGGACGTCAAGATCACCGACGAGGAAATGACGCGGGCGTTGATTGCGCGCGCCCGCGCGTTCCCCGGCCACGAGAAGGAAGTCTGGGACTTCTACCGCAACAATCAGCAGGCGCTGGCCGAACTCAGGGCGCCGATCTACGAGGAGAAGGTCGTCGACCACATCCTCGGCCTCGCCAAGGTCACGGACCGCAAGGTGACGGCCAAGGAACTGATGCAAGCCGACGACGACGAACTCGCGGCGAAATAAGCGCGGCCGTCCCGGGCCGCGCACTCGTTGAGCGCGGCCCGGGACGACCCGGCCGACGCGCGCCTTTTCCGCGCAAAGGGGGTTCCTGATTTTCCGCCCCTTTCACAACCGCGGCGACCGCCCTATCTTACAGCTTTGCGACGCAGACTGATTCCCTGAAAGCGAGCCCCATGCGCGATCCCGTCGACTACTACACCAACAACCTTGTTCCGATCGTCATCGAGCAGTCGGCGCGCGGCGAGCGCTCGTTCGATATCTTCTCGCGGCTGCTCAGGGAGCGCATCATTTTCGTGGTCGGGGCGGTCGAGGACGTTTCGGCGTCGCTGGTCGTCGCGCAGTTGCTCTTTCTCGAGGCCGACAATCCCAAGAAAGAGATCGCGATGTACATCAACTCTCCGGGCGGCGTGGTGAGCGCGGGTCTGTCGATCTACGACACAATGCAATTCATCCGGCCGAAGGTGACGACGATGTGCATCGGCCAGGCCGCTTCGATGGGCTCGCTGTTGCTCTGCGCGGGCGAGAAGGGCATGCGCTACGCGTTGCCGAATTCGCGCGTCATGGTTCACCAACCCTCCGGCGGCTTCCAGGGACAGGCGTCCGACATCCAGCGCCATGCCGAGGACATCCTCAAGGTGAAGCGCCGCCTCAACGAAATCTACGTCGACCATACCGGGCAAAGCTACGAGGCGATCGAGCGCACGCTCGATCGTGACCATTTCATGTCGGCCGAGGAGGCCAAGGCCTTCGGCATCATCGACGAGGTCACCGTCAAGCGCACGACCGAGCCCGAAGAGCCGAAATCGATCTGATTCTAGCGCCTTAGCCGAGTGGCGGCGCATTTGAAACGGGTCTTGGGCCGCTCGCCCGCGCCACCGCCGGCGACGGGCGGCGGGGCGATGGACTTGATTTTGCATGGCGATTGGTGGTTGCTTGTCGCCGAGGCCGTGGTTCCCAATCGTTGGCGTCTCCGTTAGGGCGCGTTGCGTGTCGGGCGTTGGCGGAGCGGACAAGTCCAGCGCTACGGTTTGTTAGGATGCTTTATCTACGCTGTGCAGTCGGGCGTCCGCTGAATCGCATCGACTGGAGCGGCCGGAACGGAGAATGACAATGGCCAAGGCCGAAGGCGACGCCAAGAGCACGCTGTATTGCTCTTTCTGTGGCAAGAGCCAGCACGAGGTGCGCAAGCTCATCGCCGGTCCTACCGTGTTCATTTGCGACGAATGCGTCGAATTGTGCATGGATATCATCCGCGAGGAAAGCAAGACTGCGCTCGTCAAGAGCAAGGACGGCATTCCGACCCCGCGCGAGATCTGCAAGGTGCTCGACGATTACGTGATCGGGCAGCCGCAAGCCAAGCGGGTGCTGTCTGTTGCTGTGCATAATCATTACAAGCGCTTGAACCACGCGACCAAGCACAGCGACGTCGAACTCGCCAAGTCGAACATCCTGCTCATCGGCCCGACGGGCTCGGGCAAGACCTTGCTCGCCCAGACCCTGGCGCGCATCCTCGACGTGCCCTTCACCATGGCCGACGCGACGACCCTGACCGAGGCGGGCTACGTCGGCGAGGACGTCGAAAACATCATCCTGAAATTGCTCCAGGCGTCCGACTACAACGTCGAGCGCGCCCAGCGCGGCATCGTCTACATCGACGAAATCGACAAGATCAGCCGCAAGTCCGACAATCCCTCGATCACCCGCGACGTCTCGGGCGAGGGCGTGCAGCAGGCGCTGCTCAAGATCATGGAGGGCACGATCGCCAGCGTGCCGCCGCAGGGCGGGCGCAAGCATCCGCAGCAGGAATTCCTGCAGGTCGACACCACCAACATCCTGTTCATTTGCGGCGGGGCGTTTTCGGGCCTGGAGCGCATCATATCGGCGCGAGGCAAGGGAACGTCGATCGGCTTCGCCGCCAAGGTCCAGTCGCCGGACGATCGGCGCACCGGCGAGGTGTTCCGCCATGTCGAGCCCGAGGATCTGCTCAAGTTCGGCCTGATCCCGGAATTCGTCGGCCGCCTGCCGGTCATCGCGACGCTCGAGGATCTCGACGAGGACGCGCTGAAGAAGATCCTCACCGAGCCGAAGAACGCCCTGGTCAAGCAATATCAGCGCCTGTTCGAAATGGAGAACACCGACCTCACCTTCCAGGACGAGGCGCTGACCGTCGTCGCCAAAAAGGCGATCGAACGGCGCACCGGCGCGCGCGGATTGCGCTCGATCATGGAGGGCATCCTGCTCGACACTATGTTCGATCTTCCCGGCCTCGACGGCGTCGAGCAGGTGGTGATCGGACCCGAAGTGGTCGAGGGCAAGGCGAGGCCGCTCTACATCTATTCGGAGCGCGCCGAGAAGGCCGGCTGACCGGCGGTCCGCGCCGAGGAATGGCGGCCGTCGACGCTTGAAACTCGCGCCACGAGCCGCCATCTTGTTCGTTGACCGTTTTTGCGTCGGCACACGATGTGAACTCTGTTAAGCGTCGAAGCGTGGGTGCGGGTTTCGATCCGGCCGGCGTACGGCGGCGAAATCCGGCGCCTTTTTGATCTGGGTCGGGACTCGTCGGCTGATTGGCGTTTCAAGCTCGGGGCGGCGTTTCGCCCGCGCCCGGGTCACAAAGAAGCAGGATCGTCCATGACCAGCACCCGCAAGACCATCGCTCCCGGTTCGCTCGCAACCTATCCCGTGTTGCCGCTGCGCGACATCGTCGTGTTCCCGCACATGATCGTGCCGCTGTTCGTGGGACGCGAGAAGTCGATTCGCGCCCTCGAGGAAGTGATGAAGGCGGACAAGCCGATTCTGCTCGCCACGCAGATGAACGCCGCCGACGACGATCCGGCGACCGACGCGATCTTCGCCACCGGCACGTTGGCGAAGGTTCTGCAATTGCTGAAGCTGCCCGACGGCACCGTGAAGGTTCTCGTCGAAGGCGAGTCGCGCGCCCGCATCAAAGCCTATCTGCCGACCGAGGGCTATTACGAAGCGGAAGCCGAGGCGGTCGCCGACGACCCGATCGATCCGATCGAGGCGGAGGCGCTGTCGCGCTCGGTCGTTTCCGAGTTCGAAAATTACGTCAAGCTCAACAAGAAGATCTCGCCCGAGGTGGTGGCGGCCGTCACCCAGATCGAGGATTACGGCAAGCTCGCCGACACCATCGCCTCGCATCTGGCGGTCAAGCTCGCCGACAAGCAGGCGATCCTCGAGATCCATTCGATCGCCAAGCGCTTCGAGAAGTGCCTGGGCCTGATGGAGAGCGAAATCTCGGTTCTGCAGGTCGAGAAGCGCATCCGCACGCGCGTCAAGCGCCAGATGGAGAAGACGCAGCGCGAGTATTATCTCAACGAGCAGATGAAGGCGATCCAGAAGGAACTCGGCGACGAGGAGGGCAAGGACGAGATGTCCGAGCTCGAGGATCGCATCAAGAAGACCAAGCTCACCAAGGAAGCCCGCGACAAAGCGCTCGGCGAGGTCAAGAAGCTGCGCCAGATGTCGCCGATGTCCGCCGAGGCGACCGTGGTGCGCAACTATCTCGATTGGCTGCTGTCGATCCCGTGGCAGAAGAAGTCGAAGGTCAAGAAGGACCTGCCTGCCGCGCAGGCGATTCTCGACGCCGACCACTTCGGCCTCGACAAGGTCAAGGACCGCATCGTCGAGTACCTTGCGGTGCAGCAGCGCGCCAACAAGCTCACCGGGCCGATCCTGTGCCTCGTCGGCCCGCCCGGCGTCGGCAAGACCTCGCTCGGCAAGTCGATCGCCAAGGCGACGGGGCGCGAATTCGTGCGCATGTCGCTCGGCGGCGTGCGCGACGAAGCGGAGATCCGCGGCCATCGGCGCACCTATATCGGCTCGATGCCCGGCAAGGTCATCCAGTCGATGCGCAAGGCGAAGACCTCCAACCCGCTCTTCCTGCTCGACGAGATCGACAAGATGGGGATGGATTTCCGCGGCGATCCTTCGTCGGCGTTGCTGGAGGTGCTCGATCCCGAGCAGAACGTGGCGTTCAACGACCATTACCTCGAGGTCGATTACGATCTCTCGAGCGTGATGTTCGTGACCACCGCCAATACGCTCAACATCCCGCCGGCGTTGATGGACCGCATGGAGATCATCCGCATCGCCGGCTACACCGAGGATGAAAAGGTCGAAATCGCCAAGCGGCACCTGTTGCCCAACTCGATGGTCAAGCACGGTCTCGACGCGAAGGAATGGGTGGTCGAAGACAGCGCCCTGATGGAGCTGGTGCGCCGCTACACGCGCGAAGCGGGGGTGCGCAACCTCGAACGCGAGATCTCCAATCTCGCGCGCAAGGCGGTCAAAGACATCCTCACCAACAAGAAGAAGAAGATCGTCGTCTCCGCGGCCAATGTCGCTGACTATCTCGGACCGCAGAAATATCGCTACGGCGAGATCGAGGCGGACGATCAGGTCGGCCTGGTCACGGGCCTCGCCTGGACGGAAGTCGGCGGCGAGCTGTTGACGATCGAAGGCGTTATGATGCCCGGCAAGGGACGCATGACCGTGACCGGCAACTTGAAGGACGTGATGAAGGAATCGATTTCGGCGGCGGCGTCTTACGTGCGCTCGCGCGCGGTCGATTTCGGCATCGAGCCGCCGTTGTTCGATCGGCGCGACATCCACGTCCACGTTCCCGAAGGCGCGACGCCGAAGGACGGGCCGTCGGCGGGCGTGGCGATGGCGACGGTGATCGTTTCCATGCTGACGGGCATTCCCGTTCGGCGCGACGTCGCGATGACAGGCGAGATCACCTTGCGCGGTCGCGTGCTGCCGATCGGCGGCTTGAAGGAGAAGCTGCTGGCGGCGTTGCGCGGGGGTATCAAGAAGGTGCTGATCCCCGAGGACAACGCCAAGGATCTCGCCGATATCCCGAGCTCGGTGAAGAACGGCCTCGAGATCGTTCCGGTGTCGCGCATGGAGGAGGTGCTGGCCAACGCGCTGGTGCGCCAGCCGCAGGCCATCGAATGGGAAGAGCCCGTCGCCGCGAACGCCGCGCCGCCACAGCCTGCCGACGACGAAGGCGCCGGAATCCTCGCGCACTGACCTCGCTGCGACCGGCTCGGGCCGGGCGTCGTTGCAAAATGAGAGCCGCGAATCCCCGGGATTCGCGGCTTTCTTGCACTCAAACGCCGCGAATCCCCGGGAAGACCTATATTTTTGTGCGTTGAACCTCGGCAGAGCCTTGCTTTTCCGCGTCTAATTGGCGAGCAATGGGTCACCTCGGGCGTCGATTCGCCGAAGCAGGCGACGGCCGGCTTCGAGCGGGCGGCGGGAGAAAGCGCGCGACGTCGCGGTTACGTCGAAACAGGCAAAGGAGAGGCCAAATGAACAAACTCGAGCTCGTCGAGCATATCGCGAAAGAAGCGGAACTGACCAAGGTGAGCGCCGCCGCCGCGCTCGAAGCCACGCTCGACGGCATCGCCAAGTCGCTCAAGAAGGGCGATGAAGTGCGCCTGGTCGGCTTCGGCACGTTCTCGGTGCGCGAACGCGCCGCCGGCAAGGGCCGCAATCCGGCGACCGGCAAGGAGATCAAGATTCAAGCGTCGAAGAACGCCCGCTTCAAGGCCGGCGCTGCGCTCAAGGCGAGCCTCAACAAGAAGACCGCCAAGAAATAAGCGTGCGATTCGGCGCGGCCGAACAGCGGCGCGATCGACGTGTTTCAAGGGCGGCCCAGGGCCGCCCTTTTTCGTGGAACGCCGCGTCGTCGAACCGCGCCGACGTCGGATCAGGCTGTTAGCGCAACGTGAGAATGTCCCCTTTTAGCAACGTGAGAATGTCCCCTTTGGCGGTTGTCGCGGAGGGGGCATTTGCATGGCGGCGGGGATATTGGGGATGAGCGCTGTCGAGCGGGAGCGGGGGTTTGTTATTCGGCAGGTTTGCGAGGGCTCGCTGACGCAGCGCGTTGGGGCCGAGCGGCTTTCGCTTGGGGTTCGGCAGGTCAAGCGGCTTGTTCGCGTGTGGCGCGACAAGGGCGATGCGGGACTGATTTCGCGCCAGCGGGGGCGGGTTTCGCCGCGGCGAATGGCGGCGGATCTGCGCTCGCGGATCGAAGCGCTGTTGCGGGACAAGTACGGTGATTTTGGCGCGACGCTGGCGGCCGAGAAGCTTGGCGAGCTGGACGGGATCGAAGTATCGCGCGAGTTCGTGCGCCGCTTGCAGATCGCTCTTGGGCTTGCGCGGCCGAAGCGGCGGCGGGCGCGGCGCGTGCATCAGCCGCGCGAGCGGCGCCCGCGCTTTGGCGAGCTGGTTCAGATCGACGGCAGCCCGCACGACTGGTTCGAGGGGCGGGGCCCGCGGTGCACGCTGATCGTGTTCGTCGACGACGCGACCAGCCGTTTGACCGCGCTGCAGTTTACCCCTGCGGAGACGACCAAGGCCTATCTTCGCGCGCTCAGGGCGCATGTTCTCGATCATGGCCTTCCGCTCGCCTTTTACAGCGACCGGCACGGCATCTTCCGGGTCAACGCCAAGGAAGCGGCCGGCGGCGACGGCATGACCGAGTTCGGCCGCGTGGCGGAGCGCCTCAAGATCGAACTCATCCAGGCTTCGACCCCGCAAGCCAAGGGCCGGGTCGAGCGCGCCAATCAGACCCTGCAGGACCGGCTGATCAAGGAGATGCGGCTGCGCGGGATATCGGACATGGCGGCGGCGCAGGCTTTCGCGCCGGCGTTCATCGCGCTGTGGAACGAGAGGTTCGCCAGGCCGCCGCAAGACGCCGCCTCTGCGCATCGGCCATGGACGGCGACGCCCGAGGCGCTCGACGAAGCGCTGGCGCGGCGCGAGGAGCGCATTCTGTCCAAGGCTCTGACCTTCAGCGCCAGCGGCAAACTCTATTGCGTCAAGACGACCGGCCCCGGCACGGCGCTACGCGGCGCGCGCGTCACGCTCCATCATTTCC
>CAVXCA010000083.1:0-41334 GCA_963759955.1 uncultured Alphaproteobacteria bacterium
AAGGCCGGGCATGACGGCGGTAGCGCCTTATCTTAGCGCCTACGGGGACAAGCCCGGCCATGACGGCGTTGGATCGTGTGAGCCTTGCTCGACGAGTCGCCCTCGACGAATCGTGGTATTAGTCTAATTAAAACCGCGGCCCGCTCGTCGCGGCCGCTACAACGGCAGACGCGGGCGCGTTCAGGCCGGACCGTCGCGTGGCGAGAGGGCCCTTTGACGTTTCGTTAGGGTTGACGGCCTACGCTACGGCAGGTGCGAGCATGGATCGCCACTGTCATGTTGCGTTTTTCTGAGTCGAGTCCTGTCCGGATTTGGTTGAACACCGTCGCCCTCGTCGTCCTCGCCGCCAGCGCGACGTTACTGGGCGGCTGCGAGGACATCGTCGACGTCACCGGGTCGATCGCCGCGCCCGCGAAGGCCAAGCCGACCAGCGACGCCGGCTTGCGCGCCGACGCCGACGAGTGGGGCAAGCGATACGACAGCGATCCCGGCGAAAAGTCCGCCTCGATCAATTATGCGCGGGCGCTGCGCGCGCTGACGCGCTACAGCGAAGCGGCGGCGGTGATGCAGACGGCGGCGGTCCGCTCACCGAACGATTTCGAGGTGCTCGGCGCGTACGGCAAGGCGCTCGCCGACTCCGGGCAGCTCATGCAAGCCAAGGAGGTCCTGGCGCACGCCTACACCCCGGACCGGCCGGACCCGACCGTCATGTCCGTGCAAGGGGCGGTCGACGACGAGTTGGGAGACCACGAGGGCGCCCGGGAGTTCTACCGCGCCGCGCTGAAGATCGCTCCGGGCGACCCCGCCATCCTCAATAATCTCGGTCTCTCCTACGTTCTGACCAAGCAAGCTCGTCAGGCCGAGGCCGCGTTGCGCGAAGCGAACGCGAGCCCGCGGGCCGACGCTCGGGAGCGCGACAATCTTGCGCTGGTCCTGGCGCTCGAAGGCAAGTCCGCGAAGGCCCAAAAGGTCAGCCGCACGGAAGTGCCGGCGAAAACCGCAGCCGCCGATGCGCCCGCGATCGGGCGAACCCTTGAACACTCCACGGAATCGTCGTCGACCGGGCCGACGAACGCTTTGGCCTACACGAGCGAGTAGGGCGGTCGAGGAACGGATGACGGCTCGCATGGCTATCGAGGACCAAATGTCTTCACCGCCGCCTGTGCCCCAAGCGCTGTTGGCTTGGGCGGAATACTGGTATCCGATTTCATGGAAATGTCTGCTGATCGCCGGCGCGATCACCGCAATCGGCGCCTGCGTCACGATCGCGTTTCTCATATTGCAATGGCGCACTTTGAGCATCCGCGAAACGCAGACCGAATGGCGCAGGTCACTTTTGGAATATCAGGTCGCCGAAGTGAGGAGAGAAGCTGCCGATGAACTGGCGCACGTCGCTTCCATGAACTCGGAAGTGGCAGATTTAACTAAGACCAATCTATATCTAGCACAAATTATACAGTACAGGCAATTGTCAACGGCGCAAATTCGCGACATTGCTCGGGCATGGAAGGCGTATTCGGGCCACTCGGTGATCCTATGGTCCTACGGAATGGATACCGAGGGCGGCGCGTTGTCGGAGCAGATCGAGAAATGCCTGGTCGGCGCGCACTTGGTCGTCGTAAACAATATTGGCCGCATGGCCACGTCTGCGCCTCCGCACATCGGCATTCAAATCGCGGGCGTCGACAAGCGTCTGGTCGCCGCGATACGCGCGGCTCTTCACGATATCGGCGGACTCGAAGCCACCGAGATAGACCTCCCCAGCGGCGGCGAGGGGGCCGACGCCGTCCCGGCGGAGATATTCGTCGGAACGAAGCCTTTGTCGCAACTGCAATAGAAATTCGGCGCAGCCTCGCCGCGCCGTCGCTCACGCGCTTGTTTGCGGGATGCTCGCGACGAATGCCGCGCCCGCGGTTCGCAACGTTCGCAGGGGCGCGGCCGTCTTATGCCAGGCCTCGGCGAGCGCGACCTATTGGCCGATCCTTTCATGCCGTCATGGCCGGGCTTGTCCCCACAGGCGCCAAGACAAGGCGCTACCGCCGCCATGCCCGGCCTTGTGCCGGGCATCCACGCCGCGAGGCAGCGGCCAACCTCTGAAGATTTTTTTGCAGCGGCGCCGCGTGGATGACCGGGACAAGCCCACGACTGTCCGGTTCATGATGAGCTCCAGTTTAGGGAGAGCTGCCGAGAGTCGCGCGGCGGCGGTTTTTGCGGTTGCTTGAGGCAGGTGAAGTCTCTTCGATGCATCAGGTTCGCGCGCACGAGTCGCGTGGTTTCGAGCAGGGTTTGATTGTCTTGCGCCATCTTTCGCAAAAGGCTCAGCAACAGAAAGGCGATCAGCGCGACGGCGATCTGAATGCGCACGGCGTTCTCGGAGCGGCCTATGAAATGGGTGATTTTCAAGGTTTGCTTCATCACGCGGAAGAACAATTCGATTTGCCAGCGCCGCTTGTAGAGGTCGGAGATTTCTTTGGCGGGCGCGTCCAGATCGTTGGACAGAATCCGCAACGTCCCCCCGGTCTCCATCGTCACGACGACCTCGCGCACCGCGCCTTGCATCGGATTCTTGCGGTTTTTAGCCTGACGGCCCGGCAGAAAGCCGGTTCGATCGCTGACGACGCCCGTTCCCGGCGCGACGGGCATGGATCGGGCCGAAAGGAGCGGCGTGTTCTTCTTGAACCGCGTCACGATGCGGCAGTCCGCCTCGTCGAGCGCGGCCCACCAGCCATAATCGTAATAGCCGAGGTCGAAGACATAGGTCGCGCCCGCTTCGATCGGCATCGCTTTGGCCGCGACGATGTCGTTGACCGTGGCCTCGGTGACCATGTGATAGATCGGGCAGCCCAGATCGGGGTCGTAGACGAAATGCGCCTTGGCGCCGCAGACCTCGGCCGAAAAGCGCGCCCACTGCGTCCCTGCGCCCGCCAGATGCAGGCTGGTCGAGTTGATCAGCCGCACCGCATCGCCCATCTTGCGGCGCAGGCCGCGCGTCGCCATGCCCAGCATATGCATGAAAAGCCCGGAGAAAACCCTGGAATCCCGGTCGCGGTTGGCGTCTGCGAAGGTCGAGCGCGCCGGAGCGGCGCCGCCCGCATGATAAAGCCGCGCCTGATGGCTCGCCATCGACGCTTGGATGTCGCGCAGCGAATGCGAGCCCGACAATTGACCGAACAGCAGCACCGACAGCTGCCGCTTGGTCGTGAAACTGCGAACCAGATCGTCGGTCCCGTGCTTCTCCACAAGCCGCTCAAAGACAGACCAGGGAAGCAGTTTCAAAACGTCGCGGAAGACCGTATTCGCATGGGGCACGGCGCTGATCCTTTTCATGTCCAAGCGAGTCGCCAAACTCTGGAAATGATTAGAATCAACGCCGTGCGCCGGCGCCAGCAAAATCGAACCGGACAGCCGTGGGACAAGCCCGGTCATGACGCCGTGAGGGCGAGTTCAAGCGCTAAACTTAGCGCCTATGGGGACAAGCCCGGCGATGACGGCGTCGGATTCCGTGAGCTTTGCTCGACGAGTCGCCTTCGACGAAGCTTGGTATGAATCCGGCGGCCCTTCGCAGAGAGTTGCCACTGCGGCTCCGACTCACGATCCAAGGCGCATCCGGACCCCATGGCGTGGCCGGAAGGGCCCCGCGGGCGCCCTGGCAAGCGGTCAAAATCTCCGCGCGGAAGCGCCGCCCGGCCGCGCGGTGTGTCGCGAATTGCTTTCCGATATTCAGAATTCATGCTATCCTTCGCTTTCGCCTTTTCCACCCGCCCGGCGCCCGCCCGCCGCGCCTCCCGGAGCCGACCCGCCATGAACGCCCTTCCCTCCCCCTCCGGCGCGCGACCGGCGCAGGACCGCGATTTGCGCCGGCTGCGCATCCTGAGCTCGGTGCAGGCGGGATGGTCCTATGCGGCGATCGGGCGCGAGGAAGGGATTTCGCGCGAGCGGGTGCGTCAGATCGTCGCACACGCGCTCGGCGGGGACGGGGCGGAGACGAAGCTCGACCACGCGCGGGTGCAGATCGCGCGGCTCGAGCCGGCGCTGCGGCTCGCCGCGCGCGCCGTCGCCGACGGCGAGCTCAGCGCCATCGACCGGCTGTTGCGCGTGCTCGACCGGCTCGACAAGTACAGCGCCGTCGAAGGCGCCGAGGGGAGCTACGACGAGGGCGCGCGCGAGCGGCTGCTCGTCAAGCTCAACACCATGGCCGAGCGCATGCTGCGGGCGCGCGAGGCCGGCATCGTCGGGCCGGACGGACGCCCGACCCCGCCAGAGGCCGATGCCGGCCTTGACGCGCCGGGCGGCGTTGATTTCGCTGGATAATTCGCAACGCTGTCAAGGCGGATGCTTGACAGGACTTGACATGGCTTGACGAAACTCGACGAGGAGGTTGACGAGGCCCAGGATCGTCGGCGACGAGAGCGGCCACTTCCCCCGGCCCCTCACCCTGCCTCTCCGCCGCAAACGCGAAGCGTTTGGCGGGCGTAAACGGGGAGAGGGGAAGAACGGCGCCGCGCGCTCCTCTCCCCGCCTGCGGGGAGAGGCAGGGTGAGGGGCGCGGGGGATTAGCCGCAGGCCCGCCCCGCCCCCCCGTGCCGCGCTCCCTCAGCCCGCCTCCAGGAACCGCTCCGCCGTCGCCAGATCGACCGAGACGAGCTGGCTGACGCCGCGCTCGGCCATGGTCACGCCGAACAGCCGATCCATCCGCGCCATGGTGATCGGGTTGTGGGTGATGGTGACGAACCGGGTGTCGGAGCGCTTGCGCATTTCGTCCAACAGATCGCAGAAGCGCTCGACGTTGTAGTCGTCGAGCGGCGCGTCGACTTCGTCGAGCACGCAGATCGGCGACGGGTTGGTCAGGAACACCGCGAAGATCAGCGCCATTGCGGTCAGCGCCTGCTCGCCGCCGGAGAGCAGCGTCAGCGTCTGCGGCTTCTTGCCGGGCGGACGCGCGAGCAGCTCGAGCCCCGCTTCGAGCGGATCGTCGGACTCGATCAACTGCAGTTCCGCCGTGCCGCCCTCGAACAGGGTCGCGAACAATTCGCCGAAATGCTTGTTGACGACGTCGAAGGCGCCGAGCAGCCGTTCGCGCCCCTCTTGGTTGAGATTGTGGATCGCGTGGCGCAGCCGCTTGATCGCCTCGCTCAAGTCGTCGCGCTCGGCGATCAGCCGCTCGCGGCTCGCCGTCACTTCGGCCAGTTCCTCGTCGGCGCGCAGGTTGACGGCGCCCAGGCGCTCGCGCTCCTGGCGCAGGCTTTCCAGCTTGCGCTCGACGAATTCGGCGTCCGGCGGCTGCGCGCCGTTCGCCAGTCCCGCCAGGGCGATCAGGCCGGCCGGCTCGACGTCCAGTTCCACGGCGATCGTGCGCAGCAACGCCTCGCGCGCCAGGCGCGCGCCTTCGAGCCTTTCCTCGGAAGCGGCGCGCGCTTCGCGCGCCGAGCCCATCGCCTCGAGCGCGGCGCGCGCGGCGCGGTCGGCCTCGGCGAGCGCGGTCTCGGCGGCGACGCGCGCGTCGGCGGCGGCCTTGCGCGCCGTCTCGGCCTCGTCGAGCCGCCCCAGCAATTCGCGCCGCTGTTGCAAAAACACCGCCGGCGCGTCGGCGAGCGATTCGAGTTCGGTTTGCGCGGCAAGGCGCCGCTCGGCGATCTCGGCGATATAGGCCTCCGCCTTGGCCCGCCGCTCGACCCAGGAGCGCTGCTCGGCGGCGATCGCGCCCCGTCGCGCCTCGCGAGCTTCCGCTTCGCGCGCCAGGGTCTGCGCCGCGGCCTTCGCCTCGGCGAAGTCGGCGCGCTCTTGCGCGGCGAGCGCGCGCGCGCGCTCCAGAGCGAGAGCCAGTTCGTCGCTCGGGGCCAGATCTTTGAGGGCCGCCTCGGAGCGCGCCCGGCGTTCGGACGCCTCGTCGCGCGATGTCCGCGCGCGCGCCAGCGCCTCGTCGAGCGCGGAAAGGCGCGAAAGCGTCTGCGCGCGGCGCCGCTCGGTCGCGGCGAGCTTGTCGCGCGCGGCGTCCGAGGCGCTTCGCGCTTCGCGCGCGCGCTGGCGAGCCGCGCTTTCGGCGTTCGCCGCTTCGCGCAGCGCGGCCTGCGCGCGCGTCGCCTGCGCCTTGACCACTTCGGCCGCTTGCCTGGCCGCTTCCGCTTCGCGCGAGAGATCGCCGAGGCGGTTCTTTTCGACCAGGCGGCGCGCCGCCGGCGTCGGCGCCTCGGCGGTCGAGACGAAACCGTCCCAGCGCCATAGATCGCCCTCTGTCGAGACGAGGCGCTGACCCGGCCGCAGCGTGGCCGCGAGGCGCTTGCCGTCGGCGCGCGCGACGACGCCGATCTGCCTGAGGCGCCGCCGCAGCGCGCGCGGCGCTTCGACGCGCGAAGCGAGCGGTTCGACGCCGGGCGGCAGTTCGGGATCGGCGTGATCGCCCTCGGCGTGCGACCAGTGGGCGGGCGCCGCAGCGTCGGTGGAGGCGTCGAGATCGTCGCCGAGCGCGGCGCCGAGCGCCGCTTCGTAGCCGCGCGCGACATTGACCGCGTCGACGACGGCCGGCCACGGCCCGCCGGAGGTCGAGCCGATGAGCTTGGTCAGCGTGCGCACTTCGGTGTCGAGCCGATGCGCGGCGCGCTCGGCTTCGGCGAGCGGTCCGCGCGAACGCGCCTCGGCCTCGCGCGCCTCGACGTGCGCCGCTTCGGCGGCCAGCGCTTGCGCCTCGGCCTCGGCCAGCGCCTCGCCGAGCGACTCGAGCGCCGCGCTCTCGGCGCGGAACGCCCCGTCGTCGGCGCCGGAATCCTGCAACGCGGCGCGCTCCCGCTCGACCGCCGCGCATTCGCTTTCGAAGCGGGCGAGACGGCGCGCCTCCTCGGCGAGCCCCGCGGCGAGCGCGTTGCGCCGCGCGTTGAGGTCGGCGGAGGCGGCCTGAGCCTCGGCCAGAGCGGCTTCGGCGCCGGCGAGCCGCAGCTCGAGGCGCGCGCGCCGTTCTTCGGCCTCGCGCTTGGCGTCTCCCGACTTGACGGCGGCGGCGGCGAGCGTCTCGTCCTCGTCCGTCAGCCTCGTCATGACATGCGCGGCGTCGGCGATCAGCGCCTCTTCGCGCTGCAGATCCTGAGCGAGCTGCGCGATGCGGCGCTCGAGTTCGGCGACGCGATCCTTGGCGCGCTTTTCCTCGCCCGCGAGCGCGTCGCGCGCCAGCACCAGGCGATGCAGCGCGGCGCCGAGGCGCGCCTCTTCGTCGCGCAGCGACGGCAGCTCGGCCGCGGCGATCGCCTGCAGCCGCGCCGCCTCGCCCTGCGCGCGGGTGCGCTCGGCGACTGCGCGCACGTCCTGCTTCGAGCCGGTGCTGGGCCTTGGCGAACTGCGCCTCGTGTTCGCGCCAGGCGATCAGCCGCGCCAGAGCCTCGTGGCGGCGGATGTCCTGCGCCAGATTGCGATAGCGCGTCGACTGCCGCGCCTGCCGTTTCAGGCTGTCGACCTGTGCGTCGATCTGCTTGAGCACGTCCTCCAGACGCAGGAGATTGTCTTCGGCGCCCTTGAGCCTGAGTTCGGCCTCGTGACGGCGCGAATGAAGCCCGGAAACGCCGGCCGCTTCTTCCAGAATGAGGCGGCGCGCCTGCGGCTTGGCGGCGATGATCTCGCCGATCTGGCCTTGGCGCACCATGGCCGGCGAGCGCGCGCCGGTCGAAGCGTCGGCGAACAGCAATTGCACGTCGCGCGCGCGCACCTCGCGCCCGTTGACGCGATAGGTGGAGCCCGATTCGCGTTCGATGCGGCGCGTGACCTCGATCGTTTCGGCGTCGTTGAACGCGGCGGGCGCGCGGCGATCCGAGTTGTCGAGAACGAGGCCGACCTCGGCGATATTGCGCGAGGGGCGCTTGCCGGTGCCCGAAAAGATCACGTCGTCCATGCCGGACGCGCGCATGTTCTTGTACGAGCTTTCGCCCATCACCCAGCGCAACGCTTCGAGTAGATTGGACTTGCCGCAGCCGTTCGGGCCGACGACGCCGGTCAATCCCAACTCGATCTTAAAATCAGTCGGGTCGCAAAAGCTCTTGAAGCCGGCCAGACGCAGCCGCTCGAATTTCATGGGCTTCGCCCTCTTTCATCCATTTTCGTTGCGCCGGCGTGGAGCGCGACGGCGCGCGCCTTCGGCGGTTTCGGCCGATCTGGCCTCGACGCCCCGGCGGCGGACGTTGGCGCCACGCCGCCACAAAGAGCACGCGCGATCAAGGCCCGAGGCCGAGAAACCTGTGCGAAACCGGCCTATTTCAACAGCGGCGCAAGGACTTTGTCGAGATCGGCGATCGACAGCTCGCCGACCGTTTTCTGTCCGTTGACGAAAAACGTCGGCGTCGAATCGATGTTCAACCGCTGCGCCGCCAACTGTTGGCTCTTCTTGACGGAATCGAAGAGTTGCTGATTTTGCAAGCAGGCGTCGAAGTTCGCTTGCGAAATGCCCGCCTGCGCGGCGAGGACGCGAAGCGGATCGATCGGCTTTTCGACGAACGCCCAAGTCTTCTGTTGCGCGAACAACAGGTCGACGACGGCGTTGCGCTTGTCCGGGCCGGCGCAACGCCCGAGCATGAACGCGGCGGCGGCGAGCGGATCGAAGGGAAATTCGCGCAAGATGAACTTCACCTTGCCCGTATCGATGTATTTGGCCTTGAGAGCGGGCCAGGTCTCCTCATGGAAAGCCGCGCAATGGCTGCACGTCATCGAGGCGTATTCGACGATCGTGATCGGCGCCGAGGCCGAGCCCTGGACGATGTCCGGCAGCGGGCCGGGCTCCATCAGCGGATCGATCGGCGCCGTCGTCGCGGCGGCGCCCGCGTCGGGGGGTGCAGCTGTGTTCTGCGCCGACGCCGGGGACGTCGCGAGGGCGAGCGCAAGGAGGCCGGCGGGCGCGAGGAGGCCGGCGGGCGCGAGGAGGCGCAAGCGGCGGGTCGTCGCGGCGGCGAGGCGAATAGGCGTCATTTCGATCCCTTGGAAATTGCGCGGTCGTAAAGCGGGGCTCGGCGAGCCGCGGGCGAAAATAGCTGGAAACGGCGAAGCCGCCAAATCGTTCGCCGCGGCTCGACTCCACCGCCGCTTTGCTGTATGAGGCGCGCCTCAACTGACAACAGCGCGCCGAAGCGCTCGTCGGACCCCTTCGCGGGCTCGGCGTCACGGCATGGAGAACCGAAGTGAACATTATCGAGACGCTCGAAGCCGAACAAGCGGCCAAACTGAGCGCGGGCCGCAAGATCCCGGAATTTTCGCCCGGCGACACGATCGTCGTCAACGTCAAGGTGAGCGAAGGCGAGCGCACGCGCGTTCAGGCCTACGAAGGCGTCTGCATCGCGCGCAACGGCGGCGGCCTTCAGGAAAGCTTCACCGTCCGCAAGATTTCATACGGCGAGGGCGTCGAGCGCGTCTTCCCCGTCTACTCCCCCGTGATCGATTCGATCAAAGTGGTGCGCCGAGGCAAGGTCCGTCGCGCCAAGCTCTATTATCTGCGCGACCGCCGCGGCAAGTCGGCGCGCATCGCCGAACGCGTCGAGAGCGCGGCCCCCAAGCCGAAGGCGTGAGGGAGCTCCGCCGCAAAGGGGGAATCGAGGATGTCCGAACCGCACGTCGCGCAAAAGGCGCCCTTCGCCGTCCCCATGGAAGCCGGCAAGACCTATCATTGGTGCGCTTGCGGCAAGTCGGCCAAGCAGCCGTTCTGCGACGGTTCGCATAAGGGATCGGAATTCTCGCCCAAGGCGTTCGTCGCCGAAAAGGACGGGACCGCCTATCTCTGCGGCTGCAAGCACTCCAAGAACCAGCCCTACTGCGACGGCGCGCACAAGAGCCTGTAGTCGGGCTCGCGCCGCCTTCGTCCGCTAAAGTGGCGAAATCCTACCGCGGCCTCGCTTCGCGTGTTAATCGCCTCGGCATGAGCGATCCTTGCCGAGACGGCGCGTCAGACCCCAGGCGAAGCGTCGTCGTCGACGTCCTCGCGCCGGTCGCGGTCGACACCGCTTACAGCTATCGCGCGCCCGCCGAATGGGACCTGGCGCCGGGACAATTCGTCGCCGTGCCGCTGGGCGCGCGACGCTCCGTCGGCGTCGTGTGGTCGACGCGCGAAGCGGGCGGCGACAATCTCAAGTCGGTCGCCGAAATCCGCGACTTTGCGCCACTGCGCAAGCCGTTGCGCGACTTCGTCGACTGGGTGGCGCGCTGGACCCTGGCGCCGCGCGGCATGGTGCTGCGCATGGCGACGCGGGCGCCCGAGGCGGCGGCGGCGGCGCCGCCGCGCGTCGCCTATCGCGCGACCGGCAAGGCCCCGGCTCGCCTCACGCCGGCGCGCTCGCGCGTGCTCGCGGCCCTCGCCGATGGCGCGCCGCTGGCCAAGGCGGCGCTCGCGGAGGCCGCCGCCTGCAGTGCGGGGGTGATCGACGGCCTCCTCGACGACCGGGCGCTCGAAATCGTCGCGCTGCCGCCGGAGCCGGCGGCGGCGCCGCTCGACGCCGATTTCGCGCCGCAAGCGCTGGAGCCCGATCAGCGCACGGCCGCCGACGCGCTGACGCGCGCGGTCGAGGCGCGCGCGTTCGGCGCGATCCTGCTCGAAGGGGTCACCGGCTCGGGCAAGACGGAAGTCTATTTCGAGGCGATCGGCGCGGCGTTGCGCGCGGGCCGTCAGGCGCTCGTCCTGCTGCCCGAAATCGCGCTGACTTCGCAATTCCTCGACCGCTTCGCCGCGCGCTTCGGCGCCCGGCCCGCCGAATGGCACTCGGCGATCACGCCGCGCCAGCGCGAGCGCCTGTGGGGCGCGGTCGCGAGCGGGGCGGCGCGCGTCGTCGTCGGCGCGCGCTCGGCGCTGTTCCTCCCCTTCGCCGATCTCGGCCTGATCGTCGTCGACGAAGAGCACGAAGGCGCCTACAAGCAGGAAGACGGCGTCATCTATCACGCGCGCGACATGGCGGTGGTGCGCGGGCGCTTCGAAGGCGCGCCGGTCGTCCTCGCCTCGGCGACGCCGTCGCTGGAGACGCGCGTCAACGCCGAGCAGGGCCGCTACGGCTGGCTGAGGCTCGCCTCGCGCTTCGGCGAGCGCGCCCTGCCCGATCTCGCCGCGATCGATCTCAGGCGCGAGGGCCCGCCGCGCGGGCGCTGGCTGGCGCCGCGCCTCGTCGCCGGAATCGAGGCGGGCCTCGCCAACGGCGAACAATCGCTGCTGTTCCTCAACCGTCGCGGCTATGCGCCGCTGACGCTGTGCCGCGCCTGCGGCCATCGCTTTCAATGCCCGAATTGCGCGGCGTGGCTGGTCGAGCACCGCTTCCGCAAGGCGCTCGTCTGCCATCATTGCGGCCATGTCGAAAAGCGCCCCGACGTCTGCCCGCAATGCCAGGAGGCCGACAGCCTCGCCGCCTGCGGCCCCGGCGTCGAGCGCCTTGCCGAAGAAGTCGAGGCCTTGTTCCCCGAGGCGCGCACGCTGGTGCTGTCGTCCGATTTTCCCGGCGGGCTGGAGCGGCTGCGCGCGCAGCTCGACGCGGCGGCGCGCGGCGAATTCGACCTCGTCATCGGCACCCAGCTCGTCGCCAAGGGCCACAATTTTCCGCTGCTGACCCTGGTCGGCGTGGTCGACGCCGACGTCGGCCTCGCTAACGGCGACCCGCGCGCGGCCGAACGCACGTTCCAACTGCTGCGGCAGGCGACGGGACGCGCCGGACGCGGCGAGAAGCCGGGCCGCGCGATGTTGCAGACCTGGCAGCCCGAGCATCCGGTCATCGCCGCGCTGCTGTCGGGCGACGTCGAGCGCTTCTACGCCGAGGAGGCGGAGCAGCGGCGGCGCGGCGGGCTGCCGCCCTTCGGGCGCCTGGCGGCGATCATCGTCTCCGGCGAGGACCGCGGCGGGGCCGAAGCGCACGCGCGCGCTCTGGCGCGAACGGCGCACGCGCTTCCGCCGGCCAAGACCTGGCGTCTCGCGCCGATCGGCGGGACGGTGGGGAACGACGAGATCATGTTGCTCGGCCCGGCGGAGGCGCCGATGGCGGTGCTGCGCGGGCGCCATCGTTTCCGTCTCGCGCTGAAGGCGCCGCGCGGCGTCGATATGCAGGGATTCCTGCGCGCGCTGCTGGCCGCCGCCCCGCCGCCGCGCGGCGGCGTGCGGGTCGCGATCGACGTCGATCCGCAGAGCTTCATGTGAGCGCGCGGGCGGGGCGGTCGCGTCTGATGCTGACCGCAAAGAGCGCCAACCCGTCATGGCCGGGCTTGTCCCACGGCTGTCCGGTTCGATTTTGCTGGCGCCGGCGCACGGCGTTGATTCTAATCATTTCCAGAGTTTGGCGACTCGCTTGGACATGAAAAGGATCAGCGCCGTGCCCCATGCGAATACGGTCTTCCGCGACGTTTTGAAACTGCTTCCCTGGTCTGTCTTTGAGCGGCTTGTGGAGAAGCACGGGACCGACGATCTGGTTCGCAGTTTCACGACCAAGCGGCAGCTGTCGGTGCTGCTGTTCGGTCAATTGTCGGGCTCGCATTCGCTGCGCGACATCCAAGCGTCGATGGCGAGCCATCAGGCGCGGCTTTATCATGCGGGCGGCGCCGCTCCGGCGCGCTCGACCTTCGCAGACGCCAACCGCGACCGGGATTCCAGGGTTTTCTCCGGGCTTTTCATGCATATGCTGGGCATGGCGACGCGCGGCCTGCGCCGCAAGATGGGCGATGCGGTGCGGCTGATCGAACTCGACCAGCCTGCATCTGGCGGGCGCAGGGACGCAGTGGGCGCGCTTTTCGGCCGAGGTCTGCGGCGCCAAGGCGCATTTCGTCTACGACCCCGATCTGGGCTGCCCGATCTATCACATGGTCACCGAGGCCACGGTCAACGACATCGTCGCGGCCAAAGCGATGCCGATCGAAGCGGGCGCGACCTATGTCTTCGACCTCGGCTATTACGATTATGGCTGGTGGGCCGCGCTCGACGAGGCGGACTGCCGCATCGTGACGCGGTTCAAGAAGAACACGCCGCTCCTTTCGGCCCGATCCATGCCCGTCGCGCCGGGAACGGGCGTCGTCAGCGATCGAACCGGCTTTCTGCCGGGCCGTCAGGCTAAAAACCGCAAGAATCCGATGCAAGGCGCGGTGCGCGAGGTCGTCGTGACGATGGAGACCGGGGGGACGTTGCGGATTCTGTCCAACGATCTGGACGCGCCCGCCAAAGAAATCTCCGACCTCTACAAGCGGCGCTGGCAAATCGAATTGTTCTTCCGCGTGATGAAGCAAACCTTGAAAATCACCCATTTCATAGGCCGCTCCGAGAACGCCGTGCGCATTCAGATCGCCGTCGCGCTGATCGCCTTTCTGTTGCTGAGCCTTTTGCGAAAGATGGCGCAAGACAATCAAACCCTGCTCGAAACCACGCAACTCGTGCGCGCGAACCTGATGCATCGAAGAGACTTCACCTGCCTCAAGCAACCGCAAAAACCGCCGCCGCGCGACTCTCGGCAGCTCTCCCTAAACTGGAGCTCATCATGAACCGGACAGTCGTGGGCTTGTCCCGGCCATCCACGCCGTGCCGTCGCAGCCAACCTTGAAGGTCTTGAAGCGGCGCCGCGTGGATGGCCGGGACAAGCCCAAGGCTGTCCGGTTCGATTTTGCTGGCGCCGGCGCACGGCGTTGATTCTAATCATTTCCAGAGTTTGGCGACTCGCTTGGACATGAAAAGGATCAGCGCCGTGCCCCATACGAATACGGTCTTCCGCGACGTTTTGAAACTGCTTCCCTGGTCTTCGTTTGACCGGCTTGTGGAGCAGCACGGGACCGACGCATTGGCGCGCAGTTTCACCACCAAGCGCCAGTTGCTGGCGCTGCTTTTCGGCCAATTGTCGGGCTCGCATTCGCTGCGCGACATCCAAGCGTCGATGGCGAGCCATCAGGCGCGGCTTTATCATGCGGGCGGCGCCGCTCCGGCGCGCTCGACCTTCGCAGACGCCAACCGCGACCGGGATTCCAGGGTTTTCTCCGGGCTTTTCATGCATATGCTGGGCATGGCGACGCGCGGCCTGCGCCGCAAGATGGGCGATGCGGTGCGGCTGATCAACTCGACCAGCCTGCATCTGGCGGGCGCAGGGACGCAGTGGGCGCGCTTTTCGGCCGAGGTCTGCGGCGCCAAGGCGCATTTCGTCTACGACCCCGATCTGGGCTGCCCGATCTATCACATGGTCACCGAGGCCACGGTCAACGACATCGTCGCGGCCAAAGCGATGCCGATCGAAGCGGGCGCGACCTATGTCTTCGACCTCGGCTATTACGATTATGGCTGGTGGGCCGCGCTCGACGAGGCGGACTGCCGCATCGTGACGCGGTTCAAGAAGAACACGCCGCTCCTTTCGGCCCGATCCATGCCCGTCGCGCCGGGAACGGGCGTCGTCAGCGATCGAACCGGCTTTCTGCCGGGCCGTCAGGCTAAAAACCGCAAGAATCCGATGCAAGGCGCGGTGCGCGAGGTCGTCGTGACGATGGAGACCGGGGGGACGTTGCGGATTCTGTCCAACGATCTGGACGCGCCCGCCAAAGAAATCTCCGACCTCTACAAGCGGCGCTGGCAAATCGAATTGTTCTTCCGCGTGATGAAGCAAACCTTGAAAATCACCCATTTCATAGGCCGCTCCGAGAACGCCGTGCGCATTCAGATCGCCGTCGCGCTGATCGCCTTTCTGTTGCTGAGCCTTTTGCGAAAGATGGCGCAAGACAATCAAACCCTGCTCGAAACCACGCGACTCGTGCGCGCGAACCTGATGCATCGAAGAGACTTCACCTGCCTCAAGCAACCGCAAAAACCGCCGCCGCGCGACTCTCGGCAGCTCTCCCTAAACTGGAGCTCATCATGAACCGGACAGTCGTGGGCTTGTCCCGGCCATCCACGTCTTTCTCACCGGCTCACGCATTCAAGTCTTCATACAAGTCCCGCCAGTCGGGATTGGCCGCGTGGATGAGGCGCACTTTCCAGGCGCGAGGCCAGTGCTTGATGTTGCTCTCGCGCTGGATGGCGTCGCGGATGTCCGGTATCCTGGCGCAAACGCCACAAGACAGTACGCGCGTTTTTTTTCTCGCCATCCTAGCGGCAATCGGAAAGGATGGCATAAGCTTGGAAGATATCTAACGCGCGGGACGGAACGCGGATGATTAAGAGTTGGGGAGCTGCACTGGCATTTCTCGCGCTTCTATGCTTAGTTGGCTTCGCTCTATCGCTGGACCTTTCAGCGCCATCTTACCATCGCCAGAATGCCGCAAATCACAGCGGCCAAGCTTTCGACAATCACCATCACACCGATGATTACATGGCGACGGCGTTCGCTGTCGGTAAATTCGTTGACGACCATAATGGAGCCGTGAGTGCTGTAGCGACTATATTCTTGGTAATATTTACGTTTGTCCTGGCCTCGAAGACGTCAGGTCTTCATGTTGCTACGCGCGGGCTCCAGGACTTCGCTCGTATTCAAGCGGAAGATATGAAGAACTCGATTGCCCAAGCGTCCCGCGCCGCTAAGGCAATGGAAATAATGTCCGATACGCTCAGTCAGAATACACAGATTACAAAAGATATCATTGAACGGCAAAAGAAATATGCCGCGATCCAGTTGCGAGCATATGTTTATCCGTGGGATGCCGGTCTGTACGAAGGCAGCCTCCTTGATCCACCTCAGACGGCGCGGACAAACGAACCTGGCGTAGTGTTTAATATTCGCAATTCCGGCCACACACCAGCAAAAAATGTCATTAGTTGGGGTAACTTGACAATCATAGAAACGTCCAACGAATCGTCTTTGATCGTCCCCCCATTGGAGTTGACGTTTCCAACCACCCTCAGTCCCGGCGGGGTTATGCCGAAGGTTTCCTGGCTTCAACGTCCTCTTACTGCGGATGAAATCAAAGACGTTCAAACAGGAACGAGGGGTATTTATTATTACGGTCGAATTGAGTATTTTGATTGTTTTGGCGACCATCGATTTAGCAATTTCCGTCTCAGATATACGGGCATATTCCCGCCGTTTCGCCCCAACGGGACTTTCACTCACTGCCAAGAGGGAAACGAGTCCGATTAGCGCTCCTACCAGCGCACGCCCGATCACGGCACCCACTGCCGTCATTGATCCTCCTGGTTAGGTGGTGGAGCCGACGGCCGATCGCTTGTGGCGTTTGCGCCAGGATACCGCGGATGTCGTCGTCGAACTCGGTCAGCGCCAAGCGCTTGAGGCCATACCGGCGAGTGAAGCCATCAACCAGGCCTTCGCGATGCTCGTACGCGCGGCGTGCGATATTGCTCGTCACGCCGGTATAGAGCGTGCCGTCGGGCCGGTTCGTCATGATGTAGACCCAGCCGCCGCGCATCGGGCCAAAGGCTGGCTCGGTTCCCGCGTCCGGCAAAGACGTGGATGGTCGGGCCAAGCCCGGCCGTGACGCCGGGGTGCGTCACAAAGGGTGGGACGGAGAGATAAATACATATTTAACTCGTACGAATAAAAATCTTCTAGTTCATTCTCGTATAATATGCTATCGACCTCGTATAACGACATTATTTGTCAACTTATCGAAGTGAAATCGGCTCACTGACGCCCTCGCGGGCGATCGCGCGCAGCCGCGGATGCGAGAAAAGGAAGCCTCGTGAGCGAGATCGTCACCGCCAACCGGCTCGTCGACGGCGTCGTCGTGTTCCTCAACGCCGAAGGCGGCTGGGACGAGGACTTCGCGCGCGCCGCGGTCTACGCCGACTCGGACGCGGTGAAGGCGGCGCTGGCGCTGGGCGCCGAGGCGGTCGCGCGCGGTCTGATCGTCGACCCCTATGCGATCCTCGTCGAGTTGCGCAACGGCCATTACGCGCCGAAGGCCTTGCGCGAGGCGATCCGCGCCAGCGGGCCGACCGTGCGCCGCGATCTCGGCAAGCAGGCGCAGGGCCAAGCCCCGGTCTTCGCCCTGCACGCGCCCCAGGAGGCGTCGCATGTATCGTTATGACGAATTCGACGCCGCTTTCGTTTCGGCGCGCGTCGGGCAGTTTCGCGACCAGGTCGCGCGCCGTCTCGCCGGCGACCTCACCGAAGACCAGTTCCGGCCGCATCGGCTGATGAACGGCCTCTATCTGCAGCTCCACGCCTACATGCTGCGCATCGCCGTGCCCTACGGCACGCTCAATTCGCGCCAGATGCGCAAGCTCGCGGAAATCGCGCGCAAGTACGACCGCGGCTATGGACATTTCACGACGCGCCAGAACATCCAGTTCAACTGGCCGGCGCTGAAAGACGTGCCCGACATTCTCGCCGAGCTCGCCAGCGTCGAGATGCATGCGATCCAGACCTCCGGCAATTGCATCCGCAACGTCACCGCCGACCATTATTCCGGCGTCGCGGCCGACGAGATCGCCGATCCGCGCCCCTATGCGGAAATCCTGCGCCAGTGGTCGTCGCTGCATCCCGAATTCTCGTTCCTGCCGCGCAAGTTCAAGATCGCGGTCAACGGCGGCCCGCACGACCGCGCGGTGATCCAGGCGCACGACATCGGGCTGCAGATGGTCCGCAACGAGAAGGGCGAATTGGGCTTCGCGGTCTATGTCGGCGGCGGGCTCGGCCGCACGCCGCTGCTCGGCCACAAGGTGCGCGAATTCTTGCCCGAGCGCGATCTGCTCGCCTATGCCGACGCGATCCTGCGCGTCTACAATCTCGAGGGCCGGCGCGACAACAAGTACAAGGCGCGCATCAAGATCCTGCTGCACGAAAAGGGCCTCGCCGGCCTGCGCGAGGCGATCGAGGCGGAATTCGCCGCCCATGACCGCTCCGGACTCGCCCTGCCCGCAGAAGAGATCGCCCGCATCGACGCCTATTTCGCCCCGCCCGCGCTGGAGGCGCGAAAGCCCGTGAGCGAGCGCGTCGAGCGCCGCCGCGGCAAGGACGCCAAGTTCTCGAAATTCTTCGAATCGAACGTGACGGCGCACAAGACGCCGGGCTACGCGATCGTGACGATTTCCCTGAAGCCGATCGGCGGCGTGCCCGGCGACGCGAGCGCCGACCAGATCGACGCCGTCGCCGATCTCGCCGAGGATTATTCGCACGACGAATTGCGCGTTTCGCACGAGCAGAACCTGATCCTGCCGCATGTCGCGCTCGACGATCTCAACGCCGTCTACGATCGGCTCGCCTCGGTGGGCTTGGCGACCCCCAACGCCGGGCTGATCAGCGACATCATCGCCTGCCCCGGCCTCGACTATTGCGCCCTGGCGACGGCGCGCTCGATCCCGATTGCGCAGCGCCTCTCCGAGCGCTTCGGCGACGGCGCCCGCGCCCGCGCGATCGGCCCGCTGAAGATCAAGATTTCCGGCTGCATCAACGCCTGCGGCCACCATCACGTCGGCCATATCGGCATCCTCGGCTTGGAGCGGGCGGGCGAAGAGACCTACCAGGTCACGCTCGGCGGCTCGGGCGATGAAAACGCCGCGATCGGCGAAATCGTCGGCCCCGGCTTCAGTTCGGAAAACATCGTCGAAGCGGTGGAGACGGTCGTCGAGACCTACATGGCGCAGCGCCTGGAACCGGACGAAGACTTCCTCGCCGCGTTCCGCCGCCTCGGCATGGCGCCGTTCAAGGAGGCGCTCTACGAGCGCAGCGCCGGAGCGGACATTTGATGAGCGCGCACGACGTCAAATTGTTCGGCGACGCGGTCGCGGCCTCGCGGCTCGAAGACAAGTTCGCGCGGGTCAAGGCAAGTTCGCTGCTGCGCCTGGCGATCGAGGATCTGTTCCCCGGGCGCATCGCGCTGGTCTCCAGCTTCGGCGCGGATTCGGCGGTGCTGCTGCACATGGTCGCCGGCGTCGACAAGAAAACCCCGGTGGTGTTCGTCGACACCGGCCAGCATTTCCCGGAGACTCTCGCCTACCGCGACGAGTTGTGCGCGCGGCTCGGCCTGAACAACGTCGTCGTCGCCGACCCGGAGCCGGCGACGCTGGCGGCCGAAGATCCCGAAGGCTTTCTCTTCGCGAGCGATCCCGACCGCTGCTGCGAAATCCGCAAGGTCCGCCCGCTCGCCAACGCGCTGGAAGGGTGCGAAGCATGGATCACCGGGCGCAAAGGCTTCCAGAGCGCGACGCGCGCGCGGGTGCCGCTGTTCGAAGCCGAGGGCGAGCGCGTCAAGGTCAATCCGCTGGTCGGGTGGAGCGCCACGGACATCCTCGCCTACATCCGCGAGGCCGGCCTGCCGCCCCATTCCCTGGTCGCGCGAGGCTATCCCTCGATCGGCTGCCTGCCCTGCACCAGCATGGTCAGGCCGGGAGAAGATTCGCGCGCCGGCCGCTGGCGCGGGCGCGGCAAGACCGAGTGCGGCATTCACGCCGAAGCGCTGAGCGCGGGAATGGACATCTGATGGCTCTGTGGCGCGACGGCGGCTTCGCCGAAGATATCTGGAAGACGCTCGACGACGCCGAGCCGATCCCGCCGACAGGCGCGATTGTCGTCTCGTTCGCGCGCTGGAGCGCCGAGCGCGACGCCTTAAGCGCGCGCGCCGACCCCGTCGGCGTCGCGATAGCCGCCGGCCCGCAAGCGCTTGAGCAGTTGGCGCAGGCGGCGCGGCGCCCGCTCATTGCGCTGAGCTTCAGCAAATTCGCCGACGGGCGCGCGTTCTCCTACGGCGAATTGCTGCGCGAGCGCTTAGGCTTCGCCGGCGAATTGCGCGCGACCGGCGAAGTGCTGCTCGACGAAATCCCGCTGATGCGGCGCTGCGGCTTCACATCCTTTGAGGTGACGAACGAGCCGACCCTGCGCGCGCTGCAAGAGGGGCGCCTGCCCGCACGGACGCTTCACTATCAGCCCAGCGTCGGCCCACGTGAAGCGCCCGCCGGGACGCGCCCGTGGCTGAGGAAGGCGGCGGGCTGAGGCTCGCCGGTCAGGCGGCGGCGCAGCCCTCGACGCGGTTGCGGCCGGCCGCCTTGGCGCGATAGAGCGCCCCGTCGGCGCGCGCGAGCGCCGGCTCCAGCCGCTCTTCGTCCGACCCGACTTGCGCGACGCCGATGCTGGCGGTCATTTTGAGTCGCTTGCCGGCGAACAGGAATTCTCCCTGCGCGATCGCCAAGCGCACACGCTCGGCGACCCTCTCCGCCTCGGCCTCGTTGGTGTTCGGCAGCAGCGCGTAGAACTCCTCGCCGCCGGCGCGCCCGAGGACGTCGCCCGGCCGCAGATGCGCCTGCGCCAACTCGGCGATTTTCTGCAACACGAAATCGCCGGCGGCGTGACCGTGCCGATCGTTGATCGACTTGAACCAGTCGAGATCCATCACCATCGCGCACAGCGCCTGGCCTTGAGCGAGGCCCGCTTCTCGGGCGCGCTCGGCGAGTTCGAAGAACTTGCGCCGATTGAACAGGCCGGTCAGCGAATCTCGTTCCGCCGCGGCGGTCAGTTGGGCTTCGAGCCGCTTGCGGTCGGTGATGTCGAACATGGCGCCGGCGACGCCCATGACCTCGCCGGACTTGGCGCGGAACGCCGATTTGTGGAACAAAATGTCGTGATGGCTGCCGTCGGCGAACGGCGCGCGCGCTTCGTAAATCTCGACGCCTTCCTCGGCTTGAGCGACGCGCCGATCGGCTTCGTTGTAGACACGCACGAGCTCGGGCGGCGCGACGTCGGCCGCCGTCTTGCCGACCACCGCCTCGGCGGACCGGCCGAGAAAGGCGAGGAACGCCTTGTTGCAGCCGACGTAGACGCCGTCGGCGTCCTTGAAGAAGATCGGCATCGGCAAATTGTCGATGCAGGCCTGCAGGTGCTCGTCGTTGCGCGACAACGAGGCGAGCCGCGTGCGCGTACGGGCGCTCGCGAGCGCGCGCAGCGCGACAAGGCTCGGGGCGGCGAGTTCGCAGCGCACGCATACCGCGTCGGCGCCCGCTTCGATCAGCGCCGCCGCGCGCGAAACGTCCGCCGCGGGCTGAACGACGATCCGGCAGCGGCTCTCGTCGCCGGCTTCCCTCAGCAGCGCCGCCGCGGGCTCGCCCGTGTCGACGATGAAGACCATCGCCCGCGCCGCGGGTTCGCTGCGGAACGGCTCGGGGATCGCCAGGCGATCCAGGCTCGCCGGCGGCGGCTCGACGCCGATCCAGACGAGCTCGGCGTCGCTGGCCATCGTGTTTGACTGTAATTGTTTCATATTCTGATCAAATTGTCTGTATTCTCTGTCGCAGCGAAGGTGCTTTGATAGCACGCATTGCCGGCCACGAGCCGGATATTGCTCATCAATACTTAACGGGTCGTCAAGGCGTGGCTTCGAAAATGTCGGCGGCAAAGACGCGCCGACGATTGCTGCGCAATCGCCTAGAGATAGCCGGGACAGGCCCGGCCGGCCATGCCGGGTTCGGCGCCTCCTCGCGCCCCCCTACTCCGCCCCCTTCGCCAGCCGCAGGTTCGGCAGCGTCTCGACCTTGCCCGCCTCCTCCTCGCCGAACTCCATCGCGTCGATGCGCGCGGCGCGGCGGGTGACTTTTTCGGTCGAGGTGGCGATCAGGCCTACGTCTTCCTGCGCCTGGCGGAAATGGCCCTCCAGCTTCGCGGTGCGTTCGGCGAGCAGGCGCACGTCGTTGAGCAGCTTGCCCACTTCCGCGTGGATCGCGTGCGCCTGATCGCGCATGCGCGCGTCGCGCAGGATCGCCTGCGTCACCTGGATCGCCATCATCATCAGCGACGGCGAAACGATGACGACGCGGCTGCGATGCGCCTTCTGCACGACGTCGTCGAAGTGCTCGACGAGATCGGAATAGATCGACTCCGAAGGCACGAACATCAGCGCGATGTCCTGCGTCTCGCCGGGCAGCAGATAACGCTCTGCGATGTCCTTGACGTGCTTGCCGACGTCGGCGCGCACGCGGGCCATCGCCGCTTTGCGCGCGTCCTCGCCGCGCGCCTGGTTGAACAGCGTGAACGCTTCGAGCGGGAATTTGGCGTCGACCGCGAGCACGCGAGTGTCGCCCGGCAGGCGGATGACGCAATCGGGCCGCGTCTTGTTGGAGAGCGCGAATTGGAACTCGTAGGCGCCGACGGGCAGGCCGTCGCGCACGATCGCCTCCATCCGCCCCTGGCCGAAGGCGCCGCGCGTCTGCTTGTTGGAAAGAATGTCCTTGAGCGAAACCACTTCCTCGGTCATGCCGGCCATGCGCGCCTGCGCGGCGTCGATCACCGCGAGCCGTTCGTTGAGCTTGTTGAGGTTGGCGCCGGTCGTCTGCGCATGGCTTTCGAGCCCGGCCCCTAACCGCGCGCCGACGTTGTCGAGCCGCTCGGCCATCACCCGCGTCATGTCGGCCTGCCGCGAGCCCAGCCATTCGCTCATCGAGCCGAGGCGCCCGCTGAGCTCGGCGTTGGATTGCGCGAGCGCGGCGAAGCGCGCCTCGAGTTCGCGTTGCCGTTCGTCGGCCGCCTCGCCCTCGCGCCGGCGCGCCGCGCTCGCGCGCCACAGCGCGACGACGAGTGCGAGCAGCAGCAGCGCGATCGCGCCGAGCGCGCCGCCGAGCGCCTGGCCGAAGGTGACGGCATAGCCGTTGAGGACGAACAGAATTTGGTTCATGACGTCGAGCTTAGCCGATTCGCCCCGATGAATCGAACGAAAGAAGAACACGTTTGACCGCGCGGCGGCGCGCGACTATCAGACCTGTTCGAAACTAGAAATTGCGAACCGAGAAGACGAAACCGACGCCATGGCTCTGCGCCCCATCATTATCCTGCCCGATCCGAAATTGCGCCTGGTCAGCGCCCGGCTCGGCCGAGTCGACGACGAATTGCGCAAACTGATGGACGACATGGTCGCGACCATGCACGATGCGCCCGGCATCGGCCTCGCGGCGATTCAGATCGCCGAAGCGATCCGCCTTTTGGTGATCGATCTCGCCAAGAAGGACGAGCCGCCGCAGCCGCAGTATTTCGTCAATCCCGAGATCGTCTGGTCCTCCGACGAGCGCTCGGTCTACGAAGAGGGCTGCCTGTCGATTCCGGAATATTACGAAGAGGTCGAACGCCCGGCGAAGGTGCGCGCGCGTTTCCTCGACCGCGAGGGCAAGCAGCAGGAAATTCTCGCCGAAGGGCTACTCGCGACGGCGCTGCAGCACGAGATCGACCATCTCAACGGCGTGCTGTTCATCGACTACATCTCGAAGCTCAAGCGCGATCGGGTGGTGAAGAAATTCGCCAAGATGGCCAAACGCGCCGCCGACGGCGAACGGCCGCTGTAGAGAACTCACACCCTCATCCGCCCGAGCTTCGCGTGCTCCCCCTTCTCCCGCAAGCGGGAGAAGGGGGAGCACGGCGCGGGATCCTACGACGCCTTCAGGGTATCCAGCGCCATGTTCAGGCGCAGGACGTTGACGCGCGGCTCGCCGATCAACCCGAACATGCGGCCTTGGACATACGCCTCGACGAGCGCGCGCACTTGGTCCTCGGACAGACCGCGCGCCTTGGCGACCGTCGCAACCTGGGCGAGAGCGTTTTCCGGCGAGATATGCGGGTCGAGCCCGGACGCCGAAGTGGTCACCGAATCGGCGGGGACCGGCCCGGTCCAGCCCGCGGCGCGCTCGGCCGCGACAGTGGCTTTCACGCGGTCGAGGAGCTTTTGCGAGGTCGGGCCGAGGTTCGAGCCGGTCGAGTTGGCCGCGTTGTAGGGCGCGTCGATCGTCTTGGTGGGATCGTCGGGGTGGGCGGGATCCTGCGCCTGGGTCGCCGAGGGACGGCTGTGGAAATACTTGTCGGCGGCGAAGTTCTGGCCGATCAGCGCCGATCCGACCGGCTTTCCGCCGACCTGCAGCAAGCTGCCGTTGGCCTGATACGGCAGGAGGGCTTGCGCGACCCCTGTGATCGCCAAGGGGTAGGCGAGGCCGGTCAGAAGGGTGAACAGCGCCAGCAAGACGATGGCGGGACGAATTTGGCTCAGCATGACGTTTATCCTCAAGCCAGATGCAGCGCGGCGATCACGACGTCGATGATCTTGATGCCGATGAACGGAACGACGATGCCGCCCAGGCCGTAAATCGCCAGGTTGCGGCGCAACAACGCCGCCGCGCCGACCGGGCGATACGCCACGCCTTTCAGCGCCAGCGGAATGAGCGCGATGATGATTAGCGCGTTGAAGATCACCGCCGAGAGGATCGCCGACTTGTCCGAATGGAGGCCCATGACGTTGAGCGCGCCGAGTTCGGGATAGGTCGTCACGAACAATGCGGGGATGATCGCGAAATACTTGGCGACGTCGTTGGCGATCGAGAAGGTCGTCAGCGAACCGCGAGTCATCAAGAGCTGCTTGCCGATGCCGACGATCTCGATCAGCTTGGTCGGGTCGGAGTCGAGATCGACCATGTTGCCCGCTTCGCGCGCCGCCTGGGTGCCGGTCTGCATGGCGACGCCGACGTCGGATTGCGCCAGCGCCGGCGCATCATTGGTGCCGTCGCCGCACATGGCGATGAGACGGCCGCCCTGCTGCTCTTTCCGGATATAGGCGAGCTTATCCTCCGGCGTCGCCTGCGCGAGAAAATCGTCGACGCCCGCTTCCGAGGCGATCGCGGCGGCGGTCAGCGGATTGTCGCCGGTGACCATCACCGTCTTGATGCCCATCGCGCGCAATTCGGCGAAGCGCGGACGGATGTCGGGCTTGACGATGTCCTTGAGATGGACGACTCCGAGCAGGCGCTTGTTGTCGGAGACGGCCAGCGGCGTGCCGCCGGAGCGCGAAATGCGATCCACCGCTTGGTTGAAATCGACCGGCGCGTTGTCGCGCGTCATGCCAGACTGCGCGAGGATCGCGTCGACGGCGCCTTTGTGCAAGATCCGTCCGGGCAGATCGATCCCGGATATTCGGGTGTGCGCGCTGAACGGCACGATCGTCGCCTGCCCCAGATCCGCTGGCGCCTCCACGCCGTAACGGCTCTTGGCGAGCGCGACGATCGAACGACCTTCCGGCGTCTCGTCGGCGAGGCTGGCGAGCAACACCGCTTCGGCGAGCGTGCGTTCGGCGACGCCCGCAACCGCGATGAATTCGTCGGCCATGCGATTGCCGTAGGTGATGGTGCCGGTCTTGTCGAGCAGCAACGTGTCGACGTCGCCGGCCGCCTCGACGGCCCGGCCCGACGTCGCGACGACGTTAAATCGAACCAGGCGATCCATGCCGGCGATGCCGATCGCCGACAGAAGGCCGCCGATCGTCGTCGGGATGAGGCACACCAGGAGCGCGATCAGCACCGTCACCGTAAGTGTTGTTCCCGAATAGCCGGCCAGCGGCCACAGCGTCACGCAAACGATCAGGAAGATCAGCGTCAGGCCGGAAAGCAGGATCGAAAGGGCGAGCTCGTTCGGCGTCTTCTGCCGCTCGGCGCCCTCGACGAGCGCGATCATGCGGTCGATGAAGGTGGAGCCCGCCGAGGCGGTGATGCGCACCTTGATCGAATCGGAAAGCACCGTCGTGCCCCCCGTCACCGCCGAGCGGTCGCCGCCTGCTTCGCGGATGACCGGCGCGGATTCGCCGGTGACCGCCGATTCGTTGACCGACGCGAGGCCTTCGACGATGTCGCCGTCGCCGGGGATGATGTCGCCGGCCTCCACGAGAACGACATCGTCGACGCGCAGGTCCGTTGCGTTCGCGACTTCGGTCGCGCCGCGCAGATTCTTCGGGTCGACATAGCGCTTGGCGCGCGTGTCGCTGCGGCTCCTGCGCAGGGTTTCAGCCTGCGCTTTGCCGCGCCCCTCCGCCACCGCTTCGGCGAAATTGGCGAACAGCACCGTGAACCACAGCCAAAACGCGATCTGGCCGGAGAACAGCGGTGAAGCTTCATGCGTGACGAGATCGCGGATGAAGAAGCCGGTGACGACGACCGAGACCACCTCGGTGACGAAAATCACCGGGTTTCGCGCCAGCGCCCGCGGGTCCAGCTTGCGCACCGCCTCCAGGGCCGCCGCGCCGATGATCTGCGGATCGAACAGTCCCTTAGCCTTAGCCTTGGTGGACATGGATAACTCCAATCAAAAAGAGCCTTGCCGTCAAAACGCCTTGCCGCTGAGCATCAGGAAGTGCTCGACGACCGGCCCCAGCGCGAGCGCGGGGAAGTATTGCAGCAGGTAAAGGATGACGATGACGCCGATCAGCAGGCCGACGAACAGCGGTCCGGTGGTCGGGAACGTTCCCGACGACGGCGGCGCCTTCTTCTTGGCGGCGAGCCCTCCGGCGAGCGCGAGCACCGGAATGACATACGCAAAGCGGCCGGTCAGCATGACGATGCCGAGCGTCGTGTTGAACCATGGCGTATTGCCGTTGAGGCCGGCGAAGGCCGAGCCGTTGTTGGCGTTGGCCGACGCGTAGGCGTAGATGATCTCCGAAAGCCCGTGCGGTCCCGCGTTGTTGAGGCTGTCGAGCGCGGTCTGCAGCAGCACCGAAGCGGCGGAGAAGCCGAGCACCGCGAGCGGATAGATCAGCACCGCGAACATCGCGAGCTTCATCTCGCGCGTCTCGATCTTCTTGCCCAGATATTCCGGCGTGCGACCGACCATCAGGCCGGCGACGAAGACGGCGATGATCGCGACGACGAGGAAGCCATAGAGCCCGGCGCCGACGCCGCCCGGCCAGATGCAGCCGGCCAGCAGGTTGAACATCGGCACGAGGCCGCCCAGCGGCGTCAGCGAATCGTGCATCGTGTTGACCGCGCCGGTGCTGGTCGCGGTCGTCGACGTGGCGTACATCGCGCTCAGCGCCTGCCCGAAGCGAACCTCCTTGCCCTCTAGGTTGCCGGCGGACGGATCGACGCCCAGCGCGGTCACGCCCAAAGTCCCTGCGCTCTCCGCCCAATAGACGACGCCAATGCCGACGACGAGCATGATCGCCATCGCGATCAGGATCGCGCGACCTTGCCGGAAATCGCCGACGGCGCGGCCGAAGGCGAGCACCGAAGCGACCGGTATGAGCAGCAGCGCCCAGATCTCGATGACATTCGTCCAGGCGTTGGGGTTCTCGAACGGATGCGCCGAATTGGCGTTCATGAATCCGCCGCCGTTGGTGCCGAGCTCCTTGATGATTTCCTGGCTCGCCATCGGCCCGATCGAAATGGTCTGCTTGGCGCCCTCGAGCGTCGTCACGTCGATCGAGCCGGTCAGCGTCTGCGGCATGCCGAGCGCGACGAATGCAATGGCGAACACGATCGAAATCGGCAGCAGGACGTACAGGACGATGCGGGTCATATCGACCCAGAAATTGCCGACCGTCGTCGCCGACGAGCGCGCGAACGCACGCACCAGCGCGAAGGCCATGGCGAGGCCGGTCGCCGCGGAAAGGAAGTTATGAACGGTGAGGCCGATCATCTGGGTGAGATGACTCATCGTCGTCTCGCCGCCGTAGTTCTGCCAATTGGTGTTGGTGATGAAGCTGACGGAGGTGTTGAACGCCAGATCGGGCGGAACGGCGTCGAAACCCTGCGGATTGAGCGGCAACACGTTCTGAAACCGCTGAATGGCGTAAAGCAAAACGAAACCCGCGATCGAGAACGCGATCATCGCAATCGCATAAGTGAACCAGCCCTGTTCGCGCGTCGGGTCGACGCCGGCGAGGCGATAAAAGCCGCGCTCGACGGGCCGCAGCACGGGCGAAAGAAAGTTTCGATTGCCCGCGTAGACGCTCGCGATGAAGCCGCTGAGGGGTATGGCGGTTGCGAGCACGAGCGCGAGGACGATCGCGATTTGCGACCAGCCGACGAGTGTCATGGCGTCACCTTCGAGTTCGTAAACTTCTGGAACATCAGAATTTTTCGGGATGGATCAGCGTGTACAGGAGGTAGATCCCGAGGCCGATTCCGACGATCAGGCCGATGATGGGTTCGGTCATGGCGATTCTCCTTACAATCGGTCGCAAGCGACGGCGTAAACGCCCATCAGACCCAAAAACAAAACCCCAATGACTAGATAGACAACGTCAGCCATGGCCTGGCGCCTCCGAGTTGACGGCCACTTCATGTGCTCGGAGCCCGTAAGCGATCAATATGGCATTGGGCTCGGCCGTATAAGGAATACGTAAGGATCCCGATGGCGGACCGGCCCCGCGAGCTTGCGGCGCCTTACAAGTCCTTTATGCCCGCCGCCCAGAATCGATATCGAATACTTGCGACGCGCGGCGCTAGCATTGTTTTGGATCAACTACGCCCCACTCAGGAGGTTGCCGTGATCGAGGACAGTCCTAGCGCCAAAGCCGGCGCAATCGCATTCGCCGCCGACATGAATTTGCGCCGCCGACCGCCGGGCGAGGTCGCCCGCGCCGTGTCGCGAGCGATCTTTGTCGGCGCGACCGCCGTTATGTTTGTCGCCTGGCTGGCGTCCTCCCATTGACGCGAACCGCGATCGGCGTTTTTGGCGGCGCGCGTCAAGCGTCCTGTTGCTTAACATCGCAGCTCATGCGCTATACTGATCGCCCGGAATTGGTGAAGTCGCGGTCCCTTGGCCAACGAGAGAAATCCCGAGCGTCGACCTGACCCGGACGCCTTGCTGGCGTTGGCGGAAAAGGAAAAGCGCGGCCGACTGCTGGTGTTCCTGGGCGCCGCGCCCGGCGTCGGCAAGACCTACGCGATGCTGCAGCGCGCGCGGCTGCTGCGCCAAGAGGGCGTCGACGTCATCGTCGGCCTGGTCGAGACCCATTCGCGCGGCGACACCGAGGCGCTGACGCGAGGCCTCGAAATCCTGCCGCGGCGCGTCGTGCGCTATCAGGAGCGGCAGATCGAAGAGTTCGACCTCGACGGCGCCTTGCGCCGCAGGCCCAAACTAATCATCGTCGACGAACTTGCCCACACCAATGCGCCGGAGAGCCGTCATCCCAAGCGCTGGCAGGACGTCGAGGAATTGCTCGACGCCCGCATCGACGTCTGGACCGCGCTCAACATCCAGCACCTCGAAAGCCTGGCGGACGTCGTCTCGCGCATCACCGGCGTCACCGTGCGCGAGACGGTGCCGGACATCGTGCTGCGCGACGCCGACGACATCGTGCTCGTCGACATCACCTCCGAGGAGCTGATCCAGCGCCTCAAGGACGGCAAGGTCTACCTGCCCGAAACGGCCAAGCTCGCGCAGCAGAAATTCTTCACCCTGCGAAATCTCACGGCCTTGCGCGAAATCGCGCTGCGCCGGACTGCGGCGCGGGTCGACGACCAGATGGTCGAGCAGTTGCGCCAGAACGCCATCGAGGGGCCATGGGAAACCGCCGAGCGCCTGCTGGTCTGCGTGGGCCCGGACGCGCTGTCGATGGATGTCGTGCGCGCCGCGAGCCGCCTCGCCACTGGGCTCAACGCGAGCTGGGTCGCGGTGACCGTCGACCCGCCGGAACACGGCGAGGCCCCCGGCAAGAGCGCCAAGCACGTCGACGACGCCCTGCGCCTCGCGCAAAGTCTCGGCGCCGACGTTTCGCGGCTGGTCGGCCACGACCTTCCCGCCGAAATCCTGCTCTACGCGCAACGCGAGAACATCACCCAGATCGTCGTCGGACGCTCGCGAGCCGGCTACCTCGGCCGTCTCGCCGGCCGCTCCTTGTCGGAAGCGCTGGTGCGGCGCGCCGTTCTCATCGGCGTGCATGTCGTCACCGGCGACAAGCCGCGCGAGACGACCGGTCGATGGCGGCTCGGCGGAGCGCTCACGCGAGATCTGCCGATCGGCTTTCTCGCGGCGGCCGGCTCGGTCGCCGGCGCAGTCGGCCTCGGCAAATTGCTCAGTCTTTGGGTGCGCCTGCCCAATCTGTCGATGATCTTTCTCATCGCGGTGCTGTTCACCGCCGCGCGGTTCGGCGTGCGCGCGGCGATCATGGCGGGCGTTCTTTCGTTTTTCGCCTACGATTTTTTCTTCATCGAGCCGCGATACGAATTCTCCGTCAACCAGGCGCATGAATTCTTCGCGCTCGCCATCTTCCTGATCGCCGCCACGCTGGTGGGCTGGCTCGCCGGCCGCGCGCGCGACCAAGAGCGCCTGGCGCGCGAAAGCGCCCAGACGACGCGCTCGTTGTTCGAACTCTCGCGCAAGCTTTCCGGCGCGGTCGCGCTCGACGACATTTTGCAGGCGGCGACCGTCTATGCGCAGAAGACGCTCAACGCGCGCTGCGTCGCGATGCTGCTGCCCGACGACGGCGATCTCATCCTCACTTCCGCCTGGCCGCCCATCGACGCGCTCGACGCGGGCGAAACCGGCGCGGCGCGGTGGGCGTTCGAGAAGCGCGAGCCGGCGGGCTGGAAGACCGACACCCTGCCGAATGTGCGTTTCCAGTTCCGCCCGCTGGTGACCACGCGCGGCGTCGTCGGCGTCTGTGGCTTCGAGCCGGCCGACTCCATCGCGCCGATTTCACCGACGCTCGAGCATGGGCTCAACCTCATTCTCGAACAGGCGGCGATCGCGATCGACCGCGCGATCCTGGTCAAGGCCTCCGTGCGCACCGTCGCGCTGGAGGAGAACGAGAAGCTGCGCACGACCTTGCTCGGCTCGCTGTCGCATGATTTGCGCACGCCGCTGGCGACGATCACCGGCGCGGTGACGACGCTGCAGAAGTTCGGCGACACGATGCCGATGGAGCAACGCCGCGACCTGCTCGCCTCGATCGACGAGGAAGCGGCCCGGCTGACGCGATTCATCGCCAATCTGCTCGACATGTCGCGCATCGAGGCCGGCGCCTTGCGGCCGAAGAGCGATTTCGTCGACGTCGCCGAAGTCGTGCGCGCGGCGATCGAGCGCGCGAACAAGGCGTTTCCGGCCCAGGCCTTTACGACCAGTCTGGCGCACGATCTGCCGTTCATGCGCGGCGACGCCAATCTCATCGAACAGGTGTTGTTCAACCTGCTCGACAATGCGCAGAAATACGGCGGCGGCGGGCGCGTCAGCATCCACGCGCGGCGCGACGGCGCCTCGGTTCTGCTTTCCGTCACCGACGAGGGCCCGGGCGTCAAGCCCACCGACCTCGACCGCATCTTCGAGAAATTCTATCGCGGCGGGCGGGCCGACGGGCGCAAGGCGGGCACCGGCCTCGGCCTTTCCATCAGCCGCGGTCTGATCGAGGCGATGGGCGGCAGGATCTGGGCGGAAAGCCCGGCGGCGCGGCGGCGCGGCACCCGCGTCGTCATCGCGATGCCGGCCGCCGAGACGCCGGAACTCGCCAAGGCGGCGCCATGAGCGGCCCACGCGTCCTCATCGTCGACGACGAGCCGCAGATCGTGCGATTCTTGCGCCCAGCGCTCGAAGCCTCGGGCTACGAAGTGCTGCACGCGAGCGCGGGCCACGAGGCGCTGCGTCTGATGGCCAACGCCGCCCCGGACCTCATCGTGCTCGACCTCGGGCTTCCCGACATGGACGGCAAAGAGGTGATCGGCAAGGCGCGGCAATTCACGCCGGCGCCGATCGTCGTTCTCTCGGCGCGCGACCGCGAAGCCGAAAAGATCGCCGCGCTCGATCTGGGCGCCGACGACTACGTCGAAAAGCCCTTCGCGATCGGCGAATTGCTCGCGCGTCTGCGCGCCGCGCTGCGCCACGCCAAGGCCGGCGCCGCGCCCAAGACGCGCGTCGAGATCGACGGCCTGACGATCGACATGGACAAGCGGCTGGTCACGCGCGAAGGCGCTCCGATCAAGCTGACGCCGCGCGAATACGAACTGTTGTGCGTGCTCGCCGGCGCCGCCGGCCGCGTCATGACGCACAGCCACATCCTCACCGCGGTCTGGGGCCCCGCGCACAAGGACGACACGCAGTACCTGCGCGTCTTCGTCGGCCAGTTGCGCAACAAGATCGAGCGCAACCCATCGGCGCCGACGATCATCCGCACCGAATCGGGCATCGGCTATCGCTTTTCCGAGAGCGTTCAGCCGCCGCCGACGCCGACCGGGCACGAAACGCCCGTGCCGCCGAGGCCGCAATAGCCGGCCGGGTTCTTGGCCAGATATTGCTGGTGATGGTCTTCGGCGAAATAGAATGGGCCGGCCTCGGCGATCTCGGTGGTGACCGGGCCATAACCTCTCGCCTTCAGCGCCTCGCCGAACATCGCCGCGGATCGGCGCGCCGCCTGCAATTGCGCGGGCGTGGTCGCGTAGATCGCCGACCGGTACTGCGAACCGACGTCGTTCCCCTGACGCATCCCCTGGGTCGGATCGTGACCTTCCCAGAAGATTCGCAACAGTTCGTCGTAGGAGATTTTCGCCGGGTCGAATGCGACGAGCACCGCCTCGGCATGGCCGGTCCGGCCTGTGCAGGTCTCCTCGTAGGTCGGATTGGGCGTATAGCCGCCGCAATAGCCGGCGGCGGTGACGGCGACGCCCTCCCCCGCCTGCCAGAATTTGCGCTCGGCGCCCCAGAGGCAGCCCATGGCGAAAATCGCGGTCTCGACTCCCTCGAGGTACGGGCCCTCGAGCGGACGGCCGTTGACGAAATGCTCGTGCGCGGTCGCCATTTTCTGCGAACGGCCCGGCAGCGCCTCGGAAGGCGAAACGAGGCGCGTCTTGGGGGCAAGGAAGCTCAGCATGATCGGCTCCTGAATGGTTCCGGCGCTTATGTCGCGCGGACGGCGCCGTTTGTTACCTCAGGCCCACAAATGGCGCCTCAACGGGCCCGGATCGTGGCGGCGAACTTGGGCTGGCGAGGGCGCGCGAGATAGAACAGGCAAAATCCGAGCGCGGCCATGTCGACGAAAGCCGGCGCCGAAAGAATGGCGAGCAGAACCGGGTCCCACAACAGCGGGCTCAGTTTCTTTTCGACGAATGGTTGCAGCAGCGGGAACTTGCTGGGAAACGCGTAGTCCAGCGCCCGGCCCATCGTCGTCAGCGCGACTTGTTGGGCGGCGAGCGAGCGCGCGCCGTCGATGACCGCGGCGGCGAAGGCGCCGGCGAGCAGGATCAAGCCGACGAAGCGAAACAAGAATCGGAACACGCCGCCATCCCGAGACGAGGCTCAAGCGGCCTCGTCTTACGCAAAGCCTCGCGCTCTGTCCACGGCGCGATGAGCGGCCGAGGGCGCCGTGAGACCGGGAACAGCGCGCGCCAACGACCTCCGAGCCGACGATCTCTTGGAGAGCCTCTCTTCCAATCGCAAATACCAGTACGCAGCCCTGGATAAGCGGCCCGCCGACTTGCGCGTCAGGCGCGCGGGGTGATATGCGCGCTGTTCGCGCCAAGACGCGCGTCGTGGAGGGGTGGCCGAGCGGTCGAAGGCGCACGCCTGGAAAGTGTGTATACGGGAAACCGTATCGCGGGTTCGAATCCCGCCCCCTCCGCCAGAAGCAAGATTTCCAGCATATCATCTGGCGTCAGCTATCTGGCTAATTGGCTGATATTGATATTTATTTGCAATTCCGTTGGATCGCCGCGGTTCTCACGGTTTCCCCAAGGATCATTACCGCGCTGGGGCGCACGCTGGGGCGCGGAGGTCAAGATGGCGAAGGCGACCGACAAGTAAATCGTATTCCTCCAGCCCGGCAAACATTCTGACGGCGGCAAGCTCTATGCCCCCGTTTGTGAGTGTGGATCACGGCGATTCGCGGTGTTCCACAAGATGGGCGGCAAGTCACGAAAGGCCAGGGCGCGGCGGCCGGAACCCGGCTCGCCGAGCGTGAAGCCAAATCCTTGCCGGTTCCCTATTATCGCCTCGTGTTCACGCTGCCGGCCGCCGTCGCCGAGATCGCCTGTCACAGCAAGGCGGCGGTCTACGACCTTTTGTTCAAGGCCTCGTCCGAAACGTTGATCACGATCGCGGCCGATCCCAGGTCCTTGGACGCCCGCGTCGGCGCCTTATCCGTTCTCAACACCTGGCGATCGGCGCCGACGCCGATCTCGCAACGCATTCACGGCGTTTCTGGTGCCGTTGCGCTCGGTCGAATGGATCGTCCACGCCACGCCTGCATGAGCGCGGATTGACGCCCCGCGCCTCACGCCGCGACGCGCGTCGGCTTGCCGCCGGCGTGCAGCGGCTGGACGCTGACGGGTGAAGCCCGCCGGCCCGAGAGCAGCTCGTCGAAATAGGCGATCGTGCGCCGAAGGCCTTCCTTCAGCGGCACCGTCGGCCGCCAGCCGAGATGCTCCCGCGCCAAGGCGATATCGGGCTGGCGCTGTTTCGGGTCGTCCTGCGGCAAGCTTTGGAACGACAATTTTGATTTCGCCCCCGTCAGTTCGATCGTGAGTTCGGCGAGTTGGCGCATGGTGAACTCGCCGGGATTGCCGAGGTTGATCGGACCGGTGAGGTCTTTGGACGAATTCATCAGACGCACGAAGCCTTCGATCAAATCGTCGACGTAGCAGAACGAACGCGTCTGATTTCCGTCGCCGTAGATCGTGATCGACTCGCCTTTCAGCGCCTGAACGATGAAGTTCGACACCACACGGCCGTCACAGGGATGCATGCGCGGTCCGTAGGTGTTGAATATCCGCGCCACCTTGATCTCGAGCTTGTGTTGCCGGTGATAGTCGAAGAAAAGCGTTTCCGCGCAGCGCTTGCCTTCGTCGTAGCAGGAGCGCGGTCCGATCGGGTTGACGTTGCCCCAATAGTCCTCGGTCTGCGGATGGATCGCGGGGTCGCCATAAACTTCGGAAGTCGACGCCTGGAAAATCCGGCACTTGAGCCGCTTGGCGAGCCCAAGCATGTTGATCGCCCCGTGCACGCTGGTCTTCGTCGTCTGCACGGGATCGTGCTGGTAATGGATCGGCGAGGCGGGACAGGCGAGGTTGTAGATCTGATCGACCTCGACGTAGAGCGGCATGGTCACATCGTGCCGTAGCAGCTCGAACTTCGGATCGCCGATGAGGTGCGCGACGTTCGCTTTGCTGCCGGTGAAGAAATTATCGACGCACAGAACGTCGTGGCCTTCCGAGATCAGTCTTTCGCACAAGTGCGAGCCGAGGAAGCCCGCACCGCCCGTAACCAGTATGGTCTTTTGGTCAATCATTCCCGAAGCCCCCTGTATTTCGACGTGCGACGACGCTCAAGAACAGTCGCCGGCGCCAAGCCGCGCTTGGACGATGGAGACCAGGCCGGCGGTCAATTTCCGTTCTTCCACAATCGCGAATCGGCTTCCATCGGGGCTAACGCGTGGCAAGCCTCGAGCTTGTCGCGATAGAGCAGACGATAGTCGGCGGCATCCGATGGGCTTTGATTTTCGACGGCGAGGTCGACGCCGATCTGATGATACGCGTCGAGATTGGACAGCTCGGGAACGGGACGGCGCCCGCCTTGAAACTCCTCCCACATGCCGCGATACAGATTCTCCAGGTCGCGCACGAGACGCGGCGTGTCGAACAGCAGGCTCGATTGCCGGCCCGCAATCAGTCTCTGCTTCAGCGCTGAAATTCTCTGCCGATCGCGAGCAAGCTCGATCGCGTGCGCGACGTATATCTCGTGCGTCGGGCAAACCAACTCGCCGATCCCCGCTGCGTTCGCCAAACTCGCGCAGACCCGCGAGGCGAAGCTCTTTCCGGGCGTGGTCAAGATCGGCACGCCCATCCACATCGCGTCAGCCGCCGTAGTGTGAGCGCCGTAAGGGAAGGTGTCGAGAAAGAGGTCGGCCAGCGCGTAACGCGCGAGATGCTCGGGATTGGCCTTCTTCTCCGCGAAAATCAGCCTTTCCGGCGCGACGCCGCTCTGCGCAGCCAGATCGCGCACTCGCGCATCGGTTTCTTCGCCGCCGTCGAGCAGCCACAGCACGCTGCCCGGCGTCTCCCGCAGGATCGTCATCCAGCTCGCGAAGGTCGGCGGCACGAGTTTTTGCATGCCGTTCAGGCAGCAAAACACGAACGCGTCATCCGGCAATCTCTCCTCGGAGCGCGCCGGACGCCCGGCCGCGACAACCCGCTTGCGGTCGTTGGGCTGGTAGCACGAAAGCCTTACGACTTTCTCCGAGTAATAGATCTCGCTGTCTTGCGGAATGATATGGTCGTCGGCGATGATGTAGTGATGGTACGAGCTGCCCATCGTGCCGGGGAAGCCGAACCAATTGACCGCGACGGGCGCCGGGCGAAGCGCGAACACGCGCGTTCGCGCATGCTTGGTGTAGCCGTTGAGGTCGACGAGGATGTCGACCTCATCCTGGCCGATCCGCGCGGCGACCTGCTCGTCGCTCAGCGCGTTTATGTCGAGCCAATGGTCGGCGCTGTTCATGATTCTGAGCCGTGTCGAATCGATCCGGTCGATGCCGCAGTAATAGGCGTAGACTTCAAAACGATCGCGGTCGTGCTGCTCGAACACGTCGGTCATCGCGAAGCCGACGGCGTGCTCGCGCAGGTCCGACGAGACATAGCCGACGCGCAGCTTGCCGCTCCGACGCCGAAGGCCGGGAGAATGGACCGGAAGCGAGCGCGGATTCGACGGCGGTTTGATGAATTCTCTATTGTACTTCCACGCCCGCGCGAGCTGGAACATCGGATCGTCGAGGAGACTGGCGAGCGAAAGGGGAGAAATTCCCGCCATCAAAGCGCTGGCCGGCGCGCGTTCCCACTCGGCCACCGCCGGCCATTTGCACTGTCGCTGGCGCAAGGCGATCCAATGCTGGATCACTTCGGGTTGCGCGATGCTGATGTCGAGGGACTGTCTGAGCGCGTCCTCGGCCGGGCCGTCGACGAGGCGGTTCTCCAGCACGCGCCCGATCTGCTGCAAGGCGGCCAGCTTGTTCTTGATCGCCTCGCCGTTGACTTCTTTCAGGCGCCCGGTCAAGTCGAGCCATTGCTGGACCGCCGCGCCGTCCTGGCCCGCGTCCTCGAGAAGGCGGCCGAGATTCACGTAGGGCGGGTAGAAGTCCGGCTTGAGCCTGATGCCCTCGCGCGTCGCGTTGATGGCGCCAAGACGGTCCCCCGAACTCGCAAGCGCGACGCCATAGTTGAAATAGGCGGCATGCAGCAGCGGATCGCCGGCATTGCACGCGATCCAATTCTTATAGAGCTCCGCCGCCGCCCCGGCCTCGCCGTCGGCTCGCAGTTTCTCGGCTTTGGCGAAGAGCTCGCCGATCGTCCATTTGCTTAGAAAACTAAATCTCTCGGCGTCGCTCGCTGGCAGGGCGTTGTCCCTCTCGACGCTTTTCTCATGCAGCATAGCGACCCTTGCATCGTGGCCGTGCGGACGGAGATCCGCGCAGGCTCGCCGCGTACGAGCCTTTGCGAACCGGTAAGACGAATGACGCTTACGCCGAACACGAACGATGACAGACCGTCAAAATCCTTCCCTTGGCTGCCCCATCACCCCATCAGACCGCTGAGGGCGCTAATTTGAGCGTCCGACAAGACCTCGATCTGGGCCGTCGTAAGAGCACCGCCTTGCGTCGTCGTCAGGTTGCCGATCGTCGTCGTGCTCAGGCCGGCGGCCTGCGTCGTCGTCAGACTGGCGACGCTCAGCGCGTCGAGCGAGGTCGTCGACAGCGTGTTGAGCTGAGTCGTCGTCAGCCCGTGCGCCTGGGTCGAAGTCAGCGCGCCCAATTCGGTCGTCGTCAGACTATCGATGGTCGAAGCGGCAAGGCCGCCGATCTGCGTCGCGGTCAAGGCGCCGACCTGCGTCGAGGTGATCGCGTTCGCCGTCAGGGCGGCGACCTGCGTCGCCGACAGCGCGGCGACCTGCGCAGTGGTCAAGGCGTCGGCCTGCGTCGTCGTCAGGTTGCCGATCGTCGTCGTGCTCAGGCCGGCGGCCTGCGTCGTCGTCAGACTGGCGACGCTCAGCGCGTCGAGCGAGGTCGTCGACAGCGTGTTGAGCTGAGTCGTCGTCAGCCCGTGCGCCTGGGTCGAAGTCAGCGCGCCCAATTCGGTCGTCGTCAGTTTATCGAAGGTCGAAGCGGCAAGGCCGCCGATCTGCGTCGCGGTCAAGGCGCCGACCTGCGTCGAGGTGATCGCGTTCGCCGTCAGGGCGGCGACCTGCGTCGCCGACAGCGCGGCGACCTGCGCAGTGGTCAAGGCGTCGGCCTGCGTCGTCGTCAGGTTGCCGATCGTCGTCGTGCTCAGGCCGGCGGCCTGCGTCGTCGTCAGACTGGCGACGCTCAGCGCGTCGAGCGAGGTCGTCGACAGCGTGTTGAGCTGAGTCGTCGTCAGCCCGTGCGCCTGGGTCGAAGTCAGCGCGCCCAATTCGGTCGTCGTCAGACTATCGATGGTCGAAGTGGCAAGGCCGCCGATCTGCGTCGCGGTCAAGGCGCCGACCTGCGTCGAGGTGATCGCGTTCGCCGTCAGGGCGGCGACCTGCGTCGCCGACAGCGCGGCGACCTGCGCAGTGGTCAAGGCGTCGGCCTGCGTCGTCGTCAGGTTGCCGATCGTCGTCGTGCTCAGGCCGGCGGCCTGCGTCGTCGTCAGACTGGCGACGCTCAGCGCGTCGAGCGAGGTCGTCGACAGCGTGTTGAGCTGAGTCGTCGTCAGCCCGTGCGCCTGGGTCGAAGTCAGCGCGCCCAATTCGGTCGTCGTCAGTTTATCGAAGGTCGAAGCGGCAAGGCCGCCGATCTGCGTCGCGGTCAAGGCGCCGACCTGCGTCGAGGTGATCGCGTTCGCCGTCAGGGCGGCGACCTGCGTCGCCGACAGCGCGGCGACCTGCGCAGTGGTCAAGGCGTCGGCCTGCGTCGTCGTCAGGTTGCCGATCGTCGTCGTGCTCAGGCCGGCGGCCTGCGTCGTCGTCAGACTGGCGACGCTCAGCGCGTCGAGCGAGGTCGTCGACAGCGTGTTGAGCTAAGTCGTCGTCAGCCCGTGCGCCTGGGTCGAAGTCAGCGCGCCCAATTCGGTCGTCGTCAGACTATCGATGGTCGAAGCGGCAAGGCCGCCGATCTGCGTCGCGGTCAAGGCGCCGACCTGCGTCGAGGTGATCGCGTTCGCCGTCAGGGCGGCGACCTGCGTCGCCGACAGCGCGGCGACCTGCGCAGTGGTCAAGGCGTCGGCCTGCGTCGTCGTCAGGTTGCCGATCGTCGTCGTGCTCAGGCCGGCGGCCTGCGTCGTCGTCAGACTGGCGACGCTCAGCGCGTCGAGCGAGGTCGTCGACAGCGTGTTGAGCTGAGTCGTCGTCAGCCCGTGCGCCTGGGTCGAAGTCAGCGCGCCCAATTCGGTCGTCGTCAGTTTATCGAAGGTCGAAGCGGCAAGGCCGCCGATCTGCGTCGCGGTCAAGGCGCCGACCTGCGTCGAGGTGATCGCGTTCGCCGTCAGGGCGGCGACCTGCGTCGCCGACAGCGCGGCGACCTGCGCAGTGGTCAAGGCGTCGGCCTGCGTCGTCGTCAGGTTGCCGATCGTCGTCGTGCTCAGGCCGGCGGCCTGCGTCGTCGTCAGACTGGCGACGCTCAGCGCGTCGAGCGAGGTCGTCGACAGCGTGTTGAGCTGAGTCGTCGTCAGCCCGTGCGCCTGGGTCGAAGTCAGCGCGCCCAATTCGGTCGTCGTCAGACTATCGATGGTCGAAGCGGCAAGGCCGCCGATCTGCGTCGCGGTCAAGGCGCCGACCTGCGTCGAGGTGATCGCGTTCGCCGTCAGGGCGGCGACCTGCGTCGCCGACAGCGCGGCGACCTGCGCAGTGGTCAAGGCGTCGGCCTGCGTCGTCGTCAGGTTGCCGATCGTCGTCGTGCTCAGGCCGGCGGCCTGCGTCGTCGTCAGACTGGCGACGCTCAGCGCGTCGAGCGAGGTCGTCGACAGCGTGTTGAGCTGAGTCGTCGTCAGCCCGTGCGCCTGGGTCGAAGTCAGCGCGCCCAATTCGGTCGTCGTCAGACTATCGATGGTCGAAGTGGCAAGGCCGCCGATCTGCGTCGCGGTCAAGGCGCCGACCTGCGTCGAGGTGATCGCGTTCGCCGTCAGGGCGGCGACCTGCGTCGCCGACAGCGCGGCGACCTGCGCAGTGGTCAAGGCGTCGGCCTGCGTCGTCGTCAGGTTGCCGATCGTCGTCGTGCTCAGGCCGGCGGCCTGCGTCGTCGTCAGACTGGCGACGCTCAGCGCGTCGAGCGAGGTCGTCGACAGCGTGTTGAGCTGAGTCGTCGTCAGCCCGTGCGCCTGGGTCGAAGTCAGCGCGCCCAATTCGGTCGTCGTCAGTTTATCGAAGGTCGAAGCGGCAAGGCCGCCGATCTGCGTCGCGGTCAAGGCGCCGACCTGCGTCGAGGTGATCGCGTTCGCCGTCAGGGCGGCGACCTGCGTCGCCGACAGCGCGGCGACCTGCGCAGTGGTCAAGGCGTCGGCCTGCGTCGTCGTCAGGTTGCCGATCGTCGTCGTGCTCAGGCCGGCGGCCTGCGTCGTCGTCAGACTGGCGACGCTCAGCGCGTCGAGCGAGGTCGTCGACAGCGTGTTGAGCTGAGTCGTCGTCAGCCCGTGCGCCTGGGTCGAAGTCAGCGCGCCCAATTCGGTCGTCGTCAGACTATCGATGGTCGAAGCGGCAAGGCCGCCGATCTGCGTCGCGGTCAAGGCGCCGACCTGCGTCGAGGTGATCGCGTTCGCCGTCAGGGCGGCGACCTGCGTCGCCGACAGCGCGGCGACCTGCGCAGTGGTCAAGGCGTCGGCCTGCGTCGTCGTCAGGTTGCCGATCGTCGTCGTGCTCAGGCCGGCGGCCTGCGTCGTCGTCAGACTGGCGACGCTCAGCGCGTCGAGCGAGGTCGTCGACAGCGTGTTGAGCTAGTCGTCGTCAGCCCGTGCGCCTGGGTCGAAGTCAGCGCGCCCAATTCGGTCGTCGTCAGTTTATCGAAGGTCGAAGCGGCAAGGCCGCCGATCTGCGTCGCGGTCAAGGCGCCGACCTGCGTCGAGGTGATCGCGTTCGCCGTCAGGGCGGCGACCTGCGTCGCCGACAGCGCGGCGACCTGCGCAGTGGTCAGGCGTCGGCCTGCGTCGTCGTCAGGTCGCCGATCGTCGTCGTGCTCAGGCCGGCGGCCTGCGTCGTCGTCAGACTGGCGACGCTCAGCGCGTCGAGCGAGGTCGTCGACAGCGTGTTGAGCTAAGTCGTCGTCAGCCCGTGCGCCTGGGTCGAAGTCAGCGCGCCCAATTCGGTCGTCGTCAGTTTATCGAAGGTCGAAGCGGCAAGGCCGCCGATCTGCGTCGCGGTCAAGGCGCCGAACCTGCGTCGAGGGTGATCGCGTTCGCCGTCAGGGCGGCGACCTGCGTCGCCGACAGCGCGGCGACCTGCGCAGTGGTCAAGGCGTCGGCCTGCGTCGTCGTCAGGTTGCCGATCGTCGTCGTGCTCAGGCCGGCGGCCTGCGTCGTCGTCAGACTGGCGACGCTCAGCGCGTCGAGCGAGGTCGTCGACAGCGTGTTGAGCTGAGTCGTCGTCAGCCCGTGCGCCTGGGTCGAAGTCAGCGCGCCCAATTCGGTCGTCGTCAGACTATCGATGGTCGAAGCGGCAAGGCCGCCGATCTGCGTCGCGGTCAAGGCGCCGACCTGCGTCGAGGTGATCGCGTTCGCCGTCAGGGCGGCGACCTGCGTCGCCGACAGCGCGGCGACCTGCGCAGTGGTCAAGGCGT
>CAVXCA010000084.1:0-3653 GCA_963759955.1 uncultured Alphaproteobacteria bacterium
CTTGTCCCGGCCATCCACGCGGTAAAGCGCCGCAATAGCTCCCGGAAATAGCCGAAAACGTTGGGTCCCTTATTCCAACTGCGCGGCAGTTCGACGGCGTGGATGGCCGGGACAAGCCCGGCCATGACGCGCCATTGATTTGGGCCTTTGGCCTCACTCGGGCCGCGCGATCGCCTGGTGGTGCGCCTCGACGCCGATCTGGCCTCGCTCGAGGCCGTGGGTCTGACCGTCGCTGTGATAGACCAGCAGCACCGCGTTGGCGTGGGTCGGTACATGGGTCAGCGTCATCGCGACCTTCGCCGAGCCGTCCGGGCCGGCGGCGAAGCTGTTGCTCAGCCCCGTGCCGTCCATCGGCGTGAAGCCGACCGGCTTTTGGTCGAAGTGGTTCTCGAACAGGCTGTAATGGCCGTTCGGCCGCAGACCGGAGAAGGTCGCGGCAAGCGTGATCTTGCCGCCTTCGTCGGCGACGACGACCTCGCCCGAAGCGCCGAGCCAGGAGCCGAGATCGAATCCCAGCGGCTTGTCGAGCGCGGTGAACACGGGCGTCGTCTTGGCGTCCTCGTCGACGCGGGCGGGGCGAAGCCCGGCCAGATGCTTGATCCCTTGCGGGCCGACCGCCTCGGCGGCGGCGGGATCGTGGACGAAGACCTGCGGATCGATCGTCTGCGGCTGCTTCGTCTCCTTCGAGAAGAACGCCGCGTGGGTGATGAAATTCAATTTGAGCGCGTCGCTCGCGAAAGCGCCGCTCGTCGAAAGCAGCATCGCCGCGCCGATCGCCAGCCCGACCGCCGCCGCCTTGGCCAATCCTTGAGACTTCATAATTTCCCCTTGAGTGAGAGAACGCCGGCGCCCTTCGCCGAGACCTCCGAAGCGCGCGCGCCAACAATCCGCCGACGCGGCGGCTCGGCGACTGGGGTTCGCTGGCGAAGGCGCGATTGTTACGCGGCGCGTGCGTCATTGCCGCGCGAAAGAGCGCAGAGCCGGATCAGCGACAATGTCTTTCTGAAACCCGGAAAGATCGTTATACTGCGCTTTGTCGTCTTGAACGCCCGCGGGGCGTCGGGAATTGGACGGGCCGGCGGCTACTCACCTAGGCCCCTCACCCTGCCTCTCCGCCGCAAACGCGAAGCGTTTGGCGGGCGCAAGCGGGGAGAGGGGAAGAACGGCGCCGGACTTCCCCTCTCCCCGTTTACGGGGAGAGGCAGGGTGAGGGGCCGGGAGACTAGCCGCCCCCGGGTCGAGTTAGGGAACAATGGGGAAGGAAAAAATTCAGAAAATTCAAATTCCGGCCGACCGACCCGCAACCCCTTGATTTTCCACGAAACGGCCAAGGAAAAAGCTTGGAAATCCTTGGAAAAGTTTGGAAAAAGCTTGGAATTTCCTTGGAAAAGTTTGGAATTTGCTTGGAAAAGCTTGGAAAAAATTGGAGCGCGGACGCCCGCTAAACCGCCCGCACCTTCACCTTCTCGGCCTTGCCCGCCCAGAGCCGGTTGCGCAGCGGCAGGCCGAAGGGTTCGGATTCGATCTCGAACACGTCGCCCTTCTCGGCCCGGATCCCGTCGCTGAACGACAGCGTCGCCGTGCCGAAGAAATGGACGTGGACGTCACCCGGGCGGCGGAACTGCGGGTACTTGAAATGATGGGCTTCGAGGTTGGCGATCGCATGCGACATGTTCTGCTCGCCCGAAAGGAACGTCTTCTCCCAGACGACCTCCTTGCCGCGCCGGATGCGCGAGACGCCGCGCACGTCGGGCGGCAGGTCGCCGACCAAGAGCTCCGGCCCGAAGCTCGACGGGCGCAGCTTGGAATGGGCGAGATAGAGATAGTTCTGCCGCTCCATGACGTGGTCGGAGAATTCGTTCCCCAACGCGAAGCCGACGCGCACCGGCGCGCCGTCGGGGTCGATCACGTAGAGGCCGACGATCTCCGGCTCCTCGCCGCCGTCGAGCGCGAAGCTCGGGCTCTTGAGATCGCCGCCCGGCGCGACCAGCGTCGAGCCGTCGCCCTTGTAGAACCATTCCGGCTGCACGCCCGGCTCGCCCGGCGCGGGCTTGCCGCCTTCGAGCCCGAGCTTGAACATCCGCATCGAGTTCGGTCAGAGCCGCGGGATCGGCGAGGCTGCGGTGCATCTTGTCGCGCCCTTCGGCCGAGCCGAGATGGGTGAGGCCGGTGCCGGTGACATAGACATGCGCGGGATCGTCGTGGTCGATCGGCGGGAGCACGCGCTTCTCCTTGAGCGCGGCGGCGAGGTCGACCGGCTTGCCGACGCCGCGCTCGGCGATCAGCTTGCGCAGCGGCGCGCCCGCCTCGATCGCCTGATCGACGAGTTCGAGCGTGGTGCGCGCGCCCTTGACCAGGCGGCTTTCGCCGCGCGCGGTGACGACGAGCGCGCGCTTGTCCTTTTCGTCGACGATCTGGGCGAGTCTCATGCTTTGGTCCCTGGCGATGTGCGGCGTTCGATCAGCGCTGGGATGCGCGGATCGGTGAAATCGGCGACGGCGAACTCGGCGCCCGCGCCGATCAGCGTCGTGGCGTCGAGCGTCGTCGTCAGCCCGACGACCACGAGGCCGGCGCCGCGCGCGGAACGGACGCCGGAAAGCAAATCCTCGAAGGCGAGCGAATGGGCGGCGTCGGCGTCGAGGCGCCGCAGCGCCGTTGCATACGGCAGCGGATCGGGCTTGGCGCGCTCGACGTCGCCGCCGACGACGCGCAGCGGCAGGCGCGCGTCGAGGCCGATCGCGTCGAGCACCTTGTCGACGTTGGCGCGCGGCGCGTTGGTCACCACCGCGCAGGCGAGGCCGTTCGCCTCGGCGTAGTCGAGCAGCGCGCCGACGCCGGCGACGGGCTCGACGGCGCCGAGATTGTCGCGATAGCTCGCCTCCTTGGCGTCGAGCGTCGCCGCCTGCTCGGCGGGCGTCAGGTCGGGCAGGAATGCGCGCGCGATCGCCGCGTTGTCGGAGCCGAGGATGCGCGCGTCGTACTCCGGCTTCTCCAGCCGGATTCCATGGGCGGCAAAGACGCGCTGGAACGCGCGCAAATGCTCGGCGTCGCTGTCGACCAGCGTGCCGTCGAGATCGAAGAGAAGGGCCGATTTCACCGCGCCTTCATCACATCGTCGCGCCGATTTGCCAAGGTATGAATTCGGCGTCGCCGTAGCCCAGAGCCTCCGACTTGGATTTTTCCCCCGAGGCGACGGCGAGAACCTTGTCGAAAATCTCCTGGCCCTTCTCAGCGATCGAAACGCCGTCGAGCACGTCGCCGCAGTCGATGTCCATGTCCTCGGTCATGCGCCGGTAGAGATCGCTGTTGGAGGCGAGCTTGATCGAGGGCGTCGGCTTGCAGCCGAAGGCCGAGCCGCGCCCGGTGGTGAAGGCGATGACGTTGGCGCCGCCCGCCACCTGGCCGGTCGCCGAGACCGGATCGTAGCCGGGCGTATCCATGAACACGAAGCCCTTGGCGGTCACCAGCTCGGCGTAGCGGTAGACGCCGTTGAGGATCGTCGTGCCGCCCTTGGCGGCGGCGCCGAGCGACTTTTCCAGAATCGTCGTCAGCCCGCCCGCCTTGTTGCCGGGCGACGGGTTGTTGTTCATTTCGCCGCCGTTGCGCGCGCAGTAGTCCTCCCACCAGTGGATGAGATCGATGAGCTTGCGGCC
>CAVXCA010000085.1:0-10045 GCA_963759955.1 uncultured Alphaproteobacteria bacterium
GGGACAAGCCCGGCCATGACGCGCGGAGGTTGCACAGACCTCAAGCCGACTCGCGTTCCGTGCGCATCTTCGTTTCCCCGGACGGCCGTGCGCAGGCGGAAGAAGGGATTTGTCGGCGCCGCCCGAGCCCCTCGCCCGCTTACGGGAGAGGGGTTGGGGTGAGGGCGGTTCCTCCAAATCGCAGAGCGCTCTAGAATTCCTTCCAACTGTCGTCCGCTGCTTCCGCGACCGCCGCGCGCCGCCCGGACGCGTTGGCGACCGCCTTGGCGGCGGGACGCCCGGTCCGCGTGAGCGGCGCCTCAACTGGCGCAGCGCTCTCCCGTTCCGCGAAGGCGTGGGGCGCGACCTTCTTCAGTTCGCGGCGAAGCGGATCGTCGCCGCCCCGCCCGATCTGGAACTGCCCGACCAGCTCCGAAAGTCGGCCGCTCTCCTGGGCGAGCGACTGACCCGCGGCGCTCGCCTGCTCGGACATGGCCGCGTTCTGCTGCGTCGTCTGATCCATCTGGTTGACGGCGGTGTTGATCTGCTGAAGGCCTGTGGCCTGCTCCTGGGCGCTCGCGGCGATGTCCGCCATGACATTGGCGAGTTCGGACACTTTCGCTTCGATCCGCTCGAGCGCCTTGCCCGTCTGCGCCACCAGTTCGACGCCCTCGCCGACCTGCGTCGCCGAGGTCGAAATCAGCGCCTTGATCTCCTTGGCGGCTTCGGCAGAACGCTGCGCCAGTGCGCGCACTTCGGAGGCGACCACGGCGAAACCCCGGCCGGAGTCCCCTGCTCGAGCGGCTTCAACGCCGGCGTTGAGCGCGAGCAGATTGGTCTGGAACGCGATCTCGTCGATCACGCCGATGATCTGGCTGATCTGCTGCGAGGACTTCTCGATCTTGCCCATCGCCTCGACCGCCTTGCTGACGATCTCGCCGCCGCGCTCGGCGTCGCCGCGCGCGGACGACACCACTTCGCGCGCCTGCTTGGCGCCCTCGGCGGTCTTGCGCACCGTCTCCGTGACTTCACCGAGCGCGGCCGCTGTCTCTTCCAGGCTGGAAGCCTGCTGCTCGGTGCGCCGGGAAAGATCGTTCGCGGCGGTTGTAATCTCCCGCGTGCCGGTGTGCACCGATTCGACCGACTGGTTGACGCCCTCGAACGCCTTCGCCAATTGCTCGATCGCGCCGTTGAAGTCGCTCTGCAGCTTCTTGTACGCCTCGGGCAACGTCGCCGTCATCCGATAGGTCAGGTTCTTTTCGGCCAGTTTGATCAACGCGACGCCGAGTTGCTCGATGGCGATCCTTTGCTCGGCGGCGACTCTTTCCCGCTCCGCGGCGGTTCTCGCCTGCGCGGCCGCCTCTTCGCTTTGTCGCCGCAGCGCCTGATCGGCTTCCGCACGCGCTTTCTCGGCCGACTTCCCTTTGAAGGCGCCGACCGCGCTCGCGATCTGGCCGATCTCGTCCTTGCGGTCGAGCCCCGGCAGGACGACGTCGAAATTGCCGTCGGCGAGTTCGCGCATGCCGCGTGTCAGGCCGCTTAAGGGCCGCGTGATGCCGCGCGCGACGCCGGCCAACAACAGCAACGTGACGAGAAGCGCCGCGCCGACCATGCCCAATTTGGTCAGCAAATTTGAGGTGAACGAATCGACCCGCGCTTGGAGCAGTCGAGCCAGCTCCTTGTTGCTCGCCTGCCACGTCGCATCGGTCTGCGTCAGCAACGCCAATTCGTCGGCGGCGAGCGCATCCGCCGTTTGGCCCTGCAGCAACGCGTTGCCTTGCTCCAGCATCTTCGCCACGGCGCCCTTCAAGGCCGTGTTGGCCGCCGACAAGGCGCGGCTGGTGTCGCCCGCGGCGTTGTTCTTCATCGCCGAACTCAGATCGGAGTCCGCGTCGTCGGAAAAGGTCTGCAGCTTGTTGACCGCGAAGGCGATGTTCACCAGGCGCGCGTCGCTCTTGGCTTGCCCCGCCGCGTCGCGCAGTTCCGCGGCGGCCGCGATGATCCCCGGTAGTCGAACGGTGTCAGCGTCCATCGCGTAGAAACTGTCGAGATCGGGATCGAGCGTGAGGTTCGAACCGTCGGCGACCGCGCCGATCAGCGTCTTGCCGGCCGCGAGCCTGGTCAGACGGTCCTTGGCTTGAACGAACGCGCTCGACGCGCTCGCGGTGTCGAACTGAGGATCGAACTGCGCCGCGGAGGCGATCTGAACCGGCGCCTCGTCGCCCGCTCCGGGCGCCCGCGCGAAGTTCGGCCAAATATCGCTCAAGTATCGCGTCCCGGCGATTTCCTTGTCGGCGAACGAAATGTCTCCCATCGCCTGATGAATGAACAGGTACGTCAGAAGCGCGATCGGCGCGAGAAAGCACGCCGAGATGACGCCGAGCCGTGTGGCGATCGACAGCCGGGAATTCACATAGGTCCACATCGGCGTAGCGTCCTGTACAGGGATGAAGAGAGGAAATTTGCAGTGGTTCCGAGAGCGAAGGATCGAAGCGGATCCCTTTGGGGCCGCGTGGAGATTCCGCGACGGCTCGGCGGCGTTTGTGGGATGGACGTGGGACGGAAAGGAAAAATAGCGGGAGACCTCTGAGAACAAGCGGGCCCAAGTCAGCTTAACGTAGCAACGCCCGCGATGCGCCAAGCCGCGTCAAGTCTTGGGCAAGACGATCGAACGGCGCGGAATTTATGCGGGAGCATGTCGGCTCGAGACCCGACGCGATCGAACGGCTTCATGCCTCAGACGCCTTCGCAGTGAAGATGGCGTCTGTCGCCCGCAGACGCAAATCTGAACGGCATTGGTTATCCGTTTCTTAAATTTCCGACGTTTGCGGGTGACTTATTTGACTTTTTTGCAAGGATGCCCCGATATTTTCGGCGACGTGAGCGTGACTTTGGGTTTTCTTGCAAGAACGCGGCAGCGCACGGGCGCCCTGCGAAAGGCCAAAGTTACGAAGCGAACCCACAAAAATCCGGTCGCTCGCACGATTTTTTGACCGATTATATGATTTTTCGCGCGATCGGCTGAGCCGCCGACTTCCGAACGCCTCACCCCGCGGGCAACGCGACGCCAGCGCCCCCGAGCGGGGCGCGACGTTTCGCCGCACCATCCAAGCTTGCATGGCATCAAGACGCGGCTTGATCGCGAAGACGCCGTTACGCGGCGAATCGGACCGCGCCGCATTCGTCGGACGCCGGCGAAGAGACGCGAACGTCGATATTCAAAGCCGAAGCGCCTCTCCGGCTCAGCCCTTCAGCAGGGTCTCGACGAAGCCCTCGACCCCCTCGGCGACGCGCGCGCAGCGCGTCCGCTCGGCAGCGACGATCGCCACCACCTGAGCGTAGGCGCGTTGCAGATCGTCGTTGACCACCACGTAGTCGTATTGGCGCCAGCGCTCGATCTCCCGCTTGGCGTTTTCCAGCCTCTTGTCGATCGTCGCCGCCGAGTCCTCGGCGCGCCGTTCGAGCCGCGCGCGCAATTCCGCCATCGACGGCGGCAGGATGAAGATGCTGACGACGTCGCTCGCCAACGCCTCGCGCACCTGCTGGGCGCCCTGCCAATCGATGTCGAACAGCATGTCCCGCCCCTCGGCGAGCACCGCTTCGACCGGCGCGCGCGGGGTGCCGTAGCAATTGCCGTGGACCTCGGCCGATTCGAGGAGGTCGCCCGCGCTCTTGGCGACGTCGAACTGATGGCGGGTGATGAAGTGATAGTGGATGCCGTCGGCTTCCGAGGAGCGGCGCGCGCGCGTGGTGACGGAGATCGACAGCGTCAGGTCGAGCGACTTGTCCTGCAGCAGCATGCGCGTCAGCGTGGTCTTGCCGGCGCCCGAGGGCGAGGAGAGGATTAAAATCATGCCGCGTCGGCGCATCGTCTCGGGCCCGTTCATTCGATGTTCTGCACTTGCTCGCGCAATTGCTCGATTTGCGCGCGCAGTTCAAGCCCCTGCGCGGTGAGCGAGACGTCGTTGGCCTTGGCGCACAGCGTGTTCGCCTCGCGTCCCAGCTCCTGGGCGAGAAAATCGAGCCGCCGGCCGACCGCCCCGCCCTCCCCTAAAAGCGCGCGCGCCGCGGCGACATGGGTCTTCAGGCGGTCGAGCTCCTCGCGGATGTCGGCCTTGGCGGCGAGAAGGATCGCCTCCTGATGCAGGCGGTTCTCATCGAAGCCGCGCGAGGATTCCATCAGCGCGGCGACCGACTGGGCGAGGCGCGCGCGCACCGCCTCGGGCTTGCGCGCGGGATTGTCGTCGGCGGCTTGCGTCAGCGCGGCGATGGCGTCGAGCCGCTCGGTAAGAATTGTCGCCAGCGCCTCGCCCTCGGCGCGCCGCGCGACGGTCAGCGCCGCGATCGCGACATCGAGGCTCGAAAGCGCGCCCGCGCAGGCGGCCGCGACCGTCGCCTCGTCGTCGCCCGCCTCGACGATCTCGACGACGCCGCGCACGGCGAGCACGCCGTCCATGGTCGGCGGCGAGAGGCCCGCGGCTTTGGCGGCCTCCTGCGCAGCTGCGACGATCGAGGCGAGTGCAGCGGCGTCGACGCGCGCCTGAGAGCTCGCGCCTTCGCGCTGCGCGGAAATCGTCGCGAAACAGGTGCCGCGCGTCAGCGCTTTCGCCAGCCGCGCGCGCGCCTCGGCCTCGATGCGATCGAAGCCCTGGGGAATGCGCACGCGCAGGTCGAGCCCCTTGGCGTTGACGCATTTGAGCTCGACCGTCCAACGCCACGGTCCGTGCGCGCCCGCCGCGCGGGCGAAGCCGGTCATGCTGGTCAGGGTCATGCTGAAATCCCCTAGGCGCCGCGACTCGGCGCGCCAGGGTCTTATACAGGAGCGCGAACGAGAAAAGGGAGCGCCGGTCCTTTCGCCGCCGCCCGCCGGCGATTTGCCGCGCTCGCCTTGACGCCGGTCAAGGACGCGTCGACTGTTCGTGCCAACGGTGCGGGACATCAGGAGGGAAGGCAAGTGAACGACGCGCTCATCGTCGCCGGCCCGGGCGCCCGGGCGTTGCCCGCCAATCAATTGTATCGCGCCTGCGACCCTTCGCTCTTCGCCTTCGCTTCGACCGCGGAACTGGAGCCGATCGACGGCCTGGTCGGGCAAGCGCGCGCGTTCGAGGCGGTCGGCATCGGCGCGAAAATCGACAAGAAGGGCTTCAACCTCTTCGTCATCGGCCCGTACAGCGTCGGCATGCAGGAGGCCGTTAGAAGCGTGCTCGCCGAGGACGCGCGATCGCGGCCGAGCCCTTCCGACTGGGTCTACGTCAACAATTTCGCCAAGCCGGACCGGCCGATCGCCATCGAAATGCCTTCGGGGCGCGCGCCCGGCTTCCGCGAGGCGATGCGCAAGCTCATCGAAGACCTCAAGATCGCCGCCCCCGCCGCGTTCCAGAGCGAAGACTACCAGACGCGCCGTAGTGCGATCGACGAGGCGTTCCAGAAGAAGCAGTTCGAGGCTTTCTCTGCGTTGCGCGAAAAGGCGGGGCAAAAGGCGATCCTGCTGCTGCGCACCCCGGTCGGCTTCGCACTGGCGCCCTCTCAGAACGGCCAGGTCGTCCCGCCCGACGAATTCAACGCCTGGCCTGAGCCGAAGCGTCGGCAGGCGCAGGCCGACATCGAGGCCCTCGAGAGCGAGCTCGAACATATCGTCCGTCAGACGCCGCAATGGGACAAGCAGCGGCGCGACGACGTGCGCGCGCTCAATCGGGAAACCGCCAAGTTCGCCGTCGATCACCTGATCGAGGAAGTCGCGGCCGCTTTCGCCGATCTTCCGCGCGTCGCCCAGCATATCGACACGGTGCGCGCCGACCTAATCGAGAACGTCCCGATGTTCGTCGCCCGCAGCGACGGCGGCGAAGGCGAGGCGGCGGAGCCGCTGCAAGGGACCCCGTTCGACCGCTACGAAGTCAACGTCCTGATCGCGCAAAACGGCGCCGCCGGCGCGCCGCTGATCGAAGAGCTGCATCCGACGCTCGGCAACCTGATCGGCCGCATCGAATACGTCTCGTCGCACGGCGTGCTGATGACCAATTTCCGCCTGATCAAGGCCGGCGCCATGCATCGCGCGAGCGGCGGCTATCTGCTCATCGACGCGCGCGCCCTGCTGATCGAGCCGTTCAGCTGGACCGCGCTCAAGCGCGCGCTGCGGCGCGGCGAGGTCGCCATCGAGGACGTCGGCCGCTTTCTCGGCCTGACCAGCACGGTTTCGCTCGAACCCGATCCCATTCCGCTGCGGGTCAAAGTCGTGCTGTTCGGCGACCGCCTGCTCTATTTCCTGCTTTCCGCCCTGGACCCGGATCTCGGCGAGCATTTCAAGATTTCTCGCCGATTTCGAGGACGACCTCGCGCGCAACCCGGAGAGCGAAGCGATCTTCGCGCGGCTTGTGGCCTCGCTGGCGCGCCGCGACGGCCTCAAGGCGCTCGACGCGCAAGCGACCGCGCGCGTCGTCGAGCACGCCGCGCGCCTCGCCGACCATTCCGGCAAGCTTTCGCTGCGCGTCAACGATCTGCGCGAGGCGTTGATCGAGGCGGATTTTTGCGCGCGCGAGGCCAAGCGCGATCTGGTGGCGCGCGCCGACGTCGATCGCGCGTTGCAGGCCCGCGTGCGCCGCGCCTCGCGCATACGCGACCGCGCGCAAGAGGCGATCATCGAGCGGGTCGCGCTGATCGCCACCGAGGGCGCGCGCGTCGGACAGGTCAACGGCCTCAGCGTCATCGAGATCGGCGGCTTCGCCTTCGGGCGTCCCACCCGCATCACCTGCCAGACGCGGCCCGGCGGCGGCAAGGTCGTCGACATCGAACGCGAAGTGGAGCTCGGCGGCCCGATCCACTCCAAGGGCGTGCTGATCCTCGGCGGCTTCCTCGCCGGGCGCTATGCGCTCGACACGCCGATGTCGCTGTTCGCGAGCCTGGTGTTCGAGCAATCCTACGGCGGCGTCGAAGGCGACAGCGCGTCATCCGCCGAGCTCTACACGCTGCTTTCGGCGCTCGCCGACGCGCCGTTGCGCCAGGACCTCGCCGTCACCGGCTCCGTCAACCAGCACGGCGACGTGCAGGCGATCGGCGGCGCCAACGAGAAGATCGAGGGCTTCTTCGACATCTGCGCCGCGCGCGGCCTCACCGGAACGCAGGGCGTCCTCATCCCGGCGGCCAACGTGCAGCACCTGATGCTGCGCGAGGACGTCGTCAAAGCCTGCGCAGACGGGCGCTTCGCGGTCTACCCGATCACGACGATCGACGAGGGAATCGCGCTGCTGACCGGCTTGGAGGCGGGGCGGCGGCAGGCCGACGGCGCCTTTCCGCCCGGCAGCGTCAACCGGCGCGCCGAGGACCGGCTGCACGCGTTCGCCGACATTCGCAAGAACTTCGGCAAGGACGGCGCGGGCTCTGCGGCGAATTCGGAGGCCAAGCGATGACCAGCGCGCCGCTCGGCTTCACGCGCATGGTGCTCGGCCTGCACACCGGCGCGCCGCGGCGCGCGACGGCGCTCGCGGTCGAATTCGCCGAGCTGTTCGACATCGAGCTGCTGGGGTTGTTCATCGAGGACTTAGGGTTGCGCCATCTCGCGGGCATGCCTTTCGCGCGCGAGATCAGTTCGCTCGGCGGCGACTGGCGGCCCATCGAGCCGGCGCGCACGACGCGCGAACTCGATTTCGCCGCCGGCGAAGCCGAGCGCCGCTTCGTCGAGGCGGCGCGCAGCCTTGTGCGGCGACAGTTCGAGATCGTGCGCGCTCGCGCCGGCGAAGCGCTCTCCGCGACCTTGCGCTCGGGCGACATCGTGGCGCTCGGCGCGCCTTTGGCGGCGGCCGAGCGCGCCGCTGAGCCTTTCGCCTCGCTCATCGAAGCGGCGTTCGACTCGAGCGCCGCGGTGATGCTGGCGCCGGCGCGCCTGGCGCGAAGCGCCGGTCCGATCGTGGCGATCGCCGCCGGGCCGGACGATCCGAGCATCGCGACGGCGGCGGCGATCGCCGAGGCCGCGGGCGAGGAGGTCGTCGTCATCGACCTCCGGGCGGGCGCGGCGGAGGATTGGCTGGCGGCGCGGCGCGAGGCCGCGCCGCGGCTCGCGTTCGCCGACGACGCGCTGCCCCAGGCGCTGCAAGCCTTGCGGGAACGCCTAGCAGTGGTGAGCCGCGGCGCGATCGGCAACCGCATCGCGCTGACCATCGCCGCCACGCGCGGCGTGCCGGCGCTGAGCGTCGACGGGCGCGAGCGACGGCCTTTCGACGAAGATGCGGCGCCGGCCGGCTGAGTTCGGCGCGCCGCCGCGATCGAGCGTGGGCGGCGCAACTCGGCAAGGCCTCAGGCGCGGCGAGCGCGTCCGGCGCGAAGCGCCTTGTGCGAGCGCGGCGCAGCCGCGTGGCCGGCCACAGATCGCGAAACGGCAATCCGTGTCTCGCTCTCCGCAATCTCAACGGCTTGGGCGCCGTTTTCGGTCCCACTTCGGCGGGACGGGCCGCGCGAAGCGCAGGTGGCGAAACCGGCGATGCGGATCGTCCGGCGCGGGTTGAAGGGGCCCGCATGTTGCGTTCCGCATGTTGCGTTCAAAAAGGGACATGAGCGGCTGTCACCGTAATCCCGTAATCCCGTAATCCGTAATCTCGGAGTGCGTCGGCGAGGCCACCAAATCGGACAGGGCCGCAGGGATTGATTCTCAGGACAGGCGTCGAATATTTGCGTCAGGCGATACCCCCAGCTACCAGTACTCTCAGTCAACCTGGTCGGGCACTCGCGATGTACAACCTCATTGTCACGGGTCGTTCTGGCGAATGGGACGGCAAACCCGTCAATTTCCCAGCTGATCGAGTCATCCGAGAATATACTGTCAAATCGCTTCCAAGCGCGACCCCCTTTCGCGGCCAATACCGACCCCCTCGCGGTGTGAAGAATCCGAGGGAGATGGGCGCACGACAATCAGGATGAGAATGCGCCGCCGCTGTCGCGCCGGAGGGAGGGCGTAGCCCGACCGGAGGGGCGACAGCGGCGGCGCGCGCAAAGAACTTTATCCCCTCGCACGGCCGGCGCTGAACACGACTGCGCCGCGCGCGGCGGGGGCTCAAGAGCGGTTTTTGAACCGCCAGCTCGTGTTGCCGGTTTCGACGATATCGCAGTGGTGCGTCAGCCGGTCGAGCATGGCCGTCGTCATTTTGGCGTCGCCGAACACCTGCGGCCAATCGGCGAAAGCGAGATTGGTGGTGATCAGCAGCGAGGTGTTTTCATAGAGCTTGCTGATCAGATGGAACAGCAACTGGCCGCCGAAGGCAGCGGGATGTACCATAAGAACTGGCTCATGTTACCGGGAGCAGATTACCGACGTCCCCTCAGAGCTTTCATAGTGGAATCCCGTTACCTGACCTGCTCCACGGGCGTCTTTCCAGAATCGGGGGATGGGGGAATCTGGCCCGACCCGTCGGCAACGGCGACCGAAGCAAGCGACAGGAGCAACAGCGCGACTGCGAGAATTCGTTTCATGTGGTTCTTTCTCCTTAGGTGTGGTATGGGGAAAATCCCCTGGCGGACAGTTTAGTCTCGCATGCAAGCGGGGGGGTGGGGAGGGGCTAAATAATCGCGTCCGAACGGCAGGGGGATGTAGGTTCGCGGCTTCGGCCAGCTGGGGATCCGGCGTCTGACGGCGGGGCCGATTCGCAGAGCACTTATACCATAGTCAAAGCGCTGTCCTGATAAAAGGTTATTCGCACTCCTGATATGGGGATGGCTCTTTGGAAACAGGTTCCTGCAGGGAGGCGCGTAGCGGCGCCGTTCGGGCGGAAGGTGTGCAAAAGACCAAATCCAAATCAGCGTCGTAAGCGAGTACGACGCCAATGAGACCCGGCCCCGCGAAGTTTGATCCGGTTCCGCGATTCAGGAACGTAGTCGTGTTCAGCAGCATGACCGTGGCATCGAACCCAAGTCGCCAAAGCTACACCTAGCGTATATTGCAGCGGCGCAAGCCAACGACTCAGACCGTGGCCACAGTGGCCACAAAGATGAACACCTGTGCGCAGCGAACGGCAAGTTCACTAACGACAATGCAGTAGCGGATGCCGCTGATTGCGGTGATGCAGCGTGGGCGCGGGCCAGG
>CAVXCA010000086.1:0-12658 GCA_963759955.1 uncultured Alphaproteobacteria bacterium
TGTTCCAAAACGCACTGTAAGGCCTCAGTTCGAGGCGTTCACTCGTATTTCTCGATAAAGAGTTGAGCGCCCGAGACCGACGTGGCGTGCGGCTTTTGTTGGAGGAACGCCCGCCTTCATCAGCAATATGGCGGCGTTCAGCTTTTCCTGATCGAGCGGCGGCCGCCCTGGCTTGCTGCCTTTCGCGCGCGCGGCGATCATCCCATCGCGCGTTCGCTCAGCGATGAGACGGCGTTCAAATTGGGCGATTGCGCCGAAGACATGGAACACCAACTCGCCAGCCGCCGACGAGGTGTCGATCTTCTCTTCGAGGGACAAGAGCGCGACGCCCTGCTTCTTGAGGGTTTCGACAACATCGAGAAGTTCGCGGAGGGAACGTCCGAGGCGGTCGAGCCGAACGACGGCGAGGGTGTCGCCGGGGCGAATGAAAGTGAGCAGCCCGGCGAGGCCCGGACGTTCGAAGGTTTTTCCCGAAATCACGTCTTCAAAGATCCGGAACGCGCCGGCGGCTTCAAGGCGGCGTCGCTGGCCGGCGAGGTCCTGATCGTCGGTGGAGACGCGGGCGTAGCCGATAATGTGGGACACGGCGCAATCCCTTTCTATTGCCGACCGTCCCTGAAACGACCGGTTTATGGACGATAGGAGGTCGCGACAAATGAACCGCTCACGCCCGTCCATAAAATACGTCCACAAATTATGTTGTGTCCACAAAATAATCTGGCCATTGATGGACGCATTTAACGCCGCTCTGGTGGCCCATGACAACTCGACAACTCCTCTCGCCTCAATCCCGCGCGGCATTGTTCGATCCGCCGACGGATCCCGCAGCGATCGTCCGGCATTACACACTGTCCCCGGAAGACCTGGCCTTAATTCGCCAACGGCGACGCGCCGCAAACCGGCTCGGCTTCGCCGTGCATCTCGCCTATCTCCGTTTTCCGGGAAGAACGATCGGCGTCGGCGAAAGGCCGCCGGCCGACCTGCTTGACTTCCTGGCGCAGCAAATCGGCGCACGCCCCGACGACTTCGAAGATTATGCAGAGAGATTGCAGACCCGCAGGGCGCATCTTGGCGAACTCCAGGCCTATCTCGGGGTTCGTCCATTTCGGCGAGAGGATTATCGAGCCGCCGCCGGCGTCGCGCTCGACGACGCGACGGGCACGGATCGCGGCGACGCCATTGTTTCCGCGATCATCGCCCATCTGCGCGAACGACACATTTTGCTTCCGGCTGCCGTCACTTTGGAAAAGATCGGCTTGGCCGCCCGCGCTCGCGCCCGGAAACGAGCGCACAGAAACCTCGTTGAGGGCCTGGATCGCGAAACGGTCGACGGACTGGAGGCGTTGATCGCAGTCGGCGACGATCAGGAGCGAACGCCGCTCGCATGGCTGCGTGACTGGCCCGAAGCGCCGACGCAGAAGAATCTGACCAGGGTTGTCGAACGGCTGCAAGCCATCCGCAGGCTCGGTGTGGGGCCGGACCGGGAGCAGCGGATTCACCGCGCGCGCTACGCGGCCATCGCGCGGGAGACGGCAGTTCTCAGCGCTCAGCATCTGTCGCGTTTCGACACGCAGCGCCGATTGGCGACGCTGGTCGTCTTCGCGCGCGAGATGGAGGCAATTCTGACCGACGCCGCCCTCACGACCTTCGATAAAATGCTTGGCGCCGTCTGCCGCCGCGCCGACCGCGCCCGCAAGGAAAATGTCGTCGAGCGGGCGAAGACGCTCGACGCGTCGGCGCGGGCTTTGCTCGGCATGGCGAAAGCAATGTTGGCAGCCAAAGCAGCCGGAGAGGATCAGGTCGCCGCCGTGGAGCGGTCGCTCGGTTGGGAACGCCTGAAAACCCTGGTCGCCGAGGCCGAGCCGGTCGTCGCTAAGGCGCGCGAGGACAACCTGAACGAAATCGTCGAGCGCTACCCGACGGTGCGACGCATGGCGCCGGTTATGCTTGACGCCTTCACTTTCCGCTCGTGGAAGTCCGGCGACCCGTTGCTCGCCGCGCTCGCCATGTTGCGCGGGCTCTATGCGACCGGCGCGAGAAATCTTCCGTCGCGCCTGCCGACAGGGTTTCTGAAACCGGCCTGGCGCAAGCTCGTCGGAGCTGGCGGCGCTGTCGATCGCCGAGCCTTTGAGGTCGCGGTCATGATGACCCTGCGCGACCGCTTGCGGGCTGGCGACGTCTGGGTTGAAGGCAGCCGCGCGTTTCGCGCTTTCGACGATTTTCTCCTGCCGCCGCAGACATTCGCGACGCGGCGCCAGGACGGAGAATTGGGCCTCGCCGTCGTCAATTCCTTCGACGAATGGCGTGCCGAGAAGACGGCGCTCCTCGACACGCGGCTCCGTGAAATCGACGCGCTGGCGGCGGCCGGAGAGCTTCCCGAGGCGACGCTCACCGAGGCGGGGCTCTCGATCAGCCCGATCCGTAAGGACAAATCCAATGCATCCGATCAGCTTGCTCGGCGGCTTTATGGCATGTTGCCGCGTCTGCGCGTCACCGAGCTGCTCGCCGAAGTGCATGGCTGGACGGGATTCGCCGACCGGTTCGGCCATTTGCGGACCGGCGAGCCGCCCGACGAGAATGTGGCGTTGATGACAGCTCTGCTCGCCGACGCCACCAATCTCGGGCTCGCCCGAATGGCGCGCAGCTCCAAGGCGTTCAGCCATTCGAAGCTGTTGTGGGTCGCCGAATGGCATGTCCGCGACGAGACTTATCTGGCGGCCCTGGCCTGTTTGGCCGACGCCATTCATGAGCAGCCGTTCACGAAAATCTGGGGCGATGGCGACACGTCGTCGTCCGACGGCCAGTTCTTCAGGGCCGGCGGGCATGGCGAGGCGCGCGCCGACTACAACGCTAAATACGGCTCCGAGCCGGGCGTGAAGTTCTACACTCATGTCTCGGATCGCTATGCACCGTTCCACACCCAGGTCATTGCCGCCAACGCCAGCGAAGCGGCGCACATTCTCGATGGCTTGCTGCATCACGAATGCTCTCTCGACATCCGCGAGCATTACACCGACACCGCCGGCGCCATCGATCACGTGTTCGGCCTGTGCCATCTTGCCGGATTCCGCTTCGCGCCGCGCATTCGCGATCTCGCTGATCGCCGCCTCTATGTTCTTGACAGCCGCGCCGCCTACGCCGCCCTGACCCCTATGATCGGCGGAGCCGTCGATTTCCGGCTGATCGGCGAGAACTGGGACGAAACGCTGCGCCTCGCTGCGTCGATCAAAGCCGGAACCGTCGCACCGTCCGCGTTGATGCGGCAACTCGCGGCCTATCCCAAGCAGAACGCGCTGGCGAAGACGTTGCGCGAAATCGGGCGGTTGGAGCGCACGCTCTTCACCCTCGACTGGATCAGCGATCCGGCGTTGCGACGGCGGGCGAACGCCGGGCTCAACAAGGGCGAGGCGCGCAACGCGCTCGCCCGGGCGGTGTTCTTTCATCGCCTCGGCGAAATCCGCGACCGCACCTTCGAAAATCAGAAATACCGGGCTTCCGGCCTCAATCTCGCAGTCGCCGCCGTGATCCTGTGGAACACTGTCTATCTCGGCCGCGCCGTCGCCGAACTGCACGCCCGTGGCGAGGCCGTCGGCGACGATCTGCTCGCCCATGTTGCCCCGCTCGGCTGGGAGCACATCACCTTCAACGGAGACTACATCTGGCCGACCGAGCCGCTCGAATATAGCTTCCGGCCTCTGCGGGACCCGCGCTCATCCATCCTCGACGCCGCTTAGAGTGCGTTTTGAAACAAATTCTGCGATGACCCCTCCTTAGGCATCTTCCTGAAAACCGCCGCTGCGTCGTCAGCTTCCTCCAGCAGCGCTCTTCGCTGTTCCGGCGTCGCGAACCTCTTCACTTCTTCGATCGTTAGCGCTGTTTTAAAGCGGCTGAGAACCTGATCGTCAGCCATCCCGCAAAGGGACTCGAAGATGGCCAAGTCCTTCTGGTCTTCCCCGGTCGACGGCAGAAGAACGCCGAGTAGGCACGCACGAACGAGAATGAGCGGCTTGCGCCCCTTCCAGTACGATCCCAACCCCGTCAGCGTTTGTCCTTTGACGGCCTTGCGTTCCTTCTGTGCCTCGACGGAAATCTTCTGCGCCGGCCAGACACGCTCGATGAGCGAGGGCGCGTCCTTTAGCGAGAACGGCGTCACTTGCGGCTTCGGCGCCACGGCGTCCATCCTTGTGCTCCTAGCGATCTTCGAACAGCGGCAGCGGCAGCAGCGGTCGCTCCTCTTGCGTCTTTGGGCGCTTCGCCCGAATTGCGGTCGCTTCCTCACCAGTCGGGTTTTCGGTCAAGGCGATCCTGATCGCCTTACGCCACCCGATGTCCACGTCCTCGGCGGCGCCAGTCGTCGCCGCGGCCATCGAAAACAGCCACCAGCGCTCGTCTGGGCGCAGGGCCACCCAGTTCCGTAAGGCGTTCGGGATGAGTTCTTTGGTCGCGGCCTCGACGCCCCAAGCGAGGACACAGAGTTCCCGTCCCAGCAGACGTTCGACTTGGTTGCGTCCGCTGTTCCAGCGGCTGGTGGCGAGTTTCTTCTCCTTCAGGCGCTCGTTGAGGACGCGCTTCGCCTCCTCGGCGATCGCGCCCCATGCGGCGCGCGGCAGCTTGCAGCGAACGATCAATTCCGGCATGCCGCTCGAACCGCCCCTCAGACCGAAGTCCTCCGTGATGACGACGGGCTCCGTGCGCGCAGCGGGAATCTCCACCGTGAAATGGTGGGGGTCCAACTCGTTCGGCACGCCAAAGCCTATCGTCTTCCGTTCGGTCACTGCTGGACCTCCGACGGGTCGACCTTAATCTCGGTAACTTCTTTCAGGAACTCCACCAGGTCGCTCCCGCTCGCGAACTTGAACTCCCCGAATCCGATCTCGACGTCAGCCGCCTCCTCGCCGATCGCCGCGCGCGCGGCGGTGATGAACGCCTCGATGGCCTCCGGGCTCAGCGTCGTTCCTGGGCCAAAGCGAGTCGTCGCGTTCTTGTCGCCCCGGCCTACAGTCACCGAAACGCCGTTCCCGAAGATCGCCTTGGCCTTCTTGCCAGCTCGGATGGCGCCGAACGTGTCGATGGTCGTCGCCAGCTTGATCTTCCTCACCACCGCGGCGGGCTTCGCAGGGTCGATGGTCGCCTTGCCGCCCGACGGAGCGCGTATTGTGAATTCCTTCTTGACCTCGATTCCGGCGTCTGCGGCGTAGGCGTACAGAGTCGTCTCCTTGTCGCCGGGGATATCGATCGGGCCGACGTACTCGCGGCCTTCCTTGACGTTCGTGCCGTCGAGGTTCCAGCGGATCGCGCCGCGCGGCTTGGCGCTGAGAGTGACAGCTCGCTTGCCCATTACTTCCTTGGGCTGATGAGTGAGCGTCAGCGTGTTCGTCCACTTCTCGGGGTCGCCAGTCGGCAATTTGCCGTCCGGGTCGACGGCGAGGAACCAGAGCACCGTCGCGTCGTCTTCGAACACTATGTCCGGCACGATCGGAGACGCCACCGACACGTCGGAGGTCGTCGCGTAGTGGATTTGCGGCTTCGGACCGGCGTTGATGGCAGTCAGTTCGATTGTCGCCTTGCCGGAGTCATCACGGTTCTTGGTCACGGCCTTGACTGACGTCTTCGGCGGCGGGAATGGTCCCTTCTCGACGTAGCCGTCGTTGTTGTCGCGCCAGTCGCCGGTGGCCAGTGCACGCCGGCGAAGATCGTCCAAGCCCTTGGGCGGGAGCCACGGCCAACGGACGTTGCAGATCGCCTGCTCCTCGATGTCCTTCCACCGGGCGCGACGCTCGCCGCCGGCGATCCAGAGCATCGTTTCGGCGCGCGTCCTCAACGCGTCCACGTTGGCGTCGGTGATCTCCTTTTGAAGCTTCGAGGCGCCGGTCGACGTCAACGCCTCCTCGATGGCGGTCTCGCCGTCGATCACGTTCGACTTGCCGTCTTTCGCCTTTGTCGGCGTCATCTTCAAGGGCGCCGCGAGGAGGCGCTCGCCGTCCTTCGGATGGCGTCCGGGATAGTAGATACGATTGAAAAGCTGGACCAAGGTCGCGTTGAACCCGAATTCGGCCTGCTCGGCCTCCTCGTTGAGTTCGGCGACGTTCGGCGACCTGTCGCCGCCGTCCTCGTTCCGAACTTTGGCGACCGCCCAAATGCGGCGCACCATGTCTTCCAGCTTCGCGAGGTCGGACCCATCGCCGGTTACGACGCAGAAGTTGTTCTTCTCCGGCACCGCGTCGAAGAGGCGCTTGGCGTCGTCGGGCGGCATGCGCTTGTCGGGGCTGAGGACGAGCAGCAGGCGTCCGGCGCCCGTCTTGATTTCAGTGAGCTTCGGGAGCGCCAGAACGAGCGAATAGGCGATCCGGCGACGCGGTTCGAACGTTGCGAGGAGCCGCCGCTCCATTTCGGCGTCGATCTTCGGCTGCGGCGCGCCTTCCGCGTACTTCTCGATCTTCTTCCGCAGGTTCTCGTTGCGCGCGAACACCCAAGCTTCGTTGTCTCGCCGGTGAAGGTACCAGCACTCGGTCCGAAGCTTCTCGAACGCGTCGTCAAACTCGATCGCCGAGCGATGGGGGGCGACGAGGTTCTCTATGACCTGCGGTTGCGTGAGCCCTTTGACGGCGCCGTTCGCCTCGGGGAGGGAGGCCATCAGAAGCAGGCTCGCGATCTGGCTCGCGGCGTCTCCGCCCATCTGCTCGTCGATGACCTGCGCGTGCCCGCGCTCGTTTCCGGTCCCTGCAATGTCGTGTGCGATGGCGCCGGACAGGTCGTAGATGTTCGTCACGCCGTCGCGGATGTCCTGGAGGGACAGATCAAGATGCTGGCAGCCGATGAGGTAGACGTCGTTGAGCTTGCGCCCCTGGACGGAGCGAACCATCATCGCCGCGAGCGTCATCAGGCCACGCGTCTGCCGGAACCGTTCGTTGTCCTTGAATAGCGCCAAGATGTGCTTGAAGGACGGATGGAAAGGATATGAGGCGACGATCTCACCGGCGATCTGTTCGGCGGACTTGGCGACTGACTTCGCCTTCACGGCGTCAGAGATGGCGTTGGAGAATGCCGTAGCGACCGAGTTCGACGACGTCCGGGTCAGGCTGAGCAGTCAGCAGCCGCGTGCGCAGAATGTGATAGATTTCGTCGGTGCCGAGTTCGACCGGCGTGATCCCCTTCGCTTGCCGTCCGGTCTCCTGCTGGAGATTGCCGATCGCCTTCTGGACCAGCCCGGAGATTTCTTGGGTCGCCCCATGATAACTGCCGGACAGGTTTGAGACGACGACGCAGAGGCGCTTCAATTTGAGCGCGGCGGCGAGAAGGTTCGAGAGCGCGAAGGTCGTGAGGTCGGCCAGTGTGCCGCCGCCGACGGCCTGCGTCGCCGCGTAGCCGAAATAGGGCGGCAACTCGTCGAGCAGGATCAGGGTCGGTTCGTCGCCGATGAGCTTCTCCCAGTCCTTTTCATTCGGGGCCTGAGGCGCGCCCTTGAAGAATTCGAGGAACGAATCTGCTTTTCCGAGCTGGTCGGCGATGTCGCCCCACAGGTATTTATCGCGCGAGACGGAGCGTCCCGAGATCGCGACAACGCGGGCCTTGGCTGGCACGAACCCTTTGGTTATTTCGTGTGGAACTAGATTCGCCAGCGGCGGGTTTGCAGCGAGATACCCGAAGGCGAGCATGGAGTGCGTCTTGCCGCCGCCCATCGCTTGCTTCAACTCGAACACCGCTTGCCCAGAGATGCCGGCGAGGCGTTGGAGTCCCTGCCGGAGGAGGGTTCGCATGCCTCCCGTGACGTACGTCTTGCCGAAGAACTCCTCGGCAGCCGCAGCGTCGTGACCTATGAGGTCCTCAAGGCTCTCGATCTGGTCGCTGAGGGCATAGTCGATCGCCTTCGGATCGAATTGGCAGGCGTCACGGACAGTTTGCAGCATTCTCACACCCCAGTCCTGCTGTGCCTTCGCGGTTCTCGGGTCAGGCCTGCCGACGTTTCTTGCCTCGGCGGGCGAGCCATTCTCGGGTCGCTTCCTCGACAATTTCGTAGGCAGTCCTGTCTTCATCGAGCGCGGCTTTCTTCAGTTCCTTGATCAGCTCCGGTTCCAAATAGACAAGCAATTGCCTCCGGCCGTCCACGCGAGCGCGAGACACCGAGGGCAGTTTAGGCTGTGATTCCCTGGACCGTACCATAGATACCTAGATAGCTGGATCGCTAGCTGTTTACATCCTTACCGTCGCATGAGACTATCGGTTCGACAAGCGTCCTTTGTGATTGTGTCCGGCGCATTCACCCGCGATCTTCTGTGAAACGGCGCGGGGTCCCAACGCCGATCAGCGCTATAAGTCATTGAAATAATCGACTCGGCTCGGGCCAACTCGCGGCGCCGATTCAGAGACCCGCCTTCTTCAGTCTTCCGCGTCAGCCGCCGCAATTGACCGCCAGGAGCTTATATCTTCGAGCGGTCTACGTGCGTAGTGAGCCAAGGGAGCCGCCACCTCAATACCCCCTTCTTGGGGTTCCGGTTCGCCCGCGAAGTTCCTAAATCGCTACGCTCGCGGCATCCTGCACGTCACAGATATTGTTTGAGAAGCCCGAAGCGAGCCGATGATCTGCACTTGGTTCTTTGATCGAAGCCAGGGGGCTAGTACTGATACACTCTGTTATCAAGAATCACTCGGGAGGGCGAGCAGCTCGACAACTCTTTGCAACTGCCGCGCTTGCAGACTACGCAAATTGCGTATATACGCATTTTGCGTAGGAGTTGATATGTCGATCACGATTGAAGAAGTTCAGAGGCTGCTGAATCACCACCCTTCCAAAGACACCGCGGAGGCGCTCAAGGAATGGCGCACCCAAATGGGTTACTCCCAACCCGAGGCCGCCATCCGCCTTGGTGTCCCGCTTCGAACGCTCCAAGGTTGGGAATTAGGGCGGCCGATGCCGTACCCGGCGCTGCTACAGCGAGCGGTGCCGACGATCGCCCGTCCGATGAATCGCTACGCATTGTCACAGGCCGAATTCCCCCGCGAATTCGCAGAATTCATCGATTTTGTCGGCGCTGCGCCGCTCGATAAGGAAACCCGTAAAGTCGAACGGCGCTTGCAAGCGCTGAAGCCCACCGTTCGCGCGATCTATGGCGACCGCTATTTCTTCCAGGAACAGTGTCTGCGCTTTACCTATGACGTTCCTGCCTTCGGCCTCGACATCGCCAACCCGCAAGCGGTCCGGGCTGCAGGGTTGATCGCGGGCATAAACCGCGTGAGACGCTCGCTTTCCCCGAAAGCCGCGGATCATTTCCGGTCGATGGTGATCAGCAACCTTAAACTCGGCTGCGACATGCGCCAGCTGGAGCACGAAATCTGCACCTGGACGCACTTCGCCCGGAAGGGCTTCAACGTAATTTTCGCCGAGCTCGAAGGCATCGGCCGGTTCGACCTTCTCGTCGAAACTCCGGTGGGCAGTGTAGCAGTCGAATGCAAGACGATCGGCGAAGATACCGGCGATCAACTCAAGAGCGACTTGCTGGTGAATCTGGCAGACATATTCGAGCGCACGGCAGAACAATTGCTCGCCAACGCTGACTCAGGCCAATTCACCGTGACGCTCAAGAAGGCTGCAGACCACTGCAAAAACCTGCCGCGCAGGTTTGACGCGGCGCTGAAAGCTGGCGTCAATGCCCCCTACGACACTGAGGACTTCTCTGTCACATTTGCACCGAAGCCCGATTGGCAAGCGCTTCTGAACGCGGATGCCGCAAGCGAGCTTGAGCGACAGATGCAGCTGGCGACGGAGGCTGACAAATCTGAACGCTTTACCATCGGCGTTATCACCCCACACAAGGTGTTCGGGCTCGCCATTCGCTCGCATGCCCCAACCCGCTTTAAGCGCAGTTTAGTGCAAATCCTCAAAGGAGCGGCCGATCAATGTCCCGATAATAGGCCAAGCGCGGTTTGGCTTCACTTTGTCGGTGTTGCGGAAGCTGACTTTCGAGCCTTGTGTGACTTTTCGATCAACGGCGGCGGAGCCGGGCTGAATGCCGTGGTCGCCGAGGTACTGCACCCGGAAGCAAGCACGACCGATCGCTCGCACGTCCAGCGGATTCTTTTCAGCGCTCAAAGCCGAGCGCTGACCCGGCATCCGATGCTCGATGCGAATCTCATTCTGATCCGAACCGTGTCGCACGGCACGACCTGCTTCGACGTGCCCAACCCAAAATGCAAATTTGTCCCGCTAGTCGAAATGTGACCGCCCTAACCTCCTGATGATAAAAGACATTATCATGCCCTTTATCGGCGAGGGCACCCGCGAAGGTTAACGCCACCCTTGCGAGGCTACGCGCGCTCCGCTTCCCTGTTCGGGACTCGGAGCCCAGACAGAGGACGGAACCGGCACGAATCAGCCTTCGACCGCTTTCGCGCTCAGCCGCGCTCGATGCGCCTTGCCGACGCCGATCAGGCCGTTGCCTTGCGCGGCCGACCGGGCTTGCTCTTGGCGACAACGCCGCTCTTGCGGAGTTGACCAAGCCCGATCTTCTTCGCCAACGCCGATCGCTGCGCCGCGTAATGGGCAGCCACCATCGGGTAATCAGCCGACAAGTTCCACTTCGCGCGATATTGCTCCGGCGTCATCCCCAGCGCGGTCAGGTGCCGCCGCAAAGATTTGAATTTGCGGCCGTCGTCCAGACAGACGAGATAATCTGGGGTGATCGACTTCCGAACCGAGACCGCCGGCGCTTTCGCCTCTACTTGGGGCGGAGCACTCTCCCCCCGTGCGCGAGCCCCGTAACAGCCGTATGCACCGCTTGAATCAGAGCGGACAGTTCGCTCGTCGGCACGGAATTATTCGAAACGAGCGCCGCGACGATCTCGGCGGCCAGTTCGATCGAATTTGACGTCCCCATAGTAGGCCCCCCAGCAATGGATTTTACGCTGACACGCTTACGCCCGGCTCGCGGCTTCGTCGATAGTCGGCAATGGCAACACACTCGCGCGCCACAATTTGTTCGTGATCTACCCTTAGAGCCCTTTGCAAAACCGCGGAACCCGTGATTCTCTGGGGCATTCCGAGGACGTGAGTCGCCGATGTCGCGCCGTAACTTCAGCCAACCTTCGCTCGCCGACGCCTTTGTCAAGGCGTATTCTCGCGGCAGCGGGTTTCTCGAAGACATCGCCAAGACGTTCGAGTGGGGCGCGTTCGACGTCTTGATGCGTCCACTGCATTCTTCTTCGGAGGGCGCTCCGGCGTATCCGCCGCTGGCGATGTTCAAGATCGTGCTGTTGCAGCAGTGGTACGGGCTTTCCGACGCCGGCGCGGAGGAAGCGGTGCGCGATCGGCTGTCGTTCCGGCGCTTTTGCGGCATTCCGCTCGACGAGGAGACGCCGGACCATTCGTCGATCTGGCGGTTCCGGCAACGGATCGAGAAGCTCGGCCTGTCTGAGAGGCTTCTGGCCGAGGTCAACCGGCAGCTCGACGCGCGCGGCCTGATCGTCAAACGCGGCACGCTGGTCGACGCGACCATCATCGCCGCGGCGGTAAAGCCGCCGAAGGTCGAGGAAGGCCAAGTCAACGAGCGCGATCCCGACGCGAGCTTCACGGTCAAGAACGATGAGACGTACTTCGGCTACAAGGCGCATCTGGCGGTGGACGAAGAGAGCGGCGTCGTCCGTCAAGCCGAGATGACGAGCGCCGACCTGCACGACAGCCAGCGCGGCGAGGCTATGATCCAGGGCGACGAAAAGGCCTATTACGCCGACAAGGCCTACGATGCCCAAGCGCTGCGCGACAAGCTGAACGACCTCGGGATCGAGGACAAGATCGCCTACAAGGCCAAGCGCAACAAGCCGCTCGTCAATTGGCAGGTGTGGTTCAACAAGACCGCTTCGAGCATTCGCGTCGGCGTCGAGCGCGCCAACGCGACGATGAAGAACTGGTACGGGATGGAGAAGGTTCGCTATCTCGGCCTGGATCGCAACAACTGCCACCTTCAGTTCGTCGCGATGGCGATGAACATGAAGCGCGCGATGGTTCTCATCGCGGCGACGTGAGCCGCCGCGAGGGGGGAGTCTGCCTGGAACAGGGGAAAGGCTCGAAAATGACCGGTTGAGAGCGCTCAAAATGGCGCGCGACGGGACTTGCGCCTTCGTCGCGGCCCGCCGAAGCGGTCACGATACCGCTAATCCGCAGCACACGGCGTTATGCGAAGCGCTCCCTTACTGTAACCGCCAGCCGATTCGGTCGGCTTGCAATAGAGTTGTGATTTCGATGCTGGGTCAGCGACAAATTTACAGCCAGACGGCGCGTACCGCCGAGGAAGCCAACCGCCGAAATGCTCACGTCGTGACCAACGGCTCTATTTGGGTTGGCAACGATGAAATCGGTTGGATTGAGAACGGCAACGTTTTCAGCCTCGCGACAGAATTAGAGTTCGCCACGCGAGATGAGAGCGGGAACTTACATTCTCGTGACAATAGATTGTTACGAAAGTTCGCCACGCTAGATGAGAACGGGACTCTATATTCTCTGGACGGTCAATCACTCAACCTGCGCATTGAAACTGTGAACGGCGGTGGACGCATTGGAGCCGAAAGCCATCCCGACGCTATCGCAAGATTCCGGAATCTGGCAAGCGGAAGCGAAAGTTAGACGTCTACCTTTCCGGTGATGATCGCCTCAGGGCCGCATAAGCGC
>CAVXCA010000087.1:0-72990 GCA_963759955.1 uncultured Alphaproteobacteria bacterium
GATCTGGCCGTTACGAATTCCAACCAAATGGACAGCGTGCTCCGTGTCGAACTGGTCCGTTTCCCGACCGTCGTCCGAGGGCTCGCGCCATTTCTTTTCTTCGACATAAATTCGATGGCGAATGCGGAACAGCTGATCCAGCTCGGCGGCGTAGGCGGCCTTGTTTGCATCGGTGATTACGTGAACGTCCATTGGCGCCGCCCCTTCGAGGAAAGTGCGCGAATGCCACGGACGGAGCGGGGACGGCGATATCAGGATGTTTATATTGACGGAAGCGTCAGGGGTGGATTTCCCGGTTCCGAATTGCGGTCGCGACAGCATGCGTCGTGTTGCTCACGCCCATCTTTGCGCGAATCTTAGCGAGATGCTGGGTGACTGTCCCTTCCGAGATATTCAGAATCTTGGAAACTTCCCATGAGCTCTTGCCCGCGGAAACCCATTGGAGGATTTCTTGCTCCCGCGCGGAAAGAACGGCTCTTCTGTCGGTAGACCCGGGGAGCAGATCGCACGCCGTCATCTTGCAGTACAAAGACAGCAAATAGAGGTTGGCGATCGAGCTTTTGTCGAGGTCACATTTGTCGGCGGTCGCCAGCGAGATCACGGCTTGCCAGCTGCTCGCGTCGTACATCGGAAAAGCGACGCCCTCTCCCAGACCGAACGCCCGCGCCTCGTTCTCGATCTTGGTGGCTTGCGCAGTGGAGATCGAAGCTGCGCGAGCGTCCGCCCAGAAGAAGGGTTTCGATCGCCTCAATGACCATTGGCTCACCGGGTCCTTCAAGAAATAGCGCTGTTCGCGATATCGGTCCGTCCATTCGTCGGGCCATGCGTTCTTTATGACGTAGGATTCCACGTCATCCCCATGGGTCGGAAGCCCGGTGAAAATGAATGAATTGAACCCGTATGATTTCAATATCTCGGTATAGTCCGCGAAGAGGGGCTCCAACGACCGATAGGAGTCGCAGCGGGCTATGAAATCATAAATATCATCTCGATTCATCAAAGCGTTGTCCTTACTGTCGTCACTGGCGACGTTTCGTCGTGGCGCGTCAGGCATGTGAGATCGCCGCATGGCAAACTGATCACACGTGCGGTACTCGGTTCCAAATCAGCTCGCCAGCGTGCCAGAAGCCTTCGCGATAAGGGTCGCGATGAAGTCCATCAGAGGCGGAGATAGGCAGTCATGACGTTCGCGAGGCCAAGCTCCCTCAGGCGGCTGCGAATGGCGTCCATCTTGGTCGGAGCCACTCCGGATTCGATGACCGAGGAGACGACGGCCGCGAACTCCGGAGCTGCCCAGTCCGACCTCTTCGACAGTTCAAGGTAGACAAAATCCCGTCCGAAGAACGGATGCTTCTCGTTCTCGATCCGACCATACATGTGGACGCCACAGGGTTTGCAGGCGTAACGCGGGATTGTCAATCGGCCCGGGAATTCCGGTTCACGGTCGTTGTGGCGCCGGCGGAGGGCTTTCATCGGCAGCCCCTGTTCCGGCGATCGCCACCCCGCTCTCATTTGCGCTACTTTGGTCCAGCGACGTCCTGACGCCATCAACTCGTGAAGGGTCCGCTACGCTGTGCGTGCGGCCTCTCCGGCTTCGCCTTTGAGGTGACCGCGGCCTTTCATCGGACGCTTCAGGCGCCTGTCGAGCGGGGATGGCCCTCGCCCAAGCACAGGAGCCGCATATGTCTCAAGCCCTTGACACCGCACAAATCCGTGCCTGGAACCTAGCCACACCCTCATGGTCTGCGTAGTCGTCTTCGAAGCTGACGGTGGCTTCGGCTTGATGCCGACGAGCGAATATGACGGCGATCCGGAAATCATTGTTGCGAATTTAATCCGTTCACGGCATGACGCGGATCGAAGCAGATAGGCCCGCCCGGACAGCGTGACGACGCGATCCGGGCGGACGCGAATTTTGCCTGATGGCTGTAGCGTGGACCTGCCCTCAGAGCGCATGTGGCGGATTGTCGTTGGCGTCTCGGCGAGGTTCCATATTGGGCATTCCGCGAATCGAACGCTCAACGTCGCTCGTGAGGTCGTCGGTTCGATTCCTCTGGTTCCACCATGCAAATAACGAACGCATCAAAGATGCCTTCGTATGTTCGAGTCCTTCTCGATCCGCCACGACTTAAGTATCTTATATTACATACGAATTCTACATTAACTAGGCCAGATTCGTGCCTGATTTCCGGCCCTTGTCGGCGGTGCATTTTCCAGCCCGTCGGTAGAGACGTTCTTTGGTCGATTTCTCCACCCTCTGTGCCCGAAAGTCTCGAATGGGTTTTTCATACGGTTTCCTGGTGATCACCTCGGGTTGGCGATTTTCGGCCACCAATGGAAGCCGGCCTGGCTCTTGATCTTTTCTCGGTCGCTGGCGAGAGCGGCGCATCGCATCGAGATGATTTCGTCGAGGGCCTCGAGGGTGGGGATGTGCTTGTTGACGACGGGCTCGTCGACCAGCGTCCACAGCGTCTCGGCCGGCTGCACCTCGGGGGTGTAGGCGGGCTGGAAGACGAGGCGAAGGCCGTCGGGCACGGCGAGGCCGGCTTCGCCGTGCCAACCGGCGTTGTCGAGCGTCAGGACGATGCGCCGCTCGCGCCCGGCGCCGGCTTCCTCGGCGAACAGCCGCAGCAGCGCCTCGAAGAACGGCTTGGATACGCCGTTCGAGACGTACCAGAAGCTTTCGCCCGTGGCCGGGGAAACGAACACCGTCACATAGAGCCATTCGAAGCGATGATGGCCGTGCGCGGTCGGCCGCTCGCCGACCGCCGCCCAGACCCGACGGATCACCGGCTTCAGGCCGAGCCGGTGTTCGTCGGTCGCGAAGGCCTCGATCGGCGTGTCGGGATGGCGCGCCGCTTCCTCGGCGACGACTTCGGCGACTTTTTTTGAAGGCCTCTTGCTCTTCGGGCGTGGCCGCCTTCGGGTTGCGCGGCCGCGGCTTCTGGATCGACCAGCCGATCGCTCGCAACGCCTCCCAGCCGCGTTGCGGCGCGAGCGAGGCCAGTCCCAGTTCGCCCGCCATCCAGCGCGCGACCTTGCCGCTCGTCCAAATCCCGCCGTCGGGCGGCGGTTCGGCCAAACGTGCGCGCAAACGCTCCAACAGTTCGGGCCTCAGAACCTTCGCCGCCGCGCCGTTGCCCCGACGCAGATCGCCCATCGCCGAAGGTCCAAGCGCATTATAACGCTCCACAAGCTGTTCGATCCAGCGCTGGCCAAACGAGGTCATCGCCGCCACCTCGCCGGTCGAATGCCCCTTCGCCAAAAGCCAGATCGTCTGGAAATGCCGCGAAGACGTCACGTCCTCGCACGCCTCGTACCGCTCCTCCAACGCCGCAACGCTCAGATGACCGGCAACATAAGCCATGCCCGCCTCCCGCGATTCATGGCCGTTCTATCTACCAGCAGAAATCCCCGACGGGAATCCACACCCCGTCGAGTCAATCAGCCGGAAACCGTATCAGTGGTACGGGAGTCTCTGAGCGGATGGTGACTGCGTGGTATAGCAAGCCATACTGATGGTTCGAATCCATCGTTCTCCGCCACGACTTAAGCCTATGATATTACATAGTAATTAGACACGATAGAGGTCGAATTGTCGCCTCCTTTCGGGACCTTGTCGGCGTTGCATTTTGCGGTAAGTCAGCAGAGACGACGTCGGGGCGAGATACGCGCCCTCTCCGGGCGAAAGTCTCGAAAGCTGTTTTTGGAGGTACGGGCGTCTCTGACTGCGCGGCGCCCGGCATCATATTTCGCTCCGCGGGTCTCCGAGTGAGGCGGCAATCCAGCCGCAGAATGAGCCGGCGCCGGCGGCTGAATGAGCGTGCGCTCGCCGCCGATGCATCGTCGGCGGGGAGCGCGTAGCTTTGGAGCAGGGGATGGGATCGTAAGGGATGGACTATCGGTCTACGCGAACCCCAGCGCGGTTCGCTGATCCCGCCAATCGAGGGGCAGACGCGTGTCGGCCATCAGCTTGTTGGCGGTGAGCCCCGCCGGTTGCTTTCCCGCCAGGATCGCGGCGACGATATCGGGGGCCAGGAAAGTCAGCCGCACGAGGCGCGTCGCATAGGAAGAGGTGATCCCTTCCTCACGCGCGATGTCCTCGAGCGGCGGACAGCCGGGCTCGAACATTCGCTTGCCGATTTTCCGACCGCGCACGAGCAGCCGGATCAGGGTCGTATCCGCCGGAGCGGAATTCGCAACGCCGTCGACGATGAACTTCATCTCTTTGCCGGTTCGTTTCAGCCGGGCCGGAATGCTCAACCTGATCAGCGGCTCTTCGGCGCGATGGGCGTTCGCGTTCGATGCCCGAATCCCCTCGGCAATCACCTCGCTGCCGCTTTCGTTCAATAGCCGGCTGACCAATCGCGCCGAGCTGACGTCGAGGTCGATGCGATCGGTGTGAACCTGCGCCCTGACGAGGACGGAGCGCGTCAAGTCGTGCAGCGTTTCCGTCGGCAGACGATCCCACCGAGCGGAGAGAGCAGCCGCCGCGTCCCGGAGCCTCTTTTGCATCGGAGCATCGCGTTTCTCATTTGAGATCGCATTCAGGATTTCGACGGGATCGGCGAAGAGCGCGCGCTGGCGGCCGATGACAAGCGCTTCGAGACTTGACGCCGGGACCCGCTGGCCGTGCGAGCTGTCCGCCGCGGGGCCAGTGACGAGGCGGCGGGAGATGTAGTAGCGATACCGCGTTCCCTTCTTCACGGCATGGGTTGGCGTCATGGGCTCGGAACTGGCGTCGAACACGATGCCGGTCAGCAAGCTCGTTTCGCTAGCGTTGGCGCCCTCGCGCCGCTCGAGCCGGTTCTCATCGAGATGGCTTTGCACCCGCTGCCACAGCTCTTCGTCGACGATCTCTGCGTGCTCGCCAGGGAAGGCTTTGCCCTTATGGACGATCTCGCCGCGATAGACTCGGTTCTTCAACATGAGGTACAGCGCCCCTCGCGAAAACTTCTGGCCGCCATAGGGGCTTCCATCCGCCGCGGTGCGGCGCTTGCTGACGATTCCCGCAGCGGCAAGATCATCCCGCAAGGCGCGCACCGCCCCGAGTTCAAGATAGCGGCGGAAGATGTGACGTACGGTCACCGCTTCCGCTTCGTTGACGATGAGCTTGCGTTCCTTGACGTCGTAGCCGAGCGAGGGCAGCCCGCCCATCCACATGCCCTTTCTTTTCGACGCGGCGATCTTGTCGCGGATGCGCTCTCCCGTGACCTCGCGCTCGAACTGGGCGAATGAGAGCAGAACGTTGAGAGTGAGCCGGCCCATGCTGGTGGTGGTGTTGAACGCCTGGGTGACGGAGACGAACGACACGCCCTGCGCGTCAAAAACCTCGACGATCTTGGCGAAATCAGCCAGCGATCGCGTCAGCCGGTCGACCTTGTAGACGACGACAACGTCGATCTTGCCGGCGCGAATGTCGTCCAGCATCCTTTGCAGCGCCGGGCGATCCATCGTGCCGCCGGAATAGGCGCCATCGTCGTAGAGGGTCGGAAGGGCGGTCCAACCTTCGTGCTTCTGGCTCGTGATATAGGCCTCGCAGGCTTCGCGCTGCGCATCGAGCGAATTGAATTCCTGCTCGAGACCCTCCTCCGAGGATTTGCGGGTGTAGACGGCGCAGCGGAATCTTGCGCGCGCCGGGGAGCTGTTCTGGCGAGCCTCAGCCATTGGAGTTCTCCGAGATCGTTTGCACGCGGTTCAAGATTTTGTCGGGCGTCGCCCCTGCAGTCGCCGACATTTTCGTCAGCCCGAAGAATCGCGGCCCGGACCATTGGGCGCCGGTAATGTCGCGCGCGATCTTGGTCAGCGATCGGTAGGTCTTGCCTTGAAACTCGAAGCCATCGTCGGTGACGCAAACCGAGTGGGTTCGCCCGTGCCATTCCCGAACGAGGCGCGAGCCGGGTTTGAGCTTGGGCCCTGCCGGCGGCGCAATCCTTCCGCCGGTTTCGAACTCCGCGGTCAAGGTCATCAATCGGCGCTGCGTCACTTTGGACGGGCCGCCATGGGCGATCTCCTGCAGCCGGTGGGCAATGGCCCGCATCATAATATCGCGGCTGAGCCTTGGCGGCTCGGCCCGATAGAGTCGCCGCCATTCCAGACGCAGGTCTGCGAGGCTGAGCCCGGGCAAGGTCGCGAGGCGGTCCGATAGCGGGCTCGCGTTGTCCGGCGGATTCGCTGTGGGCCGGGTTTCGACGCCGGCGCTATTCGGCGCCGGCTTGGAGCCGCGCGGACCGGGGCCAACTGACCGGGCGGCGGTCCGTTTATCCAGGTCGGCGGCCGAATTGTCCTTCGGCCGCCGCGCCAAGCTTTTCGGGCTCGATCGCATGGCGATCACGAGGCCGTCGCGAGAGTCGCGACGGCGCGGTAGACCGAGGCGCTCCCTTTCTTGCCGCGCTCCAGGCGGACGTCATAGCCGCGATGGCGAAGGCCGGTCAGCGCCGCTCGCGCGGTATGCGGCAGCCAATCCGTGGCTGCGATCAGTTCGTCCAATTTCGCGCCCTGATCGCGTTGGAGCAACGCGATCACGCGCGCGATCTTCGAGCCTTGGCGGGGCGCCTGCGATATCGGCGCGGCCGTCGCGCTCGGGGCCGCCACCATACCCGCCGTCTTCTTCGCTTTCGACGAATCCTCGTTCGTCTTCGGCGATGCGTCCGCGCTTGCGCTGGATCGCGAGTCGCCTTCGTCGACCGCGATGGCTTTCAGTCCCGCGGCGGTCAGTTTCAACGAACACGCTTGACCCGTTTCCTCGTCGCGGCGCCAGGCTTCCATTCCGGTCTTCGCCTTGATCTCGCGCACAAGGCCGGTCGCCAGAAGCTTGGCCGCGACCTTCTGCGCTGCGCCGCCCTTCAGGTTCTTCGGCGGAACGAGGCAGCGATCCTCGCGTTGCGACGCGGCGGACAGAAGCACAAGTTGCGTGTCGGTAAGTTTGGTTGGAGAACTCATCGGGATCACCCTCTCGGTTCAACGGCGCTGTCGCCGTCACCACCGCGAGCCCCGGACCGGAGACGAGCCGGGCGGGGCCGAGGAATTCACCGATCATCTCATCGGCGGGTGTGACCTGCAGGCGCCTGAGCGCTCCTGGGCACGTCGCGACCATTGCTCTTCGACGGGACGAAAGCGAGTGAAATCTGACGTTTACAGGCCAACTGGCGGGTTATAGTTAGCGCTTGCCCTGTGCCTACGAGCACATATGAAATCCCCTGCGTGAAATCGTCTCTGTGAAGCAGCTCCACGTGTTGATCCCACTCAACCCAATTTTGTCAGAGGCTTAGCGCGCTGATCGGCGCTCGGACCCCGCGCTGATTTACACGGATCGTATTTTGCTGATCCGCGCGGCACAACGTGCACCCCGCGCACACTCTGATCGCCGCCGGATGAAAATCGGCGCCCGACCAGCGCCAGCCTGTGTGCAGGCCGACCGCGACAAAGCCAAAGCCGGGCGCCGACCGGCGTCCTCCATGGACGCGAGTTGGCACTCTCTTGTAACGAGTGCCAGCGATAGCCATTTATATGCGGCGCCGAACTGCTGCCGAAACGCGGGCCGTTTATGGATCGCCTCATGCGGTCAGGATGGGCGGGACGGCGACTTGCGGAACAACGTGCCGTAAGCCCTCAAAGGGGAGGAATGCGTCCTCCCTCGATCGCCGCGCCGCGTCTCGCCATCATCATCGCGAGAGCCGTTTTTGACGCCGACGGTCGAACGCGTCTTCGGCAGTCGAGACAGGCATTTCGCCGGGTTCGCCCTTCCCGTTGCGGGGCTCCGTTCACACCGCAGATATTGCGGCTCAATCCGCCCGTGCGGGCTCACCGCGGTCTCATCGCGCGGCGGAAAGGTCAAGTTGAAATCTCTTGCACGCCGCGCCATCGAAAGCGTGAGGCCGTCGTCGCTCTGGGATAATCAAGAGCCCATTCGCGAAGAGCTGTTCGGCGTCGAGCGCCTCGAGGAGCATGCGCGAAGTCTCGCGCTCGCGCAAATCGTAACGTCCAGGACGACCAGGGGCCAGCCCCTGGCGCGGCGGCTGGCGGAAAATGGCGCCGTTCTGCTCGAGGCGTATCGCTCCATCGTCAAGGCGATCAACGAGGGTCGCGCCATAACGCCGGCGGCCGAATGGCTTATCGACAACTACCATCTCGTCGAGAAGCAAATTCGTGAGATCCGCTCGGACCTACCGCCCGGCTATTACCGCCAACTTCCCAAGCTCGCCTCGGGTCCCTTCGCCGGCTATCCCCGCGTGTTCGGCATGGCCTGGGCCTTTGTCGCCCATACCGACAGCCGTTTCGATTCCGAGATGCTGGTCCGCTATGTCAGAGCCTATCAGGAGGTGCAGCCGCTCACCATTGGCGAACTCTGGGCGGTGTCGATCACGCTGCGGATCGTGCTGGTCGAAAATCTCGGCCGCCTCGCCCAACAGATCACCCAAAGCCGCTCGGCCCGCCAGATGGCGGATGGCCTCGCCGACCGCTTGCTCGGGATTGGGGGACGACCCGCCGAATCCGTCGCCGTCGTCCTTTTCGCATACGAGCGTGCGCCGCTTTCCGAGGCTTTGGCCGTGCAGCTCGTGCATCGGCTACGCGACCAAGATCCGAGGATCACGCCGGCGCTGACATGGCTCGACCAGCGTCTGGCGATCCAGGACACGACGACCGACGTGGTTGTGCGCGACGTTCATCGCCGACAAGGCGCCTCGAACGTCACCGTGCGCAACATCATAACAAGTCTGCGCCTGATTTCCGATGTCGACTGGAAACAATTGTTCGAGCGGCTCAGCCTCGTCGACGCTGTCTTTGCCGCCGACAGCCGCTTTGAGGAAATGGATTTCCCTACGCGCACGCTCTACCGCAGCGCGGTTGAGGAACTGGCGCGCGGCTCGAAACGCACGGAGCTGGATATCGCCAGCGCCGCGGTGCTCGCCGCGAGCCGCGAGCCGCCTGCGGCTCCAACGGCTGAGCAAGCGCGGCGCGGCGATCCCGGCTACCATCTTCTTGCGGGGGGCCGCCGCGCCTTTGAAGCGGCAATCTCCTATCGCCCGCCCATGCGAAATTGGATGGCGCGTCTCAACCGGTCGCTTGGCGTCAGCGGCTATGTCACGGCGATTTCTCTTGTCGCCGCGATCCTCCTTGCCGCGCCGCTGCTCGTGCTTGCCGCGGCGGGAATCAACCCGGCCTTTCTATGCCTGCTTGGCGTCCTCGGCGCCATTCCCGCGATTGACGCCGCCGTCGCTTTCGTCAATCGCGGGGTCAACCTTGGCTTCGCGGCGACGCTGCTGCCCGGTCTCGAGCTGCGCGACGGGGTTCCCTCGCACTTGCGCACGCTTGTCGCGGTGCCGACGTTGTTGACTACCGTGGAGGCGGTAGACGAGCAGATCGAACGGCTCGAGATCCATCACCTCGCGAGTCCGGAAGGCGATCTGCACTTCGCGCTGGTTTCCGACTGGACCGACGCCGCAAACGAACACGCCGAAGGCGACGGGGCGCTCGTCGCGGCGGCGACCGAAGGCATCGCGCGCCTCAATCTGCGCTACGGCCCGGCGCCGGGCGGCGTCCGCTTTCTGCTTCTGCATCGCCGTCGCGTCTGGAACGAAGGCGAAGCGCGTTGGATCGGCTGGGAACGCAAGCGCGGCAAGCTGCACGAACTGAACCGGCTGCTGCGCGCCGCGACCGACACCACCTTCATCGACGCCGGCGCCGGTCCCCCGGCCGCACCGACCGATGTACGCTACGTCGTGACGCTCGACGCGGACACGCGATTGCCGCGCGATGCGGTGCGACGCCTGATCGGGAAGATGGCGCATCCGCTGAATCGGCCGCGCTTCGACTCGACCGCCGGCAGGGTCGTCGAAGGCTACGCGGTGTTGCAGCCCCGCGTCACGCCTTCCCTGCCGATCGGCCGGGAAGGCTCGCTATTCCAGAGCATCTTCTCGAGCTTGAGCGGGATCGATCCCTACGCCTCGGCCGTTTCCGATGTCTATCAGGATTTGTTCGGCGAAGGCTCTTATGCGGGCAAAGGCATCTATGACGTCGACGCTTTCGAGGCCGCGCTCGCCGGTCGGGCGCCGGACTCGACCCTCCTCAGCCACGATCTGTTCGAAGGCGTGTTCGCGCGCGCCGGGCTCGCCTCGGATATCGAAGTCGTCGAGGAATTCCCGGCGCGCTACGATGTCGGCGCCATTCGCCATCACCGTTGGGCGCGCGGCGACTGGCAATTGCTGCCCTGGATCCTTGGCCGCGCACCAAGGCAAGCGGGCGTAGAGCGTGCGACGAGCGCCATTCCCGCGATCGGCCGATGGAAAATGCTCGATAATCTGCGCCGAACGCTCTCGGCGCCCGCTGCAGTGCTCGCTCTGCTCGCGGGTTGGACTCTGCCGCTTCACGCGGCGCTGATCTGGACCCTATTCGTCGTCTTGACGATCGTGGCGCCGACTCTCATCCCGGTCGTTGCGGCCATTCCGCCGCGACGACCGGGCGTGACGATCTCGAGCCATGTGCGCGCGCTCGGCGGCGATCTCCGTCTTGCCTTGACGCTCTCGACCCTGACCATCGCGTTTCTGGCGGATCAGGCGTGGCTCATGGCCGATGCGATCGGCCGCACCCTCTGGCGCTTGGGCGTGAGCCGGCGCCATCTGCTCGAATGGGTTCCGGCGGCGCAGGCGACGATTGGTCCGCATCTCGACCTCATGGGCTTGACGCGCCGCATGGCGGGGGCGATCGTCATTGGCGCCGTCGCAGCGATTGTCGCTTTGGCGTTCGGCCGCGGGTCATGGCCCTTGGCGCTTCCCTTCGCCGCGCTTTGGGTCGCCTCGCCGGCCGTCGCGCGCCGGGTCAGTCTTTCTCCCGGAGCGACTGCCCACTTGCCGATGTCCGACGCCGACGCCGATGCGCTCAGGCGAACCGCACGCCGCACCTGGCGATTCTTCGAGACCTTTGTAACGCCGGCCGACAACATGCTGCCGCCCGACAATTTTCAGGACAACCCGACGCCGGCGATCGCACATCGGACGTCGCCGACCAATCTCGGCCTCTATCTCCTTTCCGTCGTCAGCGCTCGCGACTTCGGTTGGATCGGGACCGACCGGGCGATCGATCGGCTCGAGGCGACGCTTGCGACGATGAACGGCCTGCAACGGTTCCGCGGACACTTCTACAATTGGTACGACACGCGCGATCTGCGCCCGCTCGACCCGAGATACGTGTCCACCGTTGATAGCGGCAACTTGGCCGGACACCTGATCGCGCTGGCGAACGCGTGCCGGGAATGGAGGGACCGCCCGTTTGCGGCGCAGCGACGCCTCGACGGCGTCGCCGACGCTATCGACATAACTTGCGCGGAATCCGCCCGCTTGCGCGACGGCGGCCAGACGCAAACCGTGACCCTGCGCCAGCTTGACGACGCGCTCGCCGTGGTGGCGCTCGCTGTGCGACAGGCGCCGCTTTCGGACGACGAACTCGCGGCGCGGCTCGTCGGCATGGCCACCGAAGCCGAGACGATGACTGACATTGCCGGGGCGCTCGCGATCGAACGCGGCGACGGCAGCGGCGCCGATATGCTGTTCTGGGCGCAAGCAAGCCTGACCTCGATCGCCGCTCACCGCCAGGATCTCACGCGGTCCGAGGACGCCGCCCGCTCCCTGAAGGCGCGGCTCTCGATCCTCGAAAGCACGGCGCGGTCGATGGCGCTCGCGATGGACTTTGGTTTCTTGTTCGACCGCGACCGCCAGTTGCTGTCGATCGGATTTCTCGCGCCGGAAGGCGCGCTCGATTCGAACTGCTACGATCTGCTGGCTTCCGAGGCGCGGCTCGCCAGCTTTTTTGCGATCGCCAAGGGCGACGTCGCCGCCAAGCATTGGTTTCGGCTCGGCCGCGCCGCGACGCCCGTAGCGCATGGCGCCGCGTTGATTTCGTGGTCGGGATCGATGTTCGAGTACCTGATGCCCTCGCTCGTCATGCGCGCGCCGGCGGGAAGCTTGCTCGAACAGACCAACCGTCTGGTCGTGCGCCGCCAGATCGATTACGCCGCGAAGCTGGGCCTGCCCTGGGGCATATCCGAATCCGCTTACAATGCCCGCGACCTGGAGCTCACTTACCAATATTCCAACTTCGGCGTTCCTGGCCTCGGGTTGAAGCGGGGTCTCGGCGAAAATCGGGTGATCGCCCCCTACGCCACCGCTCTGGCGGCGATGGTCGATCCTCGCGCGGCCGCGGCCAATCTGGCGCGTTTGGCCAAGGTCGGCGCGCAAGGCCGCTATGGCTTTTACGATGCGCTGGACTATACGCCGACGCGCGTGCCCGAGGGCGGAAGCGTCGCCATCGTGCGAGCCTTCATGGCGCATCATCAGGGCATGACGATCGTCGCCATCGCCGACGCTCTTTTCAACGGCGTGATGCGGGAGCGCTTCCATGCCGAGCCGATCGTCAAGGCCAGCGAACTGTTGTTGCAGGAGCGCATGCCGCGCGACGTCGCGGCCGCGCGTCCGTGGGCGGCGGAAGTGAAGTCCGCCGCCGCCGCTCGCGACGTCGAACCGTCCGGCGGACGTCGGTTCGCCTCCGCACATCAGGCGACGCCCGCCACGCACCTTCTCTCTAACGGCCGCTACGCCACCATGCTAACTTCCGCGGGCTCCGGATACAGCCGCTGGGGCGATCTGGCGCTGACGCGCTGGCGCGAGGACGCCACCTGCGACGACTTCGGCTCCTACCTCTTCGTCAAGGACGTGCGCAGCGGCGTGGCGTGGTCGGCGGGCTTTCAGCCGAGCGGCGTCGAGCCGGACGATTACGCCGTGGTGTTCAATGAGGACCGCGCCGAGGTGACGCGCCGCGACGGCTCGCTGACGACGACATTGGACGTGCTCGTTTCGGCCGAGGACGACGCCGAAGTTCGCCGCGTTTCGATTACGAATTCCGGCGCCCGCACCCGCGAAATCGAAATCACGTCCTATGCGGAACTCGTTCTGGCGCCTCAAAGCGCCGATATCGCGCATCCCGCCTTCTCGAAGCTGTTCGTCGAAACGGAATATCTGGTCGACGTCGGCGCGATCCTGGCGACGCGGCGAAGACGCGCGCCGAGCGAGCCGGAAATCTGGGCCGCGCATCTGAGCGTCGTCGATGGCGAAGCCGTCGGCGCCGCCGAATTTGAAACCGACAGAGCGCGATTCCTGGGTCGTGGCCGAGGCGTCTGCACGCCTATCGCCGTGATGGACAGCCGGCCGCTCTCGAATTCGATCGGCGCGGTCCTCGACCCGATCTTCTCGATCCGCCGCCGCATCCGCGTAGCGCCCGGCGCGACCGTTCGCGTGGCCTTCTGGACCATCGCCGCCTCCACTCGCGATGCGTTGCTCGACGGCGTCGACAAGCATCGCGACGCCACCGCGTTCGCGCGCGCCTCGATGTTGGCGTGGACGCAGGCTCAGGTGCAGCTTCATCATCTCGGCGTGACGGCGGGCGAGGCCGGGCTGTTTCAGCGGCTTGCGGGACATGTGATCTACTCCGCGCCGGCCTTGCGCCCTTCCTCGGACGCGATCGTGCGGGGCGCCGGCGCGCAGTCCGGCCTGTGGTCGCAGGGTGTTTCCGGCGATTTGCCTATCGTGCTGTTGCGCATCGCCGATGTCGAACATCTCGACATCGTCCGCGAATTGCTGCAGGCGCATGAATATTGGCGGATGAAACAACTCGCCGTCGATCTCGTCATCCTGAACGAGCGCCGATCCTCCTATGTCCAGGAGCTTCAGATCGCGATCGAGACTCTGGTCAGGGCGAGCCAGTCGCGTCCACAGCCCGGCGCGGAAAACCAGCCGGGCCGCGTTTTCGTGCTGCGCGCAGATCTCATTCCGGCGGAAATGCGCGCCCTTCTGAGTTCTGTCGCGCGCGTGGTTCTGCCGGCGCAGCGTGGCGGGCTCTTCGAGCAACTCGAGCGCATCGTGGAGCCTCTCGCGTCGGCGAGAGTCGCGCCGAAGCGCGTCGTCGCGCGTTTGCAGCCGCCGTTGCGGCCTCGCCCTCCCGACCTCGAATTCTTCAACGGACTCGGCGGCTTCGCGCGAGACGGCGCCGAGTATGTGACGATCCTTGGGCCGGGCCAATCGACGCCCGCGCCATGGATCAACGTGATCGCCAATCCGGCCTTCGGCTTCCAGGCGGGAACCGAGGGCGGCGGCTACACCTGGTCGGTCAACAGTCGTGAGAACCAGATCACGCCGTGGTCCAACGACCCCGTCAGCGATCGCGGCGGCGAAGCTTTCTATTTGCAGGACGACGACGCCGGCGACTTGTGGAGCCCGACGGCGCTTCCGATCCGCGACCCGGCGGCTACCTACATCGCCCACCACGGTCGCGGATACAGCCGATTCGAGCATGTCGCGCACGGGATCGCGTCCGATCTTCTCCAATACGTTCCGGTCGACGCGTCGATCAAGATTTCGCGCCTCGTGCTGACCAATCGGTCGACCCGACCGCGCCGGCTCAGCGTGACCGCTTATGTCGAATGGGTTCTCGGCCCCTCGCGTTCGGCCTCGCAGGCGTTCGTTTCGACGGAACTCGACGTCGCCACGGGGGCGATCTTCGCCCGCAATCCCTGGAACATGGGCTTCGGATCGCGTGTCGCTTTCGCCGATTTGCGCGGCGCGCAGACCGACTGGACCGGCGATCGGCGCGAGTTCATCGGGCGCAACGGCGCGCTCGCCGATCCCGCCGCGCTCGCCGGCGTGGCGCCGCTGTCGAAGAAGGTCGGCGCCGGCCTCGATCCTTGCGCGGCGATGCGCACGAAAATCGAACTGCCGCCCAACGGCAGCGTCGAAATCGTCTGTTTCCTCGGCGAAGCCGCGAGCGCGGACGAGGCGCGCAGTCTAATCACGCGCTATCGCGCCGCCGATCTCGACGCCGTCGAAGCCGAGATCGCGCGCAAATGGGACGAAATTCTCGGCGCAGTCGTCGTCAAGACGCCGGATCGCGCGATGGACGTCATGCTCAATGGCTGGCTCATCTACCAGACGCTGAGCTGCCGGGTCTGGGCGCGCTCCGGTTTCTACCAAGCGAGCGGCGCCTATGGTTTCCGCGATCAATTGCAGGACGGCATGGCGCTCGCCGCCTCGCAGCCCGCGCTGACGCGCGAGCATCTGCTACGCGCCGCGGCGCGCCAGTTCGTCGAGGGCGACGTTCAGCATTGGTGGCTGCCGCATTCCGGCCAAGGCGTGCGCACCCGCATCTCCGACGATCGCCCGTGGTTGGCCTTCGCAGTCGCCCATTACGTCGACGCCACCGCGGACGTCGCCGTCCTCGACGAGACGATCCCGTTCCTGGAAGGCCAGGCGTTGGAGCCGGGCGAGCACGACAGCTTCTTCGCTCCAAGCGTCTCCGACCGGACGGCGACACTGTTCGAGCATTGCGCGCTCGCCCTCGACGCCAGCCTCGCGCTCGGCGGCCATGGGCTTCCCCTGATGGGAACCGGCGACTGGAACGACGGCATGAACCGCGTCGGCGAAAAGGGCGCCGGCGAAAGCGTTTGGCTCGGCTGGTTCTTGCATGCCGCGCTGACGGCATTCATTCCGCTCGCTCGGGCGCGCCGGCAAACCAAACGCGCTGTGAAATGGGCCGCGCATGCCGCAGGGCTGCAGGCCTCGCTGGAGCGCGAGGCGTGGGACGGCGATTGGTATCGGCGAGCCTATTTCGACGACGGCGAGCCGCTGGGCTCGGCGGCGAGCGCGGAATGCCGTATCGATTCGATCGCGCAATCCTGGGCCGCGCTCTCGGGCGCGGCGGCGCCGGAACGGGCGATGCAAGCGATGAACGCGGTCGAACGCGAACTGATTCGGCGCGGCGACGGCCTGGCGCTGCTGTTCGCGCCGCCATTCGACAAGACCGCGCAGGATCCCGGCTACATCAAGGGCTATCCCCCTGGCGTGCGCGAGAATGGCGGCCAGTACACCCATGCCGCCTTGTGGTCGGTGATGGCTTTTGCCGCGCTTGGCGATGGCGACAGGGCCGTCGAGTTGTTCTCGCTGCTCAATCCGATCAATCATGCGCGCGCCCGCGCCGACGTGCTTCGCTACAAGGTGGAGCCTTATGTCGTCGCGGCGGACGTCTACGCGAGACCGCCCCATGTCGGGCGCGGCGGCTGGACGTGGTACACGGGCTCGGCGGGTTGGATGCAGCGCGCGGGCGTCGAGAGCATTCTCGGACTGCGCCTTCGCGGCGCTTTCTTGCATCTCGACCCGTGCATTCCCAGAGCGTGGGCGGCGTTCGAGATCAGCGTTCGGCGGCAATCCGCGCGATACGAAATCATCGTCGACAATGCCGCCGGCGTCAGCCGAGGCGTCCGCTTCGCTGAGATCGACGGCGTTGAAATTACCGAGCGGCCGTTACGACTGCGCATGGTCGACGACGGCGCTGTCCATCGCGTTCGCGTCACGCTAGGCTGAGACGCGCCGCCGCACGGATATGTTCGGCGAAGGGGCTGAGCGCTGATCGGCATGGCAAGCCTCTGACGTGATTGAAATAGGTTGGGTCAATGTTCGCAGTCGATTCCAATCGCGATGCGCCGGTCGTTATGATCGTATCCTTCGTCCCGCCACTTATTGCATGAGTTCGAGACTGACTCGTGCGATGCCCGCTTGGCGCATGCCGAGCTCGTCAGCCGCGACGGTCGAGACGTCGATGATGCGACCGCGGGCGAATGGTCCACGATCGACGATGGTGACGACCACACTGCGGCCATTGTCGAGATTGTGGACCCGCACGCGCGTTCCGAACGACAGCGTGCGATGCGCGGCGATCAGGCCGCTATAATTGGGATTATGATAATAGGTCGCCAGGCCGGATTCATCCGCCAAGGCGCCCGAAGATGTGAGAGCGACTCCAAACGCCGCGATAATGACGCGCTTCAGCAAAGCCTTCTTTTTTCCCACGTTCGCCGCCCTGCCCCAATGAAAGGTCGCCCTGTCTTTGCGCGGCCGCCAACACAGTCCGATTTGATGCCGGTTCATGACCGCCTCCTGTTTCAGGGCTGGACATGTTGAGGCGTCATAATCTGGCTTTAGGCAAGAATCGGAATCTACGTACGCGGATGTTTCTTGTCATCTCAACGCGAAAAGTCCTACGCAGCCCACTCTGGTCATTTTCTTGCGACGGCAAGGAGGCGAAATGCGCTCTGTCGCCATTTGCTGCACAGATTTCCTGCCTGTGCGATTTTATACGATATCCTTGAGCACTCTAATATCGACTTCGATAACAATTATAACAACGTAACAGTACTCACTCCATGTCAGGCACAGCGCCACGTTGCTCGGAATTCCGTCGATATACTCAACAATTTGGGCTGAAAGCCCGAACCCGGCGGCGCGCAAGTCACGCTCCCACCGCGTATAGAACTCGGCCGCTTCGCCCCTTAGGGTGGTCGGCCAGTCCGCCTCGGCGACGTCGATCTTGCGACCGCCATCGCTACAAAGGTCACAGGGAAAGCGAATAAGCTCGAAACTATTCTCGCCGCGCGCCGCCGCCGCTTGAGCGCGCTCGAGCAACGCTGTCCACGCCGGCGTGCCGACGTGTTCCCCCAGCATGACTTTGACCCGACGTTCCAGGTCCAGCTTCACCTGTTCTTTGGCTGCGATCGCTTCGTCCCTCTGGGCCTGCTTTGAAGTGGTCACGAGGGTGAGAAACGCTTCGGCCGTGATCGCGGGCGGGGCGACGAGCGGGGCTGCGGACGGCGCCGCCGACGCAGGCGCCTCCGGCGGTCGGCTCTCGGTTTTCATCATCCCGGCGAGCATGGCGGCAAAGCCGCCAAGGGGTCGACGCGTCGCCGGCTGCGGAGCCGTGGTCGCCATGGCGCGCACCAAGTCCGACCGGCTGACGATCCCCGCGATGCGGCCCCAGCGCATGACAGGTAGCCGTTTTATGTCATAGGCGCGGAGCATCTCGGCAACCTCATGCAGAGGCGCATTGGCTTCGATGGTCATGACAGGGGCGCGCATGACCTGCTCGACGGGCCGAGCGGCTAGCGTGTCAAGAGGTTCGGCCAGAGGCTGACCATCCCCAAGCAGCCCCAGCCACCAGTCGCGCCGGGCCACCCGATCGGCGTCGTCGCGGCCAAGCAAATCGCCTTCGCTGACAATTCCAAGCAGTTGCTGCTCGACGCCGAGCACGGGAACGGCGCTGATGCAATTTTCGAGCAGCAGGAGCGCGACATCGCGCACGCTGGTCCCAACCGGAACAGAGACGATATTCGTGGTCATGATATCGCCGGCCGTCTCAGGGCTAGGCGTGACTGCGGGCCGATCCGCCGTGGCGCTCGCCGATGCGTTTGTCATGCGATCCTTTCCGCAGCGCCAAGAGTGCGCGGCATGCGACGTTTCACGAACTCGGTCGGGCCTAGGCCAGAGACTCCATTGTGTTCGCGCCGCCGCGGATCAGCGGAGCGGTCACTTGGTTGACACCGGCGCGGGACCCCGGGGTCGAGAGCGAAAAGAGCGAACGAGGCGCGCAAGCGGCGCGTCGCCGTTGGCGTGAGTGGGCGTCAAGCAGCTTTCGTGGACGAAGTTTCGGGCGGACCCGCGGCCCGCCATGACGACTGCTTCAGCGTTCCGATCAGCAGCGGCAGGCCGGTGAACACCACCGTGCCTCCGACGACCAGCCAGACATAGAGCGTCGGGCTTCCCACCGGCAGCTGCGTCGGCGGGAAGAAGCCGACGAGAAAGGAGAAAGCGACGCCGGCGAAGCCAACTCCGGCGATGATCCACATCCCGACGGTCCCGCCCGGCACGCGATAGCTGCGCTTCAGATCCGGCTGCGAATAGCGCAGGCGAATCGCTGCGGCGTACATCAGCATGTACATGATCAGATAAAGCGTGATCGTCACGGCGCTGAGCAGGAAGAACGCGACGCTGACGTCAGCCATCACGAAATAGGCCAGCGAGAGGATGGTGACGATCGCCCCTTGAACGATCAGGATGCTGATCTGCACGCCATTCTTGTTGGTCTTCGCGAGGATGGGAGGGATTTCGCCCTCCTGGGCCGTCCACAGTAAGCCGCGGCTGGGACCGCTGATCCACGCCATCACGCCGCCGATCCCGCCGAAAGCCAGCAGCAGGCAAACGATCGGCGTCGCCCAGGCAATCCCGAAGCGCGCGAATATGTCCTGGAAGGCCTTCATGAGCCCTTCCTGAAGATTGATTTGTTGGTTCGGCAGAACGGTCGCCACGGCGAACGAGCCGAGGGTGAACAGGAGAATGACCACCACCGATGCGATCAACATGGCCACGGGAAATTGCCGCTTCGGATCGGCCATTTCGTTGGCGTGCACGGCGTGCACTTCCACGCCGGCGAATAGCAGGATGATGCCCGCAAGGAAGGCGATGTCGCCCAATCCGGTAACGAAGGGAAAATACCGGGGATGCGCGTGGCCGCCCGCCATCGACATGACAGAGGGCGAATCCGTCGATACCGGGTGCAGCAAGGCGATCGGGTTGCCCTGGACGATCCAGATCACTGCGAGAATCATGATAATCACCCCGGGCAGCACCGTGCCCAAAATGAAGGCCCAACTCGTGACCGTTGCGATGGCGCTCACGCCGCGCAACGTGATCAGCGTCGCGGCCCAGTACGCGGCGATGCAGAAGATTCCGACAAAGATTCCGTTGTTCGCGAGCTGTGGCATTCCCACGACGTAGGCGATGGTGGCCGCGGAGAAGGCGAGCACGGTCGGGTACCAAACCACGTTCTGGATCCATTGCAGCCAGATGGCGACAAAGCCCCAACGTGCACCAAACGCCTCCTTCACCCAGGTGTAGACGCCGCCGCCCTTCTCGCCGAAGGCGCCGCCGAGTTCGGCCGAGACCAGCGCGGCGGGAATGAGAAAGATAAACGTGGCGAAGGCGATATAGACGAACAGCGTCATCTGTTCCTTGGCCATCATCGGCAGGCCGCGCAGGCTGACGACAGCCGCCGCGGTCATCATCGCAATGCTGAAAGTGGAAACTACAGCAATTTTGGATTGGGCCATCGACGCCTCCCTTGATTGGGCAATCAGTGATGAAAGGTCGGACCCGCGGCCGAATGCGGAACGGGGTTCGCCTGCAGATATTCGAGAGCGCGCTTGAGATCGTCGAGCAGCAGTTGCGCGAGATCGCGGCTGACGCCGTGGCGGATTAATATCCGCTGGATGACGGTGGTCTCGCGGTTTGCCGGCAGCGGATAGGAGGCGATCAGCCAACCTCGCAGACGCACCCGCTCGGACAAATCGTACAGCGTAAAGCCATAGTTCTGGCCTTCCTTCAGCTTGTAGCAAACCAGCGGCAGCGCGTCCTTGCCGTCATAAACCAGCTCCAGCGGGCCCAGCTTGGCGATCTCGCCAGCGAGCCATTGCGCGGTGTCGGCGCAGGCTTGCTGGATCCGCGTATAGCCGTCGCGGCCCAGCCGCAGGAAATTGTAATACTGCGCGATGATCTGCCCGCCAGGCCGGCTGAAGTTCAGCGCAAAGGTCGGCATGTTTCCGCCGAGATAGTCGACATTGAAGATGAGCTCCTCGGGCAGGTCCTCCTTGTCCCGCCAGATCACCCAACCCACGCCGAGCGGCGCCAACCCGTACTTGTGGCCCGACGCGCTGATCGACTTGACCCTCTCGACGCGGAAATCCCATTCCAGTTCCTGCTGAATGAAAGGCGCGATGAACCCGCCACTGGCGGCGTCGACATGGATCGGTATGTTCAGGCCGGTATCGCGCTGAAGGTCGTCGAGCGCCAGCGCCAGCGCGGCGACCGGTTCATAGATGCCAGTGAACGTCACGCCGAGCGTCGCGACCACGCCAATCGTATTCTCGTCGCAATATTTGCTGAGGTCCTCGGGCCGCAGCCCCAGCGCGTCGCCCTCGAGCGGCACCTGGCGAATTTCGACGTCGAAATATCGCGCGAATTTTTCCCAGCACACCTGCACCGGCCCGCAGACAAAGTTCGGCTTCGCATAGGGCTTGCCGGCGGCGGTGCGCCGCTTGCGCCATCGCCATTTCAGCGCCAGTCCGCCGAGCATGCAGGCCTCGCTCGATCCTGTGGTCGAGCAACCGAGGCTCTTCCATGCGCCCGGCGCGTGCCAGAGATCGGCGATCAGATGCACGCAGCGGTTCTCGATCTCGGCGGTCTGCGGATACTCGTCCTTGTCGATCATGTTCTTGTCGATCGACTCCGCCATCAACAGGCGCACTTCCGGCTCCGACCAGGTCGTGCAGAAGGTCGCCAAATTCTGGCGGGAGTTGCCGTCGAGAAGCAATTCGTCGTGCACAAGATTGTAGATCGGCGGCGCAGCGGAGGCGCGCTCCGGGAGGCGGTATCTCGGCAGTCGCCGGTCCGCCGGGTCGGTCGCGTACACGTCGTCGATTTCCGACGCCTCGGACACGGCTATCCTGTGCAGCGGCATTGAGGGTCTCCTACTCGCGTGTGTCCCGCTCAGCCCGAGAACTTGGCCGATGCGCCCATCGAGGCGAGGATAGTTTGCCGCGCATCACGGGAAAGGTTCGGAATCTACTTAGGCCAAGGCTACATCGGCCAACCCGGCTCTCGGCCCGTGCCTTCGATGTCGATGTCCGCAGGCGACTATGCGGCTGGGTAATTTCCGAGCCTGTCTTCATGGGAGCGCCGACGCGTAATGTCGTCTGGTCGGACGACGCGTCGGCGAATGGTTCGCCTCGCCTGTGGCCGCTTTCGCGCAAACATCGCGTGAGGCGACTGCTCGGCGCCGCCTCGTCCCCAAGGAGACTCCCATGGATAAATTAGAAACGGCGGTCGCCGTATTTCCCGATCATGATGCGGCGGAAAAGGCGGTGAAGACGCTGACGGCGGCCGGGTTCGCCATGAAGAACCTGAGCGTCGTCGGAAAGGGCTATCATTCCGAAGAGAAGGTCGTCGGCTTCTATACCGCCGGCGATAGAGTCGAAGTTCTGGGGCTCGCGCGGCGCCTTCTGGGGCGGTTTCTGGGGTCTGTTCTTCGGCGCGCTTTTCCTGGCCTCGCCTGTAACGGGGCCGGTCGTGGTGCTTGGCTTCCTCGCCACGATAATCATTTCCGGCATCGAGAACGCCGTTCTTACCGGCGGCGTGGCCGCGCTTGCCGCCGCGCTCTATAGCATCGGCGTCCCGAAAGACAGCGTGATCCAATACGAGTCCGACATCAAGGCGGATGGCTTTCTCGTCATGGCGCGGGGCACGGCGGAAGAAGTCGCTCGCGCCAAAGCGGTCCTCGGCGCGACCAATCCTTCGCGACTGGATCTTCATCGCGATGCGGACGCCATCGCCCCACCGGCGCCTGCCGCCAGCGTCGCCGCCTGAAGGCGGCTCGACAAGCTGACTGGCGGTCGCCGAGATTGGCGGCTGGAACGCGCCGGGTCAGCTGACAAATAAAGGGTCGTCAGGTTCGACTTGCGCCAGCGGGCGCACGTCGGGTCCTGGCGACCCCAAAGCGATTTCAGGCGATTAGGACATTTGAGCCAGGTCGTCGGCAATTCGGCTGCGCCTCGCAATTGCTGCGCTCAACCCCCGCGGCGCAACACGCGCGACGGCATGACCTTATCGAGCCCTTAAGGATCATGCTCACGCGGCAAGGCCGTCGCGGCGGCGTCGGCGGATGTGGCCGACGACTTCGCTCCGTTTCCGGGTCCCGGCGAAAGATTGACGGAGAGCGCGAAGACGATCGCAATCACGATGGCGAGGGCGCCCAAAGCGATGCGGACCTGCGTGCGCTGCGGGCCGACGGCCGCAAGCACACCTGCCGGCGCCCGGACAACGAATCCACTGGTCTTCGGCAATAGCGCCACGAGACCGGCGGCGATCGCCTCGGCGGGAACATCCTTGGTCGGCTCGTCCGGCAGCGAAGCGATCATCGCGGCCAGCCGCGCCGTCGCCGTTTCCCTGGGCATTCGCGCCAGACTGGCGGCCTCCCGCCAAGGATCGACGTCCAGCCGCGCGAGCGCGGAAAGGACGCTGAGCATCGTTCCATTTCGACCCTCCCCGACCGACGCGTAGAGGAATTTATCGAACTCCGGCCCGATGAGAGGCGCCAGGGCGGCATGGGTCATGTCAACAGCCCTTTCTCGTCATTCACGCGGAAGCCAGGCGGGAAGCAAGGCGACGCTCGGCGTTCGCAGCGCCGACCTGCGCGAATAAATAGGGCGCGGCGACGGGCGCCGTCAGACTCGGAAACTACCCATATCGCCGTGCGCGCTCTGCTGCGCGGTGAGTGGATCGCCAAACGAACACGCCGATCGGTCGATCCTGTCCATGCCTAGGTATTTTCCGACCCTCCTCGTTCGGCCCGCTGTCCGCTATCCCTAACATGGCGGCCTCGCGCGGAAGCGAGGGGGCGCCGAACGGTCGGCGCGCTTTTGATCTTGTCGGCCCGCCGTTTTTGGGAGCGCGCTTTGGCCTCGCCTCGTTCATCGCTTTTCCGAAGCCGCTGGACGTTGGTAGCCGTCGTAATCGCGGTCGCGCTCTGCGCCTACCTCGGCTGGCGCCACTTTTATGGCGGCGATACCGGGGCGGCGGGTCCGGGCGCAGTCAACAGCGTACAGGCGCCCGCGCCCATCCCCGTCACCATCGCACAGGCGAAAAAGGCCGACTTCCCGGTCTATCTGAACGGGCTCGGCGCCGTGGAGCCTTACCAGACCGTTCTCATCCGCAGCCGCGTCGATGGCGAGGTCGTCAAGATCGCCTTCAAGCAGGGCCAAATGGTCAAGCAAGGCGACGTTCTCGTGCAGATCGATCCGCGGCCCTATCAGGCCGCGCTTGATCAGGCGGTCGCCAAGAAGGCGCAAGACGAGGCCACTCTCAAGAACGCGCGGCTCGACCTTGTGCGCTACGCCAGCCTCGCCAAGGAGGATTCCGTTTCGGCTCAGAAGTACGACACGCAGCAGGCGACCGTCGATCAGCTGATTGCGCAGATCAAGGGCGACCAGGCGGTCATCGACAACGCGCAGACGCAGGTCGACTATACGACGATTCGGTCTCCACTCTCCGGGAAGACGGGCTTTCGCCTCGTCGACGCCGGCAACATCGTCCATGCCGTCGACACGACGGGCATCGTGACGATCGTGCAATTGCAACCGATCGCGGTCGTGTTCACGGCGCCTGAGGAGGACGAGCCGGAAATCAATACGGCGCTGACCGCGGGCGCCGTGCCCGTAACGGCCCTGAGTTCCGATGGGTTGAGGACACTCTCGCAAGGCCATCTCGCCGTCGTCAACGACGCGATCGACCCGGCGAGCGGCACCATCGGGATGAAGGCGACCTTCGAAAATGCGGACGGCGCGCTATGGCCCGGCCTGTCGGTCGCGACGCGCCTGCTGGTCGACACGCTGAAGCAAGTCACCGTCGCACCCGACGGCGCGGTCGAACGCGGACCGAACGGTCTCTACGCCTTCGTCGTCGGCGGCGACAACAAGGTCGAGGTGCGCGACATCACGGTCGGGCAGGAAGGCGATGGGCAATCTGTCGTCTTGACCGGTTTGGCGCCCGGCGAGAAAGTGGTAACGGCCGGCCAGTACCGATTGATTCAAGGCTCTCTGGTTCAGTCGGCCGCGGCGAGTGCTACGGCGCCGCCTGCGATCACGGCGCCGAGCGCCCCTGTGAAGGCGCCCTGATCGTGGCGGGCGGCATCTCCGAGCCGTTCATTCGGCATCCCGTCGCAACCTCGCTGTTGATGGTCGGCATCCTGTTCGTCGGCGTCATCGCTTATCCGAGACTGCCGGTCGCGCCGCTGCCTCAAGTCGATTTTCCCACCATCCAGGTTTCCGCCAAGCTCCCGGGCGCCAGTCCCGACACCATGGCCGCCGCAGTCGCCCAGCCGCTCGAGACGCAGTTCGCGCAGATTTCCGGCGTCTCGCAGATGACGTCGACGAGCACGCTCGGCTCGACCGCCATCACCATCCAATTCGACCTCGACCGCGACATCGATGCGGCGTCGACGGATGTGCAGGCTGCGATCAACGCCGCCAGCGGGCAATTGCCGAAGGATCTGCCGAGCCCGCCGACTTATCGCAAGGTGAATCCGGCGGATTCTCCCATTCTCCTGCTCGCCGCAACCTCGGAAATCCTGCCGCTGACCGAGGTCGACGACAATGTCGAGACCAAGCTCGCGCAGCAGATCAGTCAGGTTCCGGGCGTCGCCCAGGTCAGCATCGGCGGTCAACAGAAGCCCGCCATCCGCATCCAACTCGATCCGGCCAAGCTGGTGGCCAAAGGGCTGTCGCTCGAAGACGTGCGCACGCCGCTCTCGGTCACGACTCTGTCTGAGCCCAAAGGCGCGATCGACAGCGGCGCGCGCTCTTTCACCATCTACACCAACGATCAGCTCGTCCGCTCCAAGGACTGGAACGACGTCATCGTCGCCTACCGCAATGGCGCTCCGTTGCGGGTGAGCGATATCGGTCAAGCGGTGACCGGACCGCAGGACACGAACCAGGCGGCCTGGGCCGATGGCAAGCGCAGCGTCTTCCTCGTCATCTTCAAGCAGCCGGGCGCCAACGTCATCGACATCGTCAACCAGATCATGGCCGAGCTGCCGCGCATCAAGGCCTCGATGCCGCCGGCGATCGACATCTTCGCGTTGAGCGACCGCACGCAGACGATTCGCGCCTCCGTTCAGGATGTGCAGTTCACGCTCCTGCTCACCGTCGCGCTCGTCGTGATGGTGATCTTCGTCTTTCTGCGCAGCCTGTGGGCGACGATCATCCCGAGCGTGGCGGTGCCGCTGGCGTTGCTCGGCGCCTGCGCGCTGATGTGGGTCGCCGGCTACAGCCTCGACAATCTGTCGCTGATGGCGCTGACGATTTCGGTCGGCTTGGTCGTCGACGATGCGATCGTGATGCTCGAAAACATCACCCGCTACATCGAAGAGGGCGAGGAGCCGTTCGCGGCCGCGCTCAGGGGCTCGCGCGAAATCGCCTTCACCATTGTCTCGATCAGCGTTTCCCTGATTGCGGTGTTGATTCCGCTCCTGCTGATGGGCGGCATCGTCGGGCGGCTGTTCCGAGAATTCGCGGTGACGCTGTCGATGACGATCGCCGTATCGGCGGTGGTGTCGCTGACTCTGACGCCGATGATGGCCTCGCGCTTCTTGACCGCGTCGAAGGACGCCCATCATGGGCGTCTCTATGAATTGAGCGAGCGCGGTTTTGCGGCGTTGCTGAAGGGCTATGAGCGCGGCCTCGACGTCGCGCTCAAATTCCGTTTCGTCACGCTGCTGATCTTCCTCACGTTTCTCGCGCTGTCGGTCTACCTCTTCATGGCGATCCCAAAGGGGTTCTTCCCGCAGCAGGATACGGGGCAGATCAACGGCATATCGCAGGCTGCGCAAGACGCCTCCTTTGCGGAAATGGCGCGGCGACAGGTGGCGCTCGGCGCAATCGTTCTCAAGGATCCGGCCGTGGCTCATGTCGCGATGTCCATTGGCGGCACGGGCAACGCGCTCAACGCCGGGCGCCTCTTCATAACTTTGAAGCCGCGCGACCAGCGCGCGGCGACCGCGGATCAGATCATCGCGCGATTGGGCCCGCAGCTCGACAAAGTCGAAGGCGCGAAATTGTTCATGCAAGTCGCACAGGACTTGACCGTCGGCGGACGCGCCTCGCGCACGCAGTATCAATACACCTTGCAGGGGTCCGATCCCGACGCGCTGAATGTATGGGCGCCAAAAATGCTCGCCAAGTTGCAGACCTTGCCCGAACTGCGCGACGTCGCCACCGACCAGCAGACAGCGGGCACGACGCTGACTTTGACATTCGATCGCGACCAAGCGGCCCGATACGGACTGACGGCGCAGATGATCGACGACACGCTCTTCGACGCCTTCGGCCAGCGCCAGATCGCCCAATATTTCACCCAGCTCTCGAGCTATGAAGTGATCATGGAGATCCTGCCGAGCCTGCAGAACGATCTGACCACGCTCGACAGGATATTTCTGAAGTCGCCGACGACCGGCGGCGAGACGCCGCTCTCGGAATTCGCGAAATGGACGACGACGCCCGTCCAGCCTTTGTCGATCAGCCATCAAGGCCAGTTCCCGGCGGTCACCATCAGCTTCAATCTGGCCCCCGGCGTAGCGCTCGGACAGGCGACGGACGCGGTGCAGCGCGCCCAGGGCGACCTGCAGCTTCCCGCCACCATCATCGCCAGCTTCCAGGGCAACGCGCAGGCCTTTCAGGATTCGCTCGCTACGGTCTGGATCCTGATCGTCGCGGCGCTGGTGGTCGTCTACCTGATCCTCGGCATCCTCTACGAGAGCTACATCCATCCGATCACGATCATCTCGACCCTGCCCTCGGCCGGCGTCGGAGCGATCGCAACGCTGATGCTGTTCCATTTCGACTTCAGCCTGATCGCGCTCATCGGCATCATCCTGCTCATCGGCATCGTCAAGAAGAACGGCATCATGCTGGTCGATTTCGCCATGGTCGCCGAGCGCGACGATCACTTGTCGGCGCATGACGCCGTGCGCCGCGCGGCGCTCCTGCGCTTCCGGCCGATCATGATGACCACCATGGCCGCGATGCTCGGCGGCGTGCCCCTCATGCTCGGGACGGGCACCGGCTCGGAACTCCGACAGCCGCTCGGCTACGCGATCGTCGGCGGCCTCCTCGTGAGCCAGGCCCTGACGCTGTTCACGACGCCGGTCATCTACATCTATCTCGACGAGTTGTCGGACTGGATATCGAGTTGGCGATCGCGAGCGCCGAAGCCGGAACCGCAACCGCAAGTCGCTCCAGGTCCGCATTCGACGGACGGCGTGGTGGCGGCGAACGCGACAGACGCGAATTGTCGATAAGTATCGGGGAGCTGCGTTGATGAGAGCGTCATGACGACCGCGGCGTCGGGCGGCCGCACTGCGCTTCGAGGAGAAGAGAATGTCCGAAACGATCAACACCCCGATAAAGCCTCCGCGCATGGGGGCCATACCTGGCGCGACGGACGTAGAGTTTCGCGTGTGGGCGCCCCATGCCGAAAAGGTTTATGTGACCGGAGCCTTCAATGGCTGGAGCAAGACCGCGACGCCTTTGGCAGGCGAAGAGAACGGTTATTGGTCGACTGCCGTGTCAGAGGCAAAAACGGGGGATGAATACAGATATTGGATTCACGGTCCCAAGGGGCCGCTTTCGCGCATTGACCCTTATGCCAGAAAGGTGACCAACTCGGTCGGCAATGGCGTCGTCTACGATCCTAACGCCTTCGACTGGGGTGATGATAACTTTCACATGGCGACGGGGAACGAGCTCGTCATTTATGAGATGCATGTCGGCACCTTCAACGTCAAAGAAGACGGGCGGCCTGGCACGTTCGACAGCGCCATGGAAAAATTTCCCTATCTTCAAGCATTGGGGATCAATGCCGTGGAATTGATGCCGGTCGCGGAGTTTCCCGGAGACTTTTCGTGGGGTTACAATCCGTCTCATCCCTTCGCCATCGCGAGCATCTACGGCGGACCGGACGCCTTAAAGCAATTTGTCAAAGCGGCTCACGAGCATGGCGTCGCGGTCATCGTGGATGTCGTTTACAACCACTTTGGCCCCTCTGATCTCGATCTGTGGCAGTTCGACGGTTGGAGTGAAAATGAGAAAGGGGGGATTTACTTTTTCAACGATCGCCGATCGAACACGCCGTGGGGCGAGACACGCCCCGATTATGGCCGGGGCGAAGTGCGTCAATATCTGTGCGACAATGCTCTGATGTGGTTCGAGGAGTACCACGCCGACGGCTTACGCTGGGACGCCATACCCTATATCAGAAATATCGAGGGCCGGGACGCAGATCCGCCCAATGACATTCCCGAAGGCTGGAGCTTGATGCAGTGGATCAACGACGAAATCAGACAAAGGTTTCCGGGTAAGATCAGCATCGCCGAGGGCATGCATAACAACGCGTGGGTGACCAAGGACGCGGGCGCTGGCGGCGCCGGCTTTAACGCGCAATGGGATAGCGAATTCGTGAACCCCGTTCGCCAGGCCATTATCGTCCGGGATGATAAATCCCGCGATCTGGCGGCGGTCAGCAAGGCGATTGAATATCGCTACGATCTCGATTTCTTCCGGCGGGTCATTTTCACCGAGTCGCACGACGAGGTCGCTAATGGTCGGGCGCGCGTCCCCGAGGAGATATGGCCGGGTAAAGTGGACAGCTGGTTTTCCAAGAAACGCTCGACGTTGGGCGGCGCCCTCGTGCTGACGTCGCCCGGCATTCCGATGCTTTTCGAAGGGCAAGAATTGCTGGAAGATCGCTGGTTCCAGGATAAAGTCCCCATCGATTGGTCCCGGGTTGAGGACGAACACGGCATTCTCGGAATGTACCGGGATCTGATCGCCCTGCGGCGCAATCTGTCGGGCGTGACACGCGGTTTGTGCGGCGAAAATATCCACCTTTATCATTTTGACGGAGGCGCCAAGGTTCTCGCTTTTCATCGCTGGGACAAGCAAGGCCCGACCGATAGCGTCGTCGTGGTCGTGAATATGATCAATCAAAACTGCGATGGCTATGTCATCGGTTTTCCGCAGTCCGGGTTATGGAAAACGCGATTCAATAGCGACTCCTATAACTACGGCCCGAATTTCGCCAATCACCCCACCCCTGATGTCGAGGCCCATGAGGAGGAAGTCGATGGGCTGCCCTGCTCCGGGAAAATCAGCATCGGGCCCTACACGGTGGTTATTTTTTCGCAGAGTGAATGAGAATCCTTAGATATGTTCGCTGTCGCTGAGGGCGTCGGTGAGAAGCGCCACGGGGCAACGTGGCTTCGATCAGCGAGGCGTCTTCGGGCCCTGTAATCGCAGCCAATCGCGTCTCTTGCGCCGTTCCGAGGCGTTGGTCCGCGCTTTCCCGATCAAGAGGATCTCATCTAACCGCCGGCGCGCCGCCGCCGTGGGCCGGCTTCGCCGCCAGCGCCCGCTCGATCGCCTGAACGATGTCGGGTTCGCGAAAGGGCTTTTGTATGAGCACGGCGTCCGGCCCCAGCGACAGGTCTCTCAACGCATCGCCCGTCACGAACACATGGGGGACGAATCCGGCTTTGAGAATCTCTTTGACCGCCGCTATGCCGCTCGCTTCGCCCAGCCCGACGTCGACGATCATCAAATCGGGGTGATGACGCGCGGCGGCGGCCACCGCGTTAGCGGCATTGGTCTCCACGGCGCATACCGTATGACCGAGGTCTTCGAGCGTTTCGGCGAGCAGTCCGCCGATCATCACGTCGTCCTCCACGACGAGGATGCGCAACGCTTTCATCGTGGCACCTTCCTGCCCACGCGGCCATGTTTCCGTCCGCGCCCTTGCAACGTCCGCCGTTTCGCTCATTTCGGCGCCACATGCGATTCGACGAGCCAGAGCTGATGGTCGACGCCGCGCGATATCTCGGTGAAGAGATCGGCGGTGTCGGCGTCGCCGATGGCCGCGGAATTTCCGATCGCTTCGCGGGCCGACTGCCCGAACGCCGCGAGCGTCGCGGCGATCGCGAATACGTGTTGGTTTTCGTCGGCGATGCGCAGGGGATAGGGGACGAGGAACGAGCGCTCGGCCGCGACCTGGACCGTGCCTTCGGCGACGCCGCCGAGGCCCGCGGCGCGCTCGGCGATCAGATCGGAATAGCTCTCCGCCTCGCCGGCGACCTTGTCGAACAGCTCGTGGACGGCGATGAAGGCGGGCCCTCGCACGTTCCAGTGCGCCTGCTTCAACTGGCCGTGCAGATCGATCGCCGCCGCCAAGTGCCTGTTCAGGAGCTCGACCGCCTGAGTGCGGATGTTTTCGGATAATGTATTGTGGGTCGGGTGCATGGTCGGGCCTCGAGGTTGCGACAGAGCGAGCGTTGGCCGCTACGCCTCGGCGCGCGTCCGACGACCGAAGATTTCATTGCGCGCGGAGCGAAGCGCAGACGATTCTGAATGAATGATAACGGACGAACGACAGCCAAAGGCAGCCTCGGAAACTACTCATGCCGCGGCGCGACGGGACCCTGGCGAAGGGCGTCTTTTGCGACGCAGCCTCATCCTTGCCGCTGCTGAATGGTCCGGCGAGAAGAGCGGGACCCGGCGCGACACCCCCGCGCGCCGCCTAAATAAGCCCGCCGCTCCGACGAGCCGAGTGTCCGCGCCGACGCCGAGGGGAGGCTCTGCAGCGCTTGACTTCGCTCAAAGCCGCTCCGCCCGCGCCTGCTAAGTTCTTCCATCATCTCGATAATGGGGATCGCAGATGTTTACGGTGAAATGGGTTGCCCGTTGCGACGAGACAGCGCCGATTGAGTTCGTTGAAAGCGCGTATCAACAATTGAGTATGGCAGTTTCAAGGTCCATCGTCAGGCTGGAAGCCGTGAGGCTGAGACACCCGAAGGCGCCGCCGGATGGGTTTATCGTTTTCGATAACCGCACGGGCAAGGAACTTCACCGCTGGTTTGCGCCAACGGGGCGCTAAGGCCCCAAGGCTCCCAAAGGATCGCCTCGCCCATCCGATTTCATCGGCGACGCCGTTAAATTCATACACCCTCTAACTGGCGGAAGGGCCAACTCACGACCCGATTTTTGGATTGGTCGCGTAGGGGGGCGGATTATGCTAGCAAATACGCGGTCGTTCCTTTGGAGCGCAGCACGTCGAGAGAAATACCCGAATGCCTGGAAGTCGTCCGCGTCAAACCAAGGCGGAGCGGCCGCGTTGGATCCAGAAGCCCCTTTCCGCCAGCCGCCACGCCGACTTCCCGATCGTGGCGATCGGCGCTTCGGCGGGCGGCCTTGACGCCTGCAAGAAGCTGCTCGACGCGCTGCCCGCCCATAACGGGATGGCCCTCATAATCGTCCAGCATCTCGATCCGAACCACGACAGCATGATGGTCGGCTTGCTGGCGGGCCACACGGCGATGCCGGTGTTGCAGGCGACCGACGGCATGGCGATCGAACGCGAACACGTCTATGTCATTCCGCCTGGCGTCTATCTGTCGGCGGACGACAAGGGCGCGTTGCGGGTCTCCAGACCGCAAGAGCGTCACGGCGCGCGCCTCCCCTTCGACTTCCTGTTGAATTCGCTGGCGCGCGAATATGGCGCGCGCGCCGTCTGCGTGATCCTCTCGGGAACCGGCGCCGATGGAAGCCTCGGGCTCAAGGCGGTCAAGGCGAAAGACGGCCTCGTCGTTGTGCAGGAAACCGGCGAAGCCGAATACGACGGCATGCCGCAAAGCGCCATCGCGACGGGAGAGGTGGACCTTGTGCTTCCCGCGGCGAAGATCGCCGAGGCGCTCGTCAAGCGCGAAGAGGGCGCGCCCTTTGCGCCGACGCCGAGGAAATCGCGCTCGCAAAATTCGGTGCGGGACTTGCTGCCGAAGATTGTCGATCTCCTGCGCACGAAAACGGTTCACGATTTCACGCTTTACAAGCATGGCACGCTCGAACGCCGGATCGAGCGCCGAATGGCGATGTCGGCGATCAAGACCGCGGACGCGTATCTTGATTTCCTGCTGCGCGACGCCGACGAACGCGATCAGCTCTCCCGGGACTTGTTGATCAATGTCACGGGTTTCTTTCGTGACGCGCCAGTGTTTGATTTCCTGGAGAAGAGCGTCATTCCCAAACTCGTGCGCGATCACGCCGAGGACCGGCCGCTGCGGATCTGGGTCGCCGGTTGCAGCTCCGGCGAGGAGACGTATTCCCTCGCCATGCTGTTTCGCGAGCAGATCGATGCTTCGAAACGCGACCTTAAACTCCAGGTCTTCGCCAGCGACGTCGACCCGGATGCGGTGGCGATCGCGCGTGAAGGCCTCTATCCCCAATCGATCGAGGCCGACGTTTCGCCAGGCCGATTGGTCGCCTTTTTCTCGAGGGAGGATCGTTCCTACAGGGTCTCGCCCGGGCTGCGCGCCAGTGTGCTGTTCACGGTGCAGGACGTGCTGGCCGACCCGCCGTTCGCGCGTCTCGACTTCGTTTCGTGCCGGAACCTTCTGATCTACCTGCGTCCCGAGGCGCAGGCGAAAGCCGTCTCGATCTTTCATTTTGCGTTGCGCGAGGGCGGCCTGCTGCTGCTCGGCAATGCCGAAACAGTGGGAGCCGCCGACGGCCGGTTTGCTGTCGTTTCCAAATCCGAGCGCCTCTATCGGCGCGTTGGCGGCAACCGGCCCAGCGACTTCGGCTCGCCCCTGAGCGCCGGCGACGGGCCACGGATGCGCATGCTTTCCGGACCGACGCCGGCGCCTTCGCGCCAGGCCTCGCTTGCCGAGCTTTGCCGAACGATGGTGTTGGAGACCTATGGTCCGGCCGCGGTGCTGATCAACCGCAAACTCGAATGCCTTCACTTCCAAGGGCCTGTCGATCGCTATCTCAAGATCCCATCGGGCCGCCCCGTGCACGATTTGATCGCCATGGCGCGCGAGGGCGTGCGCGCCAAGCTGAGGGCGGCCGTCCAGCGCGCGCTACAGGACAACGCGCGCGTCCTCGTGCCCGGCGGGTGGACGAACGGCGAAGCCGGCGCCTCGTCGTTCCGCATCGTTGTCGAACCGGCGCCGAGCGAGCGCGAAGAATTGCTATTGATATGCTTCGTCGAAGAGCCGGAGCCGCAAGTCGCCGTGGGCGGCAAAGTGGCGCCGGCTGACGTTCCTCGCGTCGTCGAACTCGAGCGGGAGATCGAGGCGACGAAAATCGAACTCCAGAACGCCATCCGCAGTCTCGAAACCTCGAGCGAAGAGCAGATGGCGATCAACGAGGAGGCTTTGTCCGTCAACGAGGAATATCAATCGACCAACGAGGAACTGCTCGCATCCAAGGAGGAACTTCAATCGCTGAACGAGGAGCTGAACGCTCTCAACACCCAGTTGCAGGAAACGCTCGATCGGCAGCGCACGACCGCCGACGATTTGCAGAACGTCCTTTACAGCACCGACGTCGCGACGATCTTTCTCGACACCCGCTTCAACATTCGCTTTTTCACGCCGGCGACGAAAGCGCTCTTCAATGTGATTGCGAGCGACATCGGGCGCCCGCTCACGGATCTCAAGTCGCTCGCCGCCGATGACGCCCTCCTGGACGACGCCCGCAAGGTTCTGAAAAACCATACGCCGGTCGAGCGGGAAATCGAGGGTCAGAGCGGCTACTGGTTCATACGCCGGATCTTGCCCTATCGCGCCAGCGACGAGAAGACCGAGGGCGTCGTCATCACCTATGAAGACGTGACGGAACGGCGGCGCACGGCGGATGCGCTGACCGCCGCCAAGCGACAAGCGGAATTGGCGACCGTCGCCAAGTCGCGCTTTCTGGCGGCGGCGAGCCACGATCTGCGCCAGCCCTTGCAGACGCTCGCCCTGCTTCAGGGCCTGCTGGCCAAGCGGGTGGTTGGGGAGAAGAAGCAAAAGCTGGTCGATCGCATCGACGAAGCCCTCGGCGCGATGACCGGCATGCTGAATACGCTGCTCGACATCAATCAGATCGAAGTGGGCGCCGTTAAGGCCGAAACGGTCGACTTCCCCGTGAACGACCTGTTCGACCGCCTCCGGGACGAATTGACCTATCACGCGCAGGCGGCGGGCCTCGCGTTGCGCGTGATGCCCTGCGCGCTGTCCATCCGCAGCGATCCGCGTCTGCTCGAGCAGATGATGCGCAACCTGCTTTCGAACGCCCTGAAATACACCCAGCGCGGCAAGGTGCTCGTCGGGTGCCGTCGCCGCGGTGGAAAGCTGCGCATCGAGATCTGGGACACCGGAATCGGCATCCCCGAGCCGGAGTTGCGGGCGATCTTCGAGGAATACCATCAGCTCGACAACGCCGCTCGCCAGCGAAGCCGCGGCCTGGGCCTGGGGCTGTCCATCGTCAAGAGCCTAGCCGAACTGCTCGGCCATCCCATCAAGGTGCGCTCGCTGCAAGGCAAAGGCTCGGTATTCTCGATTGAGGTCGCCCTGTCGCCGAGCGGCGCCTCGCCGAGTCGTGACCGTCGTCCCAGCGACGCCGTCGACGCATTCACGCAGACGGCGCCTCGCACGGGAACGATCCTGATCATCGAGGACGACCCGGAAGTGCGCGAACACCTCGAACTCTTCCTGAGGGAAGAAGGCTATGACGCCGCGACGGCCGTCGACGGCCCCGCCGCCCTGGAATTGGCGACTCGGCGGACCATCCGACCGGATCTGGTCCTCGCCGATTACAATCTGCCGAACGGCATGAACGGAATCGAAGTGTGTCAGAAACTGAGGCAAGAGCTCAGTCGCCAGATTCCCTTCATCATTCTCACCGGCGATATTTCCACCGGAGCCTTGCGCGACATCGCCCTTCACGACTGCGTTCAGTTCAACAAGCCCGTCAAGTTGATAGAGTTGACGCAAGCGATCGAGAAACTCCTGGCGAAGCCGCCCGCCGCGCTCGCGGCGCGCCCCGTGCGCCCGGTCGAAGAGGCGAGCGCTTCCGGACTCTCCAAGATTTTCATTGTCGATGACGACGACCAGGTTTGCGAGGCGTTGCGCGCCGTGCTGGAGGACGACGGCCGCGTCGTCGAGACGTATCCGAGCTGCGAGGCGTTTCTCCAGGCCTTTCGCTCCGAGAAGTCCGCGTGCCTGTTGATCGACGCCTATCTGCCGGGAATGAACGGGCTCGAGTTGCTGCGCAAGCTCCACGACGACGGCCATCGCCTGCCCTCGATCATGATCACCGGCAACAGCGACGTGCCGATGGCGGTCGAGGCGATGAAAGCGGGCGCCTTGGATTTCATCGAAAAGCCGGTCGGCCGCGACGAACTGATCGCCAGCATCGAGCGCGCTTTCGAACTGTCGCAAGACACAGTCAAGTTACAGGAATGGCGGGAGTCGGCGGCGACTCACCTTGCCGGTCTCACGCCGCGACAGCGCGAGGTCATGGAAAGGGTGCTCGCCGGCCACCCCAGCAAGAACATCGCGGCCGACCTCGGCATCAGCCAACGCACCGTCGAGAACCATCGCGCCTCCATCATGAAGAGAACCGGGTCGAAGTCGCTTCCCGCATTGGCTCGACTGGCGCTCATCGCGGCGGGCGGCGTCGCCGAGCCGCGACAAGCGCCGTAAGAACAACGACCCCCGGGTCTGACGGCGCCAGCGCCTGGTTCTTGACCTGCGAAATAGTTTCGGAAGGCTTGGCCGGCTCGCTGTTTGCAATGCGAGGCCAGCCGAGTTTCGTCAGCCTGCCCGCCGGCGCTGAACGGCTGCCAACTCGCTGGCCCTGCTTCTATGGCGAGGTCTGATACGGTTTCCGGCTGATTGACTCGACGGGGTGTGGATTCCCGTCGGGGATTTCTGCTGGTAGATAGAACGGCCATGAATCGCGGGAGGCGGGCATGGCTTATGTTGCCGGTCATCTGAGCGTTGCGGCGTTGGAGGAGCGGTACGAGGCGTGCGAGGACGTGACGTCTTCGCGGCATTTCCAGACGATCTGGCTTTTGGCGAAGGGGCATTCGACCGGCGAGGTGGCGGCGATGACCTCGTTTGGCCAGCGCTGGATCGAACAGCTTGTGGAGCGTTATAATGCGCTTGGATCTTCGGCGATGGGCGATCTGCGTCGGGGCAACGGCGCGGCGGCGAAGGTTCTGAGGCCCGAACTGTTGGAGCGTTTGCGCGCACGTTTGGCCGAACCGCCGCCCGACGGCGGGATTTGGACGAGCGGCAAGGTCGCGCGCTGGATGGCGGGCGAACTGGGACTGGCCTCGCTCGCGCCGCAACGCGGCTGGGAGGCGTTGCGAGCGATCGGCTGGTCGATCCAGAAGCCGCGGCCGCGCAACCCGAAGGCGGCCACGCCCGAAGAGCAAGAGGCCTTCAAAAAAAGTCGCCGAAGTCGTCGCCGAGGAAGCGGCGCGCCATCCCGACACGCCGATCGAGGCCTTCGCGACCGACGAACACCGGCTCGGCCTGAAGCCGGTGATCCGTCGGGTCTGGGCGGCGGTCGGCGAGCGGCCGACCGCGCACGGCCATCATCGCTTCGAATGGCTCTATGTGACGGTGTTCGTTTCCCCGGCCACGGGCGAAAGCTTCTGGTACGTCTCGAACGGCGTATCCAAGCCGTTCTTCGAGGCGCTGCTGCGGCTGTTCGCCGAGGAAGCCGGCGCCGGGCGCGAGCGGCGCATCGTCCTGACGCTCGACAACGCCGGTTGGCACGGCGAAGCCGGCCTCGCCGTGCCCGACGGCCTTCGCCTCGTCTTCCAGCCCGCCTACACCCCCGAGGTGCAGCCGGCCGAGACGCTGTGGACGCTGGTCGACGAGCCCGTCGTCAACAAGCACATCCCCACCCTCGAGGCCCTCGACGAAATCATCTCGATGCGATGCGCCGCGCTCGCCAGCGACCGAGAAAAGATCAAGAGCCAGGCCGGCTTCCATTGGTGGCCGAAAATCGCCAACCCGAGGTGATCACCAGGAAACCGTATGAGTAGTTTCCGAACCTACTCGCGCCCTCGCGCGCCGGCTAGAGTTTGCATGAGGCAAGCGCCGCACTGGCCGTTCTGGTTCATTCGAACCAACGTGAGCTCGCGGCGAACCTCGGGAGAAAATCATGTTGTCACGTAAATCAAGAAGCGGGTCTTTGGCCGCGCTCGTCGCCGCCGGCGCCATGTTGCTGTCGGCTACCCTATCGCAGGCCGCAATGGCGCCGGCTCCCGCCGCCACATATGCGGGGTCCGACATCCAGTTGGCCTGGTGCGCTGTCGGCGCTCATATCGGACCCATCGGCGCCTGTATCGGCGGTTACCACCGCCACCACTGCTGGTACAATCGTTGGGGCCATCGGGTCTGCAACTGGTAGAAGCCGCCTCCGAGGCCGCGTCGTCGTAAAATGGCGGCGCGGACTCTGCGCGCCTCGATTCGAATACGGCCGCCGGCGAATTTTCCGGCGGTCGCCCTGCGCGGCGAGTTTGCAGCGAATCGCTCGCCTTGCGCGGTCCGCTCCACAGTTTCCAAAGGCTCGGCCGGCTCGCCATTCACAAGGCGAGGCCGTTCACGCTCGCCCAGCCGAGGACGACGACGGTCAGCGCCGCGATGAAGACGGGGCGGCCCAGCAAGGATGTAATGCGGTCGACGACGCGCCGATGTTGCGTGGCGTTGGCGTGGTGCTCGGCGTGGAGCCGGGCGATCGACTGAATCGTCTCTTCGATATGGATCGGAAGGATCGCAGGCGCGGCGTCCAAATCAGGCGCTGACGATCCTTCGCAAGCGGAATCGCGCGTCGCCGCACCGTACGATTGCGATCGGCTAGCGGCCGACGAGCCACAGCACGACAAGCACGATCAAAACGACGCCGAGAACGCCGCCCAGCCCCGTGCCGCCATAGTAACTGTGCGCGTAATAGCCACCGCCGCCGCCGAAGACGATAATCAATAATACGATGATAAGAATCAGGCTCATGATCCAGCCTCCGGGTTGATGATGTTCGCTTCGGCGGGGGCGGCGGATTTCACGGCTTCTTCAGCGCATCCCGCACCGCGTCGTTCACGCCGCCGACGGCGTTCTGAATCTTGCCGACGGCCTTTTCGGCCTTGCCGTCGCTTTGCAACTTGGCGTCGCCGATCGCCTTGCCGACGGCTTCCTTCGCGGCGCCCGTGACTTCCTTGACCGAACCGGCGATTCTGTTCTTGTCCATGGCTGCGCTCTCCTCGTGTTTCGTGGCGACACGCGACAGCGCCTGGAGTTGCGCCGTTCCCGTTTCGCATCGAGACCGTAACGGGATCGTTCGAGAGGCGGCAGCGTCGGAAATTACCTAGATTTGGCGGAGGCTCGAACCTCGGCGGCGCCGCTTCAGCGGTCGAAGCCGGCGCCGTGGGACTAGGTAGTTTCCGAACCTGTTTCCCGCCGGCTCGTCCCTTATCCTGATGCTTCGGGCGGGCTGGATCGACGCAAGGAAGCCCGTCGGGCTATACTTGAAAACGGCATGAACGGTTCGGCCCGCGGCCAGGTTGGCGGCAAGACCCATTGGTAAAAGGCGCCAAGCTATGATGCAGATCATTTCCCCCCTGAGAGGTTTCGCGATCGAGGCGAAAGACGGCCTGATCGGAACCGTCGCCGATTTCCTGTTCGACGACGCGACATGGAAAGTGCGCTGGCTCGTCGTCAATTGCGGCGCCTGGCTGCCCGGGCGCAAGGCGCTGATCCATCCCTCGGCGATTTCGCGGGCCGACCTGGAACAGCAACGATTTATCGTGTCGCTGACGAAGCCCCAGGTCGAGAAGAGCCAGGAATTGGCTGACGACCAGCCGGTGTCGCAGCAGATGGAGAACCAGCTCTATACGTACTATGGCTGGGACCCGCTCTGGAGCGGCCCCTATCTCAGCGAGACGCCCGGCGCGATGGCTTGGCCCTATATGGCGCCGCCCTATTTCGGCTTGGGCCTGAGCGCCGACGAGCGCCATGCCAAGGGCGCGAGTTTGCACGGAGCCGATCCGCACCTGCGCAGCGTCGACGAAGTGACGGGATACCGCCTTCACGCAGTCGACGGCGAAATCGGCCATATCGAGAACTTCATGATCGACGACGCCGACTGGAGCATCCATTATTTCGTCGTCGACACCAGGAATTGGTGGTTTGGCAAGCGCGTATTGATCTCGCCGCTCGCGGTGAAATCGATCGATTGGTTCGACCGCCACGTCGAACTCAACGTGTCGCGCGAACAGGTCAAGTCGAGCCCGCCGTGGGATCCTCTGGAGGCTTTCAATCGAGACTATGCGAAGCGGCTCCACAGCCATTACGGATGGCCGGAGTCGGACGCTTAAGCGAAACGTTGGACGGATCGGCGCGCCCGACGTGGCAAGGCAGTCTTTTGCGATCGTCTTTTCTCGCGACCGATTCTCCCAAGCCCCGGCGACGGGAATGCGCGGCCTTGCCTCGCAAGAAACGCTACGTTGTCACTTGGCGAGCCGCTTGCGGATCGACTGCAATTCCTGCTCGCGCTCGGCGCTCGTTTTTGGGTAACTCATTTTGAGTCCTGCGAACGTATCGAGGACAATTTGGGATACGATTAATCGAGCGTTTTCCTTGTCGTCGGCGGGAACGACATACCAGGGGGCGTGATGGGTGCTCGTGGCGCCGAGGCATTCCTCATAGGCCTTCATGTAGCGCTTCCAGAATTTTCTCTCTTCGATGTCGGCAAGGCTGAGTTTCCAGTTCTTTCCCGCCTCGTCGATGCGTTCGAGAAAGCGTTTCCGTTGCTCTTCCTCCGAGAGATGGAGGAAGAACTTGACGATGCGGGTTCCGTTTACGTGAAGGTGTCTCTCCAAATCCACAATCGAACGATAGCGGTCGCGCCAGACCGTCTTGTCGCCATGCGGCGCGTCTGGGAGCCGTTCGCCGCGGAGAATTTCGGGATGAACGCGGACGATCAGCACCTCCTCATAGTAGGATCGGTTGAAGATGCCGATCCGCCCGCGTTCGGGCAGATCACGCGTGGTGCGCCAGAGAAAATCGTGTTCCAGTTCGGCGGGGCTGGGATGCTTGAAGCTGAAGACTTGGCAGCCTTGAGGGTTGACCCCCGACATCACGTGCCTGATCGCGCCGTCCTTTCCCGCCGCGTCCATCGCCTGAAAAATCAGCAGGACGGCGTAACGGTCGGATGCATAGTGAAGCTCCTGGAGCGCGCTCAGCTGGGCGACGTGTTCGTCCAGCAATTCTTGGTATTGCTCCTTCGATTGATAGACGGGATCAACCTTCGTCGGCCACTTCTCGAGATTGACCTCGCCTCTTTCCCGCAGCCGAAAATCCTTTGAATTTATTTTCATTTTCTTCCTCCCGCTGGCGCCGGCCGCCTCAGTCGTGTCGGTTCACTTGCGGGACTCGTCCCGAATCTCCCGCTCCACCTGAAGCCAGTCCGAAACTGCATAGCCTCCACGGCGGCCTCGCCGCTCATAGAGTTGATAGGCGCGCTTGGCGATCCGCGGCGTCAAGTCGACAGGCTCCTTGGCCAATAGGGGCGCGGCAGTTGGGTCGAAAATCCGGTACGCGACCAGTTTCACGCGATCGTTTACGAGGAACCACACCAGAGCATAGCCCCACACGAACAGCGCCCAGCCCCAGCCGAGCGGCGTCATAAACAACCCATAAACCGCGATCAGAGTCGCCACGGCTTGCGTGCCGAACACCGCCAGAAGCAGAATCCGTGCGGGACGTATCGACCAGAAGGGGCCGCGCGTGCGGGTCAGGAAAATTGTCAGATGTCCCGCGACAGACAGCTTTAGGTACATCAACGTTTGAATGTGTGCGCGGTCGAGGTGGAAGACGCGCTCTCCGAGATAAAACAGGCCAAACGCAGACATGACGCCAACGACGCCCAGCACAGTGGCGACGCCGAGCACCATGCGCATATTCCAGGCCTCGGGCGCATCCTTGTAATGAACGTTGTCATAGGCGATGGACAGGATGGCGCCGTCGTTGAGCAGGGCCAGCATCACGATCATCACCGCCGTCAACGGGTAGAAGTTGAAGATCAGGATCGACAGCGTCATGAACAGCAGCACGCGCAACGTCTCGGCGATGCGGTAGATCGCATAGCTGTTCATCCGCTGGAAAATCTTCCGGCTCTCCTTGATCGCGTCGACAATGACCGACAGGCCGGGCGTCATCAGCACGATGGCCGCCGCAGCGCGCGCTGCGTCCGTAGCCCCCGAAACGGCGATGCCGCAGTCGGCCTTCTTCAGCGCCGGGGCGTCGTTCACCCCGTCGCCGGTCATGCCGACGATGTGGCCGCCTTGCTGCAGGACATCAACGATGTGGAATTTGTGTTCTGGGAAGACCTGGGCGAAGCCGTCCGCCTTCTCTATCGACTCCGCCAGCGCCGCCGTCTCACGACGTTTCGAGTTCGCCGAAGCCGCTGGCGTCGAGGATATTCGCGCCCATCCCCAGTTTCTTGGCGGTTTCCTGAGCGATGGCCAGCGCGTCGCCAGTGACCATCTTGACGCTTACGCCCATCTCCCGAGCGGTCGCGATGGTCGCCTTGGCGTCCTCGCGCGGTGGATCGAACAGCGGCAGCACGCCGAGAAACCGCCATGGACCGTCTCCCTCGGCCCGCGCCACGCCCAAGGAGCGAAAGCCGCGCGCCGCGAATGCGTTGACGGCCTTGTCGACGGCGGGCTTCACCTCGCCGGCATTGGCCGACAGCGCCAAGATCACCTGCGGCGCGCCCTTGGCGACCTTGAACTGCTTTCCGTCCACGCCCTTGACCGTGGCTTCGGTGCGCTTATGCACCGGGTCGAACGGCTGAAAATGAACCACCTGGTAGCCCTTCAGGGCCTGATCGCTCTTGAGGCCGCCCAGCACGGCCAAGTCGATGGTGTCCTTATCGTCCGCGCGCGACGCCAACGCGGCGTTCAGGACGACTTGATCGGCAGGGACGTCGTTGACGCAGAACGGATCGCCCAGGGTCAACTTGTTCTGCGTCAGCGTGCCGGTCTTGTCCGAGCACAATATGTCGACGCCGGCGAGTTCCTCGATCGCCGACAATCGCGTCACAATCGCTTCTTTCTTTGCGAGCAGGCGCGCTCCAACCGCCATTGTCACCGAGAGCACCGTGGGCATCGCCACGGGGATCGCGGCCACGGTCAGCACCAGAGCAAATTGCAACGTTGTGACGATCGGGTCGTCGCGAAACAGCGCGACGAGAACAATCACCGACACCAGAGCCACGGCGAGAATGATCAGGTAATTGCCGATCTTAAGCACGGCGCGTTGGAAATGACTGACGGTATGGACCTCTTGCACCAGTTCCGCCGTCTTGCCGAAATAGGTCTTGGCGCCGGTCGCGTAGACCATGGCGCCGATTTCGCCCTGGCGAACGATCGATCCGGAGAATACGGCCTCGCCAGGCTTGCGCGTGGCGGGCAGCGACTCGCCCGTCAGGGCCGACTGATCCACTTCGATCGGGTCGCCTTCGAGGAGGCGCGCATCGGCTGGCACAATGTCGCCCAGGCGCACACGGATGACGTCGCCCGGCACCAGATCACGCGCCGCTGGGTTGATCCACTTTCCATCCCGTTTCACATTGGCCTTGATCGCGAGTTTCGCCTTCAGGGCGGCGATTGCGTTGCCCGCTTGGTGTTCCTCCCAGAAACCGACAACAGCGTTGGCCACGAGCAGAAGCAGAATGATGCCAAAGTCTGGCCAGTGCCGATCGATCGCCGAAAGAACCACGGCCGCCTCGATCATCCAGGGGATGGGACCCCAGAAATAGCTGAGGAATTTCAAGATCTCGTTGGTCTTTTTCTCTTCGATTTCGTTGGGGCCATATTGGATCAGCCGCTTCTGCGCCTCGGCTTGAGAAAGGCCGTCCGGTGACGACCCGAGTTTTTTTTCCAACTCCGCCAGCGGCAGGGATTTCAAATCGTCCTTGGCGTCGGACTTCGATCCCGGCTCGGAGATGGCAGCTTGGGTAGGGGTGTCGTTGGATACCATAACCGGTGTTCCTTCTATCTTTGCGACGCCCCAAGTTTCGCGATCTGCGGGATATCTGTCTTCGTGGTCATGCGCCTTCGGGAGTGTCCGTGATCCAGTCTTTCGCGGCAGGCAATTCGGCGAGCCTGAACAGCCGGACGTCCCCGTGAAAGAATGGTTTGAACATGTTGACCATTGCGCTCATCCACGCGTGATCAGTGACCACGGCGATGCGGCTGAAATCGTGCCAGTGCCTGAAGCCGAACGCGCTGTCATCCCACAGCGCCTCAAGTTCAAAGCCTGTGAAATCCCTTCCGATGACATAAAGCAACCTGACCGGACCCTTCGCCATCATCGCTTCGGCCTTGGGGATAAGCGTGTTGCGATAATCTTCGTGCGTTACTTTGCCACTGGCTTCGATCGCCATCACGTCCGGCGGCAGGCCCTCGATGAATTTGAACATCGTCTCCCTCCCTGTACGTTTACGTCTCGGGAATTCGCGGCGCCGCCAACACGCGGGTTCTCCTCTACGGGCGGATGACCGCCAGCGTGTGCTGCGCGATCATCAGTTCTTCGTTGGTCCGGATGACCCAGACCGACACGCCGCCGACCGAAGCTTCAGTGTGATTGCCGAGCGACAGCCCGAGCTCGATGGCGGCGTCGAGCATCCAGGGAACGGGCGCCCAGGATTTTCCGAACACCCGGCGCAAGGGATGAACGCTGGCGTCCGGCATAGCGTTGGGGCCGAAATCTTCCAGCCGGCGACGCGCTTCATCGCTCGTCAGGCCTGTCGGCGCGGCCCCGTTCACATCGGCGCCCGATCGAGCGGTCGAGACCTTTTCACTGACGGCCGGAGGTGGCATGGCCTTATCCAATCTGATTTCCGGCAGCGACAGCCGGTTCAATGCTTGTCGCGAGAGGTCACGGGGCGATCGACGCGTCCTTCGTCAAATTCTGAGCGCGACGAACGCCGTTCAACTACCCGCGCGCCGTGCGCGAATGATTTATTCCGCGGCCGCTATCGCCGCGTCCTTCACCGCCTCGATCTGAGATAGCTCGGTTACCCAAAAGGCGCCGGAGCGAGCCTTCTCGTAACCGTAGTCGTAGAGCTGGCGCATCGCGTCGGTCTCGAATCCGGTACCGCCGCTGTCGGGGTGATCTTTGCCGATATAGCTGAGGTGAAAACTCAGGCCCTCGCGGGTGGCGGCGTTATAGGTCTCGGCGAGCACCGCCTTCGTGCCGACCCTGTTCAAGGTGGAAAGGGACTGCGCCGCGATCGCTTCGACTTGCTCCGGCACGACCGCGAAGCCCGGATCGATGCGGGCGTTGACGATGACATACATGGCCGGACGCGAGGCTCGCCAAAACGGCTTGCCGCCGAAGAGCACCGCCTGCGGCAATGTATAGACGGGCGCGCTCAGCGCGCCGTCGGCATGCATCTCCTGGAAGACTTTGTCGTTCGCTTCGACATCGATGAGTTGCGGCGCGAAGACCACGGGAACGCTCGCGGAGGCGGCGAGAACGTCGCGGAACAGTTCAAAGGCTTTCGGCTCACCGCTGGTCGCGATGGCGCCCATGTCCCACACAACGGCGCGCTGCGCGTCGAGATTGGTCGTGACGACCAGCAGGCGACGCCCCTTTTGATCCTCGCGCGCGATCGCCCTTATCAGGTCGTCATCGAGATAGCGCTCGACGAGCCCGCGCACGCGCCCGGGACCGAACACCCCGGCGCCGAACAGCGCTCCAAGAGGATTGGGCAGTCCAATCAAGCGTTGCGCCGCGCCATTCGTGTAAATTTGCCTGAGTCTGTCGTCGTAAGTCGGTCCGAGAAAAGCGAAGGGAGCGATCAGCGCTCCGGTCGAAACGCCAGAGACAATGGTGAATTCCGGTCGCGTCCCGGACTCGCTCCAGCCGTTGAGAACGCCCGCGCCGAAGGCGCCGCCCCCACCGCCGCCGGACAGCGCGAGATAGACGAACGGTTGCCCTTTCTGCACGACGGCGCGTCGCATGACGCCTTGGAGCCTGCCCGCCGTGGCGTCGGCCCAATATCGAATATTAGGCGCGCCGATGGGGACCGCGGCCATCTGTTCGGACTCGGTAAAGGGCGTGCGCGGCTCGGTTGCGCAGGCCCCCAGCAGAACGGTGCTCAGCGCGAGCGCGCACAAAGCATGCACGAGACTCATGAAATGCCGCTCTTGGGCTCGCTCACGTTTGGGTGTCCTTTGGCGGATCGCGCTTCTGAAGTCTTTTGTTGCGACGAATGCCGGCGTTTGGCCTGCGACGCGTGTCAGTGAACGAGCCCGAGGCCAAGGACTCCCGATACGATCAAAAAGAAGGCGACGATGTAATTGAGTAATCGGGGCATCATGAGAATGAGAACGCCGGCGATCAGGGAGACGATGGGTTGAAGGTGGGCGATGCTGAGGGTCATGGACGTGCGCTCCTATTGTGCTGTCTTGAAAAGGCGCGGACTTCAGAGATGATTGTTACTTTTGGACAACGCGCGTTTCGCGCGCTGAGGTCTGCGCACGACCGCTCCGCTACGCGCGCCATATCCTCATGCGCATTCCCTCGCGCCGCATCCGCCAGTCGCCGCATGGCGACTGGCCGTTATCGGTCCCGCTTCGCGCCGCCCGCACACGGAAGGGGCGGCGCGTAAAGCCGGACTATCCCTTGCGGAATTTATTTCTTCTTGTTGTTGCCGCCCTTGGCGCCATGACCGGCGCTGCCATGTTTGAAGCCGCCATGAGCGACGCCGAAATGGGCGTGACCGGCAAAGGCGCCGCCGACGTGGACGCGGGGCGCGACGACTCTAGGCGCCGCCACGCGCGCGCCGTGGCTCCAGCCCTGCCAACCTTCGCCGCCGCCCCAGCCTTGGCCATTGTTCCAAGCATAGCCGCACCAATAGAAACCCGGGCCTTGCCAGCCGTTGTCGTACCAACAATAGTTCTGGCCGCCGAAAAAGAATTGCGCCTTTTCGACAGGAAGAATCTGGGACGCAGGGAGGGCGACGCCGATTGCGGCTTCGGCCGCGCCTGCCAGCGGCAGGGCCATCCCCGCGGCGACGGCGAGCGCGAGGCCCGATAGGAAAGGCGCTTTCATGGAGGTCTCCTGGTTTGCGTCGATCGACGCGAATTTCGCAAGGCCGCGCCCCATCGCTTTAGGACATGGCCCCGACTTGACCTCGATAGGCCGTCCGTTCGTTGGGCGTGAGACTCGGAAACTACCCATGGGCGAGAGCGGCGACGAGCCTCTCGATTGCAGCGGCGCGGCTGATCGATTGCGGCGTCCAACGGCGAAGCCTGAGTAGTTTCCGAGCCTAGATTCGATGGGCCGCCGCCGTATAGGCTTTTCGAACCGAGCCGAACCGTTCGCGAACATTGAATTGCAAGAATGCGCATCCGACCCATCGAGGCCGCGTGTCGTTCGCGAACGGCGCCTGGGGATTCGAATGGAGAGCGTCGAACGGCCCTGACGGCAAAGATTGGACTAAAACAACGCAAAGAGACGCTCTTCAACCACCGTTTGTTTCCCAACGTTGGGTGAGAACTGTCGTATCTATCGCCACATGAGGTAATCGCCATGAAAACGTCTATGCTGAAGAACATCTTCATCGCTGGATCGATGACGTTGGCCTTGGCCGGCGCCACGATCGCGCTTCCGTCCGTCGCCGACGCGGGGCAGAGGCCGGGCGGCCACGCCGCGAGCCATGGCGCGCGCGGGCACGCTGCCGGCGGTTTCCGCGGCCGCGGAGGGCATGGCGGGTACGGCGGGTTCGGCGGGTTCGGGGGCTACTACGGCGTGTGCGGACCCATTCAATTGACTCTTGGTCTCTGCGGTCCCTGGGGCTACTGACGGCCGTCTCTATCGTCTCTCCATGATGCGCGTCCGCTCGGAATTGGACTGCGCCCGTTGGAGAGGGTGAGATTGCCCGCTGGGCGCGACGCCCCTCGATCGACCACTCGATCGAGAGATCGACGTTTAGCGCAGTGCGACAGCGGGCCAGAGTTGAGCAAGTTCGCCTTTGACTTCGATGCCCTGAAATCGAACAGACAACGCAATGTTTCAACCCATAGGTGCACACATGAGAAAGTTTCTTCTCGCCTCCGTCGCAGTCGCCGGCCTGGCGAGCACGACCTTGGCCCTGAACGCGTTCGCCGCACCCGCCGATGCGCCGGACATGGCCCAGATGCAGCAAATGCAGGAACGCCACGCCTTGATGCTCGATGCGCATCTTGCCGCCATGAAGGCAGGGCTCAAGCTCACCGCGGAGCAAGAGAAGAACTGGCCGGCGTTCGAGGCGGCGATCCGCGACGCCGAGAAGGCGCGCGCGGACCGATGGCGTCAGGCGCGAGACCGTATGGCCAGCGGCGAGCGCCCCTCGCCGATCGAGCGCATGACGATCATGTCCGAGCATCTTCAGAAAACGGCGGCGCAGCTCCAGATCGTCGCCGATGCGGCCAAGCCTCTTTACGATAGCCTCACCGATGCGCAAAAGCACGATTTCGGTCCGCTGATGCGCGACTTCAAGGTGGGCGGTCCGCGGCACTAGCCATTGTCGTTGTGGCTGCGATCCTGACGCGGATCGGGAACCGCAAGTCGATGATTGCCCTTGCAACGCCGGTTGGCGCGGGCGCCGCCGCCGATCGGCGTTGCGAGTGTTCGCGCTCAAACGCAATGCCGGGGCCAGCGCTTTGATCTGGATGGCGGCCGTGTGCGATCGGCGCCCCCTGACCTCTCAAAAGTCACAGGCTGTCGATCAAGGTTCGGGCGCGAGGAACCGACTTCAGCGACGGCGGCGCCGCCTGTCTAGCCAAAGGGCGTCAGCGCAGGAAACAGCCCCGTCAATTCGCGCCTTTTACGGCCGCGCCTTCCGCTTCCCCTCAATTACCAGGGCCAACGCCAACGGCTGCGCCATCCCCCATGCCAGCGGCCTCCGCCGCGAACGAGTCTGAGAACCAAGAGGAGCAGCAGCGCGCCGATCGTGGCGTTGGCGATCGCGGCGATAGTGCCCTCGCCAAGGTGGATGCCGATTCGGGGCAGCAGCCACCCGCCGATGAAGGCCCCTATGACGCCGATAACGAGGTCATTGACGATTCCATAACCGGTGCCGCGGACGATCTGCCCAGCTAACCACCCTGCAATGAGGCCGACCGCAAGTATGACGATAAGACTTTCGCTCGACATGGCGTCTCTCCGAATTCTCTGCGGAACGGACCGAGGCCAATCCAATCGCCCCTCTCCCGCCTACCCTGCCGGCGCCCGCGTGGGTAGCCTCGGAATCTACGCGCGTCCATTACGCCGGTATCGAACGTTCATGGGCGACAACGCGAGAACTTGCCGTGACAGAGCGCCACGACTGGCCTCGGAAAGTCGGCAAGCCTAGGGCAAGGGCGTGCGAGCGGGCGCAAGAATCATCGAGGCGGTTACAGGAAAGACGGATACCCCAGCAAAGGAAGCAGCCGGCTAACGATCGACGCCAAACATAACAGCGCCACGAGCAGCTTCAGGAGTTGCGCCAGCCGCGCATCGGGACAAAATTTATCGATCGCCCAAAACAGGATCGCGCCGACGACGATGGTAATGAGGATTCCGATTGCGAGCGAAACCACCGCGATCCCTCCTTCGTCATTTTAGCTTCGTGGCGAGGGCCGCCTGCCGGGAAGCTTCAGCGCGACGACGCGCGCTGAACCTTCCCTCTCATTGCGCCAGCGATTAAGACCGGCCTCCGTTCTACCAGTTGCAGACGCGATGGCCCCAACGATTGATCCAGCAATGGCGCCAGCGGTGCACATGGCCGATGCAGGCCCCGACGGGTCCGATATGAGCGCCGAGCGCGCACCAGGCCAACTGGATGTCGGGCGACGAATAAGGCGCGACGGGAGCAGGCAACATCGCCGCGTGAGATGCGGTCGCCGCCAACATCATGGCGCCGGCGAGCGAAGCCAAAGAGCGATACCTTGGTTTACATGACAACATGGTGTTTCCCCTCCGTGCCCAAGGCGCAGCAGGGCGCCTCACCGAAGAACAAAAGATAAGTCGCAACGCGTACGCCGCTTTGACCTCAATCAAGCCGGAAACGCATATCCTCGCTTGTCGCATCGCGACAGCGCGGTCGGTCGCCGCGCGAGTGGCCCCGCCGATAAGGTCCACGTCAATCTCGCCTCTCGCCGCCGTGCTACTTCGGCGGATATTTGAGCGTGATGTCGATTGTTTTGTCGTGACTGCCGAGCGTCACGGCGGCTTCCTTGAAGGAAGGCGCGGCGAAGAATCCTTCGGCGTCGTTGCTGAACCCGTAGCCCTCGGTGGGCAGCCCCAACGCGTTCTCGTCGAGCTTGCCGTTGTCGTTCTCGTCGTGAAACGTGATGACCGCATAGGCGCCCGGCTTGAGCTCGGTGAAGACCACGGCTTGCGTTCCGGCGATCGCTCTCATAGCGATCCCGACGAGCCGCGAAGGATTGGTCACTAATCCTAGACTGCCGGCATGCGCTATAGCGGACCGAAAGTGCTCTTCACTGTCGTAGAGCCCGATCATGAGCGAGCCCGACGACGACCTTACGCCGTGAATTGCGACCCTCAGATCGCTTGCCTCTGCGCCGAAGCAACAGACAATGAGACCAAGCGCCGCGAGGCCCGCAATCAGACGATTGGATGGACGCATTTTCATTGCCTTGCCCTCCTTTTCGCCGCTTCGGGATTGCGCAGATACGCGTCGATTTCAGCGTCATTTGCCTGGAGTCTGGCGTTCGTTGCGAGACGAAAATACAAGCGTTTTCGGCCCGATCGCGGGCGACCTTCGATCCGATCCCGGCGCGATGACCGCGAACCGACGCTTCTTCTGGCTACGGCATGTAACGTCCCGCCTGTGATCAAAGCCGACCCGTGAGAAACAGTATGACGAGGACGATCAGGATCACGCCGATGACACCGACGCCGCCATGACCATAGCCGTAGCCGTAGCCGTAGCCGCCAAAGCGGCCGCTGAAGCCGCCAAGCAAGAAAATGACGAGGATGACGACGAGTATGAGTCCGATCGACACGGTCTATCTCCCGTTGGAGCGCCCAACCGCACATCGAGACGGCAGATGTTCGTTCGCCGCCGCGCCCGGTTCCAGGAATTTCCTCAATCGTCATCCGAACGCGGCGCGGCGATGAGACTCGCAACCGAGCGGGCTCATCGCATTAATCCAAATCAAGTCGCATGCGCCAGCGGCAGGCTCCCGCTCGGCGACGTCCACCCCGCTCCCAGCGGCGGCGGCGTCCTCTCTTCGCTCTCTACTTAGGGGCCGAGCCGTCAACGCCTTGGCCGCGCGCCGCGTTGGCGGCCGCCTCGCGCTCCGCGGCCAGCGTATAGGCGATATAATATTTATAGATGTTGCTCACGTAGCGAACTGTCACGATGCCGACGACTTGAGCGGCCGCGTGCTCGACGCTGTCGAACCAGACATCCGGGTTCAGCCCCTCCGCCTTCGCGACCCGGCGAAATTTGGTCAGGTTGGCAGGCCCCGCGTTGTAAGCGGCGAACGCGAACAACATGCGATTTCGTTCGTTCACCGACGGTTCGTCGCCGATGTAGACGTCGATCAGATAACGCATGTATGCGGCGCCGGCTTGAACGTTCCGGTTGACGTCGGTCGCGACGCCGGTGACGCCCATCGGCTTCGCAGCGGCCGTGCTCGGCAAAATCTGCATGACCCCGACCGCTCCGCCTGGGGCCTTCAAGCTCTGGTCCAGTTGCGACTCCTGATAGCCCTGCGCGATCAACATCCGCCAATCGAAGCCGTATGCCTTGCCTTGGTTCTTGAAAATGTCGACCAACGCATGGAATCGCTTCGTGTCGGCGTCGGAATAGGGGTTCCGATCGATTTGGCCGACAATGGAGTAGCGGCGCCGGATGTCGTTTCCGAAAGCCGTGCCGAACCGATGCTCGTTGATGAAGGCGGCCAGTTCATTCTTGAGGAGAGGACTGTTCTTGCGAATCGCCCAAGCGATCGAGCCGCTGGAGTTGACGACGAGATCGGGATGGGGGACGAGCGAGCGGTAGACCGATGACCACAAGATCGCCTTGTAGTCGTCGACCACAGCGAGGGGCAGCAGCCCGGCGTTCACCATCTCGAGGATGTCTTCGTCTTCAAGATTGTCGTCCATCGGTTTGAAAGTGACGGGCTTCAACCCCCTGGCCACGAAGCTCTCGTTGAGCGCGCGCAGGTGCTCGGCAAAGGCGCTGCTCTGGCGCACAAAAACTTCGCGTCCGGCCAGATCCTCGATTTTCTGAACAGGCGGGGCGGCCGGTCCGGTAACGACGATCTCGTCGACCTTGGACCTCCAGGGATCGGTGAAATCGACTTCGGCGAGGCGTTCGGCCGTAATGGTGAGATTGCCGGCGGCGATGTCGCCCCGCCCGTCTTTCAAGGCGCTGAGCAGGTCGTCTCTGGGAACGGGGATGAACCAGACATTGATGCGCTCCGCCCGGGTCTTGTACTTCGCGTTCAACCATTGGTCGAGCTGCCCGCCGAGTTCGGCCACAGCGCCGAGCTGTTGACCGCGGGCCACGAAGAACAGGGACTTGCTGTAGGGCACGAGGATGCGCACCCTGCGCCGCTTCAACATGCCGTCGAAGTCGCCAGTCCATGGGCGTAGCTGCGGCAAATTCATGTAGCGCATGGGCGCGAACTTCGTCTGGCCGAAAGCCGGCAATCCGAAGCCGATCAAGAACGCCAAAGCCGCAGCCAATATCTTCATGGCCGCCCGCCTCCTTCATGCACTGTGGCTCGCCGTCGCACTTCCATTGCCAGCCGCCTGCCCAGCCCGCGCGAATACAACCCGCTTTGCGCAGCCCGTTCACTTCGATCGAACGGCAGGCCTCGACTGCGTCGGGCCCGGAGCCTCCCTGCCCCGTCCCGATCCGACGCGGCCCTTCATTGGCCCCCGTTTGCCGGAGCCAGATCTAACGCGGCTGCCCTTCGAGGGCGAGGTCGTGTCACAGGAGATTTGGCTCGTCATCCACAGCGATCTTGCGGCCTCGTCCCGAGTTCGGGCGGTCGCGACATTCCTTGAAGGCCTAATTGCGGCCAAACGTGGCCTGTTCGAAGGCCGCCTCGCTACGGATGCGCTGAGAACCTGACGATCGCCGCCAGCGCGATCCAGATTGACCTGCCAGCGGCTCGCAAACGCCCGCAATCTCACATTCTCAGCCGCGCGCAACCGCGTCGTAGAGGTGGCTGCCGCGCGCAACCGCGTCGTAGAGGTGGCTATTGTCCGCACCGCGCCTGAATTGAAGTCCTCTCGAAGCGCAATCGCTGCCGCCATCGCGAACCTCCAAGTGTTCGCAACGACGAATCAAATTTCAGCCGATTTGGGAATGCCCCTCGTGAGTCTGCCTCAGAGAGGACTGGTATAACGGTGTCCGGCGCAACGGAGTCCAGAACGACAGTCGACGGCTATCGCCTCGAACTGTCCTCCTCGCCTAGCTCTCCCGGACCTGTCCTTCTTCCCGCGGAGGGCAACGACGTCGGCCTCGGCGCTGGTCAGCTTCCCCGAAATACTGGCTGCCGCTTCGTCGCGAATGCGCTCAGGCCTTCGTTGCGGTCGAATGAGTCGTCATGCAGCGCGCATAGCGATTGTTCCGCCGCCAGGGCAGCCGAAATCGGCTGCTCGAAGCCCTCATCGATTAAATGCTTGATGCGGCCCATGGCGAGCGGGCTCTTGCTCGTCAGTTCTGCGGCGATGCCGTCGACCAACTCGATCAGCTTTCCATCTTCGGCGATCTCGTTCACCAGCCCCCAATCTTGCAGCACCCGCGCGGAAAAGGTCTTGCCGGTGAGCATCATGTATTTCGCGCGATTGATGCCGATTTTTCGAGGAAGACGCACCGAGCCGCCGCCGCCGGGCAGGAGACCATAGCGAACATGCCCGTCGCCAAACACCGCGCTCTGGGCGGCGACGACGATGTCGCAAGCCAAGGCCAATTCGAGTCCGCCGGCCACTGCGATCCCATTTACCGCCGCCACGACTGGATGTGGCAGTCCTTCCAGCCGCATCAGAAGCTTTGAAATGGCGCCGAACAGAAAGGCGCCGCCGCGGTATCCGCCCGAGCCATCGTCCATTTCCTTAAGATCCCCACCGGCCGAGAATGCGCGGCCGGCGCCGGTGATGACGATCAGCTTGAGGCTGGGATCTCTTTCGACCGAGTTGATCGCGGCCGAAAATTCTTCGACAAGAGCCAGATTGAGGCTGTTCAGCTCCTCCGCTCGGTTCAAAGTAATCCAGAGCGCGCCAAGTCGCTTTTCCACGACAATGTTCTTGTACTCAGCCATAATTGCGCGCCCCTAGACTCCTCCGCTCAGTTAGAAAGCTTAGACACCGTCCGTCATCCGCAGCGGTCAGCCTTACTACTTATATAGCGCACTTGCGGTCATGGCTACAACGCCGCGCGCATCCCTCGTCCGGCACGAAACCGATCCGTCCTCGCCGGCGCGCCCGACCGCCTCGAATACGTCGCTGGCGACGAGCGGCGCCACGCCGCGATAGGAAAAACGGCGCGGACAGCGGCCCATCATCGTCGCTGCGAGATTGAGAAGAAGCGTCGCCTGCAGCGGCCCGTGGACGATCAGCCCGGGGTAACCTTCCGAGGCGCGCGCGTAGTCGGCATCGTAATGGATGCGATGGCTGTTGAAGGTGAGCGCCGAATAACGGAACAGCAGGACCGGCGACGAGGGCGCGGACCAAATCAGGCCAGACGATTCTGTTTCGTGCGCCGCGTTGCGCTTGGGAGTGGGCGTCGCTCGAGCGTCGCGATACACCAAGTCCTGCCGCTCGCGAATGCACAGCCCGGCGCTCGTCGAATATTCGTGAGCGATAGCGATGAAAATTAGCGGGCCCGAATGGCCGTCCTTGTGCTCGATTCCATATATCCGGGACAATTTCCGCACCTTGTCGTCGAGGGCGAGGGGTTGAAGGAACTCCACCTCCCCGCCGGCCCACATGCGCCTCGGAAGGGGAACAGGGGGCAAGAAATCGCCGGACTTCGCGGGATGTCCATCCGGACCGATGTCGGGCAATCCGACGATCTCGGGCGCGAGGCACCAATGTGCGCCGAGCGGCGCATCGCCCCTCGGGACAGGCGCGACGTTCGGCGAGAAGGTGGCGAGAAAACTGTCGGCCAGCCGTCGCGTCACGACATCGCTCTCGACACGGCTGCGGCCGATCCAGCGCCGCAGGTAATCGATATTCGAAAATCCTTCGTCGCTCGATCGCACAAATGCGGGATTCACCGGGCTCACTCCTCTAACCGCCACTAATAGGACCGAGGCATGCCGAGCACATGTTCCGCAATGAAGCTGAGAATGAGGTTTGTGGAAATCGGCGCAACTTGATAGAGCCGCGTCTCGCGGAACTTGCGCTCCACATCGTACTCTTCGGCGAACGCGAAACCGCCGTGAGTCTGAACGCAGGCCTCGGCTGCCGCCCAGGACGCCTCCGCCGCGAGCATTTTCGCCATGTTGGCCTCGGCCCCGCAGTCCATCGCCGCGTCAAATCGCCGGGCGGCATTGTCGACCATGAGTTCCGCCGCGCGCATCTGGGCGTAAGCCTTGGCGATCGGAAACTGGACTCCCTGGTTTTGGCCAATCGGCCTTCCAAAAACCACGCGTTCCCTGGCGTAGGAGGATGCTTTTTCGATGAACCATTTGGCGTCGCCGATGCACTCGGCCGCGATCAGAATGCGTTCTGCGTTCATGCCCGACAGTATGTAACGGAAGCCCTTTCCCTCCTGCCCGATGAGGTTGCGCGCGGGAACTCTCACGTTGTCGAAGAAGACCTCCGTGGTCGAGTGGTTCATCATCGTCCTGATCGGACGAATCGACATTCCCGCCGCAAGCGCGTCCTTCATGTCGACGATGAAGACGGACAGGCCGTCCGTCCGCTTGGCGACGTCGTCTTTCGTCGTCGTGCGCGCGAGCAACAGCATCACGTCGGAATGCTCCGCGCGCGAGGTCCAGACTTTCTGCCCTGTCACCACATAGTGGTCGCCCTCGCGGCGGGCGAATGTCTTGATCGAGGCGGTGTCTGTGCCACTGGTCGGCTCGGTCACGCCGAAAGCCTGAAGCCGCAATTCGCCCGACGCAATCCGCGGAAGATAGTTCGATTTCTGCTCGTCGCTCCCATGACGCAAGAGCGCGCCCATCATGTACATCTGCGCGTGGCAGGCGGCGCCGTTGCAGCCGTTCTTCTGAACCTCCTCCAGTATGCCGGCGGCATAGCGAAGCGGGAGACCGGATCCGCCGTATTCCTCCGGAATCAGCACGGAGAGATATCCTGCCTCGCTTAGCGCCCGGACGAAGTCGGTGGGATAGCGGCTCTCCCTGTCGAGCGCGCGCCAGTACTCGCCGGGAAAGTTCGCACATAACTTCGCGACTGCCGCACGGATCTCGACGAGATCGTCATCGCCCTGGATTTGCACCATGTTCATCTGCGCTCCGATCGCGCCGCAAGACGCGCCTTGAACCTGACGTCAAACCAGCATGCAGATCGATTTGCTTTCGGTGTAGAGGTCCAGCACCGCTCTTCCCATCTCGCGGCCCATGCCCGAAAGCTTGAAGCCGCCGAAGGGAAGCGCCGGATCGAGGAGATTGTGACAATTGATCCAAACAGTTCCCGCCTTGATCCGCGGCGAAAGGCGATGAACCCGGCCGAGGTCGTTCGACCATATGCTGGCCGCGAGCCCGTAACCCGTGTCGTTGGCGAGTTGCGCGGCGTCGTCGATATCCTCGAACGGCAGAACGACCAAGACCGGGCCGAAGATCTCTTCCTGAACGACCGCACTGGATTGGTCCATGCCGACCAACACGGTCGGCTCGACAAAGAAGCCCGGCCGACCGATTCGGTTCCCACCCGTCGCGACGCACGCTCCGCATGCAACTCCCTGTTCGATATAGCCGCAGACTGTGTCCATCTGGCGCAGCGAAACCAGCGGTCCCATCTGCGTATCTGGAGAGAGCCCCGGCCCGATCTTCAATTTCGCGGCGCGCGACGCCACGCCTTCAACCACCTCGTCGAATATCGAGCGCTGAACGTAGAGCCGCGATCCCGCAGTGCAGGCCTGGCCCTGGTTCGCGAAGATCGCGGAGACCGCCCCCGGTATCGCCGCCTTGAGGTTCGCGTCGTCAAAGACAATGACGGGAGACTTGCCGCCGAGCTCCAGCGAAAAACGCGCCATGCGCTCGACCGCGTTATGACCGACGTCCCTGCCGATTTCGGTCGAGCCGGTAAACGCGATCTTGTCGACGCCGGGATGACGCGATAAAGCCGCGCCGATCGTCGATCCTCTACCGGTCACGACATTGACGACGCCTGGCGGGTATCCCGCCTCGATGGCGAGTTCCCCCAGCCGCAAGGCGGTCATCGGGGTCTCGCTCGCGGGTTTCAGGACGATCGTGCAACCCGTCGCCAGCGCCGGGCCAATCTTCCACACCGCCATCATCAGCGGATAATTCCAGGGAATGATCGCCGCGACGACGCCGACCGGCTCGCGCCGCGTGTAGGCGAAATATTCGCCGCCCTGGCGGGGGCGCGGAAACGACACGTCGACCGTGCTTCCTTCGAGCTTCGTGGCCCAGCCCGCAATATACCGCAAATATTCGACGGAGCCGGGCACGTCGACCCGAACTCGACAGCATGATCGGCTTGCCGTTGTCGAGCGTTTCGAGTTCCGCGAACTCGGCCGCGTTCGCCTCGACCAAATCGGCGAGCTTGAGCAGCAATCGCTCGCGATCCGCCGGCCGCATTTGCGCCCAAGCCTTGTTCTCGAACGCCGCGCGCGCCGCCTTGACCGCTCGATCGACGTCCTCAGGCTCCGCCGCCGGAACCGACGCGAAAGGTTGGCCGTCTGCCGGATTGACAACCGCCTGTGTTCTTCCCGACAGAGCAGGAACCCATTCGCCATTGATCAGCATCTTATCGCGCAATCGCGCCAACGTTGCCGCGACGCCCGGCGAGATTTCAACCGTCATGATCTTTCGCTCCATAGTCCAGGGCGGGGAAGCTCCGAGCGACCACGCGCTCACCGAAGCGTTCGCCATCGTTTGCGTGAATAGAGAACGTCAGCCTTGCGGACGCGGCCGAGCGGTCAATGCATCGAGGTTCCACCGTCGACGGCGATCGTCTGACCGGTGACGAACAGGCTGGCGTCGGACAAGAGCCATTGCGCCGTGCCGACAAGGTCCGAGGGCTTGAGATTGCTCTGGATCGCTTGCATCGTTCTGATCGTCTCCAATGCGACGTCGCGCTTGGAGGCGAAGAATTCGTTGGTGGCTTCCGTCAAGACCGCGGACGGCGCCATTGCGTTGACGCGGATGCGATCCCGCCCGAGTTCGCGCGCAAGTCCGCGGGTCATGCCGCCCACGGCCGCCTTCGAGGTCGTGTAGTGCAGCACGAAGGGCGTGCCATAAGCGGCCGCCAGCGACGAGATATTGATGATGCTGCCGCCGCCCGCCTTGCGCATGTGAGGCGCCACAGCCTTGCAGCAATTCCAGACGCCCTTGACGTTGACCGTCATGGCGGCGTCCCAATCCGCTTCGCTCAGCGTATCGAAGCGTCCGCCTTTCAACGCGCCGTAAAGGGCGGCATTGTTGATCAGACCATCGATTCGGCCGAACGCGGCGATCGCGGCGTCGGCGACGCCTCGCGCCGACTGCATGTCCGCTACGTCGAGCTTCACGCCGATCGCCTTGACGCCTTCGGCTTGCGCCAGCTTCACGGTCTCGTCGCAACTGTTGATATCCGCCGCCACCATCGACGCTCCCACCTTGCCGAGCGAGCGCACGTATTCCTGCCCGATGCCGCGCGCCGCGCCGGTGACGATGACCACCTTGCCAGTAAGATCCATTGCAATTCCTCCTGTCACAACCATTTAGTCACTATTGTAACCGAGCGGTCACGCTTCGGAAAGAGCAAATTTTCCAACCGCAGGGACAATTGGCGAAACCGACGATCGAAAAAGGCTCGAAAGTCTAAGGCCGGCTTGCGATGCCGTTCATGAGAATGCGAGCGATGGTCTCGGCGATCACCGCGCTCGAAAACTCGCCTTCAGGCGAAAACCAGCTCGGAATCCAGTTGATGGCGCCCATGAAGGCGAAAATCAGCAACTTCGGGCTTTCGTTGGAAACGGTCCCGTCCTTGACGCCGGCCTTGATGAGGTCGCGCAGTTGAGCGTCGACCTTGTCCCTTCCCTTCACGACCCGGAGCCGCTGCGCCGGAAGCAGCGCGTCGATTTCAATCATCGCGCCCCCAGCGAGGTTGCTGTCGAGATATTCCCGGATGAACTCGACCATGAAACTGCGGAGCTTGTCGGCCGATCTTCCGTCCATTTTCTTGACGCGGTTGAGGGCGATTTCTCCGATCTTGTTCGAATGCATGAAGCACTCGAAGAGAACCTCGTCCTTGCTCTTCACATATCGGTACAGCGCGCCTTTGGTGACCCCGAGCGCGGTCGCGATATCGTCCATCGACGTCGCGTGATAGCCCCGTTTGCGAAATTCAAGCGCCGCCTGCTTCACGAGGGCCTCGCGCTTCTTCTCCCGAATGCCGTCTCGGCTCAGTATGCTGTCGTTCCAGGCCGCCATGATCCAAAGATCCAATTCACCGCCGCGATGGCCGCAGCGTTTCCACAGCTATCCAAAGGTCGCATTGCGCTGGCGTCTTGTTCGGAACCGCTTCCTACGTTCCGACAGAAAACGCCAAGTCACAAATGATTCCGACCGTTGATCCCCTACACCTATTAAGGTCCGCTCCAGAACGCAATAATCAGCGTCAGGCATTCAGGCCCTTCATGCCTTCTTCTGTATAACGCTCCCCTTTGACCGCCTCCGGCGAAAATATCGAATCGAGCGTCGCCATTTCGTCGGGCGACAGCGTCATCGCCGCGGCGCCGGCATTCTCGTCGAGATAGCGTTTGTGTCGCGTTCCAGGAATCGGGATCACATTGTCGTCGCGCGACAGAAGCCATGCCAGCGCCACCTGACCCTGGGTGCATCCGTAGCGCTGCGCGATCGTGGTCACGGCGTCCAAAAGGACGCGGTTGCGCTCGAAATTGTCTTTCTGAAAGCGAGGATTGGAGCGCCGAAAATCGCCCTTCGCCAGTTCGTCCGTGCTGGCGATCTTGCCGGTCAGGAATCCTCGGCCAAGCGGGCTGTACGCGACGAAGGCCGCCCCGATATCGCGACAGGCGGCCAAGACTCCGTTCTCGGGATCTCGCGACCACAGCGAATATTCCGACTGCAGCGCCGTCACGGGATGCACGGCGTGCGCGCGCCGAAGCGTGGCCTCGGACACTTCGCATAAGCCATAAGCTCCGATCATGCCTTTTCCAATGAGTTCGGAAAACGCGCCCGCCGCTTCCTCCACGGCCACCGCCGGTGAAAGCCGGTGAAGATAGAACAGATCGATGCGGTCCGTGCCCAGACGCGCGAGGGAGGCTTCGCACGCCGCTTTGATATAGGCGGGACTGCTGTCGAGCGTGCGCTCATACCGGCCCGGCTCTCGGACGATTCCGCACTTGGTCGCGACGACGACGTCGTTCCTCCGCTTCGCCAAGAAGCGGCCGAGCAGCCGCTCATTGTGGCCGAAGCCGTAGGTGTCGGCGGTATCGAAGAACGTCACGCCCAGGTCGCAGGCGTGAGCGAGCGTCGCCAACGATTGCTCGTCGTCGCTGGCGCCGTAGAACTCCGACATCCCCATGCATCCCAGGCCAATCGCCGAGACGTCGAAGCCGCTACGACCGAGTGTGCGCCGCCTGATCATTTGTTGCTTTCCCGCATCGGCGCCGCGGACGGTTCCGCATTGGCCAGTTTCTTCCTGAGTTCGGTCTTCAGCACTTTGCCGTAATTGCTTTTCGGCAAGTGGGGGAGAAAGAAGTATTCCTTCGGCCGCTTGAAGCGAGCGATATTGTCCAGGCAGAGCCGATCGAGTTCGTGCGCCTCGATCGCCTTCCCTTCGGCGGCGACGACAAACGCGACCACTTCCTCTCCCCAGTCCGGATGAGGACGGCCGACGACCGAGACTTCCGAGATGCGCCGGTCGAGCAACAGCACTTCTTCGATCTCGCGCGGGTAGATATTGGAGCCGCCGCTGATGATCATGTCCTTGGAGCGATCCTTGAGCGTGACGAACCCGTCCTCGTCGAAAACCCCAATGTCGCCCGTGTGCAGCCAACCGCCGCGCAGGGCCGCCGCGGTCGCCTCCGGGTTGTTCCAATAGCCCAGCATCGTAACGTCGCTGCGGAACAGGACCTCGCCCGCTTGGCCGACCGGAACGTCCCGATCGCGCTCGTCCACGATCCGCACATCCACGCCGGTGCGCGGGACGCCGGTGCTCGCCAGTCGCGCCTCGAACCGGGGATGCCGGTTATCGGCGTGAAGAGCCTTGCTGAGACCGATCCCAGTCATGGGCGACTCGCCTTGCCCGAACACCTGATAGAAGCGCGGCCCGAAGGTCGCGAGCGCCCGCTTCATGTCTTCGAGATACATCGGCGCGCCGCCGTAGTAGATCGTCTTGACGCTCTCGGCGCGGGCGCGCGAGGCACCGGGATGGTTGGTCATCCGTGTAAGCATCGTCGGAGCGACGAAGAAGGTGAGATTCCTTCGCGTCTCCATCAACCCGAAAATCTCGTCGACGTCGAACCCGCGCGAGGCGGGAATGATGACATGAGACGCCTTCATCAGATGCGGGAGGCCGTAAAGCCCGCTGCCGTGCGAAATCGGCGCCGCATGAAGATAGCAATCCTCATGCGACAGCGAATCGATGTCGACGAAATAGCGCATCGCCATGCCCCAAAGGTTCCGATGGGAGAGCGTCGCTCCCTTTGGGTTTCCGGTCGTGCCGCTGGTGTAGAAGATCCACGCCGGCGCATCGTAGGCCGTATCGATCAGCGGTATCGGCTCGTGGCTGGTCAGCCGCCGATAGCGGTCGGCATCGCCGATATCGATCACCGATTCCAATGGCGGCAGTGCGCTGCGCGCCGTTTCCACAGCGCCTGCAAGCTCGGAATCTGCAAAGCACAATCTCGCGCCGCAATTGTGGAGAATATAGGCGATCTCCCGGGGGTGTAGCTTGGCGTTGATCGGAACGATGCACAGTCCGGCATGCCAGCAGGCGAGCTGAATCTCGACGTATTCGGGGCCGTTTTTCATCGCCATGCCGACGCGGTCCCCGGGCGCCAACCCGAAGCTCGAACGCAAGGCGCCGGCCAACCCGGCGACGCGCCTCTCCAATTCTCGATAGTTCGCAAACACGCTGTCGCCGAGAGACAGCGCCGGGCGGTCCGCGTTGAGCCTCGCGACCGGTCCGAGGAACGAACAGATATTCAATGCGCCTTCTCCGCAGTTGCCCCGTCTACACTTTGCGCTTGCGCCGACTTTACCGCCCGCAGGCGGCGGCCTCGCTCACGCGTCGTAGCGCCCCAGAATTGTAATCACGGCCACGGCCTCCTCATTGCGATAGAAGCCGCCGCCGTTCTCCGCGATCGCAAAGCGCGCGCCCTCAACTTGTCGCGGCCCCGCCTCGTTGCGCAATTGGGTCACAAGTTCGTGAATCTGCGCAAGGCCGGTCGCTCCGATCGGATGACCGCGACACTCGAGGCCGCCCGATGGATTGATCGGAATGCGGCCGCCGATCGTCGTTTCGCCGCTCTCCGCCATGAAGCCGCCCTGACCGTACTCGAAAAACCCCATGTGTTCGGACTGCTGCACCTCGGCAAAAGCGCTGGCGTCATGGACTTCCGCGACCGACATGTCGCTCGGCCCGAGCCCGGCCATTTCGTAAGCGCGGTTTGCGGCGAGCCTGCAAATGTGCTGGTCCAAGCGTTCCGCCTCCCGGTTGGTTCCCCCGCCAACGACCGACGCCTTGATCTCGACGATGCGCCGGCGCGCGTCATTCTTGAGACCAAGTCTTTCCAGCCCAACCTCGTTGCAGACGATCGCTGCGGCGGCGCCGTCGCTGATCGGCGCGCACATGGCGATCGTCAGCGGCCAAACGATCAGCCGCGAAGCGAGCACTTCGTCGATCGACATCGGACTCCGATACTGCGCAAGCGGATTGTGCTGTGAATGATTGTGATTCTTGGAAGCGACGCTGGCGAGGTGGCGTTCCGTCGTGCCGAACGTCTTCATGTGGTACTTCGCGAGATTGGCGTACACATCCATAAACAGGCTGCGCTGATTGGCGGCGATGTTCTTCCCCAGGGGAATCTCGACGTCGCGGCCCAAATGTTCCAGACCCGCCGCAGTTTCGTTTGCCTTTGTCACGTCCCACGCGCCGTCGAAGACCGCGAACCCTTTCGCCTTGTCTTCGACGCACATCTTTTCGGCGCCGACCGCCAACGCGATGTCGCTCAGCCCTGCCCTAACATTGGCATAGGCGAGATGGAGCGCGGCGCTCGAACTCGCGCAGGCGTTCTCGACGTTGGTCACAGGCGTCCGTTCGAAGCCCATATCGCGCAAAGCGATCTGACCGGGAACCATGTGCTGGCCTTCGAGGAAGGATTGGGTTGCGTTGCCGAAGAAGGCGGCGCCGATGTCGTCGATCCCCGCTGCTGAGTCGGCGAGCGCCGCGGATACCGCCGCTTTCGTCATCGACTTGACCGTCGCGGCGGGAAATCGCCCGAAGGGGCTCATTCCGACGCCGACCACATAGACTTTTTCCATAACAGCTCTCCAGAACGGCTCTCACTATTCACGGACGTAACCGTCTCGTTACGATAACTACCACCCGGTCACGCCGGGTCAATCGCTTGCCTGCCATCCTCGGCGCCGAAGCTGCCAAACGGCGCCGATTTCCTTCCCGGCGCCCCCCAGCCGAAGAGGAGCGCCGATCGCATCAAGCGACAGACGCCGACAACCCGCCGTCGACCACGATTTCGGTCGCAGTGAGGTATGAGGCGAGATCCGAGGCGAGAAACGTCACCGCGTTCGCAACGTCCCAAACGCTGCCCGACCGGCCCATCGGACATCGCGCGTCGCGCCGTCGACGAAACGCCTCGACGTCGCCGGCCCCGACGCCGAGGTTGAGTTGTGCGTTGACGGTGTCGATGAAGCCGGGAAGCACGCAATTGACGCGGACGTTGTCGCGCGCATGCTCGAGCGCCAGATTTCGACTGAGGCCGACAATGCCGGCCTTCGAAGCGCTGTAGGAGGCATAGGCCGACCCCAGCCACCGAAAGGCTGCGATGGAGGAGACGTTGACGATCGACCCGCCGCCGGAGTCGATCAAGAGTGGGATCGCGGCGCGGCACGCATAGAAGACCCCGCTTAGATTGGTGGCGACGACGTTGTTCCATGAAACGTCGTCGATCGTGACCGCCGGACGGCTCGTCGCGATCCCCACGTTGTTGATCAGGACGTTGAGCGCTCCGGCGCGACTTCGGCACTCCTCAACCATGTCGTTCACCGCATGCGACGACGATACGTCGCAACATAGTGGTTGACCCGAACCGCCGGCTTCTTCGATCAGCCGAGCCGTCTCGGCGGCGCTTTCGAGATTGATGTCCGCCGCGAAAACGCGCGCGCCGGCTTTGGCCAGAGCCAAAGCAATCGCGCGCCCGATGCCTGTGCCGAGCCCGCTTGAGCCTGCGCCGACAACGAGCGCCACTCGCCCTTCGAGTCTCATGCCGCACCTTCGCTGACGCTCGGCCGCAGCCGCGCACGCCGGTCGTTCGCCCTGCGAATACAGACCATTAGTGAACCGCCGCGTACATGATCCGGCGCTCGTTGGCTTCACTGGCGTCCATCTCTTCGATGACCCGGCCTTGCCGGGCGACCAGGATGCGGTCGGATATTCCGAGGATCTCCGGAAGATAGGACGAGATCACCACCACCGCGATTCCGCTATCGGCCAGCTGACCGATGATCTTATGGATCTCGGCGATCGCACCGACGTCCACGCCTCGGGTCGGTTCATCGAAAATGACGAGCCTCGGTTTTTGAATCAAAGCTTTGGCGATGACGACTTTCTGCTGATTGCCGCCGGACATCTCGACAAGGCGAGCGTTCGCGTCGATCGCTCGGATATTCAGCGACCCTATCCACTGTCTGGCGATCTCCTGCATGGACGACATCGAGACGACTTCAGCCGGATTGGATCCCAAAGCGAGTTGCCCGATATGGATATTTTCGGCGATCGACATCGTTTCGAAGAAACCGTCCAGCTTGCGATCTTCGGTGACGTAGACGATGCCATCCCTTACGGCGCTGCGCGGAACGCGGTAGCAAATCGGTCTGCCGACCAATCGTATTTCGCCGCCATGGAAGAAATCGCGTTTGAGAGCGCCGCAGACGATTTTCAACGTCTCGGTCCGACCTGCGCCAACGAGGCCGAATATTCCTGTCACCTGCCCGTCGAAGATGGAGAAAGAGGTGTTGCGAACGATGTTGCCCATCGACAGATTTTGCACACTGAGCGTCTTGCGCCGCGGCGCGCGGGCGCTGCGCTCCCTGCTATCGCTTGAGCCGTAGAGTTCTTCCGACAACGAGCGGCCGACCATCGCCTGGATGACACGATCTCGATCGAACCTTTCGGTCCTGTCGCAGGCAATGACCTGACCGTCTCGCAGCACGGTGATGCGGTCGGAAATCTGCAGCGCTTCCTCGATGGCGTGGCTGATGAATATCATCGAGACGCCCTGCTTCTTCAGTCGCGCTACGAGCCCGAAGAAATGGTGCTTTTCCTCCGGCGTCAGCGCCGCCGTCGGTTCGTCGAAGATGATGACCCGCGCCTTGTGGTGGACTGCGCGCGCGATTTCGACCATCTGTTTTTTTGCGGCGCCGAGGGATGCGACGAGCACCGTCGGATCGACGTGAAAATTGAGCGACAGCAGAAACTGCTGCGCTCGGATGTAGAGTCCTCTCAATCGGTTGAACAGATCCTCGTCGCCGAGATAGATGTTTTGAGCGACGGTCATCGACGGCACGAGATTCGTCTCCTGGAAAACCATGGCAATTCCTCGGGCCAGAGCGTCGGCGGGCGATTTCACGCCGAGGGACCTACCGTCCATGAAGATTTCTCCGCGGGTAGGCGTGTAGACGCCGGCCAGCAGCTTCATCAGCGTGCTCTTGCCGGCGCCGTTTTCGCCGACGATGGCGTGCACCTCGCCGGTCTCTAGGGTGAAGTCGACGTCCTTCACGGCGGGAACGGAACGGAATTCCTTGGTGATGCGCCGCAGTTCAAGAAGTGGCGCCATCGAACAGCCTCCCCAATTCGACAATTGCACTGAGGTCCAGGACATTCCCGCGTCCCTTGGCCGTAAGGAGAACCTTGTCTCCGGTGTCACAAACGGACGTCACCCCATGTTGGGTTCCATCGGCGCGCGAGTGGAAGCTGGCGAGCGGCAGCATGTCGTCGTCGCAGCGGATCAAGAGACCGTAGGAACGCGGCGGCGCCCAGGGCTTCATGATGCCCATCTGCTTGAGGCCGCCTCCTTGCATCGGTTCCAGGTAGCTCTTGCCGGTCGAAAGATCCGGCGCGATCCAGTAATCGGGATGGATCTCCGCAATCATGTGTTCGCGATATCTGCGTTCGGTCAGAACGAATTCGAAGAGCTGGCTTCGCGCCGCGAAGAGCGTCAGCCAGTAGCCGGAACCACGCGCTTTATGAAGCCGGGCGGGGTACCCGGGGAGCTCTTCAAGGACGGCGGTCGCGTTACGCGGCGCGTCCGCCTCCAGTGACACAACGCGATGCCGCCAAGCCTCCGAGATGTAGACATCCCGACTGCGGCCGCGAACAAGCCCATAGGGGAAGGCCAGCCCGTCGAGCAAGCAGACCCCTTTGCCGCTTCGAAGATCAAATTGGAGGATGCTTCCGGAACGGCCGAGGGTCATCAGATCGCGTTTCCATTCCGACGTCCTGTGCTTGGACGAGCCGTTGGCGACCACGAGCGTATCGGGATCGAGAAACAAGCACGCCGTCGGACAGGAAACTGACGGATTGCGCTCGATCCGCCTACCGTCATGCTGGCCGCCGACAATGATCAAGCCGCCCTCGTCCTGACCGACGGCGAGGGCAGATTGTCCATCATGAGCGAGACAGGTGATTTGCGACGCCATAGCGGCGACGTTTACAAGTTCAGCCGCTCCTTGGTGTCGGGACACATCTTGAGGTGAGAAACCGGCGGCGGGCTTCGAAAAAAGTCAATTAAGCTGATAATGCACAGCGTAGATTCTCAGGTTAGGTGGCTTTGCGGAAGTGTGTTGGGGGTCACGATCGGATCTTGCGCCAACACCCTATCAAACTGCGGGCCGAATGCTCGCGATTGGCGCAGGCGGGAAAGCTGCTCAAGCGGATTTGTCATCACGGCCGCAACGCCGGCGAGAAGCCGAACCCGAATAATCATTGGTAGAACCGCGGATCTTCCAATCGCCGTGTTCAATCCGCGATCGTCAGCGATGATGTCGAAATCGGGGATGATCGTGCCGATCAAACGCCGCGGCAACTCTGGCTGGTCTCGTATCTCTTGGGGCGTGGGTCGGCGACGCAACAGCAGCAGCCGCAACATGGTAGCCGGCGAGACCTGGAAAGATTGGCGCCTTCCTGCGTAAGCCTCGATTATCTCCTCCCCTGCCCTAGCGTCGTCTCCGAATTGGCCAGAAGCCGTGGGCCCTGCCCTGTCTACGTCGCTCCAGACATCCGCCATGGCGCCGCCGCAGGCGCGGCAGGTGACACGCCAGCCTTGCATCCAGCTTTTCAGAACGGCGCCCGCGGCGCCGTCGCGCTTGAGCTGCAGCGCACATGACCGGCAGCATTGTTGTGGGTGTTTCACGCGGACGAGCGTCCGGCAGTCGGCCGGAAGTTTTGTGTGCGTCATCCCGATGATGGCGTCCGGCGGCTGCTGCACAAAACCGCTCATGGCTATCGCTTGGGCGAAAGTCAGCGTCAGGTCCAGACGCTCCACGGATGGCGAGGAAAGTCCCATATGGGTCAGCAAGCTGCGCGGCGGGATATAATAGTCCTGCGCGATCCTTGTGAGCCATGACGACAGGAGTTCATCGACACGCGGCGGCGCTATCAGAGGCAGCGCGCGGGGCAGATCGTTAGCTTTGCCGATCATATGAAGGCCGCCTCACCGTTGATGAGGGGCGTCCAGGCCAAGACGGCTTCGTCGGTGATTCTCTCGAGCCCGCTTTCGATAGCGGCTATCGCCAGAGCGTTCATCATGCGGAAAATCCGCGCCGTGATTCCGTCTGTCGTCACAAGAATATGTCTCAACGCCTTCGCCGTCAGGACGCTCCTTTCGCGCATCGGCTGATTGCGCAGGATGGCGCGGACCAACTCTTCGAAAGTTTCGTCGGCGGACCAACGCGGCATCGTCAAGACGTCGAACCGGCGCGCCAGTTGCACGTCGCCCTGTATGGCTTCGCGCGCTTCCATCACTCCGAAGCAGACAAGAGAGGCCTTGAGGTCGTTGCTGATAAACCTCAGCATGTTCAACATGGTTCGTTGCTCCCGATAGGAGCCGGAAAGGATATTGTGGACCTCGTCGATGACGAGAATCTGGATCTGGGCGGCCCTGAGCAGGTTTAGTGCGGAACGCTCGGCATCGACGATGCGCGCGCCCGGATTGTGAGGCGCGCCAAGCGCGTCCAGGATTTGCGCGTAGAATCGGCGCTCTCCGGGCCTGCTCGTCATTTGAAGCGCCAGCACGGGCATTCGATGTTGCTCGGTCTCGGCATCGACGCCGGCTGGATGGTCCGCGCAGAATTTCTGCATCAGCATGGTCTTGCCCATTCCAGAGTCGCCGAAGATCGCGATCGAGGGCATTCGCGTCGTGCGGGGATGGTCAAGAACCTGCTCGAGTATTTGGATCGCCTTCTGCACTCTTGGATAACTGACCCAACGCTCCGATCGTATCGCGCGGATTCGTTGCGGGGCGGAAAGACCAAGAAGCTCCGTCGTCGCGGCGTTCGCATGTGATGCGCTTGCCCTCATGGCCGTCCCCTACCCTTCTCCCGGTACAGGTTTGGACGAATCGACGCCCCTTAGCGATCCCAATCCCATCCTGTCCACGGGTTTCCGCGATAGCGGTAGGTGCTTTTCGTTGGCTTCGTAAGTCAGTCGCTTCGCGCGTTCGATCAGGCTCCGTTTCTTTGCGGTCGCGCGCAGGACGGCGCCGGTGTCCCGCTCCAATCGCGCCGAGCGACCGCGCTCGCGTTGCTGATTGTCCCATTCATGCAGAGACACCGCAGGCCATGTCAGATCGCTCCAATGAGCTTCCACGCAATGTCCGGACGGCCTGCCGACAAAGACCCGGGAGATGTCGCGAGGATCGTACTTTACAACGACTTCTCGTCCCGAGCGGCCTAGGTCAGTAGCCAAAGCGCCGTGCCAGTATTTCAGGGCGCCAAACATGTGGACGCCGTCGGGCCGCAATTTGCGGCGCGCTTCTGGCAGGAATGACACCCAAAAGGCCATGCGGTCTTTCGGCATTCGCAGCGGCGTTTCGCCGATGAATTCGCGCCAAACCGCGATCGGCGCGCGCTGCAATCCCCGGTGGATGCGTTGATGGTAGCCCTCGACGATCTCAATCGCAAAATATGTCTCGAGCTCGTGCAAGGTCAGACCGGCGGACTTGGCGGGGTCTTGCCGCCCGCGTTCCGCGACGCAGCTGAATGTCGTGCCTGGCAAAGCATGCACGTCCTTCATCATCGTTCCCATCAGCCGTTCGATGTGGCCCCCGTAGTGCGGCCGGCCCGGCGGGCGAAATTCGAACTCGAATGCCCTCGTTCTCGCAGGCGCGCCGAAAAGTCGCGCTCTTGAAATCGGAGCCGTTATCAACCCCGATCATTTCCGGGAGACCTGAGGTCGGCCATTCCTCGCTGACGTCGTGATCCCTGAGCCAGGCGCCCTTGTCGAAGGTCGCCCGCAACATGCAAAGCCCTAACGATAGCCTCGAGGGCTCGGACATCGAGAGATGAAATCCGGTGACCATTCGAGAAAACACGTCAATGGCCAGGGTCAGCCAGGGGCGTCCCGGCAATGGCCTTCTGTTTTCTTCGTCGACCACCACGACATCGACCTCGGTGTGATCGATCTGGACGATCTCGAGGGGTCTGGTCGCCACGAGCTTGCCGGGCGTCGGCGTCGTCGCTTTGACGCCCGGGGTGTCCGATCGGCGCATGGCCCTCGTGCGTTCCGGGATCGCCAGCACGCGGGCTCGAATGGTCCGGCGATCTGGCAACGAATATCCGGCGGTGGCACACTTGGCGTGAACTTCGTCCGTCAACCGTTTCAGCGTCGGCCTGTTCGGCGTGAGGTAGATTTCACGAATGCACTTGGCGATGAGCGCTTCGACCTTCTTGTCGAGCAGCCGAAGGCCAGTAGGCCGGCCGCTCGTCCGGGGCATCAAGGCCACGACGGTTCCGATGGCCTTGTAAGTCGTGATCAGGCGATAGAGCGTCGCCTGGCTGACCCCGAGATCCCACGCGACATCCTTCACGTCGGCGGTCCGAAGCAATCCGGCATGACGCTCCAACAAGCCGCGGATGGCTTCGTGTCGGCGGAACCCTTCACGCCAACGCACGCCGGCTTCCGGGGTTTCTAGCTCCAGCTGTTCCCTGTTCACGCCGCCTCGAATCGGTTCAAATCGCTTGAGAGGGAGATTCTCAGATAAGATGTCCCAAGCCAAGCGGCTTTATCAAATTACGTGTACTTTCTCAAATAACGTGTTCATCGCTAACGAGTTGTAATCGCTCATTCCGGATTCTCACGGCTAGATGGCTGCCGACAAAGTCGTGGCTTCGCCAATGCTTGAGAAGCCGCGCGGTTTCAGGCGTCACCTGCCACTGGTCAGGATTGCGCAGATTGCGCCAGGTTTCGACATAAGTCCGAACCTCGTTGATGATGGGCGTCGGGTTGTATTCCTGCTCCTTGGTCGAGAGCCCGTCGCCGGCGTCGAAGAGCAGCTCGGCCTGGCCGCGTGGGCTTCGCCGTTTTTTCGGCTTGGGAACCGGCGTGATCAGGTCCGACCGTCGCCGGGTCTCGATGACGCGATTCGTGGGCTGGCCATCGGCATCAAGCTCCCAATGCCGGGACGGATACAGGTAGGGGGAATTCAAAATGGGACGGTCGAAGAAATGATCCGCCATACGGCCTAGCCCCCTCAAGACACTCAAAGTTTTCCGAGTCGCAATGTTCTATAGCTTCACCGGCGAATTGACGAGAGAAGACACCCAACTCGACCGTCAGTCAGGGCAAGGCGCGCCGATATAATCGCCGTTTTCTACAGATGTGCTCGCACCATCTGATCGATCGAACGTATTGAAAAGGCAGAGAGAAAAGCTGCCTGCGGCGAGCCGAAAGTCCGTTCGTTAAGGATGCGTTAACCTTAAACCGCTGGACGCGCGGAGAGAATCATGGCCTACCTGTGACGGGCAACGGGCATTAAATCGCCCTTAGGCCGTCAGAGAGGGTGAGCGACGATAATGGCTGGTCCATCGATACCCACCGAGGCCAAGGAGCGACCGGAAGACAAGATCGTTCGGCACGCAGCCGTCTTGTCGAGTCAGCTTCAGTCCCTGCGGGAGCGGATGTATCCGCCTCACGCTCAGAAGGGCCTGAGACACTTCATGACTCATGAGGTGTCGAAACTCACTTCAATACCGGAATCAACTCTGCGCACTATGTCCAACGAGGGCAAGGGGCCCCTCCCCGCCCGCCTCGACAACAACCACAGAGCCTACACGCTCGCCCAAATCAATGACCTCAGGCTGATGTTCGCAACGCAGAAGCCATCCGAGGCCCTGCGCTTCCTGCCACGGCGGCGGGGCACCGAGCACCTCCAAATTCTTGCAGTCGTGAACTTCAAGGGGGGAAGTGCGAAGACGACTACCAGCGCGCACCTTGCGCATTTCTTGGCCCTTCAGGGCTATCGTGTTCTCGCGATTGATCTCGACCCGCAAGCGTCTTTGTCAGCGATGTTCGGCGCGCAGCCAGAAATGGACGTAGGTGACAACGAGACGATCTACGCGCCTCTTCGCTATGGGCCTGAACGCCGCCCGATGCGGGACGTAGTCCGCAAGACGTATTTTGCGGGGATTGATCTGATCCCCGGCAACATCGAGGTGATGGAATACGAGCACGAAACACCACGCGTCCTCGCCGAGAAAAGGGTGAAGCAGGATAGTATCTTTTTTGAGCGCCTGCGCTTGGCGATCAATGAAGTTGAGGAGGATTACGACGTGGTCGTCCTCGACACGCCCCCTTCCCTAGGATTTCTGACCCTCGGCGCTATCTACGCGGCGACCGGTCTCATTGTCACCGTGCATCCGGCGATGCTCGACGTCATGTCGATGAGTCAGTTTCTGCTGATGATGAGCGATATGATCCGCGTCATCCACGAGGCGGGCGCGACCCTGAAACAGGATTTTCTGCACTACCTGATCACCCGCCACGACCCGAACGACCAGCCCCAGGCGCAGGTCGTAGCCATGCTCCGGCACTTGTTTGCCGAGGATGTTCTGATGCCCACAGCGATCGAAAGCACCGCGATTGAGAGCGCGGGACTGGCGAAACGGACCCTATACGAGCTTGAGCCGGGCAACATCGGGCGCGACACATTTCGGCGCGCTCGTGAGTCGATGGACGCGGTCAATGATCGAATTCTCGAATTGATCTCTGAAAGCTGGGGGCGGCGATGAGCAAGAATCCGTCCGGCAAATCAATCATAGCAAACTTCGGAGCGCTTTCGGTGGCCGGCCCGGAGGGCGAGGATGGCAGCGCCCAAAGGGTGCCGGTGCAGCCGGTCACGAGGGTCGGCGCCGGTGTTATCGGCGCCACGCAGCGAACACTGAGCGACATCCGTGAAGAGCGGGATCGACTGCTGGCGCTAGTTGCCGCCGGGGGCGGCCTCGAGCTTGATCCCTCGCTCATAGACCCCTCCCCTTTTCCGGATCGGCTTCCGGATGATAGTGACGTCGCCTTCGAGGCATTGAAGAAGCTGATATCTGAAGAGGGGCAGAAAATCCCGATTCAGGTCCGCACACACGCGACCACCCCGGGGCGCTATCAGATTGTTTATGGGCACCGGCGTTGGCGCGCGTGCCGAGACCTGGGTAACAAGGTCAAGGCGATCCTTGTCGAGCTGAATGATAGCGAACTCGTGGTTGCTCAGGGCATTGAAAATGCCGCACGCCAGGATCTTAGCTGGATCGAGCGCGCACTGTTCGCTTGGCGGATGGGCGAGGCAGGGATTAAAGCTCGGGATATTCGCGCGGCATTGGGCGTCGACGATCCCGAGCTTGCGCGACTGCGCTCTGTGTGCCGGGCGCTTCCTGTGGAGACGATTGAGGTGATTGGGCGTGCCCCCAAGGTTGGGCGACCTCGCTGGGTCGAGCTGGCAACGATCGTCACGAACGAAGCCAAAGCACTCGATATCATCCGCGAGACCTTGTCAGCTGACAAGGTTTCTACCCTTCCCTCCGATGATCGGTTTAGGCGAGTCCTGAGCGCGGTGAAACGTCCCGCCCTCGCTGAGCGCGATGCGTTGGACTTGAAGTCTCCGCGCGGTCATGTGGTCGGAAAAGCCTCTTTCTCCGGCACCGACGTTAAGTTGACCGTTGAGAAGTCCCGAGCGGAGACGTTCTCGGCCTTCCTCAAGGAGGAGCTACCCTTGCTGATGGAGAAGTTTTT
>CAVXCA010000088.1:0-5877 GCA_963759955.1 uncultured Alphaproteobacteria bacterium
ATCCGCAAGACCACCGACTACGAGGAGGTCGACGTGTACGTCACCACCTCCAGCGCCTTCACCTTGCGCAAGGTGGCTGCTCGTTCTTCCCGACTGATCGGCTCATCGGCTGCGGGTGCGCCTTTATGACGATCGGCTCGAATGCTTCCAGGGCTCGACGGCCATCCTCACCTTGCGGCGCGGGCGGGCCCAGCCGAACGGCAAGCATGGCCATGTCGTCGACTATCGTCACGTCATCCACTCCCTGCGCCGCAAGCCCATGGCGCTGCTCAATCTGGTCTATCGCGACCAGCTCTTCCCCCGCCGAGCCTTCGCCCTGGCGTTCGAGGCCTTGCTCGCCGGTCTCGGTGAGAGACCAGCTTGCCGCGCCATGGTCGGCCTTCTCGCGCTCGCGCACGAACGCGCCTGCGAGGCCGAACTCGCCGTTGCGCTGCAAACGGCTCTCGACGACGGCGTCCTCCCAGATCTCCAGGCGCTGATCGAGCGCTTCCGTCCGAAGGATGTCGCGTTACCTATCGTCGTCGTCAGGCTGCCCTCTCTCGCCGTTTACGACCAAATCGGCACAAGCGTGGGAGAAGCGGCATGAACGCGAGCGAAAAACTCGACGCCGCCCGAATCGACCTGCTGCTGAACGAGTTGCGACTGCCGGGGATCAAGCTGATCTGGGCCGCCCTGGCGGCGACTGCCGACAAGGAGGGCTGGCCAGCCGCCCGTTTCCTGGCCGCCCTCGCCGAACAGGAGATGGTGGAGCGAAGCCGGCGTCGCTTCGAACGTCATCTGGAGGAAGCGCGATTGCCGCCGGGAAAGACCCTCGACGCGTTCGACTTCACCGCTGTGCCGATGATCTCGAAGGCGCAGGTGCAAGCGCTCGCTGCTGGCGACGCCTGGCTCGAAAAGGGAGCCAATCTCTTGTGCTTCGGGCCGCCAGGCGGAGGAAAATCCCACCTTGCGGCGGCGCTCGGTCTGGCCTTGATCGAAAAGGGCTGGCGCGTGTTGTTCGCCAGAACCACCGACCTCGTGCAAAAGCTCCAGATCGCGCGCCGCGATCTCGCCCTCGAAGCCGCGATCACCAAACTCGACAAATATCATCTGCTGATTCTCGACGATCTCGCCTATGTCACCAAGGATCAGGCGGAAACGAGCGTTCTGTTCGAACTGATCAGCGCTCGCTACGAGCGGCGATCGATGCTCATCACCGCCAACCAGCCCTTTGGCGAATGGGGAAAAATTTTCCCCGATCAAGCTATGACGCTCGCGGCCATCGATCGCCTCGTCCATCACGCAACCATCCTTGAAATGAACGTCGACAGCTATCGCCGAAAGGAAGCGGTCGACAAAGCGCGTGGGGCAGGACGACCGCCGACGCGCGCCACAATCAAAGGATCATCCTGATTGTCGCTCCGCGACAAGCAAATCACGCATCACGAAAATATCGCTTGCGTTATCGTCGCGCCGCGACAATCATCCCTCCGCCGCGACCGCCAAAATGGCCAGCCTGATTGTCGCTGCTTTCCCATCCAGATTGTCGCGCTACACTGGGCGACATATGGACCCATGCCGTCCGCTTCGGCGGCGCCCAGGACGTCATGGCAGCCGGCGAGGGCATCGAAACCATCCTGTCGTTGCGCAGCGTTCTGCCCGCCCTGCCGATGATCGCCGCGCTCTCTGCAAGCAATCTCGCCGCCGCCGTGTTTCCCGCCACGCTGCGCCGACTCTACGTCGCCATGGACGCCGATCCCGCCGGCGAGCGCGCGGCGGCAGCGCTTGCCGCCCGAGCCGTCGAGGCAGGGATCGAAGCCATCGTTCTTCGCCCGGTGAGGAACGACTTCAACGATGATCTCGGCGCATGCGGCGTCGACGCGCTTGGCGCCAACTTACGTCCCCAACTCGGCGCAGAGGATGTCCGCCGGTTCATGGATCGATGAAGGTGGCCCGGCAGGAGGCGACGCGCCGCCTCATAAATCCATATAGCTCAATAACTTACCAATCGCTCAGCACTCGAATGTTATGCAATTTGTGCCTCGCGGGCAAATGTAATTCGCGCGTCATCGTTGATTTCGCAAAAATCGCCCGAGGCGGAGAGAAATATCGCCTGAGTCTGGGGCGTCGGAGGCTTTGCGCGGAAATGCCCGGCCTCTGGCGATCTGAAAATGCGTGGCTGGGGTGCCAGGATTCGAACCCAGTTTTTCCCCTCATCTAACCCTTTGACGAACCCGCGCTTTTTTGCGAACCAACACGCAAGGAATAACACCTCGGTGCACACGAGGCAATGCCTTTGAGGGCGTTGGGCGGGAGGTCGAGATTCTATGCGAACGAAGGCATGCGCCCAGACGTAGTCAGAGCTGGCCTCGCAAATCTGGACAGTTCGATAAGTGGATTTTCTGCCTGACAGCGGCGAGAATTCTCGCGGCGAATCAGGAGACGAGATGACGAAGCGCACACGGCGGAACCACGCACCGGCCTTCAAGGCGAAAGTGGCTCTGGCCGCCCTGAAGGGCGAGAAGACGCTGGCCGAATTGGCTCAGCAGTTCGATGTTCATCCCAATCAGATCACGCAATGGAAAGGCCAGCTTCTCGAGGGGGCGGCTGGCGTTTTCGGGCAGGAGAAGAGCGAGGCCGGCGCGCCGGCGGTGGATTTGAAGGCGCTGCACGCCAAGATCGGGGAGCTGACGCTGGAGAACGATTTTTTGGAAGGCGCGCTCACCAAGGCCGGCATGCTGAGCGCAAAGCGATGATCGACCGCACGCACGATCTTTCCATCGCCCGGCAGGCGAAGGCTTTGAACATCAGCCGGAGGCTCGGTTTATTACCAGCCCCGCCCGGTGTCGGCCGAGGATTTGAAGATCATGCGCCGGATCGACGAACTGCATCTGGAGCATCCGTTCGCGGGCGCCGGATGTTGCGCGACATGCTGCGACCGCGAGGGCGTTGCGATCGGCCGCCGCCATGTCGGCGACGCTGATGAAGCGCATGGGGATCGAGGCGATCTATCGCCGCCCGAACACCAGCAAACCCGCGCCGGGCCACAAGATTTATCCCTATCTGCTGCGCGGGCTGAAGATCGACGAACCCGACCATGTCTGGGCGATGGACATCACCTACATTCCCGATGGCGCGCGGCTTCGTCTATCTGGCGGCGGTCGTCGACTGGGCGAGCCGGCGGGTTCTTTCGCATCGCGTGTCGATCACGATGGAAGCGGATTTTTGCGTCGAGGCGCTGGAGGAAGCCTTGGCCAAGCACGGCAAGCCGGAGATCTTCAACACGGATCAGGGCAGCCAGTTCACCGGCCGTCGCTTTCACCGGCGTGCTGACGAAGAACGCCATCGCGATCAGCATGGACGGCAAGGGCTCCTGGCGCGACAACGTGTTCGTCGAGCGGCTGTGGCGCAGCGTCAAATACGAGGAGGTCTACCTGAAAGCCTACGACAGCGCCGGCGAGGCGCGCGGCTCGATCGGCCGCTACTTCGCCTTCTACAATCAGCGACGCCCGCATTCGAGCCTTGACCGGCGCACGCCCGACGAGGCTTACTTCGATCGCTCGCCCATCGCGGCGGCGGCATGAATTTTCCGCCGCGCGCTGGACGTGACTTCGGTCGGGCTACGCCCTCCCTCCGTCACGCCCAGCGCGCGAATATCGCAAAGGACCAACCCCGGCAGCAGTCCACTTAGCTCTCGCGGAATCCTGCCCAGACGACCGGGGCCAGCTCTTTCCAGGTGGCCGGGGTCACCATTCCGAGAAACCTCTTCGCCGACATCTTGCTGCTGATCAATGGCGGCCGCCGCCGCACACCTCGACAGCGTCAGGCGTTCGAAGCGATGCGTTCGATCGAAAACCTTGGAGACGCGGGTCTCGATGACAGAAATTTCTTCGTTCCGGCGCGCGACTCCGAACCTGCTGGCTCGGAAACGCGTTTGTCCGCGACGCGGCCTCTCTGACTCCAGCAGATGAAGCCAGCCCGATGGACAATTTGACGCATTGCCGAGGCCTGCTGGCAGCGAAATTGTTCCACTTGCGACGGTTACCTGGCGGATTTCGGTGAAACGAGCCGCCATCTTGGGTATGCCGGCTAAGCGAAGTAAGATTCGGGGCAGGTTACGATCTAGGCTATCATGCGCATATGCAAGAAATAGAGCTCACATTTGGAGAATATCCATGCGGCGCGCTATAGTTATATTATCGGTACTTCAAGCTTCGTTTGTAATGGCAGACTCGTCATTTGCAAACTCGGATTACCAAATAGCGCGGGTTGAGTGTTCGTCGTTTAGAAATCAAGGAAATGAAAGCGCGCTAACGATCTATCCAGTCCCAGATAAGTATGTTGCAATTACTGACAATCAAGTATTCAACGACCTCATGTCGGTAGCACTTCAAGATCGTAATTGCTCACCGGGTTGGCGTGAGCGCGCGCAGGCGTCTGCGACGTCGTGACTCAGTTGATGAGGCTGGCGTCGCGGCGGCGGATATGAGTCAACATATGGATGGCTTCGCCGTCTGATTTTCGCTCGCTCGATCCGTCGGAGAAAGACGCGCTGATCGTCGCGCTACTGGCTCGGATCGACACTCTGATCCTCGAGAACGCCGCGCTTCGGGCGCGTGTCGCCGAACTCGAAGCCAAGCTCGGGCTGCCGCCGAAGACGCCGGACAATTCGAGCCTTCCGCCGTCGAAGGGACAGAAGCCGTCGGCGCCCGCCGCGCCGAAGCCGAAAGCCAAGCCGCACGCCGGCGCGCATCGGCCGTTGCATCCCAACCCGACGTCGCGGCGCGAGTTCCACGCCCAATCCTGCCGGAGCTGCGGCGCCGACGTCTCGCGGACGGCGCAATTCGCGTGCGAGAGTTATGATCACATCGAGATTCCGCCGATCGAGCCCGAGGTGACGCGGGTGACGCTGATGGGCGGCGTGTGCCCATGCTGCGGCAAGCGCTTCAAGGCAAAAGCGCCGGCCGACCTCGCGCCGGGATCGCCGTTCGGCGACAACCTGCGCGCCTTCGTCATCTATCTGCGTTCGGTCCAGGGCATCGCGTTGGCCCGCCTCGTCATCCTGCTGCGCGACCTGTTCGGCCTCACGATCAGCGAAGGCGCGCTCGTCGCCATTCTCGACGCCAGCCGTCCGGCGTTCGCTACGCAGACGAGCCTGATCAAGGCGCGGCTTCTATCGGCAACGGCGCTGGCCAGCGACGAGACGGGCGTGCGCGTCGGCAAGGCCAACTGGTGGCTGTGGGTGTTCCACCACGCCGACAACGCCCTGTTCGTCGTCGATCCCCATCGATCGAGGGAGGTGGTGAAGACCTTCCTCGGCGAGTGGCGGCCCGACTTCTGGCTCTCCGACCGCCTGGGAAGCCAGATGGGCTGGGCCAAGCGAGGACATCAGGTCTGTCTGGCCCATCTGATCCGCGACGCGCAATACGCCATCGACGCCGGCGATGCGATATTCGCCCCCAGCATGAAGGGCCTGCTCAAACGCGCCTGCGCGATCGGGCGCCGGCGCGATCGTCTTTCCGACAGCACGCTGAAAATCTACGAGGCCGACCTCGAACGAAGGCTCGATCTCTTGCTCGCGCCGACGCCGACCACGCCGGCCGGACGCAAGATGCAACGCGCCATCAAGAAGTTCCGCCAGCACCTGTTCGTCTTCATGACCAACAGGGACATCGAGCCGACCAACAACGGCTCCGAGCGCGCCCTGCGCCCCTGCGCAGTCTACCGGAAGATCACCAACGGCTTCCGCAGCGAGTGGGGAGCCAAGCTCTACGCCGACATCCGCTCCGTCGTCGAGACCGCCCGCAGACGCGGCGTCCGCGCCCTCGAAGCCATCCGCCTCACGCTCGCAAGCGAACCGCTCGCCATCCCAGCTTGAGCGCGGAGGCGTGAGCAATT
>CAVXCA010000089.1:0-4793 GCA_963759955.1 uncultured Alphaproteobacteria bacterium
CGGCGTGCCCGGCGCGCTGGAGATTCCCGCCGGAATCGCCATCGCGCTCGATGCGGCGAGCGCGGCGGGGCGCCCTTACGACGGCGCCGTGGCGCTCGGCTGCGTCATCCGCGGCGAGACCTTCCATTTCGAGATCGTCGCCGGCAAATCCGCGCGCGCGCTGATGGACATGTCGGTTGCGCGCAAGCTCGCGCTCGGCAACGGCATTCTCACCGTCGACGATGCGGCTCAGGCGGAGGAGCGCGCCGACCCCAAACGCGGCGACAAAGGCGGCGACGCGGCGCGCGCCGCGCTCAGTCTGGCCGCCCTCAGGCGGAGCGTTGGCGCGCGATGAGCAAGGCCGATCGCCGCGCCGCCGCCCGGCTCGCCGCCGCGCAGGCGCTCTACGAGATGGAAGTCGCCGACAAGGGGCTCGCCGACATCCTCGCCGAATTCGAGGCGCACTGGATCGGCAAGGAGGTCGAGGGCGATCAGTACAATCCGGCCGAGCTGGCGTTCTTCCGCGACGTGGTCTCCGGGGTGCTGAACGATCAACGGGCGATCGACGTCGGCCTCGACGACGCGCTCGCCAAGGGCTGGCCGCTCAAGCGCGTCGAAGCGCTGATGCGCGCGATCCTGCGCGCCGCCTATTACGAGCTCAAAGGCCGGCCCGACGTGCCCGCGCGGGTCGTGATCGCCGAATACGTCGACATCGCCGGCGCGTTCTACGGCCGCGAGGAAAGCGGCATGATCAACGCCGTGCTCGACGCCCTGGCGCGCCAGACGCGCCCCGGCGAATTCCCGGCGCAGGCCTGATTCGGTCTGCGTGACGGCACGTAAGGTTAATTTTTGGTACAGGCTTGCGGAAAAATTCGTCGGGAATTAACATATTTTTGGGCGCGTGACGGGCGCCGCGTCCCCTCTCTTGGAGGGTAATTGCGTTGCAAGAGTTTGGCGCTGCGGACGGCCTTTTGGGCATGCTCGAATGGTCGGAGCCCGTAATCTTTGACTGTTTGTGTGAGGCGTATCGCGCCCGTGTAACCGAAGAAGCCCTCGCAGGGGCGCTGGCTCACCAGCATTGCCGGGCTTGGCGCGCGCTGATCGCCGGCGATATGGGGACGTTCGTGGTTCTGCGAGGCGAACTTACCGCCATGCTGGCAAGGCGCAGCCTACCCGTCGGCTGGGCCGCCGAGGCGGACGCCGGGACCCTTGTGGAGCTGAACGAAATCGTCGCCGCGCGCTTCCAGCGTTGCGCGCGCCTCGCCAGGGGCTATCGGCTGGCGCTGGTCGAACTGGCCAAACGCCTAACGCCGCCGCCCGTCCGCGCGCGCACCGTGGCGTTTCAGAGTTCGCCGCGCCAGGCTTTGCCGCACACTTGGCGGTAGAACGGGCGTTTGCGAAACCTGTCCATGCCCGAACGCGCGGCGCTCGCGAGATCGCCGAGCACCATGCGTGTGATCAGCGGGATGTCGAGTTCGAGCGCCTTGTCGAGCGGCGTCCAAACGAGTTCGACGAGTTCGGTTTCGTCGTTGACGACGCCCGGCGTGCGATGGGCGATGAGCGAAGCGTCGGCGACGAAGAAGCGCGCGTCGAAGCGCTTGGGGCGGCCGGGCGGCGTGATCGCGCGCGCGAGCAAATCGAGGCCGTCGAGCGCAGGATAGACGCCGGTCGCGGCGAAGCGCGTCCAGGCGCCCTCGGGCGCATTCTCCGGGGCGCCGCAATCCCTGACGCCGAGCGCCAATCCCGTCTCCTCGAAGGTTTCGCGCAGCGCGGCGAGCGCGAGCGCGCGCGCGAAGTCGGGCGAGGAATGGCGGGTCATCGCCAACAGCTTGGCCTCGACGATCGGATCGAGCGGACCGGCCACGCTCATACGCCGGTCGGCGGGCTCGACGCCGCCGCCGGGAAAGACGAACTTGCCGGGCATGAATTTGTGCCCGGCGTGACGCTTTCCCATCAACACCTGCATATCGGCGCCGGCGCCTTCGACGAGGATCAGCGTCGCCGCGTCGCGGGGCCGCTGCGCCGCCGGCTTGGCCGCGGGGACGTCCTTTGCGGCCGCGCTCAGCGTTTGCGTCATCGCCGCCGATCCTTTTTGGCCCGCGGGGCGCGCGCGCCGCCCTTGGAAAGCATCTCGAAGCGCAGCGCGCCGGCAAACGGCGCCGCCTCGACCAACCTGACCTCGACCGCGTCCCCGAGCCGGAACGTTTCGCCGGTGCGCGTGCCCACCAGCGAGCGGTTCGCCTCCTCGAAGCGGAAATAGTCGGCGCCGAGGCTGGCGGCGGGAATGAAGCCGTCGGCGCCGGTGTCCTTCAAGCGCACGAACAGTCCGGCGCGCGTGACGCCGGCGATGCGCGCGGAAAAATGCGCGCCGATCTGCGCGGCCATGTGGGCGGCGATCAGCCGGTCCATGGTCTCGCGTTCGGCCGCCATCGCGCGCCGCTCGGCGCCGGAAATGCGCTCGGCGACTTCGGCGAGCCCGCCCTCGCCCGTCTCCTCGAGCCCGCCCGGGCCCGAGATTCAAGCGCCCGGATCAGCGCGCGATGCACGACGAGGTCGGCGTAGCGGCGGATCGGCGAGGTGAAATGCGCGTAGCGGCGCAGGTTGAGGCCGAAATGGCCGTAATTCTCGTGGGTGTATTCGGCCTGCGCCTGCGCGCGCAACACCACCTCGTTGACCAGCGCCTCGGCGGCTTCGCCCTTCACGCGCGAAAGCACGCTGTTGAAATGCGCCGGGCGCATCCGTTCGCCCTTGGCGAACTTGACGCCGAGCGTGGCGAGAAACTCGCTGAGCTCGCCGACTTTCTCCGCGCTCGGCGCGTCGTGGGCGCGGTAGATCAGCGGCGAATGCGCGGCCTCCAGCGTCTCGGCGGCCGCGACATTGGCGAGGATCATGAATTCCTCGATCAATTTGTGCGCCTCCAGCCGCTCCGGCCAGCGTACGCCGACGAGCTTGCCGTCGGCGTCGAGGATCAGCTTGCGCTCAGGCAGGTCGAGATCGAGCGGATTACGCTGCGAGCGCTCGATCTTGACGACGTGATGAGCGGCGTAGAGCGGCTTCAGCACGCTCTCGAGCAGCGGCGCCGTGGTCTCGTCGGACTGGCCGTCGATCGCGCGCTGCGCCTGCTCGTAGGAAAGTTTGGCGGCCGAGCGCATCATCACGCGATGGAAGCTGTGGCGCCGCTTGCGCCCGTCGGCGCCGAGGATCATGCGCACCGCGAGCGCCGGGCGGTCCTCGCCGGCGCGCAGCGAGCACAGATCGTTGGAGATGCGCTCGGGCAGCATCGGCACCACGCGGTCGGGGAAATAGACCGAATTGCCGCGCTCCTGGGCTTCTCTGTCGAGCGCCGAGCCGGCGCGCACGTAGTAGGCGACGTCGGCGATCGCCACGGTGAGAACGAAGCCGCCGGGATTGGCCGGGTCCGTATCCGGCGCGGCGTGGACCGCGTCGTCGTGGTCCTTGGCGTCGGGCGGATCGATGGTCACCAGCGGCAGATCGCGCCAGTCGTCGCGATGGGCCATGGTCGCGGGCCGCGCCGCTTCGCTCGCCATTCTCGAAGGGGGCTACTTTCGGGTGTATTTTGGTGATATCATTTTCATCTCCTGAAGTTGCAATTGTTTATAGCGAGATATGAATCCCCCGTCTCGAGCAGCCGTTCGCCTCAGCCATGCACAAACAATCGATCCGGATATCCGCGCTTCTCGGACTGTGCCTTGCGCTCGGCAGCCTGTACACGCAGGCGGTTCGCGCGCAGAGCAAAACCCTCGACGCTATCTTCACCACTGCCCCCATCAAGATTGACGGCTATGCCGAGCCCGCGTGGAACAAAGCGCCCGCAGCCAACATAGCCATCTGCATGAATGCTGCGCTCACTGCTCAGCTTAGCGATTGCAAAGTCTCCGGCACGGCGCAAGCTCTTTGGAATGGTCCGGAGCTCTATCTGCTCATTACTGTCACAGATCCCGGAAGACTCCGACTTCTTCAACCTCGGATTCCAAGCGCTCCGGTGTCGAAATCTACGTAGATCAATTCGACGACAAGTTCCCGAAATTCGAAGAAGACGATGGCTACATCATCGTCGGCGCCGACGGCCAGCAAACAGGAAACCGGACCAATGCCGGATTGACCGATTACCCGGCCGTGTGGAGCTCGCATCTTCAGTCCTATGCGGCGGCGCCGCGCCTTGATGCCACCGGAAACAAAATCGGTTATACGGTCGAGGTGAGCTGGGCCATCGGCGATCTGCCATTGAGAAACGGCACAAAGCTTGGAATGGAATTCGTCATTAACGCTCTATCGACCGGCTTCGACCGCGCCGCCTATCGGCTCTACTGGAGCAGTGGGAACAACAAGGGAGTCAACGACAACACGATGTGGGGCGACGTGGCTCTCACTGGATACGATTCCGCCCTTCCGATGCCATTTGATGCATTTATGCTCGAAGAAAACATTCGCAAGGCGTCGCCATCCGATTCTTCGGCCACCGGCTTGGTTCGAGGAATCTGGACCGATGAATCCCAAGTCGACCACGCGTTGGCCGCAGCCAAAACCGCATTAAAGTCGGCGACGACTCAGGCCCAGATCGACGCGGCGAATCTCTCTGCTCGACGCCGCGCTCCGTGGATTGCGCCGCAGCGGCAACTATCCCGACCCCTACGATCTTCCCGCAATAAACTACCTGCCCGATCCGTTCACTTTCGTCAATGGAAAGAAAGTCCATTCCCCGGCCGACTGGCAGAAGAGACGCGCCGAGATCAAGGACCTGGCCCAGTATTACGAATTCGGCTATATGCCGCCTCCTCCGCAGTCGCTCACCG
>CAVXCA010000090.1:0-79843 GCA_963759955.1 uncultured Alphaproteobacteria bacterium
GTCGCGCGCTTCGCGGAAATTCTTGTAGACCGAGGCGTAGCGCACGTAGGCCACGTCGTCGAGCGCCTTCAGCGCCTCCATCACCAGTCTCGCCGATGGCTCGGTGGAATCTCGGTCGTCGCCCTGCTCTCCAATTGGCGCACGATGGCGTTGACGATGCCGCTCGACCCGTTCGGGGTCGACCGCACGCTTGCGGAGCGCGCTTCGATCGAGCGCAACAGCTTCTCGCGGTCGAACAGCGCGCGCCGGCCGGTGCGCTTGATCATCGTCAGCTCGCGCAGCTGCACGCGCTCGAAGGTGGTGAAGCGACCGCCGCAATCCGAACAGATGCGCCGCCTCCGGATCGAGGACGCGTCCTCGGTCAGGCGCAAATCCTTGACCTGCGTGTCGAAGTCCGCCGCAATAGGGCACCGCATGGCGCCGACCCCCTCTTAAATCCTTCGCGCGTCGGGGAAGGCGTCAGTAGATCGGGAAACGCCGCGTGAGCTCGGCGACCCGGCGCACGCTCGCTTCCATCGCGGCATCGCCCGATTCGCCTTCGCCGCGAGGCCGTCGACGTCTCGCCGATCAATTCGCCCACGAGCTCGAATTCGGCGACCCCGAAGCCGCGCGAGGTCGCCGCCGGCGTGCCGAGCCGTATGCCCGAGGTAACGAAGGGCTTTTCCGGATCGAGCGGAATGCCGTTCTTGTTGCAGGTGATATGGGCGCGTTCGAGCGCCGCTTCCGCCGCTTTGCCGGTGAGGCGCTTGGGCGTAGATCGACGAGCAGCAGGTGGTTGTCGGTGCCGCCGGTGACGAGAGCGTAGCCACCGTCCGGATCGGTGTCGCGAGCGTCTTGGCATTGGCGACGACTGCTGGGCGTAGCGTCTTGAAATTCGGGCGTCAACACTTGCGTGCACGCGACCGCCTTGGCGGCGATGACATTCATCAGCGGGCCGCCCTGCAGCCGGGGAAGATCGCCGAATTGATCTTCTTGGCGAGTCCTCCGTCGTTGGTCATGATCATGCCGCCGCGCGGGCCGCGCAGCGTCTTGTGCGTCGTGTGGTGACGACATGGGCATGCGGGAACGGCGAGGGATGCGCGCCGCCCGCCACCAGCCCGGCGAAATGGGCGATGTCGACGACGGAATCGGCGCCCACCGCGTCGCAGATGGCGCGGAAGCGCTCGAAGTCCCAATGGCGCGCATAGGCCGAGCCGCCGGCGATGATCAGCTTGGGGCGATGCTCGCGCGCGAGCGCCTCGACCTGATCCATGTCGACGCGATGCGTCTTGCGGTCGACGCCGTAGGAGACCGGCTTGAACCAGCGGCCGGACATGTTGACCGGCGAGCCGTGCGTCAAATGGCCGCCGGCCGCCAGATCCAGCCCCATGAACGTTTCTCCCGGCTGCATCAGCGCCAGGAACACGCCCTGATTGGCCTGAGAGCCGGAATTGGGCTGGACGTTGGCGAAACGGCAGCCGAACAGCTTGCACGCGCGCTCGATCGCCAATTTTTCGGCGATGTCGACGAACTGGCAGCCGCCGTAGTAGCGCCGGCCGGGATAGCCTTCGGCGTATTTGTTGGTGAGCACCGACCCCTGGGCCTCCAGCACCGCCTTGGAGACGATGTTCTCCGAGGCGATCGCCACTCATTCGTCGCGCTGGCGGCCGAGCTCAGCTCGACCGCGCGCGCGATTTCGGGATCGGCGTCGGCAAGCGAAGCGGAGAAGAACGAATTGGAGCGAATCGGCTGGGCGGTCGCGGCGTCGGTCATGAGCGGCATTTCCGATGGGTTTTGCGGACGAACGTCATGCGCCCGCCCCGAACTCGGCGCCGCATAGCACGGACGGGGGGCGGAGGCCAGAGAAGCGGAGGGAAAAGGCGCCTGCGAAGAGCCCCTGCCCGCGCTGCACGCCGTCGCCGGCGGCGCCCGGCGATCGGCTGCAAGCCGCCTGTCGAATTCGAAAACGATTTGCGGCAGGCTCGGCGGCGCAAGACAAACCAGCCGACGCCCATGTCGCCGATAGGGCCATGGTCAAATGCTGGGCGCGGTCCACCGGGCGCATGTCGCCGTAATCCCCATCGGGAGACGTGGTTCATGCCCGGTTCAGGTTGTCGGGCCGAAGATCGACCTGCTGAGCAATCCTGTTCAGCGGGAACAGAAACATGCCGAACGTCGCTTGCTGAGGTTCGGCGTGGCGATCGTATGTCATCGGGAGGTATTACATGAAAAAGCTTTCGGCCGCGCTACTCGGCGTCGTCATTCTTTCCGCCGCCGTATCGTCGGCGGTGACGCCCGCGTTTGCGTTGGGCGGCTGCCGGCGCCGAACTTCCATCGCGATGCGGTGGGGCGATGCGTCTGGGGCGGTCAAAATGAAGCCTGGTGTCTGAGGCACACGGGCCATCCGGCCGTTCGTGGCCCCAATGGGACATGGTGGTGCTATAGGTAAGGCGCTTGCCTTCGGCGCCGCCGCGCGTTGGGCAGCGCTGAAGGCGTCCTCGGCCTTACCGGCACAGGCTACGAGTTGCCGAATTTCGCGGCGCGCGGCGGGCGGTGGTCAGGAGAGCGCGGCGCCGACGGCGGACCGCGAAATTGGCGATTTCGTACGCCATCGCGCTAATTCGACGGCGGGTTCGGCGTCGCGGGGGCGCTTCCCTTGCAGCGTCGCCGCGATGCTATGATCGCCCGTCACGCCGTCGGGAAGGCCTTCCATGAGCGCCGCATCGATATCGTTGTTCCTGCTCGCGACGAGCCTCGTCACGGGAAGCGCGGCCGAACCGCTCGGCCCTCGCGCCGCGGCGCCCCGCCGCCGCGTCCCCGTCGGCGGCTGGATCGATCCGGCGCGCCGCGAACGACGCGACGACGCGCTCGCGGCGCTCGCCCAGCGCTCCGTCGTGCTGCTCGGCGAGCAGCACCACGAGGCCGAGCACCACCGCTGGCAGCTGCATACGATCGCGGCGCTGCTCGGCCGCCGGCCCGGCATGGTCCTCGGCTTCGAGATGTTCCCGCGGCGCGTCCAGTCGGTTCTCGACCGCTGGTCGAGGGGCGAGCTCGACGAAGCCGCTTTCCTCGGCGAGGTCGATTGGCCGCGGGTCTGGGGCTTCGCGAGCGAGCTTTACCTGCCGCTGTTCCACTTCGTCCGCATGCATCGGCTGCCGATGCTCGCGCTCAACGTCGATCGCGCCACCAACCGCCGGGTCGCCGCACAAGGGTTCGCCGCCACGCCGAGCGCCGAGCGGGAGGGCGTCGGCGACCCCGCGCCGGCCAGCCCGGCCTATCGCGCCCGCCTGTTCGAATGGTTCAAGCGCCACCCGGGCGCCGGCGACGACCCGCGCATCGACGGCGAACCGTTCGAGCGTTTCGTGCGCGGCCAAACGTTCTGGGACCGCGCGATGGCCGAGGCGATCGCCGGCGCCGCGCGCGACCCCGCGCGCCCGCTCGTCGTCGCCGTCTTGGGCGCCGGCCACGTCGAGTACGGCGACGGCGTGGCGCGCCAGCTCGCCGCGCTCGGCGTCGACGACGTCGCGACCGCGCTGCCGTGGCGCGCCGACGCCGACACTCCCGCCGGCGGGCCGCCGATCGCCGACCTCGTCTTCGGCGTCGCGCCGCCCGCATGACGAGCCGAAGCCATCACGGCGACAGCGCGCTCGAGAGGACTGCGCGAGGATCGAACAATTTCTTCCCGAACGGTCGAAGCCGGGCTATCCTTTTTTATCTGTCGAGGAGCGGTTGGCGCGAAGCGAGAACCGTCCGGCGGCGCAAACGATTGGCTCGAAGGCGCTGGTGTCAACTGTTGGCGCGCCAAAGCATTGAAATCGCATGAAGCCTCGTCAAGGAAGGCCTTGACGAGCCTTGACGAAACTTGACGAAATCGCGGGCGAACTCGACGCGGCGCGAAGGGAGCCTAGAGCATTGCCCAGCGACGATGAATCGATTGTGATCGCGGGGTGGATTCCCTCGGCGGGCAAAATGTGAGTCGATCGTGCCTCTGATTCGGGAGGCTTCCATGGTCGGTCGGCCGTATTCCGAAGATTATCGCAGGCGCGTATTGGAGGAGGTGGCGGAGGGGAACTCGCGTCGCGGCGCGGCTCGTCGCTTCAAGGTGGGGGCGTCCTCGGCGATCCGCTGGAAGAAGCGGTTGGACGAGACGGGCAGCGCCGCCCCGGCGCCGCGGGTGGGCAAGAACCGCTCGCCTTTGGAGGCGCACGCGCCTTGGCTATTGGCGCTGATCGCCGGGGAGCCTGATCTGAGCCTGGCGGAGCTGACGCAGCGCGTCCAGGCGGAGCTGGGCCAAAAGACCTCCACCAGCTCGATGGATCGTTTTGTCCAGCGGCACGGGCTCAGCTTCAAAAAAAACTTTGCACGCCTCCGAGCAGGACAGGCCCGACGTGGCTCAGGCGCGTGAAGCCTGGAAGGCGAACCAAGCGGACCTCAATCCCGACAAGCTGGTGTTCATCGACGAGACGGGCGCTTCCACCAAAATGGTCCGCCTGCGCGGACGATGCCGACGCGGCCAGCGGCTGTTGGCCAAGGCGCCCTTCGGACACTGGAAGACCACCACCTTCACCGCCGGCCTGCGGCGCGAAGGGCTGGTCGCGCCCTTTGTTCTGGACGGACCCATGAACGGCGAGGCCTTCCTGGTCTATGTCGAAAAAATACTCGTCCCCGCCCTGCGACCCGACGAGATCGTCGTGATGGACAACCTGCCCGCCCACAAGGTCGCCGGCGTGCGCAAGCTGATCGCCGACGCCGGGGCCGAGATGCGCTTGCTGCCGGCCTACTCGCCCGATCTGAACCCGATCGAAATGGCCTTTTCACAACTCAAGTCGCACCTGCGAAAGGCCGCCGAGCGAACCGTGCCGGCCCTCTGGGACCGCATCGGCCAATGCCTCGACGAAATCACGCCGCAAGCCTGCGCCAACTATTTCGCCGAGGCCGGCTATGCGCCATCTTAAGCGGGCAGTGCTCTAGACGGCGCGCGGCGGGGCGGCGGAAAATCGCTTTGCAAGGGCTTGAAAACAACCGAACGCGCCGGAAAACGGCGCCGCCCTACCCGCGCTTCTCCTTCATCGCCGCCCGCGCGGCGTCGGCGCCCGCCAGCATCGCTCCGGTGAAGCCGCCCGAGCCGGCGAAGGAGGAGGCGAGGTAGAGGCCGGGCACGGGCGTTCTCGGCGAGCGCGGGACGCCCGCCCAGACGCCGCGTTCGGGCGGCAGCGGCGCGAAGCCGTAGATCGCGCCGTCCGGCGTGTTGAGGAAATTGCGCATCGATCTCGCATTGAGGAACATGCGCTCGCTCACCGCCCCGCCGAGTCCGGGATAATCGCGGTCGAGCGCCGCCTGGAACGCGTCGAGCCAGCGCTCGCGCCGGTCCTTTTCCTCCTGTGGCGTCAGCGCCGCCCAATTGTCGAAGCGGTCGAGCCCGACGACGCTCACCAGTGTCGGTCCGCCCTCGGCGAGGCCGCTGTCGATCGCGCCGTAATTGGCGATGCCATATCCCGGCAGATCGTCGCCGGGATCGGCCGCGAAGATCCGCGCGGCGGCGCCGTAATCGCGTAAGGACTTCATCCAGCCCGGCAGCACGATCTGTCCATAGCGCTCGAGCCCTAAGCGCGCGGGCGGCGCGTCGAGGCCGAAATGCGCCGAGAACAGCGAGGTCGAGAGCGCTCGCCCGCCATAGGCGCGCTCCAACTCGCCGCGCGCCGACTGCGGCAGCATGGAAGCGAGCGTCGTCGGCGCGCAGTTGGCGAACACTTGGGCCGCGCCGACGCGCTCCTCGGCGACGCGGTTCTTCGGGTCGGCATGGCGCACGAAGGCCGGGCGGCCATGAGCGTCGAGGTCGACGCCGACCGCCTCGCGGCCCAGCAGCACCGATCCGCCGGCTTTCATCACCACCCTGGCGAGCTTCATGCTGAGGGCGCGCGAACCGCCCTTGACGAATACCCCGCCCGATTTCAGGAACCCGCCCTGCGCCATGGCGAAGAACGGCCAAGCGGTGCGCCGCGGGTCGTCGGCGTAATAAGCGAGATTGCCGGCGACGGCGAATTTCGCCGCCTCGTCGTCGCCGAAAAAGCGCTGCAACATCTCGTCGAGCGAAGTGCGCCAATCGCGCGCCAGGCCGCGCAACTCGAACCCCGCGCGCAGCAACCCGCCGATCGAACGCGCTTGGCCGGCCTTGGCGAGATGCGCGACGCCGCTCCGCATCGTCTCGATCGCGCCGATGAGGCGCGCGAAGCCGTGACTGCTCGCGGGAAATCGTCTGGCGAGGGCGGCGTGCGCCGCGTCGAAACCGATCGGCAGATCGAAGACCTCGCCGACCGGCCCGCCCCGCACCGAGAAGAACGGCGAGACCGGAACCCACTCGATTTCGTCGAGTAGGCCGAGTTCCTGCAGGATGGCGTGCTTGGGCTCGTCGGGATCATTGGGATCGGCGGTCTGGTGCAACGCCGGCTCGATCGTCAGCGCACCCTTCTTGAATGCCGACGCGGCGCCGCCGACGCTGTGATTGCGTTCGATGACGCAGACCTTGCGTCCGCTCTTGGCGAGAAGAGCGGCCGCCGTCAGGCCGCCCAGCCCCGACCCGATGACGACGGCGTCGAACGAAGTCCCCTGCATGGACGCTTCGATAGACGAGAAGCGGGCCGCGGGCGTTGATCGCGGTCAAAGGGCGCGCGGATCGCGTCGCGAGATCGCCGGCGATTCAGCGCCCCTTGGCGTCGGCGGTGAAGATGACGACTTCGTCCTTGCCGACGCGATCGAGCACCGTCCGCGCTTCTTCGTCGAGCAGATCGCGATCGATCGCCTCGGAACGCATCGATTCGACGCGCCTCCGCCAACGGCCGCGCTCGTCCTGCAATTGCGTGAGTTGGACCTGCAATTGGGCGGCTTCGGCGTCGTATTGGGCCTTCGCTTTCAGGCCATGTTCGCCTTGCGAGGCGCCCCAAACGAGATAGCCGCTCGCGACCCCCAGGACGAGGTAGAACACGATCGGAAAGAGAATGGCGCGCGCGCGGGTCTTCACCACCATGGCGCGAGGATGCCCGCGCCGCCGTTAATTTTGCGTTTCCTCGAAGCCGGCGAACGCGATAGCGACGCGTTCGGGCGCGCGTTCCCCTCTGTCGGCGTCAGACCGCCTTGATCGCGGCGCGGCCGGCGTAGCGAGCTTGATCGCCGAGTTCTTCCTCGATGCGGATCAGCTGGTTGTATTTGGCGAGCCGATCGGAACGCGCGAGCGAGCCGGTCTTGATCTGACCGCAGTTGGTCGCGACCGCGAGGTCGGCGATGGTGGAGTCCTCGGTCTCGCCCGAACGGTGCGACATGACGGCGGCGTATCCCGCGCGGTGCGCCATATCGACTGCGGCGAGCGTCTCGGTCAGAGTGCCGATCTGATTGACCTTGACCAGGATGGAATTGGCGACGCCCTCCGCGATTCCACGGGAGAGACGAACCACGTTGGTCACGAACACGTCGTCGCCGACGAGTTGGCGCTTGGCGCCGATCATCTGCGTCAGCAACGCCCAGCCGCGCCAATCGTCCTCGGCCATGCCGTCCTCGATCGAAAGGATGGGATAGGCGTCGGCGAGCTTGGCCAGATATTGCACCTGCTCTTCCACCGATCGGGTCTTGCCCTCGCCAGAATAGACGTAGGCGCCGTCGCGGAAGAACTCCGTCGCCGCGCAATCCAAGCCGAGCGCGATGTCCTGGCCGGGTTGGAAGCCGGCGGCCTCGATCGCTTCGACGCAGAAGTCGAGCGCCGCTTCGGCGGACGGCAGGTTGGGCGCGAAACCGCCTTCGTCGCCGACATTGGTGTTGTGGCCGGCCGTCCTCAACGCGCCCTTCAGCGTGTGGAAGACTTCGGCGCCCCAGCGCACGGCCTCGCGAAGCGAGGGCGCGCCGACCGGCAAGATCATGAATTCCTGGAAGTCGATGGGATTGTCGGCGTGGACGCCGCCATTGACGATGTTCATCATCGGGACAGGAAGAACGCGCGCGGTCGCGCCGCCGACGTAGCGGTGCAGCGGCAGGCCCGAAGCTTCCGCGGCCGCCTTGGCGACAGCGAGGGAGACCCCGAGAATCGCGTTGGCGCCGAGCTTCGACTTGTTCGGCGTGCCGTCGAGCGCGATCATCGTCTCGTCGATCTTGATCTGCTCCTCGGCCTCGAAGCCGGAGATCGCGTCGAAGATGTCGCGGTTGACGGATTCGACCGCCTTGAGAACGCCCTTGCCGCCGTAGCGCGCTTTGTCGCCGTCGCGCAATTCCACCGCTTCGTGGGCGCCCGTCGAGGCTCCCGAGGGGACGCCGGCTCGACCCATCGATCCGTCTTCGAGCACGACGTCGACTTCGATGGTCGGATTTCCCCGGCTGTCGAGGATTTCGCGGGCGACGATGTCAACGATGGCTGTCATTTCATTTCCTCTTGCTGCTGCGCGGGAACGCTTCGCGATCCGCGCGCTCTTACGCGAATGTCGTTACAGGCGGAAGTCGGCGCCGAGGCGCCCGCGTCCCTTCGCCGGGCAGGACATTTGTCGTCGGCCGGGCCCAAATGATCGAATCGACGCCAGGCAGAAAAAATTTGCATGGCAGCCCTGCCCAGGGTGGTGACATTGCCCAAATTTTCGACTATCAAAATTATCCTCGTGAAAAAGGAGGCTGCCGCCAATTCTGTTGGCGACGGAGTTGCCGAGTTTGTGGGAGGACGGGGCGCAAGACCGGTCAAGCGCGCGGCGCGCAGGATTTGCGACGCAAAAGACGCGGGCGACCGGGATCGCAATTCAGGGATAGGGTGCAAGAAAGCAAGGCTTGGGAATGTCCCAAGCCTTGTTTTTTTGCGGATGGCTTGAATTCTAGGCGCGCGCCTTTTCGCCTTCCGCCCAGCCCGTCTTGACCTCGGCGATGAATTCGCCAAGTCGCCGCTCGGCGATCGCTCGGCGGGCGCCGGCCATCAAATCCTGGTAATAGGCGAGATTGATCGCCGTCAGCGCCATCATCGCGAGGATCTCTCCGGACTTGACGAGGTGGCGCCAGTAGGCCCGCGAATAGTCGCGCGCGGCCGCCGCCGCCGACAGCGGATCGATCGGCCTCGGATCGTCGGCGAAGCGCGCGTTGCGCAGATTGAGCCGTCCGTGCCGGGTGAAGACCATGCCGTGTCGTCCCGCCCTCGTCGGCATCACGCAATCGAACATGTCGACGCCGCGAGACAGGCTCTCGATGAGATCGTCGGGCGTGCCGACGCCCATGAGATAACGCGGTCGGTCGGTCGGCAAATGCGGCGCGACCGTTTCGAGCATTTCGAGCATTGCCGCTTGCGGTTCGCCGACCGCCAGGCCGCCGATCGCGTAGCCGTCGAATCCGAGCCCGACGAGTTCACGCGCGCTTTGCACCCGCAAATCCTTCTCGACGCCGCCCTGTACGATGCCGAATACCGCCCTGCCCGGCTCGGCGGCGAAGGCCGCCTTCGAGCGCTCCGCCCAGCGCAACGACAGGCGCATGGCGCGCTCGGCCTCCTCGCGCGAGCACGGCAAGCGCACGCATTCGTCGAACTGCATCTGAATGTCGGAACCGAGCAGATGTTGAATCTCCATCGCCCTTTCCGGCGTCAGCTCGTGCCGCGAGCCGTCGACGTGCGACTGAAAGACGACGCCGCGCTCGTCGAGCTTGCGCAGCTTGGAAAGGCTCATCACCTGAAAGCCGCCCGAAGTCGGTGAGGATCGGGTGAGGCCAGTTCATGAACGTGTGAAGTCCGCCGAGCTTGGCGATCCGCTCCGCTCCCGGCGACAGCATCAAATGATAGGTGTTGGACAGCACGATGTCGGCGCCGAGCGCGCGCACCTGTTCGGGATACATCGCCTTGACCGTGGCGGCGGTGCCGACCGGCATGAAGGCGGGCGTGCGAATGACGCCGCGCGGGGTCGTGATGGCGCCCATGCGGGCGGCGCCGTCGACGGCGTGGACGGAAAAGGAAAATTCGTCGCTCATTTGGCCTTGCGCTTGGAGCCTTAGGGCGCCCTCGCCCGCTCCGGCACTCGAGCCCTAAGCACGCCTGAGACCGGGAATCAAATGTCCCCGCGTCGATCGGGGCCCAGCAGCAGACACGCGTCGCCGTAGGAATAGAAGCGATAACCCGCCCGAATCGCGTGCGCATAGGCGCGGTGCATGGTCTCCAGACCGCTGAACGCCGCGACCAGCATGAACAGCGTCGAGCGCGGCAAATGGAAATTGGTCATGAGCGCGTCGACCGCGCGGAAGCGATAGCCGGGCGTAATGAAGATCGCGGTCTCGCCTTCGAACGGCCGGATCGCGCCGGCTTCGTCCGCCGCGCTTTCGATCAGGCGCGCCGAGGTGGTGCCGACCGCGACGATCCGCCCGCCGCGCGCGCGCGCCGCGTTGAGCGCCGCTGCGGTCGTCGCGTCGACGCGTCCCCATTCGGCGTGCATTCGATGATCGCGCGTGTCGTCCGCCTTGACCGGCAGGAAAGTCCCCGCGCCGACGTGCAGGGTCACGCGATGGAGGGTCGCCCCGGCCGCTTCGATGCGCTCGAGCAGCGCCGGCGTGAAATGCAGACCGGCTGTCGGCGCCGCGACGGCGCCGGCTTCGCGTGCGAACACGGTCTGATAGTCCGCGCGGTCCGAGTCGCCGACGGCGCGGCGCGAGGCGATGTAGGGCGGCAACGGCGGCGCGCCGAGCCGCTCGATCGCTTCGTCGAGCGCCGCGCCGTGGAACGCGAACACGAGCGTGACCTCGCCGGCTTCGCCCTTCGCCTCGACCTCGGCGTCGAGCGCGCCGAGAAGGCACGCTGCGCTTTCGCTCGCCTCGCCGAAGCGGATGCGCTCGCCGACCCTCAGCTTCTTGGCCGGGCGCACGAGCGCGCGCCATCGGCTCCCGTCGAGCCGCTCGATCAAGGTCGCCTCGATATGGGCGACTGCCTCGCCGCGCACGCGAACGCCGTCGAGCCGCGCCGCGATCACCCGCGTGTCGTTGACGACCAGCGCGTCGCCTGGGCGAAGAAAATCCGGCAGGTCGCCGACGCGGCGGTCCTCGAGCGCTCCGTCCGGCGCGACCACCAGCATGCGCGCCGCTTCGCGTGGGCTAACGGGCTCGAGCGCGATGCGCTCGGGCGGCAGATCGAAATCGAACAGATCGACGCGCATCTTAAGTGCCGCTCGGGCCGAGCGCGCCCGCGGGCCCCGCCCTCAGCTCAGCGTCGCTTTGATGATCTTGTCGGGGTCGCGCACGGGCTCGCCGCGCTTGATCTTGTCGACGTTCTCCATGCCGGAGACGACCTTGCCCCACACCGTGTATTGACGGTCGAGAAAGCGCGCGTCGTCGAAGCAGATGAAGAACTGCGAATTGGCGGAATTCGGGTTGCTGGCTCGCGCCATCGACACCGTGCCGCGCACGTGCGGTTCGGCGTTGAATTCAGCCTTGAGGTCGGGATATTGCGAGCCGCCGGTCCCGGTCCCGTGCGGGCAGCCGGTCTGCGCCATGAAGCCCTCGATGACGCGGTGAAAGACGACCCCGTCGTAGAAGCCTTCCTTCACCAGCCGCTTGATGTGCGCGACGTGGCCGGGCGCGATCGCCGGGTTCATCTCGATGACGACCGGGCCTTTGGTGGTCTCGAGCGTCAGCGTGTTTCCGGGGGTGCTCAAATCTGCGCTCCTCTGCGCTTAAGGGATCGGGACGTCAGTCCTGGTTGGACGGGGCGTCGGTGGGTTCGGCCGCCGGCGCGTCGGGCGCGGAGGTCGCCTTCGGCTTCGGCTGCGCTTTGGCGTCCGAGGCGAGGCGCAGCGTGATGATCTTGTCGGGATTCTCGACCGCGCCGTTGTTTTCCTGGGCTCCCGCCTTGATCTTGTCGACGACGTCCATTCCGGAGACGACCTCGCCAAATACCGTGTATTGGCCGTCGAGGAACGAAGAGTCGGCGAGGCAGATGAAGAACTGCGAATTGGCCGAGTTCGGATCGCTCGCGCGCGCCATGCCCAGCGTGCCGCGCTTGAACGGCGCGGACGAAAACTCGGCCTTCAGATCGGGAAGATCCGAACCGCCCGACCCGGTGCCGGTAGGATCGCCGGTCTGGGCCATGAAGCCGGGAATGACGCGATGGAAGACGATGCCGTCGTAGAACTTGCGCTTCACCAGCGTCTTGATCTGCGCGACGTGCTTGGGCGCCAGATCGGGCCTGAGGCGGATGACGACCTTGCCGTGCTTGGTGGTCAGGATCAGCGTGTTCTGCTTGTCGTCGTCGGCCAGCGCGGCGCCGGCGGCGGCGATGAGCGGAAACGCGAGAACGGCGCGGCGGCTGAACAACAGCATGCGGACCTCGTGAAAGCGGCGGGATCGCCAGGGCGCGGCTTGATAGCACGCACGCGCGGCAAAGCAAGGGCGGCGGCGCGCGTTCGCCCCACTGCAAATTCACTTGCGGATCGCTCCGCGCTCATGACCGTCCTCGGCTCCGATCCGCGGACGGCCATGATGGGCTGAACGGAAACGCCCCTACTCCGCGGCCACCGCCGGCAGTTGCGCGAGCGAAGCCTCCAACGCGGCGTGATCGTAATCCTGATCGAGCAGCTTGCCGGCGAAATAGTCGGTGTAGGCCTGCATGTCGAAATGGCCATGGCCGGAGAGGTTGAACAGAATTGTCGGCGACTTGCCTTCCTCGCGCGCCTTCAGCGCTTCGTCGATCGCCGCGCGCACCGCGTGGGTCGACTCGGGCGCGGGAACGATCCCTTCGGCGCGCGCAAACATCACGCCCGCTTCGAAGCACGGGTTCTGATGATAGGCGCGCGCTTCGATGAGGCCGAGTTCCTTGCAGTGGCTGACCAACGGCGACATTCCGTGGTAGCGTAGGCCGCCAGCGTGGAACCCAGGCGGAATGAAGGTCGAGCCGAGGGTGTGCATCTTGACCAGGGGCGTCAGATGGCCGGTGTCGCCGAAGTCGAACGCGTATCGCCCGCGCGTCAGCGACGGACAGGCGGCGGGCTCGACCGCGATGACGCGCACGTCGCGCTTTTCGCGCAGCTTCTTGCCGAGGAACGGGAACGCGATGCCGGCGAAATTCGAGCCGCCGCCCGCGCAGCCGATGACGATGTCGGGATAGGCGTTCGCCGCCTCCATCTGCTCGATCGCCTCGATGCCGATCACTGTCTGGTGGAGAAGAACGTGGTTGAGCACGCTGCCGAGCGCGTATTTGGTGTCGGCGTTCTTGGCAGCCACTTCCACCGCCTCGGAAATCGCGATGCCGAGGCTGCCAGGAGAATCCGGGCTGGCCGCGAGAATGGCGCGACCCGATTCCGTCTCCATGCTCGGGCTTGCCACGCATTGCGCGCCGTAGGTCTCCATCAGCGCCCGCCGATAGGGCTTCTGTTGGTAGGAGACCTTGACCATGTAGACTTTCACCTCGAGGCCGAACAGCGCGCCGGCGAAGGCGAGCGAAGAGCCCCACTGCCCCGCGCCGGTTTCGGTCGACAGCTTCGTCACGCCCTGCTGCTTGTTGTAGAAGGCCTGGGCGACGGCGGTGTTGGGCTTGTGGCTGCCCGCCGGGCTGACGCCTTCGTATTTGTAAAAGATGCGCGCCGTCGTGCCGAGCTTCTGTTCCAGGCGCCGCGCGCGATAGAGCGGCGTCGGCCGCCACAGCCGGTAGATTTCGCGCACCGGGTCGGGAATTTCGATCGTGCGCTCGGTGCTGACCTCCTGGCCGATGAGCGCCATCGGGAACAGCGGCGACAAGTCGTCTGGCCCGATCGGCTTGCCGGTGCCAGGGTGCAGCGCCGGCGGCGGCGGCGCCGGCAAATCCGCCACGATATTGTACCAGGCGCGCGGAATGCGCTCTTCGCTCATCTGATACTTGACGCTTTCACTCATACTTTCCCCCTCGCCTAGTCCCGCGGACGCTCGCGAATGCGCGAGGCTAGCATGAACCGGCGAGCTTGTTGAACTAGCAAATCGGCTGCGACCCCGCGCCGCGGCAGCGCTCTTGACGACGGCGGCCCCGCCGCGCAATCAGGCGCCGACGGCTTCGAGCCGAGGGGACCGCCGGACCGATGAGCCGTTTCGCACGCGTGCGCTATATTGTCGAATACGTGGTGTTTGCGTTGACCGCCGCGCTGATCAGGGCGCTGCCGTTGGAAACCGCTTCGCGTTGGTCGGGTCTGGGCTGGCGCGCCGTTGCTCCGCATTTGCGACGCCACCAGCGCGCGCTCGACAATCTCGCCCTTGCTCTGCCCGAGACGAGCGTGGCCGAGCGCCAGCGCATCGCTCTGGCGATGTGGGACAATCTCGGCCGCACCTTCGCCGAGTTCTTCCATCTGCGCCAAATTGACGCGGAAGGGCGGGTGGTCATGGAGACGGCCGACAGCCTCCGAGCGATCGTCCGCGCCGGTCCTTTCGTCGTCTGCGGCCTGCACATGGGCAATTGGGAGTTGCTGCCGGTCGCGGGCATGCAGCTCGGCATGAAGCTGGCGGGCGTCTATCAAACACTGACCAATCCACTGGTCGATCGCGCCATCTACCAAATGCGCGCGCCGCTGTTTCCAAGCGGCCTGATGGACAAGTCGCCGGCGACAGCGCGCGCTTTGCTCCGCCTGGCGCGCGACGGCGGCTCTCTCGCCTTTCTGGCGGACCTGCGCGAGGGGCGCGGCGTCGAAACGCCGTTCTTCGGCCGGCCCGCCCGTTCGAACCCGTTTCCGGCGCTGATCGCGCGCACGACCGGCCTGCCGCTCTATGCAGCTCGCCTCTTGCGCTTGCCCGACGCGCATTTCTCCCTCCGCATCGAGCCCGTCGAGGTTCCCAAGACGAACGATCGCAATGCCGACGTCCAGGCCGCGACGGCGGCGCTGCAGGCCCGCTTTGAAGAGTTCATCCGCGAGGCGCCCGAACAATGGATGTGGGCGCATCGCCGTTGGGATTGAGGCGCCCGATTTCCGCCGGCGGGCGAACCGTGCGAGACTGGCGGCGTTCAGCGCAAGGGAGCCGCCTCTGATCATCGCCACCTGGAACGTCAATTCGGTCCGCCAGCGCCTGCCTCATCTCCTCGACTATCTCAAGGAGAAGAGCCCGGACGCGCTGTGCCTGCAGGAAATCAAGTGCCTCGACGAAGCGTTTCCGCGCGCCGAGGTCGAGGACCTCGGCTACAACGTCGCCACCCACGGTCAGAAGACCTTCAACGGCGTCGCCATCCTCGCCAAGCGGCCGATCGAGGTCACGCGCGGTCTGCCGGGCGATCCCCATGACGAGCAGGCGCGCTATATCGAAGCGGTGATCCCGACTGAGCGCGGCGCCGTGCGCCTGGCCAGCGTCTATCTGCCCAACGGCAATCCCGCGCCGGGCGAAAAGTACGCGTACAAGCTCGCGTTCATGGACCGGCTGATCCGCCACGCGCACGAACTGCTGACATTCGAAGAGCCGCTCGCGCTGGCCGGCGATTTCAACGTCATTCCCGAGCCGCGCGACGCCGCCCATCCCGAGCTGTGGGCGAAGGACGCGCTGTTCCTGCCGCCAACGCGCGCCAAGTTCCGCGAGCTGTTGGCGCTCGGCTTCGTCGACGCGCTACGCGCGACGAGCGACGAAGCCGGCCTCTACACCTTCTGGGACTATCAGGCGGGCGCCTGGCAGAGGAACAACGGCATCCGCATCGACCACGTCCTGCTTTCGCCGCAGGCGGCCGATCGGCTGGGCTCGGTCGAGATCGACAAGGACATGCGCGGCCGGGAAAAGGCCTCCGACCACGTTCCGCTGCGCATCGAACTCAAGGACGCGTGAAGCGCGTCATGGCCGCCGCGCGACGGCCCGGATCACCGCGCTCGCGCCGACATGCAGCGCCCCCTCGTCGAAATCGGCGTCGGCCTCGGTCAGTTCGATGACGTCGAGCGCGGCGAAATCCGCCATGAGGTCGTCGACCGCATAGAGCAGTTCGCGCACGCGCGGGCCGCCGCGCGCGCCGGCGGCCTGACGCATGAGCTGCTCGGGCCGGAACGCTTCGAGGATGACGAGCCCGCCGGGCTTCAATGCGCTCAGAACCTTGGCGTGCAGCGCGCGCCGCTCGTCGGCGACGAGATGCAAGAAGATCAGCGCGACGAGGTCGTAAGCCTGGCGCGGCCACTCCCAGCGGAGCGCGTCGGCCTGGACGGCGTTGAGCGCGACGCCGCGCGCCTGCGCAAGCCGGCGCGCCTTGGCGACGCCGTGCTGGGAAAGATCGAGCGTATCGACGATCAGCCCCTGTTCGGCGAGCCAGACGCCATTGCGCCCTTCCCCGTCGCCCGGCACGAGCGCGCGCATCCCGGCTTTGAGCCGCGCCCGCTGGCTCTTGAGAAAAGCGTTGGCCGTCTCGCCGTAGGCGTAGCCCTCGCGGGCGTAGCGCTCGTCCCACATCGCCGCCGGGTCGATCCGCGTTTCGCTCATCGCTCATAACCCCGCTTCAAGCTCGGCGCGCATCATGCAAACCTTTCGCCGCGCCGCAAGCCTTGACCGCGGCCCGCGCCAGTGTCCTGTTGGCGTCCCAAGCGCCGCGCCGACTGAGGCCGAGTGAACAGCCACCGTCGCTCGAGACGACGAAATGGGGGAATTTCATGACAGTTCGGCGGCGCTTGGCGCTTCTTTCCGCTCTCGCCTTGGCCGGATGCGTCTCCAGCAAAGACGAGCCCTTCCCGCTCGACGACGGCGACGGGATTTCGGCCGCGACGGGCGCCTATGTCTGTGATTCCTACGACGCCAAAGGCAAGAAGGTCGACGCCGCGCAGCCAGGGCGGCTCATTTCGCTTCGCCGAAACAAGAAGACCCAATTCGTGTTCGTCGACGCCAAGACGCTGTCCGCAGAGCCGTTCACGCTTCATCGGGCGAACGGAAATTTCGCCATCGTCGCCGTGGCGCATTCGGATGGCGCGGGCGAAGACCTCTATGTCGCCGAGTTTCGAAATGGCAATACGGAATTCCGCCTCTACGACGAAAGCGACGATCTCCAGGACCGCGCGCAGACCCTCGCGCACGAGCGCGGCGTAACCTTTTCACACAATCAGTTTTCCAACGATCTTGCCGGCCCCGTGGACGCGCAAAAGGCCTTCATGATCGAACTGGCGTCGGACCTGAAAGGCTGGAGAATGTCCGCCGATTGCCGGGCGAGGCCGTGAGAATCCAATCCACATGAAGCGTTCGATCCTCCCACAATGCTATCCGGCGCCGATGATCCGCCCGGCCATTTCGCAGGTAGAGCAGTCATGCGGACGACGACGTCCGACTTCACGGTCCGTGTCAATCGGATACCGGGAAGATCAATTTGGTCCGGCAGGGAGGATACAGCGCGCACATTTTCGGCCAGATGATAGCCAAGGTCGCTCACTCCTAGGCCGTTGCCGAGCTCGGACTGGAGGAATTTACGCCTATGTTGCCCGACGTCGTCCGAGGCAAACGGACTGCACCTCCGGCGCAGTTCGTTGGAGGCGCCTTCGGCTTTTCTCCGATCTGGAAATGCCGGACTATCTCATCGTTGTCGACGAGGATGTCAGGCGCCGCTGCCTCCAACGACTGACGTTCCGTAGGAAGCGCCCAAAGACATGTTAGGTGGTATTCTTCCTGATAGCCTCCGAGGAAGGCCCACTCTGGATCGTCTGTCGGATCAAGCTGTTCCACTTTCCAGCTAAGCGCTTCAGCAAGGCTTTCTATCGCCTTGTCGCTCGCCTCCGGCTCAGAAATACGTTCGATTTCGATAGGCGCGCCCGCCGCTCCCAGGCCACATTGGAAGCGACAGCGGAATCATGCCCTCCGGGGTCGTTGTTTGTAACGTGCGCACTCCCCTCTTGCGGAACGCAACGCGAACAGATACGCATTGTTCGTGATTTGTTTACGCCTGATCGTGATTCTCGACTTGCGTCCTGCGCGTGAAATCGATTCGCGGCGCGAGCCGCTAGGGAGCCTGCCATGCTGACCAAAAAGCAAAGCGAATTGCTGCGCTTCATTCATGAGCGCCTGCAGGCCGAGGGGGTCCCGCCCTCGTTCGACGAAATGAAGGACGCGCTCGATCTGCGCTCGAAATCGGGCATCCACCGCCTCATCATGGCGCTCGAGGAGCGTGGCTTCATCCGCCGCCTCGCTAATCGGGCGCGGGCGATCGAAGTGCTGCGCCTGCCCGAATCGGCGACGGTCGGGGCGCCGCGCGGACAAAAATTCTCGCCGAGCGTGATTCACGGCAATCTGGGGCGCGTGCGCCCGCGTTCCGGCCCGGAGACGGAAGCGCGCTCGGTGATGATCCCGGTGATGGGCCGTATCGCCGCGGGCACGCCGATCGCCGCGATCCAGACGCGCGTCGACACCATCGGCATGCCACCCGAATTCCTGGGCCCGGGCGAGCATTTCGCGCTCGAAGTGCGTGGCGACTCGATGATCGAAGCGGGAATTTTCGAGGCCGACACCGTCATCCTGCGCAAGCAGGACACCGCCGAAACCGGCGACATCGTGGTGGCGCTGATCGACGATGAGGAGGCGACGCTCAAGCGGCTGCGCCGTCGCGGCGCCTCGATCGCGCTGGAGGCGGCCAATCCAGCTTACGAAACCCGTATTTTCGGTCCCGACCGCGTGCGCATCCAGGGCAAGTTGGTGAGCCTGCTGCGTCGCTATTGAGCCGCCAAATAAGGAGGCCGGCCGGAAGCAGCATTGAGGAGGCCACTCCTAACTGCTTCCGAGCCGGCCGACCCCACGGACCCGGGAGATGCGGCGGACCCGAGCACCCCGCGGGGTATCTCGCGGGCTTATCCTATGCCCTGCGAAGATGACGGTACGCAGACGCCGGCCGATTGCAACTAATAAGGCCGCCAGACGGCCGGAAACCGAAAATTTACCTAAATATTGATGGTTAAAGGGGAAGCAGCGCGCCGTTCCCCTCTCCCCGCGGGCGGGAGAAACGCGCCTGCTGCCGTGGAAGCCGCGAATCGCCACCTTGCGGTCGCCGTCATCGCGCGTCAAGGTTAAGGATGGTCCAGTTGAGGTGATTCGTGGCGGGCGTCGCGACCTTGAATGACGATTTTCGCGTCGAGCGTTCGGAAGGCGAGCCGGCTTTCACGGTCGACCTCGACGGCTTCGAAGGCCCGCTCGATCTGCTGCTCGAACTGGCGCGGCGCCAAAAGGTCGACCTCGCGCGCATTTCGGTGCTCGCGCTCGCCGAGCAATATCTCGCTTTCGTAGAGGCGGCGCGCAAACTGCGCCTGGAGCTGGCGGCCGATTACCTCGTCATGGCGGCCTGGCTCGCTTATCTCAAGTCGCGCCTGTTGTTGCCGGCGGCGGCGAAGGCGGAAGACCCCGACGCGGCCGGAATGGCCGACGCGTTGGCGCAACGCCTCAGTCGTCTCGAACAGATCCGCGAGGCCGCCCAGGCGCTGATCAACCGGCCGCGGCTCGGGCGCGACTTTTTCGCCCGCGGCGCGCCGGAGGCGATCGCAACGACCACCGCGGTGGTCTATGAGGCGAGCCTTTACGATCTCCTGTCCGCCTACGCGCGCCAAAGCCAGAAGCACGCGCGCGCCCGCGTGCGCTTCAAGGCGCGCGTCGTCTGGTCGCTCGCCGAGGCGCGCGAAGCGCTGACGCGCCTGGTGGGGCAAGCGAGCGACTGGACCGAACTCGATGCCTGGCTGATCGCCTATGGCGTCGAGCCGAACATGCGCCGCACCGCGCGCGCTTCCTCCTTCTCGGCTTCGCTCGAAATGGTGCGCGAAGGCCAGATCGAATTGCGGCAAGACAGCGCGTTCGCGCCGCTATGGGTGCGCGCGGTCGACAACGCGGCGCTGGCCAGCCGCGATGACTTCGATTAGGACGAGACAACGTCATGGGAACCGTCGCGCAATTGTTCGAACCCGCTATCCCGCCGCGCTTCGCGCCAGAGGACTTGCGCGTCGCCGAGGCGCTGGTGTTCGCCGCCGCCGAACCACTCGACGAGGCTTCGATCGCGGCGCGCCTCTCTCAGGGCGCCGATGTCGGCGCCGTCATGGCGGAACTGCAGCGCCTCTATTCGGGGCGCGGCGTCAACCTGGTGCGGGTGGCGGGACGCTGGGCCTTCCGCACCGCGACGGATCTTTCCTGGCTGCTGGCGCGCGAGGATCAAGAGAAGCGCAAGTTGTCGCGCGCGGCGATCGAGACCCTCGCCATCGTCGCCTATCATCAGCCGGTGACGCGCGCCGACATCGAGGAAATCCGCGGCGTCGCCGTCTCCAAGGGCGCGCTCGACGTGCTAATGGAGGCCGGATGGGTGCGTATGCGCGGTCGCCGCAAGGCGCCGGGCCGCCCGATCACCTACGGCACCACGCAGGCGTTTCTCGTGCATTTCGGCCTCGATGCGATCGGCGACCTGCCAGGCCTCGACGAATTGCAGGGCGCGGGCCTGTTCGACGGCAAGCTGCCGCCGGGTTTCGGCGTTCCCCAGCCCGACGACGACGCCGGTCTGCGCGCCGACGAAGAGCCGCTCGACGGGTCGACGCCGCTCGAACAGGCGTGGGGCCCCATCGGCGAAACCGACGAGAGCTGAACGCCCGCGGCGCGAGCCGAATGCGGCCACGAAAGCGCCGGAAATCGAGGCGACAAGAAGAGCCAAAGACGCTGCGCCGAGTCGGCGCCAGCTCAGAGGAGTTTGAATGAAGCGCCGCTACGCCTTGCTGCTTCTCGCCTTTGCCGCGACGATCGGCGACGCGCACGCCGAAGTCGCCATGCCCTTGGCTTCGCACCGCGCCGCCTACGAAATCTCGCTCGTCGATTCCTACGTCGCGCGCGCCCCCAATTCGCAGACGCCGGTCGGCGCGACGGGACTGATCGCCTACGAGTTCTCCGGCTCGCCCTGCGAAGGATACGCCTCGAATTTCCGTCAGTTGACGGAATTGCAACGCTCCGAAGGCGATCCGATCTCCTCCGATATCCGCGCCCTCACCTTCGAGGACGGCGACGCCAAGGGCCTGAAGTTCGAGATCGACTCGCAAACCGAGGGGGATCCGGGCCCCGCCATCGTCGGTTCGGCCAAGCGCGCGGCGAGCGGCGACACGACGGTCGCCCTGAGCAAGCCGTCGACGGAAACGAAGAACCTCGGCAAGGACATTCTCTTTCCCACCGAACACATCGAACGCATCATCGCCCAGGCCAAACAAGGCGGCGGCGTGTTGGAGGCGCGCGTCTACGACGGCTCCGACACCGGCAAGAAGGTCTTCCAGACCTTGACCGTCATCGGCAAGCAAGAGGGCGGGCCGACGCCCGAGACCGCCTTTGCCGACACGCTCGGCAAGATCCGCCGCTGGCCGGTCACGGTGTCGTATTTCGACGAAGCCGCCAGAGACGCGCCGCCCGAATACATCCTGAGCTTCGATCTCTACGAGAACGGCGTTTCCGGCACGCTGAAGCTCGACTACGGCTCGTTCGCGTTGACCGCCAAGCTCAGCAAGTTGGAAATACTGCCGACGCCGAGCTGCCCGAAATAGTCAGCTCTTGCGCGGCGTGGCTGCGGGCCTGAAGGCGAGGCCACGCTGAATCGCCGCCGCGCCGAACTTGTCGCGCAACGCGTCGATCGCCGCTTCGCGAGCCTTCTCGCGGCCGCGATCCCCCTCGATGAGATCGACTTCGTCGGCCTCGCGCGCCGGTTTGAGATCGCTGGCGCCGACGCCGATCAGCCGATAGGCCGTCCCTTCATCTTGTGCTTCGAGTAGCGCCCGCGCCGCGGCGAATAGCCGCACAGCCATCTGCGTCGGCGCGAGCCCGGAACGGCTGCGCGTTCGCAGCTTGAAATCCGGCGTGCGCAATTTCAGCGTCACGCCGCCCGCCGCCAGCTCGGCTTTTCGCAATCGCGTCGCCACCCGCTCGCAGTGCGCGAGCAACACGCGCGTCAATTCGGCCCTGTCGGAGACGCCGTCTTCGAAGGTCGTCTCGCTCGAAATGCTCTTGGCCTCGCGATCCGGCGCGACGCGGCGCTCGTCGATCCCGCGCGCCAGCCGCCACAGCCGGCGCCCCTCCTCGCCCAGACGCGCCGCCGCCGCCGCCTCGCCGAGCGCCTGGAGATCGCCGATCGTCTTCAGGCCGACACGGACGAGCCGCTCCTCGGCGACCTTGCCGACCCCCCAAAGCCGGCCGACTCCCATCGGCGCGAGCAACGCGATCGCGTCGTCGCGCGAGACTATGGAAAAGCCGCGCGGCTTGTCGAGGTCCGAAGCGAGCTTAGCGAGAAACTTGCAGTAGCTGAGGCCGACCGAGACGGTGACGCCGACTTCCCGCTCGATTTCGCGGGCGAGCCGCGCCAGGGTCAGCGCCGCGCCGCCGCCGTTGGCCCCCTGGCAGCCAGTCAGATCGAGAAAGGCCTCGTCGATCGACAGCGGTTCGACCAACGGCGTAAGGCGTTGCATCCGCGCGCGAATCTCCTGGCCGACGCGCGCGTATTTGGCCATGTCCGGTTTGAGCGTGACCGCTTGCGGACACAGGGCGAGCGCCCGCCCCGTCGGCATCGCCGAGCGAACGCCGAAGGTGCGGGCGATGTAGCAGCAGGTGGCGACGACGCCGCGGCGCCCGCCCCCGCCGACGATGACCGGCTTGTCGGCGAGCGAAGGATCGTCCCGTTTTTCGATCGCGGCGTAAAAGGCGTCGCAATCGACATGGGCAATCGTCAGGTCGCCGGCGCGTCGCGCGTCGAGAATGCGCGGGGACGCGCACTGCGGGCAGCGCGAGGCCTTGCCCGAGGCGAGCGCAAATTCGGCCAGACAGTCGCGGCAAAACCCGGCGCCGCCTGCCTTCGCCTCGCCGGCGCTCAAGGATCGAACGACGGCGGCGCTCCGCCGAGGCTCTCTCTGGCGCGTAGGATCGCGCCTGGGTCCAACCCTTGCTCTGCGGCGAAGGCGACCAGCAGGCGCTCGTCCGCCGCGACATAGTCGAGAACGGCGACCAGAAAGCCCGGATCGGCGGCGGCCCGACGCAGGTTGTGCGGCCCGAGGCCCGAAAGGGCGAGGAAACGCTCGAGCCGCGATTCCTCGACGGCGAGAAAGCCGAGCGCGGCGATGGCCATGGATTCGCCGCGAATCACGCCTGTGGATAGCTTGGCGTTAACCACTTGCGGCGCCATCCGGTTTTCCTTTCGTCAAGGTCTCGCGCCTAATATATCCTGCCGGGCTCGGACATCATATACGGACCATTCCGGCGCTTCTGACGGGCCATCCCATGCTAAAGACCGTGCTCATCGTCGAGGACAACGAGCTGAATATGAAGCTCTTCAACGACCTCGTCGAGACGCGGGGCTGTCGCATCCTGCAAACCCGCAGCGGCGTCGAAGCGGTGGAACTCGCGCGCCGTCATCATCCCGACCTCATTCTCATGGACATTCAATTGCCGGAAGTGTCCGGCCTGGAAGTGACGCAGTGGTTGAAAGACGACGAAGAACTGCGGTCGATTCCCGTGATCGCCGTCACCGCCTTCGCCATGAAGGGGGACGAGGAAAAAATTCGGCAAGGCGGATGCGAGGCGTATCTCTCCAAACCGATCTCAGTGGCGAAATTCTTCGACACGATCGACCACTTCCTCGGAGCCAAGTGAAGCGATGACCGCGCGCGTACTCGTCGTCGACGACATCGTTTCCAACATCAAGGTGCTCGAGGCGCGCCTTAGCGCGGAATATTTCGACGTCGTCACCGCGACCAACGGATCGAACGCGATCTCGATCTGCGAGCAAGGACAGTGCGATATTGTGTTGCTCGACGTCATGATGCCCGACATGGACGGCTTCGAGGTCTGCCGCCGGTTGAAGAGCCAGGTCGCGACCGCGCACCTGCCGGTCGTCCTCGTCACCGCGCTCGACCAGCCGGCGGACCGCGTGCGCGGACTGGAAGCCGGCGCCGACGATTTCCTCACCAAGCCGATCGACGAGGTCGCACTGATCGCGCGGGTCCGTTCGCTGACCCGGCTCAAAGTGGTGATCGACGAATTGCGCAACCGCGCCGCCACCACCGTCGCGCTGGGCATGATCGCGCCGTTCGCGACGCCGAACGCCGACGACGGCCGGCGCGGCCGCATCCTGATCGTCGACGATCGCGCCAGCTCCGCCGAGCGCCTCGCCCAAGCGCTGGGCCCGCATCACAACGTCTACGTCGAGCCGGACGCGCACGAGGCGTTGTTCAAGGCGGCCGAGGACAACATCGACCTCATCATCGTCAGCCTCGGCCTCAGCGGCTACGACGGACTGAGGCTGTGCAGCCAGATCCGCTCGCTCGAGCGCACGCGCAACCTTCCCATCCTCGTCGTCGCCGACATCGAGGATCGTCAACGCGTGCTGCGCGGCCTCGATCTCGGCGTCAACGATTGCCTGACGCGCCCGGTCGACCGCAACGAATTGCTCGCACGGGTGCGCACGCAATTGCGCCAGAAGCGTTACGCCGACAGCTTGCGCGAAAAGGTGCAGCAGTCGATCGAATTGGCGCTGTTCGATCCCCTGACCGGCCTCAACAACCGCCGCTTCATGGAAAACCATCTCGCCACGATGCTCGACAACGCGCGCGTGCGCCGCGCGCCGCTGACGCTGATGATCCTCGACATCGATCACTTCAAACGGGTCAACGACACCTACGGCCACGACTGCGGCGACGAAGTGCTCAAGGCCTTCGCCGATCGCCTGCGCGGCATCATTCGCGGCGGCGACCTCCTGTGCCGCCTAGGCGGCGAAGAGTTTGTCATCGTCATGCCCGGCGTCAACGTCCAGGCCGCCACGCGCATCGCCGAGCGCGCCCGCCTGGCGATCCAGCAAGAGCAATTCGTCATCGACCCGTCGGGCCGCATGATTCCCGTCACCGTGTCGATCGGCATCGCAGAACGCAGCGCCGACGGCGACGCGAGCTCGCTTTACCGCCGCGCCGACCAAGCGCTCTATCGCGCCAAGGCGGAAGGGCGCAATCGCGTCAGCGCCGACGCGGCGTAGCACCTTGCGGCTCGATCGGAATCGGCTGCCTGACTCTCATCCGTCGGCTTCGCCGCAAAGCCCCTCGCCCGCTCCGGACCATTGCTTCGCATTCGCCGCGGGAGAGGGGTTGGGGTGAGGGCGAGCGGCGCGCCAACTGCTCGGAAAGCGTATCAGGCCGCCGAACCCGCCCGCAGCAACGCGTCGAGTTCGGCGCGCGCCGCCTCGACGTCGAAGGGCCGCGGCCCGGCGGCGATGCGCGCCAAAGCGGCCTCGGCGCGGCGTAGCGAAGCGCTGGCGAGTTCCGGCGTCGCTTCGGCCACCTCGCGCGCTTCGGCGAGGTCGCCGTTGCAATGCAGCGCGACGTCGAGGCCGGCGGCGAAGACCGCGCGCGCGCGCGTCGCGAAAGGCCCACCCAGGGCCTTCATCGATAGATCGTCGCTCAGGATCAGGCCGTCGAAGCCGATCGCCTCGCGCATGATCTGTCTGACGACGATCGACGAAGTGGTGGCGGGAGAAGCCGGATCGATCGCGCTGAAGACCACGTGCGCGCTCATCGCCATCGGCGCGTCGCGCAACGCGGCAAAGGGGGCAAAATCGCGCGCCGCGAGTTCCGCTCGGCTCGCGGCGACGACCGGCAATTCGAGATGGCTGTCCGCCTTCGCCCGTCCGTGGCCGGGGATGTGCTTGACGACGGGAAGGACGGCGCCGGCGAGGAGCCCTTCGCAGACGGCGCGGCCCATCGCGGCGACGCGCTCCGGCACGCTGGAAAAGGCGCGCGAGCCGATCACGGCGTGCATGCCGACGTCGGCGACGTCGAGCACCGGGGCGCAATCCACGGTGATTCCGACCTCGCGCAAATCATGAGCGATGAGACGCGCCGCGAGCCGCACGGCGCGCTCCGGCTCGGCCGCGGCCTCGAAGCGGGCGGCCGCGGGATAAGCCGGCCAATGCGGCGGGCCCATGCGCTGCACGCGTCCGCCTTCCTGATCGATCAGCACAGGCGCGTCGGCGCGCCCCAGACAGTCGCGAAACGCATTGGTCAGCGCGCGCAATTGTTCGCGGTCGACGACGTTGCGCTTGAAGAGGATCAGGCCCCACGGACGCGCGTCGCGGATGAACGCACGATCCTCGGACCCCAGCGCCGGTCCGGCGCAGCCGCAGACGAAGGCGAGCGTCATTTCGGCGTCCCCAGCGACCCGCGAACGGTCAATTCTTGGCGATGAAGCAATCGCCGCCGCTCGCCTTGAACTTGGCGCAGAGTGCGGCGGCTTCCGCCTTGGACAGACCGTTGGCGCGCACCCGATAGATCGCCTCGCCCTTGACGTCCGCCTTGCGCACGCCGATTTCCGTGTCGCCGAGCGCATCGGCATACTTGTTTTTCAGGCGCGCGATCGCGCTCTTCGCATCGGCCTCGGAGCGCGGAGCGGCGAATTGCACCGCCCAGTCCCCAGAGGCCGCGGCCGGTTCCGTCACGTCGGCGGGCGGCGCGTCCGCCGAGTCGTCGGCGGCGACGACCGCGGGAGCCTTGGCGGGCGGCGCCTTGGCGACTTTGCTCGGACGAACGGGCGCGCCGAGTTGCAGCGGGGCGGTCGGCGTCGTGTCCGTCGCGTCGGCGGGCGCTGTCGTGTCGGTCTTGGCGACAACGCGCGCCGACGACTTCGGCGACAGCTTGGTAGGCAGATCGACTTTCGGCGTAGCGGGCTCGCCGGCCGCGGCCGCGTCCGTTTGCGCCTGCAAATTGTCGATCCCACGCGTCGCGGGCTGAGCCGGCGGCGCCGGGGCCGGCGTCGAATCGACCGATATCAGCGTTCCGTCCGGCCGCACGGAAACGGTCTTGACCGGCTTGGCCTCGGGGAAAAGCGGCGCGATGGTCGCGGTCGAATCGGCGGGCGCGACGATCGGCGTATTGGCGGCCGGCGCCACTGGCGAAGACGCATCCGCCGCAGCCGAAGCGACAGGGGTCGGTTCCGGACTCGGCGTCTGCGCGCGCAGGTCGACCGGCTGCTCTTCCGTGGAGACGACCTTGACTGGCGCCGACGTCGTCGAATCCTTCATCAGCAGCGCCGCAGTATCGGCGCCCGACTGCACGGTGGCGTCGCTCGGCGGCTGGATCTTGCTTGGCCCTTCGGCGGCCGCGATGAACGGCGGGCTCTTGGGCAAACCCGCCACGCCGTGCTTCAACGCCGCAGCGCCGCCCAAGAGGGCCAAGCCGAGCGCCGCAAGAGCAGCAGTCTTGAATCGCCACGAGCGCGAGCGGCGTGTTTCCGCTTGCGCCTCCATCGCCGCCTCCAACAGCGCGGCGCGCTCCTCCCGGGAAAGATCGAGCCCCTCGCCGGCGTCGGACTGCCCCGACGCCGCGTCGAGACTGGGCGGGGCCATCGGGCCATCCCGCCCGGCGGAGTCGTTCCAGGCTTTGATTCGACCCGATCCGACATGAGCGACTGGAGCGCCGGCGCCGGCAGGAAACCGCTGCCCTTTCGGCGCCGGCGCCCGAGGGGCCTGGGCGGCGGCGCTGGCCTTGCTGTCGTCCCGGCTGATCATATCGACCAGGCGCGTCAATTCGGCGAGCGGGTCTTCGGCGCCGTCTTGCGCGGCGCCAGCGGAGCGCAGGCGCCTTTCGAATTCATCGAGATTGATTTCCGGGACGATCCTGCCGGGAGAGCCGCTCATGCCAAACCTCATGCGCGCCGCCGCGCCGTTCGCGCCAAAGTCCGGCCTGAGACGTCCCAAGCGACTTCCTGTGCGCCCATGGCGTCGCTGCGGCGCCGATTGGCCACGCTAGCGCATTTCCGCGGGCGCGCTGACGCCTAAGATAGATAACGCCGACGCCAGCACCAGGGCCAGCGCCGTCACCAGACCCAGACGCGAATAAGTTAAATGTTCGCCATCTTCGTTAACGTATCGTAAATGCGGCAGATCTTTGCCACGATTCCAGTGAGCGTGGAAGAGCGTCGCCAAATCGTGAGCGTAGAAGGCGACACGATGAGGCTCGTGCGCTTCGGCCGCCTGCGCGATCGACCGGGGATAATTGGCCAGCGCGCGCATGAGGCCGCGCTCCCCTTCGTCGGCCAAGAAAGAAAAATCCGCCTGCGCGAGGGCCGTCGGCGCAAGGTCGAGATTGGGGAAAGCCGCATGACCCTGGCGCAGTACGCTGCATGCGCGCGCATGGGCGTATTGCACGTAAAATACGGGATTGTCCTGGCTTTGCTCGATCACCTTGGCGAGGTCGAAATCCAGCGGCGCGTCGTTCTTGCGCATCAGCATGATGAAGCGCACGGCGTCGGCGCCGACCTCGTCCACGACTTCGCGCAACGTCACGAAGTCGCCGGAGCGTTTCGACATTTTCACCGGCTCGCCTGCGCGCATCAGCCGCACGAGCTGGCACAGCCGGACGTCGAGCTTCGCCTTGCCCTCGGAGAGTGCCGAGACCGCCGCCTGCATCCGCTTGACGTAGCCGCCGTGATCGGCGCCCCAGATGTCGACGAGGCTCAGAAAGCCGCGATCGATCTTGGTCTTGTGGTAGGCGATGTCGCTGGCGAAATAGGTGTAGCCGCCGTCCGACTTGATCAGCGGCCGATCGATGTCGTCGCCGAAATCGGTGGTGCGGAACAAAGTCTGCTCGCGATCTTCCCAGTCCTCGGTCGGTTGGCCCTTGGGCGGCGGCAGGCGGCCTTCGTAGACGATGCCGCGCCGGCGCAAGTCTTCGATCGCCTCGCGCACGCGGTCGACGCCGCCGTCGGCGCCGGTCAACGCCCGTTCGGAAGCGAACACCTCGTGATTGATGTTGAGCGCGGCCAAGTCGTCCTTGATCATCGCCATCATCGCGTCGATGGCGCGCGCGCGCACCGGCGCCAGCCATTCCGCTTCGGGCTTGCCCAGCAGCGAAGGCCCGAATTCGCCCGCAAGCGCCTCGCCGACCGGTTTGAGGTAGTCGCCGGGATAGAGCCCCTCCGGGATAGCCGCGATCTGTTCGCCCAGCGCCTCGCGATAGCGCAGGTGCGCCGAGCGCGCGAGCACGTCGACCTGCGCGCCGGCGTCGTTGACGTAATATTCGCGGGTCACGCTCCGCCCGGCGAACTCCAGCAGGCTCGCCAGCGCGTCGCCGAACACCGCGCCGCGGGCGTGGCCGACATGCATCGGTCCCGTCGGATTGGCGCTGACATATTCGACGTTGACCTTGCCTTCGGCAGCGCTCGCTCGGCGGCCGTAGGCGACGCCTTCGTCGAGGATTGATCTCAATATTCCGTTATAAACATTTGGCCGCAGCTTGATATTGATGAACCCGGGACCTGCGACCTCTGCCTTTTCGACGTCGGGCTGTTCGGCGAGCGAGGCGGCGAGATCCTCCGCCAGAGCGCGTGCGTTGAAGCCGGCCGCCTTGGCTTCGCGGGCATAGACCATCGCAGCGTTGGTCGAAAGGTCGCCATGGGCGGCCTCGCGCGGCGGTTCGACGACGAAGCGCTGCAGATCGAGCCCTTGGGGCAGCCGCCCGGCCGCGATCCTCGCCTCCAGCAGCGCGGCGACGCGAGCCTGGAAATCGTCGAAAATGTTCATGAATTCCGCCTGAAAACCTCAGCGGCGGCTTTATCGCAAGTTCGCCGCGGGGTCAAAAAGGCGCCGGTATTCGCTCAATGCGAAGCGATCGGTCATGCCCGCGATATAGTCGGCGACGGCGCGCGCGCGCTCGGCCTCGCCGTGGCCCGCCATGACCGCCCAGTCCGCCGGCATCGTCGCGGGATCGTCGAAATAGACCTGGAACAGCCGACGCACCACCGCGTCGGCCTTCTCGCGCACCCGCTTGACCTGGGGATGGCGATACATGTTGGCGAACAGAAACGTCTTGATGTCGCGATCGGCCGCTTGCAGCGCGGGGGAAAGGCCGATCAGCGCCCGGCCCGCGCGCCGCACGTCGTCCAGACTGGCGACGCCCGAGACGGCGATGCGCGCGCGGCTTTCGGCAATCGCGTCCTCGATGAAGCGCGTGATCACGCGGCGCACCAGTTCATGAACGACGCGCCCACGCTCGAGGCCGGGATGCAGCTTGGCGATTTCATCGAGGAGCGCGGCGACGAACGGGACCGCGCGGATCGCCTCGAGATCGAACAGGCCGGCGCGTAAGCCGTCGTCGATGTCGTGTGCGTCATAGGCGATGTCGTCGGCGATCGCCGCCGCCTGCGCCTCCAGGCTGGCGAATTCGGCCAGCGCGAGACTCTGGCGGCGGTCGTAGGCGAGAATCGCCTCGGGCACCCCCCGCTCGCGATAGCGATCCAGCGGACGCCCCTCGGCGTCGATGAGCGGCCCGTTGTGCTTGACGAGGCCTTCGATGGTCTCCTGGGTCAGGTTGAGGCCGTCGAAATCGGCGTAGCGGCGCTCCAGCTCGGTGACGAGGCGCAGGCCGTGGCTGTTGTGGTCGAATCCGCCATGGGCCGCCATGCAGGCGTCGAGCGCGTCTTCGCCGGTATGGCCGAACGGCGTGTGGCCGAGGTCATGGCCGAGCGCCACCGCCTCGGCGAGTTCTTCGTCGAGCCCGAGCGCCTTGGCGAGCGCGCGAGCGAGCTGTGCGACTTCGATCGTGTGGGTCAGTCGGGTGCGGAAGTGATCGCCCTCGTAGTACACGAACACCTGCGTCTTGTGCGCTAGGCGGCGAAATGCGGTGGAATGGATGATGCGGTCGCGGTCGCGCTGAAAATCGCCGCGGGTCGGCGAAGGCGGTTCGGCGTAGAGACGCCCGCGCGAGCGGGCGGGATCGGCGGCGTAGGGCGCGCGTCCCGCGAATGCCTCGCCCGCCATCCTCGCCCCCCGCATTGCGCTTGGCCTCACAAGCCTTATCTTATCGCATATCGCATCGCCGATTGTCTTCAAGCCCGGGATGGACCGATGAGCGAGACCGCAGTAGCCGCCGAAGCCACGACGCCCCTCACGATCAGCGCCAGCGCGGCGCGCCGGCTGCAGAAGGTTCTGGCCGGCGAGGCCGGGGCGGCGCTGCGCATTTCCGTCAAGGGCGGCGGCTGCTCGGGCTTCCAATACGCCTTCGACATCGAGAAGAACCGCGCCGCCGACGATCTCGTGGTGACGCGCGACGGCGCGAGCGTGGTCGTCGATCCCGTCTCGCTGGAGATGATGCGCGGCTCCGAACTCGACTTCGTCGACGACCTGATGGGTCAGGCGTTCAAGGTCAAGAACCCCAACGCGGTCGCCTCGTGCGGCTGCGGGGTGAGCTTTTCCGTTTAGAGGGAGCTTGCGCTCAGGAGAACCTCAGGCGCATTCTTCTCATAAGGAGGGTCGCCGTTCATGAGCAATTCCTTGACGGGCGGCTGCGCTTGCGGCGCCTTGAGATACCGGCTCGCCTCGCGGCCGATGTTCGTTCATTGCTGCCATTGCAAGGACTGCCAGCGCCAGACCGGCAGCGCGTTCGTCCTCAACGCCCTGATCGAAACGGCGCGCGTCGAAAGACTCGCGGGCGAAACGCGAAGCGTTCCCGTCCCCACCGACAGCGGCCGCCCGCACGAAATTCATCGCTGTCCCGTTTGCCAAACCGCGGTGTGGAGCCATTACGGCGGGCGACCCGCGCTTTCCTTCGTGCGCGTCGGCACGCTGGACGATGCGACCGCCCTCCCGCCCGACGTTCATATCTACGTGCGCTCGAAACTGCCGTGGATCGCGCTGGCGCCCGACTTCCCGGCGTTCCCCGCCTATTACGACTCGAAAACGCTCTGGCCGGCGGAAAGTCTCGAACGGCGCAAGGCGCTGTTCGGTTAGGACGCAATCGAGGCCCCCTACCCCTCGAAGCGGTTGTTCTTGGGGAAGCCCTTGGGCGGCAGCCGGCCCGCTTCGGCGCGGTTTCCGATCCAGTCCTTGAGATCGGCCTTGCTCACTGTGAAGGTCCGCCCCGCGGAGTCGCGCCAGGTCAGCCCATCGCGAAGCGCGAAGACGCGCGCGTCGGAGAGGCCGCCGTCCTTGTAGCGCTGCAGCCGCACGCCCTTGCCGCGCGCCATTTCCGGCACTTGGGCGAGCGGGAACGCCAACAGCTTGCGGTTCTCGCCGATCACGGCGACGTGGTCGCCGGCGGCGGGGGTCACGAGGCGCGCCTGAGCCGGCGCGTCGACATTGACGAGCGCCCTGCCCTTGCGCGTCGAGGACAGCATTTCGTCCTGCCCAACCACGAAGCCGCGCCCGTCCGAGCTCGCCACCAGCATCTTTTCGCCGGGCGCATAGGGCCACACCGCGACGATGTCGGCGCCTTCGTCGAGATCGGCCATCAGGCGGATCGGCTCGCCCGCCCCGCGCCCGCCGGGCAGCTTCGCCGCGTCGAGCGTGAACACCTTGCCGTCGCCGGCGAGGACGAGAATCTTCGACGTGGTCTCGGCGAAGAACGAAGTCTTCAGCGCGTCGTCGCCTTTGAACGTCGCGCTGGAGAGATCGGCGACATGGCCTTTGAGCGCGCGAATCCAGCCCTTCTGCGAGACCAGGATCGTCACCGGCTCGCGTTCGATCATCGCCTCGGCGAGATCGACGACCACCTCCGGCGGCGCCTCGAAGGTCGTGCGCCGCTTGCCGAGCTTGGTCTCCGGGCCGTACTTCTTCTTGGTGTCGCGAATTTGGTAGGCGATCGCCTGCCATTGCTTCTTTTCGCTCGCGATCAGCGCCTCGATCGAGGCTTTCTCTTCGGTGAGTTCGGCCTGCTCCTTGCGCAGCGCCATTTCCTCGAGACGGCGCAGCGCCCTGAGCCGGGTGTCGAGGATGTAATTGGCCTGCGTCTCGGAGAGCGTGAAGCGCGCCATCAGCGCCGCCTTGGGCTCGTCGTCCTCGCGGACGATGCGGATCACCTCGTCGAGATTGAGAAAGACGACGATCATCCCCGCCAGCAGTTCGAGCCGGCGCTCGATCGCGGCGAGGCGGAAAGCCGAGCGGCGCAGCAGCACTGCGCGGCGATGGTCGAGCCATTGCTGCAACGCCTCGGCGAGGCCGATGACGCGCGGCGTCACCCCGTCGACCAGCACGTTGATGTTGACCGCGACGCGCGCCTCCAATTCGCTGAGCTTGAAGAGCTGCTCCATCAGCATCGCCGGGTCCACCGTCCGGCTGCGCGGCTCCAGCACGACGCGCACGTCCTCGGTCGAACTCGTCGCGCACGTCGCCGAGCAGGTGCGCCTTGCGCTCGTTGAGCAGATTGGCGAGCTGCTCGATCAGCCGCGACTTCTGCACCCCATAGGGGATTTCGGTGACGACGACGACCCAGCCGCCGCGCCCGGTCTCCTCCTTCGTCCAGCGCGCGCGCAGACGGAACGAACCGCGCCCGGTGCGGTAGGTTTCGGCGATCGCGGCGCGGTCGTCGACGACGATGCCGCCGGTGGGGAAATCCGGCCCCGGCGCGAAGGTCAGCAACGCCTGGGTGTCGGCTTTGGGATGGGCGATGAGATAGAGCGCGGCGTCGCACAGTTCCGCGACGTTGTGCGGCGGGATCGAGGTCGCCATGCCGACCGCGATGCCCTGCGCGCCGTTGGCGAGCAGGTTGGGGATCGCCGCGGGCAGGACGATCGGCTCTTTGGTGTCGCCGGAATAATTGTCGCGCCAGTCGACCGCTTCCTCGTCGACGCCCTCCAACAGCAGGCGCGCGACGTCGGTCATGCGCGCTTCGGTGTAGCGGTAGGCGGCGGCGTTGTCGCCGTCGATGTTGCCGAAGTTGCCCTGCCCCTCGATCAGCGGATAGCGCGAGGAAAAATCCTGCGCCAGGCGCACCAGCGCCTCGTAGATCGCCTGGTCGCCGTGGGGATGGAACGAGCCCATCACGTCGCCGACGATCTTGGCGCATTTCTTGAACGCCGAGCCCGGATCGAGCTTGAGGATGTGCATGCCGTAGAGGATGCGCCGGTGCACGGGCTTGAGCCCGTCGCGCGCGTCGGGCAGCGCCCGACCCATGATGGTGGAGAGCGCATAGGCGAGATAGCGCTCTTCGAGCGCCTCGCGTAAGGGCACGTCGATGGGGGCCGCGGGCGGCGGCGGAGGGGGCGGAGCGGCTTTGGCCATAGGCGCAGGGGTTAGCGGCTCTGGCGAGTCGCGGCAAGAGCGGCGAGCGCCTTACGGGCCGGCCGCCTCAGGCGCACGACGCCAAATTTCTGCAAGGATTTCCAAGCTTCTCCAAACTTTTCCAAGAAATTTCCAAGAAATTTCCAAGGAAATTCCAAGGAAATTCCAAACTTTTCCAAGCTTTTTCCTTGGGCGTTTCGTTTGAAATCAAGGGCTTGGCGGCGGATGTGGCGGAGTTCGTATTTTCCGCAATGCACGGCCTGGCGACGTTGCCGGCGGCGAACCGAGGACCGCGTGCAGTCGGCCAGTTTCGCTCCTTGTCTCAGGGGGTTGCGCAAACACTCTCATATTAGTACGTCTTTCGCTTTTCCGAAAGACAATGGTTCGGCGCGAGGGTTCTCGGGCTACGCCGTTCGCGCGTCGGGGCGACGGCGCGGCTGATCGTCCCGCCTTCGCCCTTGCAAATCTCCTCGAATTGCCTCACATCTAGTCCCAGATCGTGGGCAATTTGTGAGGCATCGAATGGCTGCGACCGCACACGCCTTTCTCGCCGACGTCATCGGCTCGGACGGCTTCGTCGCGCCAGACGGGCTGAGCCAGGCGCTGCGCATCGCCAAGGGCGAGCTCGCGATCGCCTCGGGGCTGTCGCGCGACGCCGTGTCGAAGACCGCGCGGCTCAAGGGGCGCGCTACGCAGGCGCGCCTGCGCGACGTCGCCGAAATCATCAATCGCGTGCTGCCCTGGGCGGGTTCCGCGCCGCAGGCCTTCGCCTGGTATCGCGCCCAGCCCTTGCCCTCGTTCGGCGACCGGACGGCGGAGGACCTCGTCAAGGAGGGTCAGGCCGAAGCGGTCAAGGCCTACCTCAGCCGCATCGCCGTCGGCGGTTACGCGTGAGGCTTCGCACCACCGTCTGGCGCGCGCATCACCCGCGCTGGGCGTTCGATCCGGCTTCGGGAGAAGGCGCGGCTCGGCACGGCGGGCGGTTCAATCGCGTCGGGACGCCCGCGCTTTACACGTCGCTGCGCTTTGAAACCGCTTGGTTTGAGGCGCAGCAGGCGTTTCCGTTCAAGGCGCAACCGATGACGCTCGTCGGCTACGAGGTCGATTGCGAGGATATCGCCGATTTGACCGACGCGGCGACAGCGAGCGCGTTCGGCGCCGATCCCGCTGCGCTCGCCTGTCCCTGGGAATATCTCGTCGGCAAACGCGAGACGCCGCCGAGCTGGGCGCTCGCCGACCGTCTGATCGCCGCCGGGCGGGCCGGCGCACTCGCGCCGAGCTTCGCCCCCGGCGCGACCCAAGCCGACGTCAACGCGATCTTTTGGCGCTGGGCGCCCGGCCCGCCGCATCAGGTCAAGGTCGTCGACGACGCCCGCCGCCTGCCCAAGGACGACGCCGCCTGGCGATGAGGGTCGCATGCGTCCCCTCTCCCGCAGTAGCGAGTTCGGAAGACGGGCGTTCTGACGAACGCCCTGCGCGGAAGAGGCTTACAGTGAGGGCTCTCGCCGCAGCGCGAAACGCCGCCCGCCCTCATCCGGCCGCGCTTCGTCCTCTTCAGCGACCCCGGTGAACCCAGCGAGCGCCGCCGCCTCCGAAGTGGGGGCCGCCGACATGGCGATATCCGTAGAATCCGCGTCCGTACCCGTAGGGATACCCGTACGCATAGCCGTAGCCGCCGTAATAGGGCCCGCACCCGCCGTAGTAGTCGTAAGGGTCATAGGGATCGCAGGCATAGGGGTATCCGTACCCGTACGGATATCCGTAACCGTTGGCGAGGCCGAGGCCGAGGATGCCGAGCGCCGCGCCGGCGAAAAGCGCGCCGGGGCCCCAACCGTAGCCGCGGTAACCGTAGCCGCGACCGCCCCAGCGGCCATGGGGACGCCATGCGACGGGCGTGACGAGATTGGACCCGCCCGTCGTCGCCGCCACGGTCATCGGGCTCGAGGCGGGAAACGCGGCCGCCGCGGTCGGCATGGCGAGGGCGAGCGAAGCCGCAAGTGAGAGCGCTTGCATCGAGGGACGAAGAACGCCGTTTGTCATCGCGCATTCCTCCATTTCGATTGCGGCGCGTTGCGCCGCGGGTCAGCCCCCTTTTTCCCTATAAGATAGGGTCGCCCGCGCGCGCGCGCAGCCCTGCGCCGCGATCACATTCGCGTGCGCCTATTTTCCTTCGCTTGCGCCCTGGGCTTCGTTGGCGCCCGCTTCCTTCGGCGCGCGCTCGCGCGGGGCCGGGGCGCGCTCGACGCCTTCCTCCGGCCGCTTCTCGCCGAATTTGTAAGTGACGAGGATGCGGTCGCTCACCGTGTCGCGCACGCAGTTGAAGAACCGGCCGCATCCCGCGGCGTGGCGCCAGCGCTCGGCGTGCGCGCCGCGGTCGTTGGCGCGAAAATAGAGGAAGTCGGTCCATTCCTCGTCGCTCGCGGCGTTCGGGTCCGGGCGGGTCAGATGCGCCTCGCCGCCGTATTTGAACTCGACCTCCGGGCGCTCCATTTCGCAATAAGGGCAACGGATCAGCAGCATGGATTTCGCCTCAATGCGCGACGGCGGCCGCGGTCGCTTCGTTGATGAGAGCGCCGGAACGGAACCGATCGAGCGCAAACGGCGCGGCGATCGGGTGCGGCTCGCCGGTCGCCACCTGGTGCGCGAAGAGATGGCCCGAGCCCGGCGTCGCCTTGAAGCCGCCGGTGCCCCAGCCGCAATTGACGTAGAGGCCGGGAACCGGCGTCTTGCCGATGATCGGCGAGCGGTCGGGCGTGGTGTCGACGATGCCGCCCCAATTGCGCATCATGCGCAGGCGCGAGGTGACCGGGAACATTTCGCAGATCGCCTCGAGCGTGGCGGAAGCGACATGCAGCCCGCCGGTCTGGCTGTAGGAAACGTAGGCGTCGGTCCCTGCCCCGATGACCAGTTCGCCCTTGTCGGATTGCGACATATAGGCGTGGATGGTGTTGGACATCACGACGCAGGGCATGACCGGCTTCAGCGGCTCGGACACCAGCGCCTGCAAGGGGAAGGATTCGAGCGGCAGCCGCACGCCCGCCATCGCCATGACGACGCTCGTGTTTCCGGCGGTGGAGACGCCGATCTTGTTCGTCGCGACGGCGCCGCGCGTCGTTTCCAGGCCGCTGACCGCGCCCGAGGCGTCGCGTCGGATCGCCGTCACCTCGCAGTTCTGGACGATGTCGACCCCGAGCGCCGAGGCGGCGCGCGCGAAGCCCCAGGCGACCGCGTCGTGGCGCGCCGTGCCGCCGGTGCGCTGCACCGCGGCGCCGAGGATGGGATAGCGGATTCCAGGATCGATATTGAGGATCGGGCAAAATTCTTTCGCCTGCGCGGGAGTCAGCCATTCGTCGGCGATTCCCGCCAGACGATTGGCGTGAATTTGACGCTGGAACGCCTGCTCCTCGTGATGGCTGTGCGCGAGCAGCATGACGCCGCGCGGCGAGAACATCACGTTGTAGTTGAGCTCCTGGGACAGCGTCGTCCATAACTTGTGGGCGTGGGCGTAAATCGCTTCAGAAGCCTCCCAGAGGTAGTTGGAGCGGATGATCGTGGTGTTGCGCCCCGTATTGCCGCCGCCGAGCCAGCCCTTGTCGAGGACGGCAATGTTCTTGAGGCCGTGCTCCTTGGCCATGTAATAGGCCGCGGCGAGGCCATGGCCGCCCGCGCCGACGATCACGGCGTCGTAGGACGGCTTGAGATCGGGCGAGCGCCATTGTTCCGGCCACCCCAGGTGCCCGCTGAGAGCCTGACGGGCGAGGCTGGCGAATGAGAATTTCACGGCGCGAGATCTCCAGGGCGGGCCGCGATTTTGCCGCGGGCGGCTCGCTTCGTCCAGTCTCCATAGGCCAACGGTTTGGCGAAAGCGCCCTCAATTGCGCAATGCCGGCGCCCAACTTTGTCATGGCCGCGCGGAGCCCGCCGACCGGAGGCGGCCTCGCGACGCGTATTTTGCACATTTTACCCTTGGCGGAACGCCGCGCGGGCTCCAATATGGCGCCGCTGAGGTCGCCGATCCGTCTCGGCCCGGCGCTCCATCGCCAGAGGAGTGTGCAATGGCCTACGATTTGACCGATGACTTTCGCCGACCCGTGCCCTTGGCTCTTGCCGCGCTCGCGATCGTCGGCTGGTTGCTGGTTTCTTATTTCTGGTCGCAGGCGTCGGACGTGCGAGCGCAAATGGACGACGCGCTGAAACGCGCCGAGCAAGCGCGCGAAGGCATGGCGGCCGATCTGCAAAACCTGCAAAAAGAGTCGGGAAACTTCGCCCAGCTGGAGGTTCGGGTCAAGGATGCGCAAAAGGCGTTGGGGGACGCGGTCACCGCCCGCGCCTCGGCGCAAAACGAGATCGCCGACCTCACCAAGCAGATCAGCGAAGCCAAGCTCGCCGTTTCCGGCGCGCAGGAGGAGGCCAGCGCCAGAGACTCACGACCTCCAGACCGTCGAGGCGAAGCTGAAGGACGAAAACGATCAGTTGAGTTCGGTGGAGGGGCAGATCGCCGCGGCCCAAGCGCAATTGGCCGACCTGCAGCGACGGATCGACGACGCGACCGCGGCCGCCGCCAAAGCGCAAGAGGAAGCCAAGCCGAAGTAGGCGCGTCTCAAGCGAACAGGGCGGCCAGGTCGGCCTCGCGCGCCGCGCACAGGCCGCGATCGGTAATGAGGCCGTCGATCAATTCGGCCGGCGTCACGTCGAAGGCCGGGTTCAGCGCCGCGCTGCCGGGCGGCGTCAACGCGACGCGCGCGACCCGTCCGTCGTCGAGCCGCCCCGTGATATGCGTCACTTCGCTCGGGTCGCGCTCCTCGATTTCGATTTCGGCGAGGCCGTCGCGAATCGTCCAATCGATCGTCGTATGCGGCGCCGCAACGTAAAACGGCACGCGGTTGGCGCGCGCCGCGAGCGCCTTGAGGTAAGTGCCGATCTTGTTGGCGGCGTCGCCGCGCGCGGTGATCCGATCCGCGCCGACGATCGCCAGATCGATGCGACCGTGCTGCATCAGATGGCCGCCGGCGTTGTCGGCGATGACGGTGTGCGGCACGCCGTGCTGACCGAGTTCGAACGCGGTCAGCGACGCGCCTTGATTGCGCGGTCGCGTCTCGTCGACGAAGACGTGCACCGGAACGCCGCGATCATGCGCCATGTAGATCGGCGCCGTCGCCGTGCCCCAATCGACGGTCGCCAGCCATCCCGCGTTGCAATGGGTCAGGATGTTGACCGGGCGGGCGTGCTCGCGATGGACGGCCTCGATCAGGGGCAGGCCGGCTTGGCCGATTCGCTGGTTCAGGGCGACGTCCTCGTCGCAGTAGGCGTCCGCGCGCGCCCACGCCGCCTCGGCGCGCTTCGCCGGCGCCAGCGGCGCGACGACGGTCCTGATATCGTCGAGGGCGTGGCGCAGATTGACCGCGGTCGGCCGGCTCGCCAGCAACGCGCGATAGGCCGCCCGCAGCGCGTCGTCGCTCGCCGAGCGCCGCAGCGCCATCGCTAGGCCATAAGCCGCGGTCGCGCCGATCAGCGGGGCGCCGCGCACCACCATCGACTTGATGGCGGCGACCGCGCCGTCGAGGTCCTCGATTCGCAGCGTGCCGAAGCGGTGCGGCAACAGCGTCTGGTCGATCACCTCGATCGCCGTCCCGTCCGGCGTCGGCCAGATCGTGCGGTAGACCCGTCCGTCCACCTTCATCGCTTCGCTCCTCGCTCGCGCAGGCCGCAAGCCTCGCGCGAGCAAATCACGCTTTATTCGCGGCTCGGGCGATCGATAGAGAACATTGAGAAGATTCTCAACCATGTTAGAAACGAGCGACTGACGCGCAGCGGAGACGAGCTAAAATGGATCTGAAGAGCCCCCCGAGCGCGAACGGGCCCATCGAACGGCCGGCCTCGCCGATTCGCCGATACGGCGCCGAGGAGCTCAAGATCGCCATCCTGGGCAAACTGACCTATTCGGTGGGCAAGAATACGGTCGCCGCAAGCCAGCGCGACTGGTTTCTGGCGGTCGCGTTCGCCACCCGCGACATCGTCGTCGAGCGCTGGATCGATTCGACAAATGCGACCTACGACGGCGACCACAAACGGGTTTATTACCTGTCGCTGGAGTTTCTGATCGGACGCATGTTGTTCGACGCGATGACCAATCTGGGCATCGTCGAGCCGATGACGGCGGCGCTCAACCAACTCGGCCTCGATCTGGCGGCGTTGCGCCGCGTCGAATTGGACGCCGCCCTAGGCAACGGCGGGCTCGGCCGGCTGGCCGCCTGCTTCATGGACAGCATGGCGAGCCTTTCGATCGCCGCCTACGGCTACGGCATTCGCTACGACAACGGACTTTTCCGGCAGATCATCCGCAGCGGCTGGCAACAGGAGGTTCCCGAGGATTGGCTGACGCACGGCAATCCCTGGGAATTCGAACGGCCGGAAGTCAATTACGCCATTGGCTTCGGCGGCTGGGTCGAGGCGATTCCCAACAGCGACGAGAAGGTCCATCATGTCTGGCATCCCGACGAGACGGTCGAGGCGATCGGATACGACACGCCGATCGTCGGTTGGCGCGGTCGCCATGTCAACACGTTGCGCCTGTGGTCGGCGCGCGCGCTCGATCCGCTCAAGCTCGACGCCTTCAACGCCGGCGACTACATCGGCGCCCTGAGCGACAGCGTGCGCGCCGAAGCGATCTCGAAGGTGCTCTATCCCAGCGACGCGACGCCGGCAGGCCAGGAATTGCGCTTGCGGCAGGAATATTTCTTCGCCTCCGCTTCGTTGCTCGACCTCGTGCGCCGCCACGTCAAACAGCACGGCGACATCCGCACGCTCGCCTCCCATGTGGCGGTCCAGCTCAACGACACCCACCCGGCGATCGCCGTCGCCGAATTGATGCGCATTCTGGTCGACCAGAACCGAGTCGATTGGGACGAGGCCTGGACGATCGCGCAGGGCGTTTTCTCCTACACCAACCATACGCTGCTGCCCGAGGCGCTCGAGAGCTGGCCCGTGCCGCTGATGGAGCGGCTGCTGCCGCGCCATATGCAGATCATCTATCTCATCAACGCCATGCATCTCGATGGCGCGCGCAAGCGCGGCCTCGGCGATCCCGGCATTCTGGCGTCGATCTCGCTGATCGACGAGCACGCCGGACGGCGCGTGCGCATGGGAAACCTCGCCTTCATCGGCTCGCACAAGATCAACGGCGTGTCCGGTCTGCACACCAATCTGATGCGCGAGACCGTCTTCCGCGATCTCGACGTCGTCTATCCCGGCCGCATCGTCAACAAGACCAACGGCATCACCTTCCGCCGCTGGCTGATCGAGTGCAATCCGCCGTTGACCCGGATCCTGACGTCCTCGGTCGGCGAAAAGGCGCTCGAGAACGCCGAAGCGTTGCGCGGCTTCGCCCGCTTCGCCGACAATTCGGCGATGCACGAGCAGGTTGCCCTCGCCCGCCGCGCCAACAAGATCGCGCTCGCGCGCTATGTCGCCGACACGTTGGGTCAGCGCATCGACCCTGACGCGCTGTTCGACGTCCAAATCAAGCGCATCCACGAATACAAGCGCCAATTGCTCAACATTCTCGAAACGATCGCCCGCTACAACACCATCCGCGCCAATCCGACGATCGACTTCGCGCCACGCGTGAAGATCTTCGCCGGCAAGGCGGCGGCGAGCTACGTGCAGGCCAAGCTGATCATCAAGCTCGCCATCGACGTCGCGCGCGTCGTCAACGACGATCCGACGGTGCGCGGGCTTCTCAAGGTGGTGTTCCTGCCCAATTACAACGTCTCTCTGGCCGAGACGATCATTCCCGCGGTCGATCTATCCGAACAGATTTCCACCGCCGGCATGGAGGCTTCGGGCACCGGCAACATGAAGATGGCGCTGAACGGGGCGCTGACGGTCGGCACGCTCGACGGCGCCAATGTCGAAATGAAGGGTCTCGTCGGCGACGACAATATCTTCATCTTCGGCCTGACCGCCGCGCAAGTGGAGGATTCGCGCGCGCTCGGAATCGACTCCAGCGCGCGGATCGCCGCCTCCCCGATTCTTCGCGAGGCGCTCGACGAAATCGCCTCCGGCATTTTCTCCGCCGACGATCGCGAGCGTTATCGCGGCCTCGTGGACACCCTGACGCACCACGATTACTTTATGGTCTGCGCCGATTTCGACGCCTATTGGGCCACGCAGATGAAGATCGACGAAGCCTGGCGCGACAAGAAGAAGTGGTTGCGCTCGAGCATCATCAACACCGCGGAGGTCGGCTGGTTCTCGTCCGACCGAACGATCGCCGAATACGCGAAAGAGATCTGGAACGCTCCGTTCCGACCACTCGCCTGAAAGGGAGAGCGAAATGCTCGAGGCTTGGCAGGCGAAGGACGAAGACGTCGATGCGATCGCCGCGGCTCGTCAGAAGGATCCCTTCGCGGTCCTCGGGCCGCATCTCACCGACGAGGGATGGGTGATCCGCGCCTTCGTCACCGACGCGCTCGGCGTGCGCGCGCTCACGCGCGAGGGCGCGCCGATCGCCGAACTTCCTCGCCGCAAGGGCGATTTCTTCGAAGCCTTGATCCCGCACGCCGAGGAGCGCCCGACCTACCGGCTCGAAGTCACGCGCGCCGACGGCGTCGATTCCTACGAGGACGCCTACGCGTTCGGCCCCGCGCTCGGGCCGCTCGACGATTATCTGCTGGTCGAGGGCGCGCACCGCGAGCTCTATCGGCGCCTCGGCGCGCAAATCGTCCGTCACGAGGGCGCCGACGGCGTTCTTTTCGCGGTTTGGGCGCCCAACGCGTCGCGCGTCTCGGTCGTCGGCGATTTCAACCAGTGGGACGGCCGCAAGTGCCAGATGCGCAAGCGCATCGACAGCGGTCTTTGGGAGATCTTCATCCCGCACCTCGGCGCCGGCGCCGTCTACAAGTACGAAATCGTCTCCGCCGACGGCGTCGTGCAGCCGCTTAAGGCCGACCCCTTCGGCTTCGAAGCGGAAATGCGCCCTTCGACCGCCTCGGTCGTCGCCTGCACGGCGGATTTTTCCTGGACCGACGCCGACTATCTCGAAGGACGCAACCAAGGCGAAGCGCGTCGCCGGCCGATTTCGATCTTCGAGGTCCATCTCGGTTCGTGGCGGCGCGGCGACGACAATCGCTTCTTGAGCTACGACGAACTCGCGGATCAACTGATCCCTTATGTCGTCGATCTCGGCTTCACGCATCTCGAGTTGCTGCCGATCACCGAGCATCCGCTCGACGCCTCCTGGGGCTATCAGCCGATCGGGCTGTTCGCGCCGACGCGGCGCTTCGGCGAGCCTGAAGGGTTCGCCCGCTTCGTCGATCGCGCGCACGCGGCAGGGCTCGGCGTCATCCTCGACTGGGTCCCCGCGCATTTCCCGACGGACGCGCATGGCCTCGCGCATTTCGACGGCGGCCCGCTCTACGAGCACGCCGATCCGCGCAAAGGCTTCCATCCCGACTGGGGCACCGCGATCTACGACTTCGGCCGCAAGGAGGTCGCCAATTTTCTCTACGCCAGCGCGCTCTATTGGGTCGACCGCTACCACGTCGACGGCCTGCGCGTCGACGCCGTCGCCTCGATGCTCTACCTCGACTATTCCCGCAAACCCGGCGAATGGGCGCCCAACGCGGAAGGCGGCAACGAGAATCGCGACGCGATCGCGTTCCTCAGGCGCGCCAACGAGCTGGTCTACGGCTTGTTCCCCGGCGCGGTGACGATCGCCGAAGAGTCGACCGCCTTCGCGGGAGTCTCGGCCCCGACCAACTTCGGCGGCCTCGGTTTCGGCTTCAAGTGGAACATGGGCTGGATGCACGACACGCTCGAATACGTTTCGCGCGATCCGATCTACCGGCGCTGGAGCCACGACAAGATGACGTTCGGCCTCCTCTACGCCTTCGCCGAGAACTTCATCCTGCCGATCTCTCATGACGAGGTCGTGCACGGCAAAGGATCGGTGGTCGGCAAGATGCCGGGGGACGAATGGCAGCGCTTCGCCAACGCGCGCGCCTATTACGGCTTCATGTGGGGCCATCCCGGCAAGAAGCTGTTGTTCATGGGCCAGGAATTCGGCCAGACCAGCGAATGGAACTGCGACGAGGCGCTGCCGTGGTGGCTGCTCGATTTCTGGCCGCACCAGGGACTCCAGGCTTTGGTGCGCGATCTCAACCGGCTTTACCGGGAAACGCCCGCCCTTCACGTGCGCGATTGCGAGCCCGAGGGTTTCCGCTGGATCGTCGTCAACGACGAAGCGCAGTCGGTGCTGGCGTTCCTGCGCATGGGCGCCGAAGGCGACCGGCCGGTCGCGGTCGTCAGCAACTTCACTCCCGAGGTGCGCCACGACTACCGCATCGGATTGTCCCATGCCGGGCGCTGGCGCGAGGCGCTCAACACCGACGCCCAGCGCTACGGCGGCTCCAACGTCGGCAATCTGGGCGTGGTCAGCGCCGAGGAGCGGCCGCTGCACGGACTTCCCGCATCGGCGGCGCTGACATTGCCGCCGCTCGCGACCATTTTTCTCGAGTACGAGGCGCCGTGAACCGCCGCTCCGCCGGAACCGCGAAACAGGGCCGCAATCTGTAGGAGGAATCGATGAGCGCCAAGGACGCCAAAAGGGATCCGCCTTCGGGCGCGCCCTACGCGCGCCACGCGATGGCGTATGTCTTGGCGGGCGGGCGTGGCAGCCGCCTGATGGAGCTGACCGATCGGCGCGCCAAACCCGCGGTCTACTTCGGGGGCAAGTCGCGGATCATCGACTTTGCATTGTCCAATGCGCTCAACTCCGGCATTCGCCGCATCGCCGTCGCCACGCAATACAAGGCCCACAGCCTGATCCGGCACTTGCAACGCGGCTGGAACTTCTTCCGTCCCGAACGAAACGAGAGTTTCGACATTCTGCCGGCCTCGCAGCGCGTCTCCGAAACCATGTGGTATCTGGGCACGGCCGACGCGGTCTATCAGAACATCGACATCATCGAGGGTTACGCGCCGCAGTTCATCGTGCTGCTCGCGGGCGATCACATCTATAAGATGGACTACGAGATCATGCTGCAGCAGCACGTCGACTCGAAAGCCGACGTGACGGTGGGATGCCTCGAGGCGTCGCTCGAGGAGGCCAAGGGCTTCGGCGTCATGCACGTCGACGGCAACAACTCGATCCTCTCCTTCCTCGAGAAGCCCGCCGACCCGCCGCCGATGCCCGGCAAGCCCGACAGGGCGCTGTGCAGCATGGGCATCTATGTCTTCGAGACGAAATTCCTCATCGAGGAGCTCAAGCGCGACGCGGCCGATCGCCATTCGTCGCACGATTTCGGCAAGGACATCATTCCCCACCTCGTCGCCAAGGGCAAAGCGGTCGCGCACCACTTCTCGCAGTCCTGCGTCGTCGCCACCGAGGAGTCGAAGACCTACTGGCGCGACGTCGGCACGGTCGACGCCTACTGGGAGGCCAACATCGACTTGACCGACATCGTCCCCGATCTCGATCTCTACGACCGCGCCTGGCCGATTTGGACGTACGGCGAGATCACGCCGCCCGCCAAATTCGTGCATGACGTCAACGGTCGGCGCGGCGTCGCGATTTCTTCGCTGGTTTCGGGCGGCTGCATCATTTCCGGCGCGGCGGTTTCGCGTTCGCTGCTGTTCACCGGCGTGCGCGTGCATTCCTATTCGACCATCCACGAGACCGTCGCGCTGCCTTATGCGCAGATCGGCCGGCGCGTGCGTCTGAGAAAAGCGGTGATCGACTCCGGCGTCGTCATCCCCGACGGCCTGGTGGTCGGCGAGGACCCCGAGTTCGACGCCAAGCGCTTCCGTCGCACGGAAAATGGCGTTACCTTGATCACCCAGCCCATGCTCGACAAGCTTGGCCAATGAGCGCACTGGTCGCTCTGTCGATCGCTTCGGAAATTTACCCGCTGATCAAGACTGGCGGGCTGGGCGACGTCGCGGGCGCCCTGCCCGGCGCGCTGGCGCGCGAAAACGTCGTGATGCGCACGCTGACGCCGGGCTATCCGGCGATCCTCGCCAAGCTCGAATCGGCGGAGCCGGCGCACGCCTATCCTGCGCTGTTCGGCGGGCCGGCGAGAATTCTCGCCGGCAAGGCGGGCGACCTCGCACTCTTCGTCCTCGACGCGCCGCATCTCTTCGAGCGGCCGGGAAATCCCTATCTCGGTCCCGACGGCCTCGATTGGCGCGACAACGCCCAGCGCTTCGCGGCGCTGGCCCGCGTCGGCGCGGACATCGCCAAGGGCGCGATTCCCGGCTTCGCTCCCAGAGTCGTCCACGCCCACGATTGGCAAGGCGCGCTCGCGCCCGCCTATCTCCATTATGACGGCGGCGCGCGGCCGGGCACGATCCTCACCATCCACAACCTCGCCTTTCAAGGTCATTTTCCCGCGACGGCGTTCGCCGGGCTCGGCCTGCCCGCGCACGCCATGTCGATCGACGGCGTCGAATATTTCGAGGGCGTCGGATTCCTCAAGGCCGGCCTGCAGTTCGCCGATCGCATCACCACGGTTTCGCCGACCTATGCGCGCGAGATCACGACTCCGGAGTTCGGCATGGCGCTCGACGGCCTGCTGCGCGCGCGCGCCGGCGTCCTCGAGGGCATCGTCAACGGCATCGACGACACCGTGTGGAACCCGGCCACCGATCCGAACCTCGCCCAGAACTACAGCGCGCTGCGCATCGACATGCGCCCACGCAATAAGACCGCCCTGCAGCAGCGGTTTGGCTTGACCGCGAGCCCCGAATCTCCTCTCTTCGGCGTCATCTCGCGCTTGACCAGCCAGAAGGGTCTCGACCTGCTGCTCGCAGTGCTGCCCAGCCTCGTCGCTCGAGGCGCGCAACTGGCCGTCCTCGGCTCGGGCGAAAAGCCGCTCGAGGACGGCTTCGCCGCCGCGGCGCGCGCTTACCCAGGCGCGGTCGGCTGCGCGTTCGCCTATGACGAAGCGCTTGCGCACCTCATGCAGGCCGGCTCGGATTTTGTCGTCGTGCCCTCCCGTTTCGAACCCTGCGGGCTCACCCAACTCTATGCTTTGCGCTATGGCGCGACGCCAATTGTCGCGCGCGTCGGCGGGCTCGCCGACACCATCATCGACGCCAACGACGCCGCGATCGGCGCCGGCGTCGCCACCGGACTGCAATTCTCGCCGCCCGACACGACCGCTCTGAGTTGCGCGCTCGAGCGGGCGCTGGCCTTCTATCGCGATGTCGCGACGATGCGTCGCATTCGCCTCAACGGCATGCGCGCCGACGTCTCCTGGCGCGGTCCCGCCAGGCGCTACGCCGCGATCTACCGCACGCTGGCGCGGGGCGTGTCATGAGCGGGCCGGACCGCACAACCGCGCCCCTCGGCGTCATCCTGACGCCGCGCGGCGGCTACGTCGCGGTCTATTCGGCGCATGCAAGCGCCATCTATTTCTGCCTTTACGACGAGAACGGCGAGCGCGAGACCGAGCGCGTGCGCCTACACGCCGACCCCAGCGGGCTCCACAGCGCGTCGATCGCCGGCCTCGGCCCGGGCGCGCGCTACGGCTTGCGCGCGGACGGCCCGTTCGACCCTTTGCGCGGCGCCCGCTTCGACGTCTCCAAGCTGCTCGCCGACCCTTACGCATGCGCGTTCGATCGACCTTTTCGCCTGCACGAATCGATGTTCGCGTACAGCGTCGACAGCGGCCCTTACGCCCCCAAAGCGATCGCGCAACCAGTCGCGCTGACGCCGGCGCCGCCCGGCCGGCAACGCATTCCCTGGGACCGCACCGTCATTTACGAGGCGAACCTGCGCGGCCTGACCAAGCTGCGCGAGGACGTGCCGGAGGCGGCACGCGGCTGTTTCGCCGGCCTCGCGGACCCGCACGTGATCGCGCACTTGAGCGCGCTCGGCGTCACCACCGTCGAAATCATGCCGGCCGACGCCTTCGTCGACGAGCGCCATCTGCCGTCCCTCGGCCTCTCCAACGCCTGGGGCTACAACCCGGTGGTGCTCGGCGCCCCCGACCCGCGTCTGGCGCCCGGCGGCTGGGCCGAAGTGCGCGCGGCCACCGACGCCCTGCACGCGGCGGGCATGGAGGCGATCCTCGACGTCGTTCTCAACCACAACGGAGAGAGCGACGAATTCGGGCCGACGCTGTCGTTTCGCGGCCTCGACAACGCGTCCTATTTTCGCCTCTCGCCTGACGACCCCGCGCGCTACGTCAACGACATGGGCTGCGGCAACTGCCTTGCGCTCGATCGCCCGGTCGTCATGCGCATGGCGCTCGCGGCGCTCAAGCGCTGGATGATTTTCGGCGGCATCGACGGTTTCCGCTTCGATCTGGCGGTCGCGCTCGGGCGGCGCGCCGGCGGCTTCGATCCGCAAGCGCCGATCTTCCCGGCGATCGCCGCCGACCCGATCTTGAGCCGCGCCAAGCTGATCGCCGAGCCTTGGGACGTCGGGCCCGACGGCTATCGCCTGGGCGCCTTTCCCGAGGGCTGGGGCGAATGGAACGACCGCTTCCGCGACGTGGCGCGACGCTTCTGGCGCGGCGACGCCGGAATGCGCGGCGAATTGGCGACGCGCCTGGCCGGCTCGCGCGACGTTTTCACGCAAGCGCCCTCGCCCGCCAAGAGCGTCAACTACGTCGTCGCGCACGACGGCTTCACCCTCGCCGATCTCGTCGCCTACGAGCACAAGCACAACGAAGCCAACGGCGAACACAATCGCGACGGAACGGACGACAATCATTCGTGGAACCACGGCGTCGAGGGCCCCAGCGACGACGCCGCGGTCAAGGCGGCGCGCGCGCGCGACATGCGCAACCTGCTCGCGCTGCCCTTCGTCGCGCGCGGCGTCCCGATGTTGGCGATGGGCTCGGAAACGGGACACAGCCAGCACGGCAACAACAACGCCTACGCCCAGGACAACGCGATCTCCTGGATCGACTGGCGCCAAGCCGACGAGGCGCTGATCGCCTTCACGCGCCGCCTCGCCAAGGCCCGGCGCGAGCATCCCGCGCTGTCGAGCGCGCTCTGGCTGACCGGGCGCGCGCTCGACGAGAGCGGCCTGCCCGATGTCGAATGGCGCGACGCCGAGGGGCCGATGACCTCGGCCGCGCAATGGCAGGCGCCCGACGGCGAGGTTCTGGTCGTCATTCTCGCCGCCCCCGCGCCGGACGGCGTCGATCGCGTCGCCCTCGCCTTCAACCGCGGCGCGCAGGCGGCCTCGCTCATCCTGCCCGAGCCGAGGGAGGGCAAGGTTTGGCGCACGCTCGTCGACACCGGCGACGATGCTCTCGACGACGTTCCCCTGCCCGTCGCGGACCGCACGCACGTCGGTCCGCGCGCGACGCTGATCCTCGCGGAGGGCGACGCCCCGGCGGGCGCGACGAAGGTCCGCCCGCCCGAAGCGCGCGAGATCGATGCGCTCGCCGAGGCCGCGGGCATATCCGCCGACTGGTGGGACGTCGCCGGACGGCGCACCATCGTCTCGCCGGAAAGCAAGCTCGCGCTGCTCGCGGCGCTACGTCTGCCCGCCGGCTCGCGAGCGCAGCTGCGCGAGAGCCTCGCGCGTCTGGTCGACGAGACGGGCGCGCGCCGGCTGCCGCTTTCGCTGGTGCGGCGCGTCGGCGCGCCGCTTTCGGTCGCGGCGCGCTGCGATCCGAGCGCGCCGGAGCGCGCCATCGAACCGACCGTGGTCGCCGAGGACGGCCAAACCCTCGCCTGGCGCGCGCCGGAGAGCGAAGCGCGTGCGCGCGTCCTGGCCGACGGGCGCACGATCGCAGAGCGCGAAATCGCCTTGCCGGACCTGCCGATCGGCCGCTATCGGCTCATCCTGGACGGCGTGGAATGCGCGCTCACCGTCGCGCCGCCGGAGGCCTACGGCGCCAAGGGGGCGCTGCGCCGGCGCTTCGGCCTCGCCGCTCAGCTCTACGCGTTGCGGCGCGGCGGCGCGGGCGACCAGGGCATCGGCGATTTCACCACGCTGGGGCTCGCCGGCGAGCAGGCGGGCCGCAGCGGCGCCGCGTTCCTCGGCATCAACCCGCTGCACGCGATGTTCGAAACGGATCGCGCGCGGTGCAGCCCCTACCATCCGTCCGACCGGCGCTTTCTCGATCCCATCCACATCGACGTTCTCGACGATTGCGATCTGCCGCGCGACGCTCAGTGCGACGCCGCGCTCGCCGTGCGGGCCGACGCGATCGGCGCCGCGGCGCGCCTCGCGGCCGTCGACTACGACGCGGTGTGGGCCGTCAAACGCGCCGCGCTCGCTGCGCGCTTCATCGCCTTCGAGCGCGCGCGCGCCAACCATCCCGACGACCCGTTGTTCGCCGACCACGCGCGCTTCGTCAGCGAAGGCGGCGAAGCGCTCAGGCGTTTCGCGATTTTCCAGGCGATCGCCAGAGAGCGACGAGGCGAAGACTGGCGCTTGTGGCCACAGGCGCTACGCGACGCCGAGCCGGACGCGCTGGCGGCCAAAGCGGCCAAACATTCGGAAATCGTGGCCTTCGTGCAGTTTGCGCAGTGGCTCGCCGACCGCCAGCTCGCGGGGGCGGCGGCGCGCGCCAAAGCGGCTGGGCTGGAGATCGGGCTCTATCGCGACCTCGCGGTCGGCGCGGCGCCCGACGGCGCGGAGAGCTGGGCGCGCTCAGGCGAACTCGCGCTTCAAGTCAGCGTCGGCGCGCCGCCCGACCCGTTCTCGGCGCAGGGGCAGGTGTGGAACGTCCAGCCGCCCGACCCGATCGCCTCGGCGCGCGACGGCTGGCGCGGCTTCAGCGCGCTCCTCAACGCCAACATGCGCCACGCCGGCATGCTGCGCATCGATCATGCGATGGGCCTGACGCGCCTGTTCGTCGTGCCCGACGGAGCGAAGCCCGCCGAAGGCGCCTATCTCTCCTATCCCCTCGACGATCTCGTCGGCCACCTCGCGCTCGAGAGCCAGCGCCGCGCCTGCATGGTGGTGGGCGAGGATCTCGGCACCGTGCCCGACGGCTTTCGCGAGACTCTGACGCGCGCCGACGTCCTCGGCATGCGGGTGCTGTGGTTCGAACGGCGCGGCGTCGATTTCCTCAAGCCCGCCGACTATCCCGCACTGTCGATCGCCTGCGTCGCGACTCACGATCTGCCGACGCTGGCGGGCTGGTGGCTGGGCGCCGACATCGCGGAGCGCCTCGGCCTCGGGCTCGTCAGTCTCGACGACGCGCAAATCGACATCGCCGAGCGCCAAAGCGAAAAGCGCGCCCTCGCCGCGGCCCTTCTCGGACTCGATCTCATCACCGAGAACCCCGATTTCGACGCGGCGATGTCCGACGAGTTCGCCGCCGCCGTGCACGCGTTCCTCGCCAGCGCCGGCTCGCTGCTGGCGAGCGCGCAGCTCGACGACCTCTCGGGCGAGCGAGCCGCCGCCAACCTGCCGGGCACCGACCGCGAGCGCCCCAACTGGCGCCACCGGATCGCCCTCGACGTCGAGGCGCTGTTCGCCGCCCCGCGCGCGAAGGAGATTCTGGCGGCGCTGGCGGCGCAGCGCAAGTGACGGGGAGCGCGCCGGCGCCGCGCGGATCGGCGCTCCCTGCCTCGATCAGGACTTGGCCGCCGTCTCCGACGACTGAGCCCAGATGTTGACGCCGCCCTCGACCGCGTAGCGATCGATCTCGGCGAGCTCTTCAGCCGAAAACTCGATGTTCTTCAGCGCCGCGACGCCCTCCGTGACCTGCTCGGGACGGCTGGCGCCGATCAGCGCCGAGGTCACGCGCTTGCCGCGCAAGACCCAAGCCAGAGCCATCTGCGCGAGCGACTGGCCGCGGCGCTTGGCGATGGCGTCGAGCCGGCGGACATGCTCGACGTTCGCCGCGCTGAGAAACGCGGGGTCGAGCGTCGTTCCCTCGGCGGCGCGGCTGTCTTTGGGAATGCCGGCGAGATACTTGCTCGTCAGCATGCCCTGCGCGAGCGGGGAAAACGCGATGCAGCCGATCCCCTCGGCGTCGAGGGCGTCGAGCAGCCCGTCGCCCTCGACCCAGCGGTTGATCATGGAGTAGCTCGGCTGATGAATGACGCAAGGGGTTCCGAGGCGACGCAGGATCGCCGCGGCCTCCTTGGTGCGCCGCGCGTTGTAGGAGGAGACGCCGACATAGAGCGCCTTGCCCTGGCGCACCGCGCTGTCGAGCGCGCCCATCGTCTCCTCGAGCGGCGTTTCGGGATCGAAGCGGTGGGAATAGAAGATGTCGACGTAGTCGACGCCGAGGCGTTTCAAGCTTTGGTCGAGGCTCGCCAGCAGGGCCTTGCGGCTGCCCCATTCGCCGTAGGGGCCGGGCCACATGAGATAGCCGGCCTTGGTGGAAATGATCAGTTCGTCGCGCAGGTCGCGGAAATCGCTGCGCAAAATCTCGCCGAAGGCGCTCTCGGCGCTGCCGGGCGGCGGACCGTAGTTGTTGGCGAGGTCGAAATGGGTGACGCCGAGATCGAACGCCCGCCGGCAGATCGCGCGCGCCGCGTCGGCCGGCCTGTCGGTTCCGAAATTGTGCCACAGGCCGAGTGAAATCGCCGGCAGCCGCAAGCCGCTGCGCCCGCATCGGTTGTAGATCATCGCGTCGTAGCGCGACGGCGAAGGGAGATAGGTCAAGCGAGGCTCCTGGAGACATGAGTTGCCGGGACGCGACGGCCGGCGCCGATCGCTATTCGGCGAGCGAAATCGAGACCCTCGCCGCCGGTCGATTTCCGAGGGTTTCGACACTACGCCGAAATTCGAACTGAGACACTATCGCGCACGCCCCTTCCTTGCGGCAGGCGCGCGCCGCGGCTATCGTCCACGACGCCGCTCAAGGGTACGGCCTGTCGATGGCGAACGAAACGGTCCTCAATCTTTTCGTCTCCTCGCCCGGCGACGTGCAGAGCGAGCGCGAGCGCATCGATTTCGTCGTCGAGCGGCTCAACGCCGAATTCGCCGGGCGCGCGCGGATCAGAACGATCCGCTGGGAGACGCGCTTCTATTCCTCGCACGAAACCTTCCAGACCCAGATTCCCGAGGCGGCGGCCTGCGATCTCGTGGTCGCGATCTTCGGCGCGCGGCTCGGCTCGCCGTTGCCCGCACAATTTCCCCCGATGCCGACCGGCGAGCCCTACCCCAGCGGCACGGCCTACGAGGTGCTGACCGCGATCGAGGCGCGGCGCGAGGGTCGCGGCGTTCCCGACATCTACGTCTTTCGCCGGCCGAACGCGCCGCTCGTCGCCCTGGACGCGAGCGATCGGGCCGAGATCGAAGCGCAGTGGCGCCGGCTCACCGAGTTTTTCGAAAAGTGGTTCCGCAATCGCTCCGGCGAATTCCTCGCCGCGTTCCAGGAATTCTCGACCACCGACGAATTCGCCGACAAAGTCGAGGACTGCCTGCGCCAATGGCTGGCGCGGCGCGGCTTCCTCGCCAAGGGAGCGACGTGGGACCGCGCGCGCCTGGGCTCGCCGTTTCCCGGCCTCGCGGCGTTCGACGAGACCCGCCGCAGCGTGTTCTTCGGTCGCGGCCTCGTCATCGACCAGGCGATCCGCCGGCTGCGCGAAATCGAAGCGCCGCCGAGCGACGCCCATAGCGCGCCCTTCCTGCTCATCATCGGCGCCAGCGGATCGGGCAAGTCGTCGCTGCTGCGCGCCGGGCTCGCGCCACGCCTCGTCCTTCCCGGCGTCTTTCCCGAGATCGACCTTTGGCGCCGCGCGCTGACGATCCCCGACGCCGATCCGTTCTCTTCGCTCGCCGAAAGCCTGCTTTCTCCCGACGCGCTCGGGCCGGAGCTGGCGCAAGGCGCCTTCCGAACCAAGGAATTGCTCGCCAAGCAATTGGCGGGCGACCCGGACGCCGCGATCGCGCCGCTGCGGGAGGCGCTCGACAAGGCGGCGGCGGCGCGCCAAGCCGAGCAGAAGTTCGAGGCGCCGCGTCCCGCGCGCTTGCTCGTCGGCGTCGACCAGGCCGAGCGGCTGCTGATCGAGACCGAGCCGGCGCTGGCGACGCGTTTTTGCGCGCTGCTTTCGGCGCTCGCGCGCCATCGCCTCGCGAGCGTCGTCATGGCGCTGCGCTCCGACGCCTACGCGCGGTTCCAAGCGATCGACGCCCTGGTCGCGCTGCGCGACGCGGGTGCGACCCTCGATCTCATGCCGCCGACGCCGAGCGAGCTCGAGGAGATGACGACGCGGCCTGTCGCGATGTGCGACCCGCCGCTCGCCTTCGAGCAGAAGGACGGCCGCTCGCTCGCGGCCCAATTGGTCGCCGACGCCCACGGTGGCGACGCGCTGCCGCTGTTGCAGATGACGCTTTCGCGCCTCAGCGCGGCGGAAGCCGCGCGCGGCGACGGCGTGCTGCGCTTCGCCGACTATCACGGCATGGACGAGGCGGTGACGGAAACCGCTAACGAGGCGCTCGCCGGCCTCGAAGCGTCCGCGCGAGAGCAGCTGCCGGACCTGATCGCGGGCCTGGTGCGCGACGTCGCCGCCGATCCGCTGACCGGCGCGCCGACGCCGGTGATCGGCGCGCTCGATCGCGTCCGCTTCGAAAAGGGCCGTCCCGAGCGCGCGGCGCTGGTCGAGGCCTTCGTCGCCAAGCGCCTGCTCACCGCCGAGGGCGACGCCGCGAGCCAGCGCGTGCGCCCGACCCACGAGGCGTTGTTGCGCATCTGGCCCGAAGCGGTGGCGATCATCGCCGAGGCCGCGCACCTCATCCGCGTGCGCCACGCGCTGGAGCCGATCGCGCGCGAATGGGCCGAGGCGCCGAGCGAAGACAAGGCGCGCCATCTCGACATTTCCCCCGCCCTGCTCGACGGCGCGCAGCGCTATGTCGCGCGCTACGGCGCGGAGGCGTCGCAGGCGACGCGCGACTTCGTCGCCGCGGCGAGCGCCGCCGCAGAAGCGCGGCGCGACCGCGAACGTAAAGAGCAAGAACGTCGCCTCGCCGACGCTCAGGCGATCGCCGCCGCCAACCAGCGCATCGCCCGGCGCACCGGGATCGGCCTCGTCGCCGCCCTGGCGCTGGCGGCGATCGCGGGCTGGCAATGGTGGACCGCCGACGCGGCGCGAAAAGACGCGCAGGCGCAGCGCGACCGCGCCGAGAACGCGCTGAATCTGGCGACGAGGACCGCCAACGATCTCGTGTTCGATCTCGCGCAACGCTTCCGCAGCGCCACCGGCATGCCGGTCGCCATCGTCAAGGATGTGCTCGACCGCGCGCGTTCTCTCCAGCAGCAGCTCGTCGGCTCCGGCGAATCGACGCCCGACCTCACGGCGAGCGTCGCCTCGGCGCAGCTCGAAAGCGCGATAACCTTGCGCGATTTCGGCGATTCGGCCGGCGCGCTGACCCTCGCGCGCCAATCGTACGCCACGCTCGCGCCGGTGGTCGCGGCGGAGCGGTCGAATGTCGTCGGCCAACGCAATCTCGCCGTCGCCGACAACCTGATCGGCGGCCTTCTGACCGACCAAGGCGACCTCGACGGCGCGCTGGCGCAATACAACGCCGCCCTGGCGATCAACGACGCGCTCGTCAAAGCCCATCCGGACGATGCCGCGCTGCTGCGCGAGCGCTCCATCGCGCTCGACAACATTGCCAAGGTGCAGAAGGCGCGCAACGATCTGCCTGCGGCGTTGCAAGCGTTCCGCGACAGCCTCGCGCTGTCGGAAAAGCTCGCCGCCGCCAAACCCGTCGACGTAACGCTGCAACGCGACGTCGGCGTCGCACACAGCGACATCGGCGACGTCGAGACGACGCAAGGCCAGATCGCGAGCGCGCTCGACGACTTTCGTCAGGCGCAAGCGATCTTCGCCAAGCTGTCGGCCGCGGCGCCGAACGACGGCGGCCTGAAAGGCGACGTCGCGCTCGCCGAGTCGAAGGTCGGCGAGGCGCTCGAGCAGCTCGGCCAAAACGACGCGGCGTTCGCCGCGCTGCAAGACTCCGCCACCCTTCGCCGCGCGCTCGCCCAAGCGGCGCCCGACAACGCAACCGCGCAAAGCGACGCGGCCGAAGCGGAGTTGGATCTCGGCCTGATCGAGCTCAAACGCGGCAACGGCGCGAACGCCGACGCAACGCTGCGCGACGCTTACGCGATCGCGAGCGCGCTGAGCGGGCGCGACGTCGCCAACGCGGTCCTGAAGCGACTTCTTTCTCGCACCGAGGAGGGCGTCGGCAAGTCGCTCACCGCGCAAGGCGATCTTCCCGGCGCGCTGGAATTCTTCAAACAGGGTCAGGCGATCGCGGTCGCCCTCGCCGCCCAAGCGCCGAAGGACGCCGTTCCCGCGCAAGACGTCGTGCTCGGCGCCTTGGAGATCGGCGATCTGGAACAGCGCCTCGGCGACGACGCCAGCGCCGAAGCGGCCTACCGGGACGCGCTCGCGGGCGCGCAAAAGCTGATCGCGAGCGATCCGACCAACGCGGTCTTTCAAGACTACGCCAACGGGTTGAACTTGAGCCTCGGCGACGTCGCAAAGGCGCGCGCGGACTCTAAGAGCGCGCTCGCCGACTACACGCAAGCCTTGAGCCTCGCCAAGGCGCTCGCCGCCAAGGACCCGAGCGCCGCGGAATGGCGACGCGACATCGCAGCCGCAGACATTCGCATCGGCGCGCTGACGCTTTCGGGCGGCGACGCTGACGGCGCGCTCACTGACTTGCGCGAAGCGCTGACGATCGCGCGCGCTCTGGTCGTCGCAGACGCCGGCGATACCGACGCGCAAGGCAAGCTCGCCGACAGCGACCAGGAGATCGCCAAGGCGCTCGTCGTCAAGGGCGACGAACTGGGCGCGCTCGCGGCGATGAGCGAAGCGCAGACGGCGCGCGAAGCGCTCGTCGCGCGCGCCCCCGGCGACGCGCGCTTCGTCGCCGCGCTCGGCGCCATGTTCGTCACGCTGGGCGATCTGCACGCCAAGGCCAAGCGCTCCGACGAGGCGATCGCCGCCTACCGTCAAGCCGTCGCGGTTTTCGCCAAGCGCGCCGCCGACGCGCCGAAGGACTTTTCCGCCGCCGACGGCCTGGCGGCCGCGCAGGACCATTTGCGGGCCGCGCTGCGCCTCACCGGCGACGCGAAGGGGGCGCTCGCGGCGGCGCAGGCCGCCTACCAGGCGCGCAAGGCGATCGTCGCCCTGGCGCCGAGCGCCGCCGCGCCGCAGCGCGGCCTTTCCGTCGCGGCGGCCCGCGTGGGCTACGCCCTGGAGCAGACCAACGATCTCACCGGCGCAATCGCCGCCTATCGCGAGGGGGTCGCCGCCGCGAAATCGGAGGGCGCGCTCGCCAATCCGCCACAAGATTGGCCGCAGGACGTCGCCACCGCGGATCAATGGCTCGGCATGGCGCTCACAGACGCCAAGGATCCCGACGGCGCGCTCGCCGCCTATCGCGAAGGCGCCGAGGCGCTCGCCGCCATGCCCGCCGCCGACCCGCCCGACGCGGCTTGGCGCATTCTGCTCGCCGGATTGGATTCGCACATCGGCGCCTTGCTGAAAGCGCGCAACGACCTTGCCGGCGCGCTCGCCGCCGATCGCAGCGCCGAGGCGCTGCTGACCGCCGCCGCCGCGCAGGGCGGGACTTCGGTCGAGGAAAGCCTCGCCGCCGCCAAAGAAGCGATCGCGCTCGTCCTCTATGCGCAAAGCGACGCGGCCGGCGCGGCAGCCGCGAGAGCGGAGGCGATCCCGCTGCGCAAGGCGATTGCGGGACAGGCCCAAAGCGACGCCAACCTGCGCGCGCTGGCGGCGGACGAATTGGGCGCCTGCCTCGCGAAGGCTGCGGGCGGCGGCACGGTCTGTCAGGATGCGGTGAACGACTCGCGCCTGGCCGCGTCGCACGCTCCCGACGACGCGAACGCCGAATTCGCTTTGCACGCCTGCCTCAACGCCCTCGGCGCAGCCGAGGCCCAAGCCGGCGACAGCGCAGGCGCTGAGGCGACCTTGCGCGAAAGTCTGGCGCTCGCGACCGCTTGGCTCGCCAAGGCGCCGAGCGATACGCGGTGGCGGTTCGGCGTCTCGCTCGCGGCGGAGCGTCTGGGCGCCGTGCAATTCGCCGCCAAGGCGTACGACGACGCGCTCGCCTCGTTCGTCATCGCGCGCGATGCGGTGGCGGCGTTGGTCGGCGTCGACAAGACAAACGCCGCCTGGACGGCCGCCCTCGCCCGCAGCGTCGGCGAAATCGGCCTCGTCGCCAACGCCGAACTCCTCGCCAAGAACTACGCGGGCGCCCTGGCCGCGCTCGACAAAGCGACCCCGGTCGCTCCGGACCAGAACTGGCTCGACCTCATCCGCGCGGCCTCATTGATGTTCCAGGGCCATGCCGACGCGGCGCGCGCGCTCTATCTGAAACACCGCGGCGAGACCACTTACGGCGGCAAGAGCTGGGAGGAGGCGACGACGGAGGGCTTCGCGCTGCTGCGCGCCAACGGCCAGACCAATCCGCTGATGGACCAGATCCAAGCGCTGTTCGCCGCGCCGAAATGACCGCCGTCTTGGCGCCGCCCGCCAGCGCTCCCATATGCGAGGCATGTTCGGATCCAACCTCACTCCCGAAGTTCTCTACGCGCTCGACGCCGAAGGCGCGTCGAGCGGCCCCGGCCAGCCCTCGTCGGCGGACGACGACGCCGCGCTCGACGCCTATTCGCGCGTCGTCACGGGGGTCGTCGAGCGCGTCGGCCCCAGCGTCGTGCGCATCGACGTCCGCCGCGAGGGCCGAAGCGCCGGCGCGGGCTCGGGCGTCATCATTTCGCCGGACGGCCTCGCGCTGACCAACAGCCACGTCGTGCAAGGCGCGCGCAGCGTCGCCCTGACCACCCTGGAGGGGCGCGAATTCCAGGCGCGCGTGCTCGGCGACGACCCCGACACCGACCTCGCGCTGCTTCGCGTCGACGAGAACGTCGCGTTGCCGGCGGCGCGGCTCGGCGACAGCTCGCGCTTGCGGCGCGGCCAGATCGCGATCGCGATCGGCAACCCGTTGGGCTTCGACGCGACGGTGACCGCCGGCGTCGTCTCGGCGCTCGGCCGCTCGCTGCAATCGCGCACCGGCCGGATGATCGAGGACGTCGTCCAGACGGACGCCGCGCTCAACCCAGGCAACTCCGGCGGGCCGCTCGTCTCCTCGGCCGGCGAGGTCATCGGCATCAACACCGCGATCATCATGGGCGCGCAGGGCATCTGCTTCGCGGTCGCCTCCAACACCGCCCATTTCGTCGCCGGCGAGATCGCCCGCCACGGCCGCGTGCGCCGCGCCTATATCGGCGTCGGCGCCGCGACGACGCCGATCCCGCGCCGCATCGCGCTGCGCCTCGGGCTCGCCCAGGCCAGCGGCGCGCGGCTCCTCAACGTCGACCAGAGCGGCCCCGCCGCGCACGCCGGCCTGCTGACGGGCGATCTGATCGTCGCGCTCGACGACAAGCCGGTGACCGGCGTCGCCGACCTGATGCGCCTGCTCGACGCCGACAAGATCGCCCGCACGGTGAGCGTCGACTTCATCCGTCGCTCCGAGCGGTTGCGGCTGTGGATAGGTCCGCAAGACCGCGCCCTGGCGGCGTTGCCGCGCGCGAGCTGAGCGCGGGCGTGGGAACAGGCTGTGGATAACCTGTGGATAAGCTGGGGATAACTGGACGATTCAGCGCGGCTTCGGCGCCACCAGCGGCCCCGGCAGCGCGGCCTCGGCTTCGGCCCGCAACAGCGCTTCATGATGGGCGACGAAGCGGCTGGCGACGAAAACGCCGATGAGGGCGGCGATCAGCGCGGCGAAGCCGACCGGACGGGCGTAATGCTCGAACGCTCGCCCGAGAAAAAAGCCGCCGAGCCCGAAGATGGTCGCCCAGACGACGCCGCCGAGCGCGTTGAAGAAAAGAAATCGCGGCCAGGGCAGATGATTGACGCCGGCGAGAAACGCCGCAAACGCCCGCAGCACCGCGACGAAGCGGCCGAAGAACACGATCTTGCCGCCGTGGCGCTGAAATAGATATTGCGCGACCTTGAGCCGCCCTTCGTCGACACGGATGTAGTTTCCGTATCGGTAGACAAGCGGAAAGCCGAATTCGCGCCCGACCCAATAGCCGGCGTTGTCGCCGACGATCGCCGCCGCCGCCGCGCAGGCTATGACCAGGGCGATATGGAACTCGCCGCGCCCGGCGAACACCGCGGCGCTCACCAGCGCCGTTTCGCCCGGCATCGGCACCCCCGCGCTTTCCAGCGCGACCAGGGCGAAGATGGCGAAATAGCCGTATTGCGCAACCAGGAGATGCAGGTGGTGCAGAAACGGCATGGGCGAAGTCTCGGAGCGCGCGGGAATTGGCGCGCCCTCCTCTTACCCCAGCGCTCGCCCGCCGGTAAGCCGGCGCGCGTTGGCGCGCACGGTGCGATGGGCCGGGGCGAGCGCCGCCTCGGCGACATCGGCGAGGCCGTGCGCCGCGTCCTCGACGGTGCGCACGCCGCCGAACGCCGCGCTGACGAGAAAACTCCCCCATGCGATCTGCGCGGCGAACGCGCCCTCGACGGCGGCGGACAGCTTTTCGTGAACCATGCGCTGCGCTTCGCGCGCCTTCTCGCCCGAGAGATCGAAGCCCGGGATCAGCAGCCCGCGCGTGCGCGCGGCGATCGTCACCGCCGCGTCCGAGCCCGCCCGCGCCGTCGCCTTGGCCATCCGAACGCTTCGTCGCGTCAATCCGTGCATCGGCTGCCTCCGTGATTGCGGACCGCGCCGCTCCGGAAACGGACGGCGCGCGCCTTGTTGCACCGCACAAAAACGCAATATGCGCTCGTCGTCCTCGCGTGACAAGGCCCGCAAGCCGGTTCGGGGACGATTGACATCTTCCCTCGCACCCTCGTGATAGAGTGACAGAGGATCGTCGACGGAGCCCGCCAATGCCCCAAGCCTCACGAAGTCTCGCGGCCCTCGCCGCCCTGATGGGCGCCGTCGGCGTCGCTATGGCGGCGCTGGCCGCCCACGCCGGCGGCGGCGAAGTCGGCGCGACGGCGGCGCTGTTCCTCATCCTGCACGCCGGCGCGCTCGTCGGCGTCAGCGCACACATGCGCGTCGGCGGCGACTTCGAATAGCTTTGCGATCGCCGGATTCGCGTTGGCGGCGGGCGCGATCCTGTTCAGCGGCGCGCTGGCGACGCACGTCTTCCTCGGCGTGCGGCTGCCCTTCGTCGCGCCGATCGGGGGCGGCGTGATGGTTCTTGCATGGCTCGCCCTGGCGATCGCTTTCGGCGCGGCTCGATCGTCTTGACTTACGCCGACGATCTCGTTGAAAGGACCATCCGCCATGAGGCGGGGCACGGCGGCGCCGAGACGAGTGCTGAAATGATCGTTCCAAGAACGCTGACCCGAAAGGCGCCAAAAGGGCGCGCGGACGCTCCCGGACGTGGCCGGCTCGCCGCTGTCGACGAGCGAGCGGTTCGATGAGCGGCGCGATCTTTTTCGTCGTCGACGCGAAGTTTTTTCCGTTGGCGGCCATTCAGGCGGTTCGCGCCCTCGAAATGAGCGATCGCGAAATCGGCGTCCATGTCTTCGTCGACGGAAACGGCAGCGACGAGGTTCGGTTCGATCCGCAGGTCCTCGCCGAGTTCCTCCGGGCGCCTTCACTTGCATCGCGGCGAGTTGGCGCCTCTGACGCCGGTAACGCTGCCGACGCCAAAAGCGTGGCCTCGCGAGATTTACGGGCGACTTTTCGCTCCGCAGGCCCTCGACGCCGATCGTCTGCTCTATCTCGACGCCGACATCATCATCGACGGACCGCTCGACGAACTCTTTTCGCTCGACATGCGCGGGGCGGCGCTCGCCGCAACCTACGACGTCGCCATCGAAGTTTCATTGGACCGAAACAGCCAGCATATTTGCGCCAAGGACCGGCCGGCCGGAGCGCGGTATTTCAATTCCGGCGCTCTGCTCATCGATCGCAAGCGCTGGCTCGATCGCGACGTGGCGGGCCAAGCGCTGTCGTTTTTCCCCCAGCGCCGCGGCCTGGGCTTTGTCGATCAAGAGTTTCTCAACTTTCTCTTCCCGGATTGGCTGCCGCTCAGCCCGCGCTGGAACTGTCAAGTGACGTTTCTCGAAGCCGGTTTGCAGGAGGCGATCAATCCGCACGTCGTTCACGTCACCGGATTCGTGAAACCGTGGCACCGTGAATTCGCCGATCAGTATCCGCTCTACGCCGAGAAGTACGCCTCGATGGTCGATGCGGCGCACGTCGATCTCGAACAATTGCCGCCGCTCATTCGCACCCCCGCCTTCAAACGGACGAAGCGATGGCGAATCAACCTGCATTTGCAGGTCTACAGATTGGGGATCGTGACCCGCCGGACGCGCGCCCATCTGGCCGCCTGGCGCAACCGGCGCGCTCGGTTCATTGAATTCTTGTCCGCATCCGCTGAACAAGGCTTATTCGCCGACGCGTTCCGCTTCACGCCGACGCCCGCGTTGGAACCGCCGGACTTCGACGGCCGGACCTTCCGCGCACGGTCGACGGCACCGGCATGACGGGCCTGCGCCCGTTCCCGCCACAAACCGAAGCCCGATTTTCACGCAAGCGCTCTAGTCTCGCACGAATTCGAACCGGTCGACGTCGACCAGCCCCTTGTCGGTGATCTTCAGGTGCGGGATCACCGGCAGCGGCAGGAAGGCCACTTGCAGGAACGGTTCGGCGAGAACGACGCCGAGGCTCTTGGCCGCCGCGCGCAGCGGGATCAGCGCCTTGTGCACATCCTCGAAGCTCAGCAAGCTCATCAGCCCGGCGACGGGCAAAGCGAGCTCGGCCAGCACCCGCCCGCCTTCGGCGACGACGAAACCGCCGTCGATCTCGATCAGCCGGTTGACCGCGACCGCCATGTCCTTTTCGTCGGCGCCGACGACGGTAATGTTGTGGCTGTCGTGGCCGACGGAGGACGCGATGGCGCCGCGCTTCAGGCCGAATCCGTTGACGAAAGCGGTGGCGATATTGTCGTTGACGCCGTGACGCGCGACGACCGCGACCTTGATGAAATCACGATCGAGATCGATGCCGCGCAGGCCATTGGCGAACGGCAGAATTGCCGGCACGCGCTCGGTGATGATCTTGCCGGGAACGACGCCGATCGCCTGGGTCGAGGGCCCCTGCCCGCGCGCGGCAAAATCGCTCGCCGAGACCCGCCGCGCCTTGACGCTGTGACGGCCGACCGGCGCGACGACGCCGCGCGCGGCGAACAGCGCGGCGTCGACCATCCGCCCGCCCGTCACCACGCTCGACACTGCGCAGGATTCGAGATCGTCGAGAACGACGAGATCGGCGCGCCAGCCCGGCGCGACGAGGCCGCGATCTTGGAAGCCGAAAATGCGCGCGGCGGAAATGGTCGCGGCGCGATAGGCGGCAAGCGGCGGCGCGCCGAGCTTGATCGCGGTGCGGATGATGAAGTCGAGATGGCCCTCTTCGGCGATGTCGAGCGGATTGCGATCGTCGGTGCAGAACGCGATGAACGGCGAAAGGCGCTCGGTGATGATGGGCGCCAGCGCGTGCAGGTCCTTGGAGACGGAGCCCTCGCGCACCAGGATCTGCATGCCCTTGGCGAGCTTTTCCAACGCCTCCGGCACGTTGGTCACCTCGTGATCGGTGCGAACGCCCGCGCTCAAGTAGCCGTTGAGATCGAGACCGCTGAGCAGCGGCGCGTGGCCGTCGATCGGGCGGCCTTGGAAGGCGGCGAGCTTGGCGAGACACGCGGGGTCGCGCGCGAGCACGCCGGGGAAATTCATGAATTCGGCGAGGCCCAGCACCTTGGGGTGACGCGACAGCGGCAACAGATCGTCGACCTCCAGCCGCGCGCCGGAGGTCTCGAGATGCGTCGCGGGAACGCAGCTCGAAAGCTGGACGCGCAAGTCCATCGCGGTCGCCATCGACGCGTCGAGGAAATAGCGCAGGCCGGCGACGCCCAGCACGTTGGCGATTTCGTGCGGATCGCAGATCGCCGTGGTGACGCCGTGGGCGAGCACGCAGCGATCGAATTCGAGCGGCGTGATGAGCGAGGATTCGACGTGCAGATGGGTGTCGATGAAGCCGGGAACGACGATCTTGCCGGCGACGTCGACCTCGACCGCGCCGCGATAGTCGCCCATCGTTCCCACGATGCGGTCGTTGGCGATCGCGACGTCGCTCCTCGTCAGTTCGCCGGTGACGAGATCGAAGACCCGCCCGCCCTTGAGGACGAGATCGGCGCGCTCGAGACCGCGTCCCTGCGCGACGCAGCGGGCGAGATAGGCGGAGGCGTCGCTCATCGCGCGCGCTTTGAAGCGAGGAACAGGGCGAGGTGGCGCATGATGTGTCTCCGACGAAAGAGGACCGCGGCGCCGACCAGTGTTTCAGGCTTGTCCGGCTTTCTCAAGGCCTATGTCCGCAGCCGCCGGGGCGCTCGCGCTAAACAGAGTTCGCAGCCCGGGAGAACGACGCCATTGCCACCGGCCGCGAAACTTGCTTGAAACGCGCATGACTTCGCTCACTCACATCGGCGCCTCGGGCGAGGCGCGCATGGTCGACGTCTCCGAAAAGGACGCGACGACCCGCGTCGCCGTCGCCGAGGGGCGCGTCGCCATGAAACCCGAGACCCTGGCGCTGATCCTCTCGGGCGACGCCAAGAAGGGCGACGTGCTCGGCGCGGCGCGGATCGCCGGGATCATGGCGGCCAAACGGACGCACGAACTGATCCCGCTGTGCCACCCCATCGCCCTGACCAAGGTCTCGCTCGACCTCGAACCCGACGCGGCCCTGCCCGGCGTAATGGTGCGCGCCGAGGCCAAGACGCTGGGGCAGACCGGCGTCGAAATGGAGGCCCTGACCGCGGTCGCGGTCGCCTGCCTGACGATCTACGACATGGCCAAGGCGGTCGATCGCGGCATGCGCATAGAAGGCGTGCGGCTGATCGAGAAGCGCGGCGGCAAGTCGGGTGTTTGGCGCGCTCCCGAGTCCGCGCGATGACGCGCGGCGGCTTGATTTCGGTCGAAGAGGCGCTCGCGCGCGTGCTCGCTTCGGCGCGCGAGCCGCTTGGCCAAGAAACCGTCGCGCTCGGCGAAGCGCTCGGCCGCACGCTCGCGCGCGATCTGCGCGCGTTGCGCACCCAGCCGCCGTTCGCCAATTCGGCGATGGACGGCTATGCGCTGCGCGCCGCCGACGCGGCGACCGCGCCGACCCGCCTTCGGGTGATCGGCGAATCGGCGGCGGGCCACGCCTTCTCCGGCGTCGTCGGGGCGGGCGAGGCGGTGCGCATTTTCACCGGCGCGCCGATGCCCGAGGGCGCAGACGCCGTCGCCTTGCAGGAAGACGCGCAGCGCGAGGGCGCCGCAGTCACGCTGCGAGCCGGCGTTTCCCCCGGCGAAAACGTGCGGGCGCGCGGGTTCGACTTCGCGCAGGACGAAGCGATGCTTGCGGCGGGCCGGCGCCTCACCCCCCGCGACGTCGCGCTCGCCGCCGCGGCCAACCACCCGAGCCTCGTCGTGCGCCGGCGCCCGCGCGTCGCCATTCTCGCCACTGGCGACGAATTGGTCGCCCCGGGGGCGGCGCTCGGCCCCGCCCAGATCGTCGCCTCCAACAATTTCGCCGTCGCCGGCATCGTCGTCGCGGCCGGCGGCGAGCCGATCGATCTCGGCATCGCTCTCGACGAACGAAACGCGCTGGCGCGCAGCCTCGCGCTCGCGCAGGAGGCGAAGGCCGACGTGCTGGTGACGCTCGGCGGCGCCTCGGTCGGCGATTACGATCTGGTGCAGAAGGCGCTCGTCGAGGCCGGCATGGAGCTCGGCTTCTGGCGCATCGCCATGCGGCCCGGCAAACCGTTGATCCATGGCCGTCTCGGCGCGACGAGCGTTCTCGGCCTGCCCGGCAATCCGACCTCTTCGACGGTCTGCGCGCTGCTGTTCCTCAGGCCGTTGCTGCGCGCGCTGGTCGGCGACCCTGAGGCGGGCGCCGACCCGAGCGAACCGGCGCGCCTCGCCGTCCCCCTGCCCGCCAATGGCGTGCGCCAGGATTTCTTGCGCGCCACAGTGGCGCGCGACGGCGACGGCGTCCTTCTCGCCAGCGCCGTACAAAAGCAGGATTCGTCACTCGTCAAAACGCTCGCGCGCGCCGACGCGCTCGTCGTGCGCCCGCCTTACGCGCCGCCAGCCGAGGCGGGCGAGGCCTGCCGCATCATCCGCTTCGCGGCGCTCGGGGCGTAGCGCGGCCCGGCGCGAGGAGCCGGAGGCGCCGATCGATCAACGGGCTGCGCGTCCCATCGACGCAACCCGGCGACGATCCGCCTCATCCCGGCGCGGAATCCTCGGGCGACGGCATGAAGACTCCCGTCGCTTCGTCCATCCAGATCAGATGATCGTGCACGGCCTTGACGCCGGGCACGCCCTGCGCCGCCGCGCGCAACGCTTCGCGATGATGCTCGCTCGGAGTCGTCCCGCGAAATTCCACCACGCCGTCGTGAACGCTGATACTGACCAACGCGTGGTGGGCCCCGCCTTCGGCGCCGAGCCGAGCGGAGATCGCCTTGCGGATTTCGGCGTCCTGAGGCGCCTCCTCCGTATCGCACGCCGTCAACAGGATGTCGGCAAGCGCGCGATGGAACGAATCCATCGCGGGCATGTCGCCGACCTGCGATTGAAGCGCGCGCCCGATTGCTCTGGCGATGTTCGAATCGAGCAGGATGTCGGCCATCTCGCACCTCCTCCCGTCCTCTGTCTTCTCGGCGCACGAATGTGCGCTCTTTTGGCCGGAAAGAGCAATTAATAATCGCTATGAAGGCGTTGAGGAAGCAGACGTCCAACCGTCCGGTCTCGACAGGGCGCGATTCCGGCCCCCGGTTTGATCGCCGCGAAGTAAAGAACTCAACGACTTGGTTTTGCGGCCGTTTTCGGTGCGCGCAAGCCAGGCGAAAGCTTCGACGGTTCTAAATGATGCGCGCCGCCGGATCGGGCGATCAGCGCGGAATCAAACGGATTCCGATTGACGTCATTTAGGTCATCGCCATGAAACAGCGGCCGCCAATTCGCAACAATACGCCAGGCTCGTCCCCGGCGCTGCAGCGCGCGCTGCAATTGCATCAGCTCGGAAATCTCGATCAGGCCGAGCGTCTCTACAAGGCGATCCTTGCGACGCAGCCGACGAATTTCGAGGCCTTGCGCCAGCAGGGCGTTCTTCAATACCAACAAGGCCGGCACGGCGAAGCGTTGCAGTCGATGCGCGCGGCTCTACGCGTTGCGCCGACCCACGCGGCGGCGTGGTCGGATTTTGGCGTCATTCACGCGGCGAACGGTCGCCTCCAGGAGGCTGTCACCTGTTACGACCAGGCGCTCGCGCTCGATCCCAACCAGACCGACGCCCTCATCAACAGGGGCAACGCGCTGGTGGCGCTCGATCGCCGCCAGGACGCGCTTGCGAGCTACGACCGAGCGATCGCCCTCAAGCCCGGATTGGTGGAGGCGCTCAACAATCGCGGCGGGGTGCTGCGCGAGCTCGAGCGCCCCGCGGAAGCGCTGGAGACCTTGGACAAGGCGCTCGCCATCAGGCCGAACTACGCCGACGCGCTCAGCAATCGCGGCAACGCGCTCATCGATCTGGGACGCGCTCAAGAGGCGCTCGAATGCTACGACAAGGCGCTGGCCGCGAATCCCGTCGCCGCCAACGCGCTCAACAACCGCGGCAACGCGCTCATGAAACTGGGGCGCCCTGGCGAGGCGCTGGCCAGTTACGAAAAGGCGCTCGCCCAAAATCCCCAAAATGCCGAGGCATGGAGCAATCGCGGCCAAGCGCTCAGGGAGTTACACCGATATATTGAATCTCTCGAAAGTTTAGTCAAAGCGCTTTCTCTGGCGCCAGGTCATGCCACGGCATACAATAATATTGGCAGTACGTTTCTCGACCTCAAACGTCCGGCGGAGGCGCTGACGAATTTCGACAGGGCGATCGGATTGAAGCCCGATTACGCCGAGGCTCTGTGCAACCGCGCGATCGCGCTGATCAAGCTCGATCGATCCGAGGAGGCGCTCGCGAGCCTCGAGGCGGCCCTCGCGCTCAAGCCCGAATTTGCCGAGGCTCACTGCAACCGCGGCGTAGCGCTCGCCAAGCTCAACCGCGAAGAGGAGTCGTTAGCGAGCTACGACCGCGCGATCGCCATCAAGCCGGACTATGCGCTGGCCCACGAAAACAAGGGCGTGGCGTTGCTTCAACTCGGCCGTGTCGCGCAGGCGACCGCCGCTCTTGACGACGCCATCAAGCGGGCCCCGGAGAGAGCGCGTTCCTACTTTCACTTCGCGCTGTCGAAGCGCTTGGAGCGCGGCGACCCGCGCTTCGAGGCTCTGGAAGGGCTGACGCGCGAGAACTCGTCGCTGGACGCGGAGGAACGAGCGTACGCGCATTTCGCGCTGGGCAAGGCCTACGCCGACATCGAGGATTATGGGCAGTCCTTTCATCACCTTTCGGCCGGCGCCGCGCTGAAGCGCCAGCTATGCCCGTACGACGAGGCCGCGGTCCTCGGCGATCTCGAACGCAGGCGGCTCACTTACACCGCGGAACCGATGGAGCGCCATCGCGGCAGCGGCGATCCTTCCGAGGTTCCCGTGTTCGTCGTCGGCATGCCGCGCTCGGGCACCACGCTCGTCGAACAGATCTTGGCGAGCCATCGCGACGTTCACGGCGCTGGGGAGATCAGCGATTTCGACCAGGCGGGGACGGCGCTCGGCGGCGCCGCCGGCCGAGCGCTCCGCGACCCTGAGGCCGTCTGGCAAATGAGCGGCGAACAATTTCGCCAACTCGGCGCGAGCTACCTTCAACGCATCCGCGCGACCGCGCCCGCGGCGAGCCGGATCGTCAACAAGATGCCGGAGAATTTCCGCTTCGCCGGCATGATCGCCCTCGCGCTGCCCAACGCCCGCATCCTTCACGTCCGGCGCGACCCCGTCGACACCTGCTTTTCCTGCTTCTCGACCCTGTTTTCGGAAAGCCAGCCCTACACATACGACCTCGCGGAGCTCGGCCGTTACTACCGCGCATACGAGGCGTTGATGGACGTTTGGCGTCGCGTCTTGCCGCAAGGGATGGTGATCGAGGTGCAATACGAGGACGTGGTCGCCGATCTCGAGGGACAGGCCCGCCGCATCCTCGGCCATTGCGGCCTCGAATGGGACGCTCGCTGTCTCGAATTTCACCGCAACGCGCGAAGCGTGCGCACGGCCAGCCTCGCTCAGGTGCGCCGTCCCCTTTACAAGAGTTCGGTGGGACGGTGGCGGCCGTACCAGCCCTTCCTCGGGCCTCTCCTCGCCGCGCTCGGCGCTTCAATCCCCTCCGCCGACCGCGTTCGCGCGCCGATCGACGAACCGACGTCGTCGGCTTTCGCGGCGTAGCGCGTTTCGCCGACGTTCGGATTCTGTCTTCTATCCCCCCGCCTCCGCCTTGGCCGCCGCCGCCAGGAACGCGCGCCGCGAATCCGGCATCGGCAGGCCGCGCGGGGCGAAGAGATCGCGCATCAGGAAGAAGCCGGTGAGGCGGAACGCGTCGGCGACCTCGGCCGGCTCGGGCGCCGGCGCCGCGGCGCCGAGGCGCAAGAAAGCCGGCAGCGGCAGCAGCCGCTCCTTCCACGCTTCGCCCGCCGCCGCGCTGACGGCGCGGCCCGACTTGGGCGAGACATAGATCAAATCGTCGCGCGCCCCGGTCGCCGCGCAGCATTCGAGATCGAGCGCAAAGCCGCATTCGGCGAGCACTTGCGCCTCGAAGCGCGCGATCAGCGCCGGCGCCAGCGCCACATCGTCGAGATGGTCGGCGATCAGCGCCAGCGCTTCGAACAACGACTCGTGCGGATCGCGCTCGGGCAACAGGCGCATCAGGGCGCCGAGGTAGCCGACGCCGGAGAGCGCAAGGCCGCTGGCGATGAGCCGACCGGCCCTCAGCGCGAGCGGTTCCACCGCATAGGCTCCGAGATGTTCGTCGAGGCGCGCGCGCCAGACGAGGCCGAGACTGTTGCCGGGTTGCAGGGAGCCTTGCAGGCGCGACGATCGGCCGCCGCGCACCAGCCCGAGATGGCGTCCATGCTTGCGCGTCATCGCCTCGACGATCGCCGAACTCTCGCCATGGCGCCGAACGCCGATGACGATGCCTTCGTCGCGCCACTCCATCGCGCCGCTCCGTCTCAAGTCCTGATAAGATGGCGCGGCGGCGGGACTTTGGAAAGGCGCAGCGCGATGAACAGCGCCGCTCCCGTCAGCGCCGCGAGCAGCGCGGCGACGCCGGGCCAACCCGCCCGCGCGAAGAACAAGCCGCCTGCCGAGCCCGCCAGGCTCGAACCGACGTAGTAGAAGAACAGATAGAGCGCCGAGGCCTGCGCGCGCGCGCCGTGCGCCCTGAGGCCGATCCAACTCGAAGCGATCGAATGGGCGCCGAAGAATCCCCAGGTGATCAGGCCGACGCCGACGATGATGGCGACGATATTGTCCGGCAGCGTCGCCGCCACGCCTGCCGCCTCGATCGCGATCGCGATCCACAGCACGCGCCGGCGCCCATAGCGGCCGGCGAGATCCCCCATCGCCATCGAGCTGACCGCGCCGAGGAGGTAGAGCACGAAGATCAGGCCGATGGTGGTCTGGCTCAATGAAAACGGCGGCGCCGACAGGCGAAAGCCGATGTAATTGTAGGCGCAGACGAACGAGCCCATCAGCAGGAACCCTTCGGCGAACAAAAGGCGCAGGCCGGGATCGGAACAATGCGCCGCAAGCGAGCCGGCGAGACTGCGGAAGTCCGGGCGGCGCGGCGAAAACCGGCGCGAAGGCGGCAGAGCCGAAGCGATCAGCGCCGCGCCGGCGAGGCCAATCGCGCCGACCGCCGCGATCGCGCTGCGCCAGCCGTAATGGTCGCTCAGCGCGGCGACGACGAGGCGCCCCGACATGCCGCCGAGCGTGCTGCCGGCGATGTAGAGCCCCATCGCCAGGCCGATCGCCTGAGCGTCCATTTCGTCGCCGAGATAGGCCATCGCCACCGCCGGCAGGCCCGAGAGCGCCAGGCCCGCGAGCGCGCGCAACGCCAGCAGCGTCGGCCAGTCCGGCGTCAGCGCGGCGAGCATGGTGGCGAGCGAAGACGCGGCGAGCGAAACCGCCATGACGGGCTTCAGTCCGACAAGCTCGGCGACGGCGCCCGCCGCGAACATCGCCACCGCGAGCGCGGCGGTGGTCGTCGAAAGCGAAAGGCTCGCCACGGCGGGCGAGATCGCGAACTCGCGCGCAAACACCGGCATCAACGGCTGCACGCTGTAGAGCAGCGCGAAGGTGCAGAAGCCGCCGAAGAACAAGGGCGCGGTCGCGCGCCAGAACGCCGCGTCGGAGCGCGATATCTTGGGCAGGTTCGGGCGCGGCGGAGACGAGTCGGCGGCGGACATCCGCGCTTCTTAACCGCCGCGCGCCGAGAATGAAATCGCGAGGGGCGGGTCAGTTGGTCCGCGCCTTTGAATTTCGGCTTTCGACCCGAGCGGCCCTATGATGCGGGCGCCAAGCGTAGGATTTTGGCCGCTAGCTCTTCTTTCCGCGGAACCCCGTCGCCAGCACGTAGAGTTCGGCGCTGTCGGCGCGGCTCGCTTTGGGCTTGAGATGGCGCACGACGGCAAAGTCGCGCTTGAGCCGCGCCAGCAATTCGCCTTCCGAGCCGCCGTGCAGCACCTTGGCGAGAAAGAACCCGCCCGGCGCGAGCACGCTGGCGGCGAAATCGGCGGCGAGTTCGGCCAGGCCGACGATGCGCAGGTGGTCGGTCTTGCGGTGGCCGGTGGCGTTGGCGGCCATATCGGACATCACGCCGTCGGCGGGGCCGCCGAGCCATTCGCGCAAGGCGTCCGGCGCGGCCGGGTCGTGAAAGTCCATCACCTTGAATTCGACGCCCTCGATGGCGTCGATCTCGAGAAGATCGATGCCGATCACCCGGCCCTTGCCTTCCGCCGATTTGACCGCGCGCGCGGCGACCTGGCTCCAGCCGCCCGGCGCGGCGCCGAGATCGACGATGCGCGCGCCGGGTCGAAACAGCTTATATTTCTCGGCGATCTCGATCAGCTTGTAGGCGGCGCGCGAGCGCCATCCCTCGCGCTTGGCAAGCGCGACGAAGGGATCGTTGAGCTGACGCTCCAGCCACAGCGTCGAGGACAGCGAACGCTTGCGCGCGGTGCGCACCCGCGTCTTCAGCGCCCGGCCGCCCTCGCGGCCCGATCCACCCGCAGCCATCCTAGGAGCCCGTTTCGCGCGCATGCCGGCCGACCCGGTCGGCGCGCATCATTTGCGTCAGGATGCCCTCGCGTAAGCCGCGATCGGCGATGCGGATGCGCTCGGCGGGAAAATGCCCGCGAATCGCCTCGAGGATCGCGCAGCCGGCGAGAACGAGGTCGGCCCGCTCCACGCCGATGCAGGCGTTGGCGACGCGTTCGGCGTAGCTCATCGCCTTGAGCCGCGCCACCGTGGCGTCGACTTCGGCGCTCGACAGCCAAAGGCCGTCGACAGCGCGGCGTTCGTATCGGGGCAGATTGAGATGCACGCCGGCGATGGTGGTGACCGTACCCGAGGTGCCCAACAGGTGGAAACGGCGGCATCGCTTGTGGCCGGCGACGCGCGCAGCGAAGGGGGCGAGCGATTCGGCGACGCAGCGCGTCATCGCGGCGAAAATCTCGGGCGTGACGTCGTCGCCGCCGAAGGTCTCGGCGAGCGACACGACGCCGTGGCGCAGCGATTCCCACGCCTCGATGCGGCCCACGCACAAATGGTCGCGCCGAGACCGGTTCAGCCAGATGATCTCCGAGGAGCCGCCGCCGATATCGAACAGAACGATCGACTCGGCGTCGCGATCGGCGAGTTCGCCGCAGCCGGCGACGGCCAACGAGGCTTCGGTCTCGCGGTCGACGATCTCGAGCTGCAGCCCCAGGCGCTCGCGCACCCTGTCGAGGAATTCGGCGCCGTTTTCGGCGGCGCGGCACGCTTCGGTCGCGATCAAGCGCGCGCGGGAGACGCCGCGCGCCACCATCTTGTCGCGGCAGATCCTCAGCGCTTCGAGGGTGCGCTCGATCGCGGCTTCGCTCAGCCGGCCGGTCTGCGAAAGCCCTTCGCCCAGCCGGACGATGCGCGAGAACGCGTCCACCACCCGAAAACCGTCGGCTGTCGGACGCGCGACCAGAAGGCGGCAATTGTTCGTGCCCAGATCCAGCGCGGCATAGGGCCCCGGCGCGCCCCGCCCCGGCCCTGAATGGCCGAGCGGCGAGGCGAGCAGCGGCGTATGCGCGGAATTTGGGCTCAATGGCGAGGATTGAGCCAACCAAAACTCCTTGCGCCCCGACGCGGGTTGCGCCCGAGGCCAATTTTCGTCGCCGACTGTAGCAAGCTTGACGGAGGATGCAATGCGCGCCGCGGCGCCGGACAATCGGCTCAGGGCTTGAAGAACGGGTGGCGCACCTTGTCGCCGACCCTCAGGCCGATCTCAGCCGCGATCCCGCCGTTCAATTCGAGCACCGCGACGCAGGGGCCGGCGGAGGGAATGATCGTCTCGGAGAGCGGCTCGGCGCCGGCGGCGATCCGCGTCACCGTCCCGTCGCGCGCGATGAAAATCATGTCGAGAGGGATGTAGGTGTTCTTCATCCAGAAGGAGACCGGCGCGTCGCGATCGAACTCGAACAACATGCCGCGGTCGGCGGGCATGTAGCGCCGGTACATCAGGCCCTTTTCGCGCGCCGCTTCGTCGCCGGCGATTTCGACCTGGAACGCGTGAACGCCGCTCGCGGTGGCGATGGTGAGCGAATCGAACTCGTCGGCGCGCGAGCGGTCCGACGCCAACAGGCACAGCGCGAGGACGACGACCGCCATCGCCACGGCTCGCCCGAGCCGCCTTCGCGCGCCTGAAGAGCCGGCGCCACCGAGCCATCGCCAACCGCGCCGATCAACCTGCACGCTCGAAATCCCTTGCCGCCCGCGCGCCGCGCCTCAATGCGAGGAGGGAACCCTCGCGCCTTCCAGCGGGCGCACCTCGGCGGCCAGCAACCCCTTGGGTCCCGGCCCGAAGCGGGCGAGCATGGTGTCGCCCGGCTGGGGATCGGCGAAGCCGTAGCGTCGCAAGGTCTCCATGTGGACGAAGATGTCCTCGGTGCCTTCGCCGCGCGTCAGGAAGCCGAAACCGCGTGACCGATTGAACCACTTGACGATGACGATTTCAAACGCGCCGACCGAAGTCGCTTGCGAGCGCGTGCGCGCCGGCGGCAATTGCGGCGGCTGCCCGCCTTCGCCCTGGGTGACCGAGAGCACGCGAAAGACCTGCAGTCCCCGCTCGCGACGCTGCGCTTCGGCGACGACCCGCGCGCCCTCGAAGATGGTTTGGAAGCCGTCGCGCCGCAGCACCGTCACGTGAATCAGCACGTCCGCTTCGCCGTTGTCGGGAACGATGAAGCCGTAGCCCTTGGAGATGTCGAACCACTTGACCCGTCCGACGACCTCGACCAAGCCGACCGGCCGCTCTTCTGCGAGCGCCACGGTTTGACCGGGGAGCGTCGGCAGGCTCTTCAACACGTCTTCGCTCACATTGGCCCCCAAGCAACGCACGCGCCGACGCGGTCGACGCGCTAGAGCAAGACTTGCGCAACGTTGGAAGGGAGCGGTCCGCCAAGCCCCGCTTCACACGCGACGAAAAGCCGCGCAAGTGATTCTCTCGAAGCAAGGATACCAAAACCGCGATGGCGGCCTAGCGAAATCGCAACGAACGTTCGAATCGTTGTGGATAGACGCGCGCCGCGCTCGGCGACGCGCGAGGTCGATCGCCTGTATCAGGCGGAAATGAAAGGCGGAGCGAAGTCTTCGCTCACTCGCCTTCGTCTTCCGGCTCGGGCGGCGGCGCCATGCCTTCGAGCCCGCGCAGCAAGTCTTCTTCCGTCATGCGATCGAACTGCGCATCGGCGCTAGCGTCGGCTTGCATGGGCGCCGCGGAATGGATCATCGGCGGCGCGGCCTCGGCCTCGGGCTCGTCGACTTCGACGTGCTTCTGCAGCGCGTGAATGACGTCTTCCTTCAGATCGTCGGGCGCCAATTTCGATTCGGCGATTTCGCGCAACGCGACCACGGGATTCTTGTCGTTGTCGCGCGGGACGTAGATCTGCGCGCCCGACGAGATCGCGCGGGCGCGATGGCTCGCCATCAGAACGAGGTCGAAACGGTTGTCGACCTTGTCGATGCAGTCTTCAACTGTGACGCGGGCCATGGCCGCTCCTTGCGAACGAATAGGGAATTGTGAGGAAGGACGGCTCCTACACCGTAGCGCGCGGTAAAGCAAGCTTTTCGGATAACGGGAGGCGCTTTGGGGCGCCGCGTTTCTACAGCGCCTTCTCCCAAGTCTCGCCGACGAGGTCCTTGCCGAAGCTGTGGTGGCGCTCCGAGGAAGTCAGCGTGAACCCCGCCGCTTCGTAAAGGCGGCGGGCGGCGACCAGCACGTCGTTGGTCCACAGCGTGACGCTGCGATAGCCGGCCCGCTCGGCGAATTGCAGCGCTTCCTCGACGAGGCGGCGGCCGAGGCCGAGCCCTCGCGCGTCCGGTTCTACATAGAGAAGCCGGAGCTTGCCGACGCCCTGCCCCGCGTCGACCAGAAACACCGCGCCGACGATTGCGCCGTCGCGTTCCGCCACCCAGCAGCGTTCTTTGCCGGGATCGTGGGCCTTGAGAAACCGGCCGGCGATTTCGGCGACCAGCCCCTCGAAGGATTCATCCCAGCCATATTCGGCGGCGTAGAGCGCGCCGTGACGATGAATGATCCAGCCGATGTCGCCCGGCGCGTGCCGACGGATGACGACCGGGCTCTCGTTCGCCGATGCGGCTGACACTTACGCCACGACGTTCGTCATGGCTCCGAGAACATGAACAGCGGCTCCGGCCGGCCGGGCGGGTTGAACCGGCTCGGCAGCAGATCGAAGCCGCGATTGGCGAACGACGTGCCGAAATCGGAGGGGGAACCTGGCGCGGAATCGCTTACGTAGCGGTCGCCCGTGCCCGCCTCGCTCCAGCTGGGCGGGCCGGGGTCGAGATAGGTTCGCGGCCGGGCGTGGACGATGATGTCGCCCGCATGGACGACGGGATGAACGACGTGATGGCGCAGCGGCCGAACGGAAGTCTGCGCCTGCGCCACAGGCGCCGCGAGCGCCAAAGCGAGCGCCGCCGCAACCCACATATTCAGGGAACGAGCCATCGACCTCCTCCTTTGCCTCCCGCGCCGCGATGAGGAACCATTCCACGAATGCTCATTCGGCGCATTGACCTGCCGCAACACGCGGGAACCAGGGCCTGTCGCGCTCGGCGCGACCGAGCAAATACTCTAAGCACGGATATCGTGCATTTTATGTTTAACAATCGCATGAAATTACATTCACGCATCGGGCGTGACGCGGCCGCGATCGCGCCGCGACGCCGTCGGCGGGGCCGCGATGTCGCTCACGCCGCTCCGCGCCGCCGCCGCAGCTTCGCCAGCGTCTCGCCGAACGCCTCGCCGAAGCGCGCGACGTCGCCCTCGTCCGACGCCCAGCCGAGGCTGAGGCGGATCGCGCCGCCGGCGAGATCGGGCGCGACGCCCATCGCGTCGAGCACGTGCGAGCGCGTCACCTTGCCCGACGAGCACGCCGAACCGGCGGAGACCGCGACGCCGGCGAGATCGAGCGCGATGACCAGCGTCGACGCGGCGACGCCGGGAACGGCAAAGCACAGCGTATTGGGCAGCCGCGGCGCCGCCTCGCCGAAGATCGCCGCGTCGGGAGCGCGCTGGCGCACCCGCGCGGCGAGAGAATCGCGCAACGCGGCGAGCCGCGCGCTTTCGCTGCGCTGCTCGGCGCCAGCGACACGCGCCGCTGCGCCGAAGCCGGCGACGGCGGCGACGTTCTCGGTGCCGGCGCGCGCGCCGCGCTCCTGCCCGCCGCCGCGCAGCAGCGGCGCGCCGATGTGCAGTTCCGGGCGAGCCGCGACGAGCGCGCCGGCGCCCTTCGGGCCGCCGAACTTGTGGGCGGAAAGGAGAAGGAAATCAGCGCCGAGCGCGGCGACGGCGACGCTCGCGCGTCCCGCGAGCTGAACGGCGTCGCAGACGAGGAGGCCGCCCGCGGCGTGGACCAGCGCCGCCGCCTCGGCGAGCGGCTGGATCACGCCGGTCTCGTTGTTGGCGCCCTGCAGAGCGAGCATCGCCGGGCGCCCCTCCGGCGCGGCGAGAAGCGCCGCGAGCGCGGCAAGATCGATCCGCCCGTCGGCGCCGAGCGGCGCGAGGACGACCCGGTCGGGCGCGAAGCGATGGCCGTGGAGCACGCAAGGATGCTCGCCGGCGCCGGCGATCAGGCGCTCCAGCGGCCGCCCGCCGGCCACGCCGGCCGTAGGGCAAAGCGCGAGATTGGCCGCCTCCGTGCCCCCGGAGGTGAAGACGACGCACCGCGGCTCGACGCCCGCGAGGTCCGCCACGGCGCGCCGCGCGTCCTCGACGATCGCTCGCGCGGCCCGGCCCTCGGCGTGGATCGAAGACGGATTGCCGCAGGAGTCCATGGCCGCCAGCATCGCCTCGCGCGCCTCGCTGCGCAGCGGCGCCGTGGCGTTGTAGTCGAGATAGGCGCGCGAGTTCACGTTAGACGCCATGCGTCGTCGATTCCACGAGATCTGTTGGCCGCAACAGCGAAAAGGCGCGCCCGAGACGACGCCGAAATGCGTTTTATCCTTGCATTTGATGGGGCGAGGCGTGCTATGAGGCCCATTCCGCGCCCTGCCCGAGCGTTTGACACATACGCGCGCGCCAAGCCCGCCGCAAGGTTCGCTCAGCTCCTCGCCCGTGTTTCCGGGCGCCCGAGGGGCGCGCTTGCGCCAGGCTTCGCGCGGGCTGAGCAAGTCGCGGCGGAAGCGAAACGCGCTTGCTCAAAGCGCGGCGCAGGACGAGTTGCTCTGGAGTAGCGATGCCCGAAGTGTTTTTCAATGGCCCGGCCGGACGGCTCGAAGGCCGCTTTCATCCCGCCAAGCAGCGCGGCGCGCCGATCGCAGTGGTGCTGCATCCGCATCCGCAGTTCGGCGGCACGATGAACAACCAGATCGTCTACAACACCTATTATTCCTTCGCCGAGCGCGGATTCTCGGTGCTGCGCTTCAATTTTCGCGGCGTCGGCCGCTCGCAGGGCGCCTTCGACCACGGCCAGGGCGAATTGTCGGACGCCGCCTCGGCGCTCGACTGGGCGCAGTCGATCAGCCCGGAGGCGCGCGCCTGCTGGATCGCCGGCGTCTCGTTCGGCTCGTGGATCGGCATGCAGTTGCTGATGCGCCGGCCGGAAATCGAGGGCTTCATCTCGATCGCGCCCCCCGCCAATCGCTTCGATTTCAGCTTCCTGGCTCCCTGCCCGTCCTCCGGACTGTTCGTCCACGGCGACAAGGACCGCGTCGCGCCGCTCAAGGAAGTGCAGGCGCTGATCGAGAAACTGAAGACCCAGAAGGGCATCTCGATCGAGCACGCCGTGATCCCCAACGCCAATCATTTCTTCGAGGATTGCATCGAAAACCTGCAGGAGACGGTCGGCGCCTATCTCGACAAGCGCCTGGGGATGCCCCGGCACGCGCCTCCGCCGGCCCGTAAGGACCGCGTCAAGAGCCCGCCGCCGGCCAAGGGATAGCAAACGTGACGCTGATTACGACGACGTCGGAGCTGGCGCTCGCCTGCCAGCGCTTTTCCCGCCATCCCTTTGTCACCGTCGACACCGAATTCTTGCGCGAGACGACTTTCTGGCCGGTGTTGTGCGTCGTCCAGGTCGCCTCGAGCGACGAAGCGCTGGCGATCGACGCGCTCGCCCCCGGTCTCGATCTGGCGCCGCTGATCGCGTTGATGGCCGACAGCAACGTCGTCAAGGTCTTTCACGCCGCCCGGCAAGACGTCGAAATTTTCTGGAAGCTCGCCGGGCTGGTGCCGAGCCCGATGTTCGACACCCAGGTCGCGGCGATGGTCTGCGGCTACGGCGACCAGGTTTCCTACAGCGAACTGGTGCAATCGATTTGCCGGGTGGCGGTCGACAAGTCGTCGCGCTTCACCGACTGGGCGCGCCGCCCGCTCGCTCAGGCGCAGATCGACTATGCCATCGGCGACGTCACGCATTTGCGCGACATCTATCGCGCGCTGCAGGCGCAACTGGAGAAATCGGGCCGCCTGAGCTGGCTGGAGGACGAAATGAAGGTCCTCACCTCGGCCGCGACCTACGAACAGCACCCCGAGCGCGCCTGGGAGCGCTTCAAGACGCGCGCGAGGAAGCCGCGCGATCTCGCCGTCTTGATGGATCTCGCCGCCTGGCGGGAAAGCGAGGCTCAGACCCGCGACGTGCCGCGCGCGCGCGTCCTCAAGGACGACGTGCTGGTCGAAGTCGCGCTCGCCGCGCCGCGCACCCAGGAGGCGCTCGGCAACCTGCGCGCGTTCCCGCGCGGCATGGAGCGCTCGCGCGCCGGCGAAGAAATCCTCGCCGCCATCGAACGCGGCCTCGGGCGCGACCCCAAGACGCTGCCCAAGCTCACGCGCGAGCGGCGCAACGGCGCCGGCGCGGCGGCGACCGTCGAACTCCTCAAGGTGCTGCTGCGCCAGGCGAGCGAGGAAAGCGGCGTCGCCGGCAAGATGATCGCCACGGTCGACGATCTCGAAGCCATCGCCGGCGACGACATGGCCGACGTGCCCGCGCTGCGCGGCTGGCGACGAAAATTGTTCGGCGCGCGCGCGCTCGAACTCAAGTGCGGAAAGCTCGCGCTGACCGTGGAAAACGGCAAGGTCGTCGTGCTGGAGTGGCGCGAGGCCGAGCAGGCGGCGGAGCGCGAGCCGGCGCCCGTCTGAGCGGCGCGCTTCGTCGGCTTAAGAACATTTCGCCGGCGGCGCAGACTTCACGCGCCCGGAGCGGTGATTAACCGCTCTACAAGGAAAGGATCGACGAACGCCCCGTAATTGCGGCAAGGTCATCGCGTCGTAAATTTTCTCTCTATTTGCGAGCTACCCGATGATCTCCCGCAGCAGCGCCGACGTCGCCCTCGTCCCCGCTCCGATGA
>CAVXCA010000091.1:0-43769 GCA_963759955.1 uncultured Alphaproteobacteria bacterium
TCATCGCTCAGCAACGCAACGTGGTCCTGGTCGGCGGCACCGGCACGGGCAAGACGCACTTGGCGATTGCGATCGCGCGAAGCTGTATCCGTGCGGGCTCACGGGGTCGCTTCTTCAATACCGTCGATCTCGTCAACCGCCTCGAGGCGGAGGGCCGATCTGGCCGTCAGGGGAGGCTCGCCGACTATCTCACGCGCCTCGACTTCATCATCCTCGACGAGCTTGGCTATCTCCCCTTCGCGCAGTCCGGCGGGCAGCTCCTGTTCCACCTGATCAGCCGTCTCTATGAACGCACCTCGATCATCGTCACCACCAATCTCGCCTTCGGCGAATGGCCGAGCGTCTTCGGCGACCCGAAGATGACCACCGCACTATTGGACCGCCTCACACATCACTGCGACATCGTCGAGACCGGCAACGAAAGCTGGCGCTTCAAGCATCGCGTCTGAGGGTCGCCGAACATTCCCCTGGCTGGAACCGCACTCGCCCCGGCTGCGCAACCCCGACCAGCTCCGCCGGGGCGAGCGCTACCCTCAGTGCACGACATCAGGGGGGTCAATTTTGGACGCCGATCGGGGGTCAATTTTGGACGCCGTTTGACAACAACAATCCTTGGATCTGCGTCTGACTGAAGCCCGCCGTAACATCGAGGGAGCTTTCGATCACGCTCGTGGGCCTCTCGGCCTTGGTCGCCAATTCGTGAAGCTGAGCGCCCATCTGGCGTTTCCAAAGGTCGACCGCGGCGTCGGCAAATTGGATTAGCGCCTCTGCGGCGGTCCGCGTCGACACGGTCGACGCGGGGACCTCGGTTGCAACGACGCGCTCCGCGGCGGCGAACCCGCGTTGCGTTTCGTCGACGAAATCTTCGGCCTGCCCGCTCGCTGCATCTTCGACATGCTGCGGCGGCGCGCCTGCGGTTCCCCACGCGATGACCGCGTCTGCGACGCCGTCATTCTGAATAATGTCGTCCCGAGCGCGCGCCGCGCCGGCGGACGCAGTCTCGGATCGATCGTTCAGAACGGAAAGTTCGTTCGCGGCCATGGCGACTTCGCTTTCATCGGCCTCGACGAGGATGTCCGACTGGGCGCCGCTCGCATACTGGGAATTGGCGATAACCGGGCCCTGCGGCGCATCCGAAAACTCTGCGACCGTCGACCAAAACTTCGGGTTCTGCGGCGATTGAATCCGAACCCAGCGGTAACGCGGCGCAAACCAAGGCCGAATGTTCGAATTGAGATTGTCGGCGACGAAATCGCCGTCGCGGGTGCGGATCACCAGCACCAGGTGATGTTCTCCCCAGTTGGTCACGACCTCAGCAAGCAGCAGCGCTCGCGACGGCCAGCCGCGGGCCAGGAGTTCGTGCCGTTTGGTGACGGCATAGTCATGGCAATCGCCGGCTCGCGGAGAAACCAGCCACCTTTCGGCCAACACGCCCTCGTCGTTCGGCTGCGGCGCGATCGCGCGATTGACTTCTGCGTTCACTTTCACCAACTCGCCCCATCGCGCGCGCGTCAGGCCGAGGGCGCTCGTCAGGCGGTGAATTTCGCATTCCTCGCGGTATTCCAAGCAAAATCGCGTATAGGCCATTGGCGCCAAGGTCGGCGTCTCCAGCTGAATTCGCTGGTCCTGATGCCTGTATTGAGAGGCTCCGGTCACCGCGGCCGCCGCCTCGCCGCCCAGAAACACACCGAGCGCGGCGCCGACAACCGACAAGAACGCGATATATGAACGCATCTTTACTACTCTCATATACTGCTAGTATGAGAGTAATTACGCTAAGCAACCTGAGATCGCGTTCAGCTAAAGCTTCAGATGTGCTACGTTATGCTAGCCACTTGTTAACCATCGCGGGCCCGGTAAAATGGCGACTACTGGGGCGCGGGGACGTGATCGCGTGTGGAGACTTTTCAGGAAGCGATCCAAGCGGACAGCGCCGAAGCTTTCCAATGGGGTCCGGATCTATGCGATCGGCGACGTGCACGGGCGAGCCGACCTGCTCGAGCAGGCGTTCGCGCGGATCGACGCGGATATCGCGCGTCGACCGGGCTCGAGAGCGGCCCAGATTCTTCTTGTTCTTCTCGGCGACTATGTCGATCGCGGACGATTCTCGAGGGAGGTCGTCGAGCGCCTGCTGGAGCGTAGGCGCACACACACGCTGATCTGCCTAAAGGGCAATCATGAGAGATGCTTGCTCGAATTCCTGAGGGAGCCTTCGACGCTCGCAAGTTGGCGCCAACTGGGCGGACGGGAAACCCTTGCATCCTACGGAGTCAAGCCGCCGCTCGACGTAGACGCCGCAGGGAGCCGAGAGTTGGCCGAGAGGTTTGCGGCCGCCTTGCCAGAAAGCCATCGGGCGTTCCTGGAAGGCCTGGAGCTGTCGTTTTGCTGCGGAGATTTCTTCTTCGTCCACGCCGGCGTCAGGCCGGGATTGCCGCTGTCGCGGCAAAAGGAGGAAGACCTGCTGTGGATACGCGACGATTTTCTGCTTTGCGAAGAAAACTTTGGAAAGGTGGTCGTTCACGGTCACACTCCGGTTCTCGAACCGGATCTCCGGGCCAATCGGATCAATATCGACACCGGAGCCTATGCGACGGGCAAGCTGACCTGCATCATGATCGAAGAGGACGCCGTTTTCGTGCTCTAGGGTGTGACGCGTTTTGATGGAATTGAGGATTCCTTGTAATTCGGCGCGCCGGGCCCTCAAGCGGGCGGGCGTCGCAGTCGCAGCGGTGGCCGGGGTCGGACGCCAACCAGCGCGAGACCACGCGGCTGTGGGACCGTAAGGCGGCAAAGCCGAGCGACAATGCCACCGTCTCGCAAGACCGAGGCGCCGCCGACGCGAGAAAGGTCTTGCCCTTCGCCGGCGATTTCGGCGCTGAAGCCCAAGCTAAACTTCCTCCACGACCTTTTCGCGAGACGCGAATTCGGACTGATCGTCTCGCGCGCGCCGCAATCGCCCCGTCGCCGGGGATCCGGGCGAGGGCATCGCGGCGCGCATGATCGGCGAAGCCTTGAACGACACCGCGTCGTGCGCAGGGATCATGTAAACTTCTCCGTCGCCCGAACGAGGGTTCCGACCGGCTCTCGCCGCTTTGGATAGGAGCCTGAAGACTCCGAAGCGCTGCAACGACACGAGCCTGTCGGTCCCCAATGCCATTTCGATCTCGTCCAGAACGCCGTCGAGAAGAATTCGCGCTTGCACTCGGTTGAGCTTCGGCGTCGTCTTGCGGATCGCGTTTACGAGATCGGCGCGGGTGAAAGTCCGTTGCGGACGTCTGCGTTTCGGGACGCTATCAGTCACGGGCGCCCCCGCCGTCCCGCCGCCAATTCGCCACTTCCCCTGCTTTTGCGAGCATGATCGCGCTTCTGCGCGCCGCCAGCCGGTACAACCTCTCGTTCTTCGTGGCGCCTATCGAGCGGTAGGCGTCGCTGAGATGAAGAGCCTCGTCCGGCGCTCTCATGCCATGGCGGGTGACGAGTTCGCGCACCGTCTCGTCGATTTCTTCACGCGTCGGTCCAAACCAAGGGAGATTCATCTTACTCTCCGGCAATCGGTTGCGTTCGGCTTCGAGCGTCTTCAATGTCCGGGCGCCGGGTAGCGGCGGGCCGAGGCGACGCCGACGAGAATGACGATCTCGCCCGCTTCGTTGGTGACACGGATTCGACAGCCAGGTTCATCGATGGCCTTCGCGAGTTCGGCGATCCTTGGCCATGCCGCTCGTAGGTTCCACAGCGCCACGGATTGTGTGGCTGCGATTGTGCGATCGTCTTTCACGACATCAAATTTGTAGTGATCCACGACGGCCCCCTCCTGGCGAGACGTAAACGCCTGCTGCGCCGCGCTGAATTGCTCTTACTGGCGTGCGCTTTCCCGCGCATCGCAACGCGACCCTCGAGTTCGGCAATCGACCCGCGCCGTTGGACGCGAGCGGTCGCCGTGCTCGACATCTTCTTTTTCGATATGTGGTCGCTGACGTGAAGAGGGAGAATTGTGCAGATTTGTGCGGCGACGGCGTTCGTCGCGCGCCGCCGAAGCTTCGAGGGCGTGAACGTCTTCGCGTTCAGGTTCCGATCACGCGCGCGCGGCGCAAGACGCCTTCGCGTCGGCCGGCCGCGCGAAAAGAGACATCTCCTTGCCGACGATCAGGAGGACCAGGCGCATCTAGAGCATTGCCCAGCGACGATGAATTGATTGTGATCGCGGGGTGGATTCCCTCGGCGGGCAAAATGTGAGTCGATCGTGCCTCTGATTCGGGAGGCTTCCATGGTCGGTCGGCCGTATTCCGAAGATTATCGCAGGCGCGTATTGGAGGAGGTGGCGGAGGGGAACTCGCGTCGCGGCGCGGCTCGTCGCTTCAAGGTGGGGGCGTCCTCGGCGATCCGCTGGAAGAAGCGGTTGGACGAGACGGGCAGCGCCGCCCCGGCGCCGCGGGTGGGCAAGAACCGCTCGCCTTTGGAGGCGCACGCGCCTTGGCTATTGGCGCTGATCGCCGGGGAGCCTGATCTGAGCCTGGCGGAGCTGACGCAGCGCGTCCAGGCGGAGCTGGGCCAAAAGACCTCCACCAGCTCGATGGATCGTTTTGTCCAGCGGCACGGGCTCAGCTTCAAAAAAAACTTTGCACGCCTCCGAGCAGGACAGGCCCGACGTGGCTCAGGCGCGTGAAGCCTGGAAGGCGAACCAAGGGACCTCAATCCCGACAAGCTGGTGTTCATCGACGAGACGGGCGCTTCCACCAAAATGGTCCGCCTGCGCGGACGATGCCGACGCGGCCAGCGGCTGTTGGCCAAGGCGCCCTTCGGACACTGGAAGACCACCACCTTCACCGCCGGCCTGCGGCGCGAAGGGCTGGTCGCGCCCTTTGTTCTGGACGGACCCATGAACGGCGAGGCCTTCCTGGTCTATGTCGAAAAAATACTCGTCCCCGCCCTGCGACCCGACGAGATCGTCGTGATGGACAACCTGCCCGCCCACAAGGTCGCCGGCGTGCGCAAGCTGATCGCCGACGCCGGGGCCGAGATGCGCTTGCTGCCGGCCTACTCGCCCGATCTGAACCCGATCGAAATGGCCTTTTCACAACTCAAGTCGCACCTGCGAAAGGCCGCCGAGCGAACCGTGCCGGCCCTCTGGGACCGCATCGGCCAATGCCTCGACGAAATCACGCCGCAAGCCTGCGCCAACTATTTCGCCGAGGCCGGCTATGCGCCATCTTAAGCGGGCAGTGCTCTAGCGCTTTGTTTTCACAGAAATTATAGTAGGTCCGAGCAGCGCGGCGATTTGTCGCAGTTCCGTTGCGGACCTTGACGGTGAATTCGATTAAACGACGAGCATGACCCGCCCCACGCGCATCCTGGTGGTCGACGACGAACCGGCGGTTCGCGAAGTCTTGCGCCAAGGATTGGAAGGCGCCGGATTTGCGGTATTGGAGGCCGAAGACAAGGCGGAGATGTTCCGTGCGCTGGAGGACGAGCAGATCGACCTCATCACGCTCGACCTTGGCCTCGGAGACTCGGACGGTCTCGAACTGGCCCGCCAAGTTCGGGCTGCGCGCAATATCCCGATCGTCATGATCACCGGCCGGAGCGAGCCGATCGACCGGGTGAAAGGGCTCGAGCACGGCGCAGACGACTATGTCTCCAAACCGTTCCATCTGGCGGAAGTGGTGTTGCGCATTCGCAACGTCCTGCGTCGCTATCAGCGCGAGCCGGACGGATACGGGAACGGGGCTGCCGCGGCGGGCGATCAGGCGCAACGTTATGCGTTCGATTCCGGCGTTCTGGACACGCGCAAACGGGAGTTCAGGAAGACCGACGGGACGCTCGTGGATCTGACGGAAACCGAGTTTCGGCTTCTCGAAATATTCCTGCAGCGTCCGGCTCAAATTCTGACGCGCGACGAGATCATGCACGAGCTGAGGAGCCGGGAATGGTCGCCGCTCGATCGAACGATGGACGGTCACGTCGCCCGGCTGCGCCGCAAGATCGAGCCTCTGAACGAAACCTCGCAGCTCATCAAGAGCGTGCGCGGCGTCGGTTACGTCTTCACCGGCGAGGTCTCGTCCGCCTGACCGGCGCCGTCAAGAGTCGCGCGCACGGCGCTCGCCAGGCGCGCCAAGGTATGAGGTTTGTCGATGGCGCTGACGCCGGCGAGCGCATCGGCGTCGTCGCCTCCCCGGTCGCCTGAATTGTATCCCGAAGTCAGCAGGACCTTCACCCCCGGCTTGGCGGCAAGAATCCATCGCGCCAGATCGTATCCGGTCATGGCGCCAGGCATGGCGATGTCGCTGAAGACGAGCACGATCGGTTCGTCCGAGTTCAGCCGTTCGATCGCCTCAACTCCATTTCTTGCTTCGAGAACCGCGTAGCCCAGGGCTTCGAGACGCTGAAGCGTGACCTCGCGAAGCCGGTCGTCGTCCTCGACGACGAGAACCAACTCTCCGTCTCCTTGCGGGATCGCCTCCTGGGCGGCGGCGTCCAACGCCGGCGGCCGCGCGCCGGCGGCGCGCGGCAAGTAGAGGCTGACCGTCGTGCCTTTGCCGACCGCGCTGGCAAGGGCGACGTAGCCGCCGCAGTGCCTGACGAAATCGACGACGCTGCTGAGGCCGAGACCGGTGCCTTTGTGCGGCCCCTTGGTCGAAAAGAGCGGCTCCTTCGCGCGCCGCAGGACCTCTGACGTCATGCCGGCGCCATTATCCGCGACCGAAAGTTCGACGTAGTCGCCTGGCTGCGCGTCCGGGTCCATCTCGACGGCGTGCGCGCCGAGCGTGACGTTGCGAGCCTTGATAACGAGCTCGCCGCCTCCGGGCATGGCGTCGCGGGCGTTGAGAGCGAGGTTGAACAGCGCGCTGTCGATCTCGCCGGGGTCGGCGAAAATCGGCCAGAGATCGGGATCGAATTGCGTCGTCATCGCAATGCGCTCGCCGAGGGCGTCGTGGAGCAGCTTCGCCGTCTCCTGGACCTGGCCGCCGAGGTCGAGACGCTGCGGCTCGAGCGGGCGACTGCGGGCCAGCGAAAGCATTCGCCGGACCCGTTGATTGAAGTTGGCGCCCGCTTCGACCGCATGGAGCGCGTTGTGGACCGCCCGGCGCGCCTTGTCCTCCCGGATGCTCGGTGCGGCGAGTTCCAGATTGCCGGCGATCACGGCCAGCAGGTTGTTGAAGTCGTGGGCGATGCCGCCGGCGAGTTGGCCGGCCACTTCCAGGTTGCGCGCCCGCGCCAGCTCGACCTCGGCCCGCTTGCGCTCGGTGATGTCGAGCACGGTGCCGAACGCGCGCAGCGGCGTTCCGCCAGGACCCGGCTCGATCGACCACACGCCCTCGATCCAGCGCTCGATCTGGTCGTCGCCGAGAACGCGATATTCGATCTTGCCGGCGAACTTGCCGGAGAGCGCTTCGAACTCGGCGTCAAAACGCGCGCGGTCGGCGCAAACGATGTGTTCGCGCAGAAGCTTCAAGGCGAGCGGCAGACGCGCGCCGCCGTCCTTCGTCACGGGCAGGGAATATCCCATGATGTCGGCGTAGTTGGCGGCGGTGCGCAGCCGACCGCGCTGATAGTCGATGTCGAAGTAGGTCAGCCTCGCCACGTCAGCGGCTTGCCGCAGGAGGGCGTCGCGCTCGCTCAGCGCGGCTTCCGCGTGTTTGCGGTCGGTAATATCCACCGCTGTGCCGAGAATGCCGACCACCTCGCCGTTCGCGCGCTGCGGCGCCACCTTCAAGTCGAACCAATGCTCGACCCCGTTAATGAAAATCGACGCCTCTTCGCGACGAGGCAAGCCGGTCTCGATCGCCTTGCGCTTGATCGCTTCGGTGCGTTGCGCGTCCTCCGCCCGCGCGAAAATCTCGCGGTCCGTCTTGCCGACGAATTGTTCGGGCCGAAGACCGTGTCTGGGATTGTTGATCCAGGTGTAGCGCAGCGCGCGATCCTGGTTGAAAATCGACACCTGCGAGGCCGTCAGCGCGGCCTCGAAACGCTCATTGACGCGCCGCAATTGCGCTTCGCTCTCACGCAACGCTTGCTCGGCCTGCTTGCGCTCGGTGATGTCGCGCATGATGCCGGTGAAGAAGCGCTGGCCCCGAACATCGCGCCACTCCGCGACGGCGAGCTCGAGCGGGAACGTCGATCCGTCCTTGCGTCGTCCCTGCACCTCGCGGCCGACGCCGATGACCTTGCGCACGCCGGTGCGCCTGTAGTCTTGGAGACAGGCGTCGTGGGCGCGCGCACGCTCATCCGGCATCAGCACGTTGACGCTTCGCCCGACCAATTCGTCCGGCCCGTAGCCGAAGATGGCCTCGGTGGCGGGATTGATCGATTGAAGGATTCCCTTGTCGTCGATGACGACGATGGCTTCCACCGCGGTGCCGACGATAGCCTTGAGTCGCGCGGCGCCCTCGATCGTCGCTTCCTCCAGCTTCTTCCGCTCGGTCACGTCCTCGGAGAAGATAACGATGCCGCCGATCTCGCCCGACGCGTGGCGCCAGGGACGCGCCTCCCACGCCAGATGTTGCACCGAACCGTCCGCCCGCGTGTATTCGTCATGGTCTTCCCGCAAGACCTCCCCCGCCAGGGCGCGCCGGTGGACTTGCCTCCATCGGCCGGAGAGATCGGGAAAGACGTCGTAATGGCGCCGGCCGATCAAATCCGTTTCGAGATGGTAATCGCTTCGCCAGCGCGCGCTGGCCGCGAGATAGCGCATGTCGCGATCGAACATCGCGATCGCCGCCGGCGTTTGTTCGGTGAAATCCCTCAGCACCCGCTCATGCTCTCGCGTCCGCTCGGCGGAGGCGAGCTTGCCGCGCGCGCGATAGAGGAGTTCGGCCATGCCGACGACGAAGAGGTTGCCCGACACAAACGTCGCCAGACCGAACCAATCCGCTTCGTCGTGCAAAGGCGAAATCAGCCAATGCACGAGCACAATCGAAAGGGCCATGGCGAGAACGCCGCCAGACACTCCGCCGACCAACGCCGCGACGATAACCGCGGGGAAGAACGTCACATAGGCGATGCGCGGTCCTAGCCCGGCCAGGAAAGCGAAACGAAAGGCGAGCGCCGCGAGCACGATCGCGGCCGATGCGGCGAGCCGCGACGCCAGAGGCCAGGCGTTGCACGCGCCGACGGCGTCTAAGGCCCACTCGTCGAGCGAGCGACGGCGCGAGATTTTCTCTGGCGCGCGTTGGTCGATAGCCATCGTGATCGCTCTATGCGCCGGCGCGGGCGCAAACTGAGCCGAAGCCGCCGGGCCCCTCCATCAAAGCCGAGCGGATCGGCGCACGGCTCGAGCGCGGTCGCTTCGTCATCTTCGCCCCCCTTACGAAGTCCGCCGCCGCCATTGGGCGGCATACTTAATTCTTGTTCGCAAATCTTATTCCGGGAGGATCGGAGACGCCAGCCATTCCTACGCCCGATCGAAAGGTCCGTCCGGCTGGCGGTCGAGACCGACCAAAGACGTCTGCGTCGCCGACTTCGATAGAGCGGGTCACGACCTCGGCGCCGAACAATTCTGCACAATTCTCCCTCTTCACATTAACCGCCAGTTATCCAAACAATGCACGGGTCGAGCACGAGAGCCGACAGAATTTCCGACGACTCCTTTGGTTGTCCAGAAATTGATGGGAAGGGCGCTTCGAGATTCAGCGAAGGGAGGCCGTCTTGTCCAAGTCCGATATCAAGGCTTGCCGGCCGTCGGGGGCATCGTCGCCGACCTCATCCTCGCCGGAAGTCAGCGCGTTGGACGCGAATTCGGCCTGGGCGCGCGCCAAGTCGCGCTCCGCAGCGCTCGAAAAATTCCTGGAGGCGAACCAGCGCTGGCTCGACCGTTTCGAACAGCGCATGTCGCGCCACTGACCGCCGGGCGCCGGCCCAAGCGTCCCGTCAAGACACGCCGGCGGAGCCGCCAATGTCAAACGTCGCCTTCGCCATCCTCCGTTCAAAAGCCGTCGCCGCCGGCTTTGCGTTCGACGATTGCGCGGTGCGCGAAAGCGCGCGCCGGCAATTCCCGGTTTCGCTGGCGCTCGGATTGCTCGTCATCGCCTTGGCGGCGCCCGGCGCCGTGCGGCCGGGCCGCAAAGCCCCGGCGGCGACCGGGCTTGCTCGTCATCAAGTCATGGCGCCGACCTTCGTGCTGTCGCCCGCGGCGCCGCGGCCTGCGCCCGTGAGGGCGGTGGTTCGCATCGGTTGAGGTCGAGTTCTCGAGCTGAGGAGGCGAGCATGAACGCCGGAGGCAGGGTTCGCGTCAGGCCTGGGTCGCAGATCGCCCGCGACTGGAAAATCCCGCCTGATGCCCTCGGGACGGTGATCTGTCGGTATCGACTGCTCAAGGACAATGACCCCGCTCCGCTTCGGCGAGACGTGCGTTTCGGTCCGCAATTGGTGGTTTGGGGCGCACCCGACGGCCAGTTCGAGCCGATCGAAGAACGACCACAGCGCTGAAGGGGCGGCGCGCAACGACGCCTTAGAGACCATCGCCGAAGCACGTCCAAGAAGGATCCCGAATTGCAATCGATGTCGGGGTGAGGAGCGTCCGGTTGAGGAGAGATTGTTGGAGGCGCGTTTCATATGACCATTTCGCCAGCGAAAGCTTTCCAATCGCGCCTCGCGCCGCCTGTCGTGACGCAGTCGCTCGCGCTCGGAGCTTGGCGACGGACGTCGACCGTGAACGGGGCAGTGGGATGGCGACGGGTGACGCGCGACGTCGAGAGCGGGTCGCCCACTCGACGGCTCGCGCTGATCGAACCGCAAACGGTTCTGCGCCACGGCCTCGCGCAGGCGGTGGCAACGTTCATCAGGGACATGCGGGTCGACGGATACGCGCGCGTCGAGGACGTCGATCCCGGGCCCGCGCGCCTCGTGCTGATCGGCGCCGATCCGCGCCGAGATTGTGATGCGGCGTCCTTGCAAGCCAAGTTTCAAGCGCTGCGCGAACTCTGCGGCGAAGCGCCGATCGGCGCGGTGATGGCGCGTGACGACGTCGCGCTCACGCGCATCCTCGTCGCGCTGGGCGTTGTCGGAATCCTACGCCACGACGCCAGTCTCGCCGTCGCGGTCGCCGCGATCCGCCTGATGATCGTCGGCGGCTCTTGTTTGCCGGCGGACGCCCTGTTCGGCGCCGACAATTCGTCGACGCGGCCTCCGCTGCCGAGCCCCTTGCCGCCCACGCCGGTCGACCCGGACCCTTACGATGGCGGGGAGGATTGCGACCGTTCTCTGACCTCGCGCGAAAGCGACGTCTTGAGAATTCTCCGCGAAGGTCGTCAAAACAAGGTCATTGCGTTCGAACTCGGCATTTCCGAGAGCACCGTGAAGGTGCATCTGCGCAACATCATGAAGAAACTGAACGCCTCGAATCGCACGCAGGCCGCGCTCGGCGCCCGCGTCGGCTTCCAGCTCTGAAAGAGGGCCGCGGCGGCCGGAGGCGTCAGCGCGCCGCGGCGAGTTCGAGGCGCGCCGCCGCGCGCAGCAGATTCAAGTCGGTCGACACGGAGCACAAGGAAAAGCCGCGCGCGAGCGCCGCTTTGGCGTGCGCGCCATCGAAGCAGAACAGCCCGGCGAACTTGCCGTGCGCGCGGGCGCGGTCAACGACTCGCGACAACGCGGCTTCGACCTCGGCGCCGTGAGGATCGACGGCGGCGCCGCCGCTGAGCGCGATCGAAAGATCGGACGGCCCGACGAAGACGCCGTCGATCCCCGGCGTCGTCAGGATTTCGTCGAGGGCGCCGAGCGCCTCGCGGGTCTCGATCATGGCGATCGCCAGGGTCGTCGCGTTGGCGCTGTGGAAATAGGCGGGGCCGATCAAGCCGCTGAGGGCGAGCGCCGCGCGCGGCCCCCACGAGCGCCGCCCCAGCGGCGGGAATTTCATGAATTCGGCGAAACGGCGCGCATCGTCCGCGCCGTTGATCATCGGGGCGATGACCGCGGCCGCGCCGGCGTCGACGAGGCGGCTCGCACAGGCGAAATCGCCGACGGGCACGCGTACGATCGTCGGCTTTCCCGCGAGCGCGACGGCCACAATCGTCCGCGTCGCGCCGACGAAATCGACGCCGCCGTGCTGCATGTCGAGCGTCACCGCGTCGAAGGATTCGCGCGCCAGCGCATCGGCGATCGTGGCGTCGTTGACGCCGATCCAGGCGCTGAGGACGCTGCTCCCGGCACTAAGGCCGTGAGCCAATTTGCCGATGACGCCGCCCTCGTTCATGCTCAGCCCTCCGCAAGGACGGAGCATTGCGGGATGCGCCGCCTCGCGTCAATGGCGCTCTCGATTCGTCGGCGCAATTACACGGATGTAACTTGAAAGTAATGTGGCCGCGATAGAGCCTCGCTCGTCGATTCCAATTGGAAAGGCGTTGCCATGAAAAGACTCATACTCAGTTCTGTCGCCGCCGCGGCGCTCGCGGGTTCGGCCTTCGCGCTCAGCGCCGCCGCCGCGCCCGGCGATGCGCTCCCGCCGCTGGACCGAATGCAGCACAGGGTGGAAATGCGCGCCATCATGCTCGACGCGCATCTGGCCGGAATGAAGGCCGCGTTGAAGCTCACGCCCGAGCAAGAGAAGAATTGGGCGCCGTTCGAGACCGCCGTACGCGACGCCGCCAAGGCGCGCGTGGACGAGATGCACGCGATGCGCGAGGCGATGCGCGGCGGCGAGCGCCCCTCGCCGATCGAGCATATGAACACGATCGCGGATGGCCTCGCCAAGGCTTCGACGGAAATCAAGGCGGTCGCCAGCGCGGCCAAGCCGCTTTACGACAGCCTGGACGAAGCGCAGAAGAGCCATTTCGGCCCGCTGTTGATGACCCTCAGAGAACGTGGGCCTCACAAGGGCCGCATGATGGGTCGGTGGGAGATGGGGCGTGGAGAAATGGGGCGCTGGGAGCATCGCGGACCCGACGACCAACCGAAGTAACGCTGGACGTATGAAAGCTGCGCGCCGGACGATTGCTGCGCAATCGCCTTGAGATGGCCGGGCGCCTCCCCGCCATTTTTCTTGCCGCTTCACGCGACGGCGGGCGGCGGCGCGGCGCGCACTAGTCTCAGCGTCGCCGCCTGCACCAACAGCGCCGCGAGGGTCGCGGCCGTAAAGGCGACGATGATCCCGGCGCGCGGAAGAGCGAGGCCGACGACGAAAAAGAAGAACGCGAAGGCGAACAGGGCGCTGGTCATGCCCCTGAGAACCGCGACGCCGGCGCGCGGTCCGTGCGCGCGATGGGCGAAGACGCCGAGCGCGGCGCCGATCAGCGGAAACGTGGCGACGACGCCGCTGGCGCGCGCGCCGAGCAGCGAAGCAAACGAAGTCACCGCCACCACCAGCCCGGTGACCAGCGCCATGCGCGCGGGGATTTCCCACCACGGCGCGCGCGCGGGAGCCGGCGCGCGAAAGTCGCCGGGCAGCAGGCGGAGCGTGACGATGAGCGCGCCGAGCGCGAGGGCGAACAGGACCGCCGGCGCAAGGCCAACGGCCTGCAGCGCGGCTGCGCTCGCCACAAAGGCGCCGGCGCCGCCGATGAGGCCAGCCGGCCAGCCCCAAGGCGCGGCGAGCGCATAAGCCCAGGCAAAAGCCAGCCTGCGCGGTGACCCCGGCAAGCGAGCCCGCGCTCGCCTCGGCGGCGAAGTCCGCGCCGTGTTCTATGGCCAGAAACACCGCGACAGGCCCCGAGGTGAGGGGAAGGCCGACGAGCCAGCCGCCCAGAGCGTCGCCCCAACGCCGTCCCACCATGCTGGCGGCGAGAATCATCAGCGGCGTGACGATCAGTTTGACGGCGAGGATGTTCACGCGGATCTTCTTCCTCTATTCCCGAGCGGGCGGGCGCGTTGTCGAGCATCAAGAGGCCTGTTGGCAAGCCGCCGCGTCGTTTTCTTGTCCCATGATGTCGCTTTGCCGCGTCGCTCGCGCCGCCGCCGCCATTGTGCTTGCGGCCGGGATGGCGCAGTTTCGTCGCAATGGTACGGCCCCTGAGCGAACGAGCAAGCAGGAGACGAGCGTTCTCCCCGCCCCATCGCGGCGGCGCACGCGGCCGAAACCTCGGGGAATTGACGAGATGACGCTGCGGATGCAGGAATTGGCGGGCGAGATCGTCCGACTCCAGGACGAATTGAACCGTGAGATCGAGGCGCGCCGCGAGGCGCTGGGGTGGCGCCTCGAGAAGGGCCTCGTCGAGTTCGAGCACAGCGTCACGATCGCGCATCGCCGCTTGCGCTTGGGCGTCGCCGCTTTTCTCGCGCAATCGCCGATGCTCTTTGTCCTCACCGCGCCGGTGATCTATTCGCTGATCGTCCCGCTCGTCTTGATCGACGCCTGGGCGAGCCTCTATCAGGCGATCTGTTTTCGCGTCTACCGCATCCCGCAGGTCCGCCGCTGGCGCTACGTCGTCGTCGATCGCCAAAAGCTCGCCTATCTCAATGGGATCGAGGCGCTCAATTGCGTCTATTGCGGCTATGGCAACGGCGTCATCGCCTATGTCAGAGAGATCGCGAGCCGCACCGAACAATATTGGTGCCCGATCAAGCACGCGGGCAAAGTCGTCGATCCGCACCAGCGCTACTACGAATTCCTCGAATTCGGCGACGCCGACGGCTATCGCGCCCAGCTCGACCAATTCCGCGAACGGCTGCGGCAGGAGGCGACGTCCGACGCGGCGAAGCCGGCGCCGAAGCCATAAGAGCGGATCGCGTTGTTGCCCTCCCCGATCCATGCGAGAGGAAGTCCCATGACGACATCGGTTCACGTCGCGCGCCATGGCGCGCTCTACCAAGTGACGCTCAATCGGCCCAAAGCGAACGCTATCGACGCAGCGACCAGCCGCGCCCTCTACGTCGCCTTTCGCGCGTTCCAGGACGACCCGGACGCGCGCGTCGCGATCCTGACGGGGGCGGGCGACCGGTTCTTCTCGGCCGGCTGGGACTTGAAGGCCGCCGCGGCGGGCGAAGAGGGCGGCGCCGAGCACGGTCCCGGCGGCTTCGCTGGCATCACCGAATTCTTCGATCTCGATAAGCCGGTGATCGCGGCGGTCAACGGTCTGGCCTTCGGCGGCGGCTTCGAACTGGCGCTGGCGTGCGATCTGATCGTCGCGGCCGAGGGGGCCGAATTCGCGTTTCCCGAGTCCGGTCTCGGCATCGTGGCGGGCGCCGGCGGCGTGCAGCGATTGCCGCGCCGCATCGCGCCCGCGCTGGCGATGGAACTGCTGCTGACCGGCCGGCGCATCGGCGCCGAGGAGGCGCTGCGCCTCGGCCTCGTCAACCGGGTGGCGCCGTTGGGATCGTTGATGAGCGTAGCGCGCGAATACGCGGAGACGATCGCCGCCAAGGCGCCGCTGGCGACGCGCGCCGTCAAGGCGCTGGCGCGCGCCGGCGAGGGCCTTTCGGTTGAAGAGGCGTTCGCGGCGATGCGTTCCGGCGGCGTCGCGGTCTATCAGACGCTGCTCGCCTCTGAGGACGCGCGGGAGGGCCCGCGGGCCTTCACGGAGAAGCGCCCTCCGGTCTGGACGGGGCGGTAGAATGGCCGACGCGGCGGCGACAAGGTCGCAAACCCGCTTGCTCGCCGGCGCGCTCAGCGTGCTCGCCGGGGGACTGTGCTGGAGTTTCACCGGCGTCTTCATCCGCCTGGCGCCGCATCTCGACGCTTGGCAATTCCTGGTCTATCGCGGCCTCGGCGTCGCCGTCGCCTTCGTGCTTCTCGCCCGCTCGAAGGGCCGCGGCGCGACGCCCGCCGGTCTTTTCGCCCTGGGGCCGCTCGGCGTCGTCGCCACCCTCGCGCTGAGCATGGCCGCGATCGGCTTCATCGTCGCGCTGAAGCTCACCAGCGTCGCCAACGCGCTGTTCCTCTCGTCCTGCGCGCCGTTGCTCTCGGCCATCCTCGGCTTCGTCATCCTGGGCGAGCGGCTCGACATCAGGCAGATCGCAGCGGTGGCGCTCGGCTTTTGCGGCATCGTCATTATCGTCGGCGGCGGCTTCGAGGCCGGCCATCTCGCCGGCGACGCCTGGGGGCTTGCCTGCGCGCTGAGCTTCGCCGTCGTCAGCATATGCATGCGCCTTGCACCGAAACGCGACTTCGGCCCGGCGATGATCGGCTACGGCGTCTTCTCGGCGCTCGCCGCGGCCGGCGTCGCCTTCAGCGAAGGCGCGACGCTGGCGCCGCCGCTCCTGGAGGGGCTCTGCGCCTTCGCCGCCGGCTTCGTGTTGATGGGACTGGGCTTCGCTTTGTTCCTGCGCGGCGCGCCGTCGGTGCCCGCGGTCGGCCAGACCTTGCTCGCCCAGACCGAGACGATTTTCGGCCCGGTCTGGGTTTGGCTGGCGTTCGGGGAGACGCCGGCCGCGACGACGCTGGCTGGCGGGACGGTGGTCTTCGCCGCCGTCGTCGCCATGGCCCTGTCGGGCGCCGCGGCGCCCGCGCCCAACGTTTCAAACTAACGCACAAGCGCAATATTCGCGCCGCCGGCCGCCCGCTGCTCCAAATAGCCACGCCGAGGCTGCTTGCTTTAGGAACGCGGCGCATTCGCTCAAGACGAAAGCCATCATATACGTGTTCTTAACGGGATTACCCGACATTGCTTGCCATGACGGATCGACTCAAGCCGAAAGTCTTTTGATCGGCCGCCTGCGTGCTGCGCTCAGCAGCGACAGCAGGGGGAGAGTTCTCTATGCCGGCGAATGTGTTTTGCTCCTTTTTCTGCGTCCCCAAGGACAATCCCAGCCTGATGCGGTCGCAGCTCAAGGCGCTGTCTGTTCAGATTCCTCTCCTCTATTTCATTCTTGTGGTGAATTCGGTCGCCCTGGCCTGGACGCATTATGGCGTCGCGCCGCGCGCCCAGACGGTCGTGTTCCCGACGCTCCTGACGGCCGTTTGCGTCGCGCGGGCGTGGGTATGGATAAAAGGCCGTCGGAATGCGGCGAGCGACGCCGTTCTCGCTCGTCGCCTCAAAACGACCGTTGCGCTCAGCGGCGCGCTCGGCGTCGCGTTCGTCGTCTGGGGCCTCTCGCTCTACCCTTACGGCGACGCCTACGCGCAAGGCCAAATCGCCTTCTACATCGGCATCACCGTGGTCAGTTGCATCTTCTGTCTGATGCATTTGCGGCCAGCCGCCCTGTTGTTGACCGGCGTCGTCGTCATTCCCTTCGCGATATTTTTCCTGTCGAGCGGGCGCCCCGTCTTCATCGCCGTTGCACTCAACATGGTGCTGGTCTCGGTGGCGATGATCTATATTCTGATCACCTATTCCCGCGATTTCGCGAGCATGATCGCCTTTCAGAAGACGCTGGTCCAAACGCACGAGGCGGAGACCAAGCGCGCGCGCCTGGACGCCGAAGCGAAGCTGGCGGCGCAGCACGAAATCCTCAAGCACGCCGAACGATTCGAGGTCGCTCTCAACAACATGCTGCATGGCCTGTGCATGTTCGACGCCGATGAGCGTTTGATCGTCTGCAACGAGCGCTTCGCGAAAATGTATGCGATGCCGAACGAACTGACCCTGCCCGGCGCGGCTTGGCGGGACATCGTCGCGCATCGGCTGAAGACGTTCGGCTATCGCCATCTCGACTATGACGACATCCTCGCCGGGCACCGCGCCGCCGACCCGAAAAAGAAGCCGGCTGCTTCGACGCACGAACTCGGCGACGGGCGCATCATTCTCGTTCGTCGTCAGCCCCTCAAGGAAGGCGGATGGGTCGCCACGCATGAAGACATCACCGAGCGACAGAAGGTCGAAGAGCGCCTCTCTCACATGGCGCGCCACGACGCGCTGACGGGCCTGGCCAATCGTTTTCTCTTTCAGGAGCGGCTGGAGCGGGCGGTCGCCGGCCTCAAGCGCGGCGACCAGTTTGCGGTCCTGTGTCTCGACCTCGATCATTTCAAAGAAGCCAATGACGCTCTCGGCCATGCCATCGGCGACGCCTTGCTGCGGGAAATTGCGGTTCGATTGAGAACCAGCGTCCTGGAAAGCGACACCGTCGCCAGGGTCGGCGGAGACGAGTTCGCGATCGTGCAGACGGCGATCTCGGACCCGGACGACGCCCGCGATCTGGCGCAGCGCCTGTTGGACGTCCTGACCGAGACCTATGAAATCGAAGGTCACCAAATCAATATCGGCGCGAGCATCGGCATCGCCTGCGCGCCGCGCGACGAATCCGTAGGGCCGCTGCTGTTGCGCCTTGCCGATGTCGCGCTCTATCGCGCGAAGTCCGAGGGCCGGCAGACCTACCGGTTTTTCGAGGCGGCGATGGATTCCGAACTGCAATCCCGTCGGCGGCTCGAGAACGATCTGCGCAAGGCGTTGGCCGAGAAAGAATTCGAAGTCTACTTCCAGCCGATCAACGACGCCAAGACCAAGGCGATCCGAAGTTTCGAGGCCCTGGTGCGTTGGCGTCATCCCGAGCGCGGCATCATTTCCCCGGTGGAATTCATCCAGCTCGCCGAAGAAACGAATCTGATCGTCCCGTTGGGCGAATGGGTGCTCAGAACGGCGTGCAAGGAAGCGACCCGTTGGCCTTACGACGTGCGTGTGTCAGTCAATTTGTCCGCCTGCCAATTCAAGACGGGCAATCTCGCGCGGACCGTTCGCGAGGCGCTCGCCGCCAGCGGCCTGCCGGCGCGGCGGCTGGAACTCGAAATCACCGAATCCGTCCTGCTCGACGGCAGCAGCGACAATCTCGCCATCCTGCATGAGATTCGCGGCATGGGCGTGCGCATCGCGATGGATGATTTCGGAACGGGCTATTCCTCGCTCAGCTATCTCAGGAGCTTCCCGTTCGACAAGATCAAGATCGATCAATCCTTCGTCAAGAACATCGATCAGCGAGACGCCCGGGAAATCGTGCGAGCGATTTCCAGCCTCGGCCAGACGCTCGGCATGGTCACGACCGCCGAGGGCGTCGAGACGAAGGACCAGCTCGACAAGATGATCGAGTACGATTGCGCCGAGGTGCAGGGCTATCTCTTCAGCCGCCCTGTCCCCGCTTCGCAAGTGGCGGCGCTGCTGGAGAAATTTCGCCCGGAGCGAAAGGTCGCGTAAGGACGTTCGTCGCCCCCGCGCGCAACGCCTGCCTTGCCGCCGCCGCCGCGAGAAGGGTGCGCCGATTGGCGAGCGCGGATTGACTGCGATCAAAGACAGCCGTCTTGGCGCGCCTATGGTTCCCTGGAATTGGGGTCAACGCCAATTTCCGGGAGGGCCCGATGTCTGCGGAAATCGGCGAATTTTCTCAAGCGACGATCCATAAGGACGTCGGCAAGCTCGCGCCGCCGCCCAATTTGGTGGATTACGAGGCGACGCGCCGCGATTTCAGCTGGAAGAAGGCGCGCGCGTTCCTCGATGGGTTGCCCGAGGGTCGTGGGCTGAACATCGCGCACGAGGCCGTCGACCGCCACGCCAAGGGAGCGACGGCCGAGCGCACGGCGTTGCGCTGGCTCGGCAAAGCGGGTGAGCGGCGCGACATCAGCTATCGAGACTTGGCGGAGGCGACCAGCCGCTTCGCCAATGCGCTGCGGACCCTCGGCGTCGGCGAGGGGGGGCGGGTGTTCATTCTGCTCGGCCGCGTCCCCGAGCTTTACGTCGCCCTGCTCGGCGCACTGAAGGCGAAGTGCGTCGCCTCGCCGCTGTTTTCCGCGTTCGGGCCGGAGCCGATCGCCACGCGCTTGGACCTCGGGGAGGGCCAGGTTCTCGTGACGACGCATGCGTTGTATCGCCGCAAGGTGGCCGCTTCGCGCGGACGATTGCCCAAGCTCGCCCATGTCCTGCTGATCGACGGCGACGGAACAGAGCCGGACACGCTGTCGTGGCGACGCCTGATCGAGGAAGCCTCGGCCGATTTCACGATTCCGCCGACCTCGCCCGACGACATGGCGCTCGTTCATTTCACCAGCGGAACCACCGGCCGACCGAAAGGCGCGGTTCACGTCCACGAGGCGATCGTCACCCATTACGCGACCGGGCTCTATGCGCTCGATCTGCATGCCGACGATATCTTCTGGTGCACCGCGGATCCCGGTTGGGTGACGGGCACGAGCTATGGAATCATCGCGCCGCTCGCCCACGGCGTGACCAGCATCGTCGAGGAGGCGGAGTTCGACGCGCCGACCTGGTACGGCATTCTCGCGCGCGAGCGCGTGAGCGTGTGGTACACGGCGCCCACCGCCATCCGCATGATGATGAAGCTCGGCGCGGAGGCGCTGGCGGGTTTCGATCTTTCGGCGTTGCGTTTCGCCGCCAGCGTCGGCGAGCCGCTCAATCCCGAGGCGGTCGTCTGGAGCGCCGAGACGCTCGGACGGCCGTTCCACGACAATTGGTGGCAGACCGAGACGGGCGGAATCATGGTCGCCAATTACGCGGCCATGGATATCAAGCCGGGCTCGATGGGGCGTCCGCTGCCGGGGATCGACGCGGCGATCGTGCAGCGCGAAGGCGAAGGACGGATTCGTCTGATCGACAACCCCCGCGAACAGGGCGAGCTCGCGCTGAAGGCGGGCTGGCCGTCGATGATGCGCGGCTATCTGCACGAAGACGAGCGTTACCGAAAGTGCTTTGTCGGCGAATGGTATTTGACCGGCGACCTCGCGCGCCGCGACGCCGACGGCTACTATTGGTTCGTCGGTCGCGCCGACGACGTCATCAAGTCGTCCGGCCATCTCATCGGGCCGTTCGAAGTCGAGAGCGCGCTGATGGAGCACCCGGCGGTCGCCGAAGCCGGCGTGATCGGCAAGCCCGATCCGACGGCGGGCGAGATCGTCAAGGCTTTCGTCGAACTGAAACCCGGCTTTGCCGCGAACGAGTTGCTGCGCAAAGAGCTTCTCGGGTTTGCGCGCACGCGCCTGGGCGCGGCGGTGGCGCCGAAGGAAATCGATTTTCGCGAAAATCTGCCGAAGACGCGCAGCGGAAAGATCATGCGCCGCCTCTTGAAGGCACGCGAACTCGGCTTGCCGGAAGGCGATCTGTCGACGCTTGAGAGTGACGAACGATGAACCCGAAAGTCCACCTCGACCAAAAGCATACGCACGATCTCTTGAAAGAGATGATCCGGATCCGCCATTTCGAGATGAAATGCGTCGAACTCTACGAGGCGCAGAAAATCTTGGGGTTCCTGCATCTCTACGACGGCGAGGAGGCGGTCTCGGTCGGCGTCATGCAGGCTCTCGGGCCCGCGGACGCGGTGATCGCGACCTATCGCGAGCACGGGCAGGCGCTCGCGCGCGGCGTGCCCGCGAACGCCGTGATGGCGGAAATGCTCGGCAAGCGCGAGGGCTGTTGCCGCGGTCGCGGCGGCTCGATGCACATCTTCGACCGCGAGCGCCGGTTTTACGGCGGCAATGCGATCGTCGGCGGCGGCTTGCCGCTGTCGATCGGCGTCGCGCTCGCCGACCAGACGCTGGGGCGAGCCGCAGTGACGGCGTGCTTCTTCGGCGACGGGGCGGTCGACGAGGGCGAGTTCCACGAATCGCTCAATCTCGCCGCGCTGTGGAAGCTCCCGGTGCTGTTCGTTTGCGAGAACAATCTCTACTCGATGGGCATGGCGCTCGAGCGCGCCGAAGCGGAAACCGACATCGCCCGCAAAGCGGCGGCCTACGCGATGCCCAGCGAGCACGTCGACGGCATGGACGTCATCGCCGTCGAAGCCGCCGCCCGACGCGCGGTCGCGTCGATCCGGGACCTCGGCGGTCCCTATTTCCTGGAATGCCGGACCTATCGCTTCCGCGCCCATTCGATGTTCGACGCCCAGCTCTATAGGTCCAAGGCGGAGATCGAGGCATGGCGCGCCAAGGGGCCGATCGTCCGCTTTCGCAAATGGCTCGACGACAATCATTTCATCGCCGGCGAGGAGATCGCCGCGATCGAGCGCGAGGTCGACGCCGAGATCGCCGCGGCGGTCGCCTTCGCCGAGGCGGGGACGCTCGAGCCGATCAGCGAAGTCGAACTTTTCGCCGTAATGGAGGCGGTTCCGCAATGAGCGATCCTTCCAGCGCGCCGCTTCGTATGACGTACCGGGAAGCATGCAAGCAGGCCTTGCGCCAGGCGCTGCAAGCCGACCCGCGCGTCCTGCTGATGGGCGAGGACATCGCCCGCTATGGCGGCTGCTACGCCGTCACCAAGGGATTGGTCGAAGAGTTCGGGGAAAAAAGAATCCGCGACACGCCGCTGTCGGAGAGCGGCTACGTCGGCGCCGGGATCGGGGCCGCTATGGCGGGACTGCGACCGATCGTCGAGATCATGACCGTCAATTTCAGTCTGCTGGCGCTCGACCAGATCGTCAACAACGCCGCGACGATTCCGCACATGTCCGGCGGGCAGTTCGCGATACCCATAGTGATCCGCATCGCCACCGGCGGGGGGCGGCGCGTCGCCGCGCAACATTCGCACAGTCTCGAGGGATGGTACGCCCATATCCCCGGCCTGCGCATCCTCGCGCCGGCGACGGTCGAGGACGCGCGGTTCATGCTGATCGCCGCGCTGAAGGACCCGAACCCGGTGCTCATTTTCGAGCACGTCATGCTCTACAATCTCGAAGATGATTTGAGCCCCGCCGTCACCGAGGTCGACATCGGCCACGCGAAGGTCAGACGGCCCGGCCGCGACGTCACGCTGATCGCTTATGGCGGCGGGCTGTTCAAGACGTTAGAGGCCGCCGCGCTGCTGGAGAAAGACGGCGTCGACGCCGAAGTCCTCGAACTACGGGTGCTGCGGCCGCTCGACACCGCGGCCATTCTCGAAAGCGTCCGCAAGACCAAGAAGTGCGTCATCGTCGACGAGGGTTGGCGGAGCGGATCGCTTTCCGCGGAAGTCGGCATGCGGATCGCCGAGGAAGCCTTCTTCGACCTCGATGCGCCTCTACGCCGCGTCTGCGGCCGCGAGGTCCCGATGCCCTATGCGCCGCATCTCGAAGACGCATGCCTGCCGCAAGCAGCGGGCATCGCGGCGGCGGCGCGCGAACTCGTCAAGCCGACATGATCGACTTCAAAATGCCGGCGCTCGGCGCCGATATGGAATCGGGCACGCTGGTCGAATGGCTGGTCAAGGCCGGCGACGAGGTCGCGCCCGGCGCCGTCATCGCCGTCGTCGAAACGCAGAAGGGCGCCATCGAGGTCGAGACCTTCGCCAAGGGCAAGATCGCCGAAATCCTGGTGCCGGTCGGTGAGAAGGTCCCGGTCGGCAAAGTGCTCGCGCATATCGACGACGGGAAGGCGCCGGCGGCGCCTTCGGCTGCGCGGCCTGCCGCGCCTATTCCCGCCCCGGCGCCGGCGCCCGCCCCTCCGCCCGCGGTCAAACCCCCGCCGGCGCCGCCGGCGACGGCCCACATCGAGGCGAGCCCGGTCGCACGCCGGCGCGCGGCCGAGCTCGGCGTCGATCTCTCGCGCGTGACCGGGACCGGCCCGCACGGGTCGATCCGCCTCACCGACGTCGAGGGCTTCCGGCCCGCGGAGGCGCCGCGTTTGGCCAAAGGTAAATTCGACGCCGGCGAAATGCGCAAGGCGATCGCCGCCGCGATGAGCCGGTCGAAGCGCGAGATTCCTCATTACTATTTGAGCGACTCGATCGACATGTCGCGCGCGCTGGCATGGCTCGAAGGCTTCAACGCCAAGCAGGAGCCGGCCGGCCGACTGCTGCCCGCCGTCCTCTTCCTGAAGGCGAGCGCGCTCGCGCTTCGCCAAGCGCCGCAATTGAACGGGACGTTGGTCGACGGGGCGTTCGTTCCGGGCGAGGGCGTCCACATCGGCTGGGCGGTGTCGCTTCGCGGCGGCGGCCTGATCGCGCCCGCGATCCGCGACGTCGATCTTAAGTCCCTCGTCGAGGCGATGGCGGCGATGCGCGACGTCATTCAGCGCGCGCGCAGCGGCGGCTTGCGCAGTTCGGAGCTGAGCTCGGCGACGATCACCGTCACAAGTCTGGGCGATCGCGGCGCGGAAGCCGCGCAAGGCATCATCTATCCCCCGCAGGTCGCGATCGTCGGCTTCGGACGGGTCGCGCTGCGGCCATGGGTGGTCGACGGCCGCGTCGAAGCGCGGCCGATCGTGACGGCGACTCTCGCCGCCGACCACCGCGTCACCGACGGTCACACCGGCGGGCTCTTTCTCGAGGCGTTGCGCAACATCTTGCAGAAGCCGGAGGCGCTATGACGGAAAAGGAAATCAAGGCGCTGTTCGCCGAATTGATCGGCGGAATCGCGCCCGAAGCGGACCTGTCGACGCTCGGCGACGACGAGGACATGCGCGAGGCGCTCGATCTCGATTCGATGGACTTCAACAACCTGATCATCGCTCTGCACAAGCGCACCGGCATCGACGTGCCCGAATCCGACTACAACAAGCTGTTCACCATGCGCGGCGCGGTGGCCTATCTCGCCAAGAAGTGAAGCGGCCAGTCGCGCCTCCCGGCAATGCGAACTGAGCGGGGAGAAGGGGACGGGCCGTCGTTTTCGGGTGGCGCCGCGCGCTCGAAAGCGCACAATGGGGAAAATCGCATCGGACAAGCGTCATGCTCGACATGCCCAACATCCCCGTCAATCCCGGCGCCGACTACCCCACGGTGAGAAAGGCGATCGAATTCATTTCGACGCGCTGGCGCGACCAGCCCTCGATCGGCGCCATCGCCGAGCACGTCGGCCTCTCCTCTTCACACTTTCAGCACGTCTTCAAGCGCTGGGCGGGGCTGACGCCGAAGGCCTTTTTGCAGGCGATCACCATCGAGCGCGCGCGCGAACTGTTGCGCGATTCGGCGAGCGTGCTCGACGCCGCCTACGACGTCGGCCTTTCCGGCCCGAGCCGACTACACGACCTCTTCATCGCCCATGAGGCGCTGACGCCGGGCGACTATCGCCGTAAAGGCCTGCGCCTCGCCTACGGCTTCCACCCTTCCCCGTTCGGCGAAGCGATCGTCGTCGCCGCGCCGCGAGGTCTGGCCGGCCTCGGCTTCGTCGATGAGGGCAATCGCGCCGCCGCGCTCGCCGACATGCAGCGCCGCTGGCCGCGCGCCGCCTTCGTCGAGGACGAGGCCGCGACCGCGCCGCTCGCCGCGCGCGCGTTCGATCCCAAGCTGTGGCGCCCCGACGCGCCGCTGCGCATCGTCATGATCGGCACGGATTTCGAGGTGCGGGTGTGGGAGACGCTGCTCGCGGTGCCGTTCGGCGGGGCGACGACATATTCCGACATCGCGCGCCGTCTCGGCAATCCCAAGGCGGCGCGCGCGGTCGGCGCGGCGGTCGGGCGCAACCCGATCTCCTTCGTCGTCCCCTGTCATCGCGTTCTCGGACGCTCGGGCGCGCTGACCGGCTACCACTGGGGCCTGGCGCGCAAGCAAGCGATCATCGGATGGGAAGCCGGAAGGGCCCAGGCGAGCTGAGCGAAGCGGCGACGCTCCAAAAACAAAAACGGCCCGCCCCTGGTTATCCGGGCGCGAGCCGTGATTGCGTCTCCTTGCCGGTTCATCCGCGGTCAAGGAGAAAAGACGTCATCCCCAGGGGATCAGAGCGCCTTGAGATTGTCGGCCGAGGACTTGCCGGTCCTACGATCGGCGACGAGCTCGAACGAGACCTTCTGGCCCTCATTGAGGCCGTTCAGGCCAGCGCGTTCGACTGCGCTGATGTGGACGAAGACGTCCTTGCTGCCGTCGTCCGGCTGAATGAAGCCGAAACCTTTTTGCCCATTGAACCACTTGACGGTTCCTTGCGCCATAGACCTATTCCTTTAGTTAGTTATATGCGAAAACAAACCGCGCGCGAACGCGGTCGACGAGATTCGAGTTTTGGGAGAAGGTCGTCAGTCTGACGCGAATCGCGCCGAGGCCAAGTCATTCGGCCGAAGCCCGATTGGCGGTATATAAAGATTTTTTCTTGGATTCGCAAGCGCTAAAACGAAAGAACTCGGCGAGATACTTGTCGGCGCTGGAAATAGCGCCAATTTGACGAATTACTGCCTCGCCTTATGAATAGCGACGCGGTCGAGAAGCAACCGAAGTTCGTCCTCAGCGCCATGTCCGAAATCGCGCCAAACACCGCTGCGAACTCCCTGCCCGGCGGCCTGACGAGCGAGGAGGCGCGAAGGCGCCTCGCCGAATTCGGCCCCAACGCGACGCCGGACGCGGCGCCGGCGATCCTGCGGCGCGTGGCTGGCGCCTTCTGGGCCCCCGTTCCCTGGATGCTGGAGGCGGCGGTCGTCCTGCAACTCGCGCTCGGCGAGATGGTGCAGGCCGCGGCGATCGCCGCGCTGCTGGCGTTCAACGCCCTGATCGGAATCTTCCAGGAGAGCCGCGCTCAGGCGACGCTGCAAGCGCTGAAATCGCGCCTCGCTCTTGTTGCTTCGGTGCGGCGCGACGGCGTCTGGAGCAACGTCCCCGCGGCCGAGCTGGTCCCCGGCGACGTCGTCAAGCTGTCGCTCGGCGGCGTCGTCGGCGCGGACGTGCGGGTGATCGCGGGCGAAGTCCTCATCGACCAATCGACCCTCACCGGTGAATCCTTGCCGATCGAGGGTGGCCCCGGGCGGGAGACTTACGCCGGGGCGCTGATTCGCCGCGGCGAAGCGGTGGCGGAAGTCACCGCGACGGGCGCCCGCACGCGATTCGGACGCACCGCCGAGCTGGTGCGCACCGCCCGCGCCGAGAGTTCGGAGCAGAAGGCGGTGCTGCGCGTGGTGCGCAATCTCGCCCTGTTCAACGGCGCAGTCGTCGTCTTGCAGACCGTCTACGCCCTGGCGCTTGGACTGCCGCCGGCCGAAATCGTCGCGCTGGTCCTGACCGCGATTCTCGCAGCGATCCCGGTGGCGCTGCCCGCCACCTTCACCCTTGCGGGCGCGCTCGGCGCGCGGGCGCTCGCCCGGCTCGGCGTTTTGCCGACGCGGCTCACCGCCGTCGAGGAAGCCGCCTCGATGGACGTGCTGTGCGCCGACAAGACCGGCACGCTGACGCAAAACGCGCTGGCGGTGACCGCGGTTCGCGCGTTTGCCGGCTTCACGCAAGCGCGCCTGCTCGCGTTCGCGGCGCTGGCGAGCGCCGAGGGCGGTCTGGATCCCGTGGACGCGGCGATCCGCGCCGCGGCGAAGAATGCGCCGGCGGGCGACGCGCCGGCGCTGACCAAGTTCACCCCCTTCGATCCCGCAACCAAGATGGCCGAGGCGCTGGCCGCCGATTCGAGCGGCCATGCGCTGCGGATCGTCAAGGGCGCCTTTTCGCGGGTCAGCGCTCTGGCCGAGCCCGACGCCGAGGCGAGCGCCGCCGCGGACGAGTTCGAGCGTCGCGGCGCCCGGGTTCTCGCCGTCGCCGCGGGAGCGCCGAACGCCTTGCGGCTGACCGGGTTTTTCGCCCTGAGCGACCCGCCGCGCGAGGACAGCGCCGCGCTGATCGCCGAACTCGCCGAAATGGGAGTGCGCACGGTGATGGTGACGGGCGACGCGCCGCAGACCGCCGCGGTCACGGCGCGGGTGGTCGGACTCGACGGCGCGATATGTCCGCCCGGCAGGCCGCCCGAGACTTTGCGCCCCGAGGATTTCGCCGTCTTCGCCGGCGTCTTCCCCGAGGACAAGTTCCGCATCGTGGAAGCCTTGCAGAAAGGCGGCCGCGTCGTCGGGATGTGCGGGGACGGCGCCAATGACGCGCCGGCGTTGCGCCAGGCGCAGATGGGGATTGCCGTCTCGAGCGCGACCGACGTCGCCAAATCGGCGGCTGGAATCGTTCTCACCGAGCCGGGCTTGAGCGGCATCGTCGCCGCCGTGCGCGAAGGGCGCGTCGTCTTCCAGCGCATCCTCACCTACACACTGCGGTCCCTCACCCGCAAAATCAGTCAACTCATGTTCCTCACCGTCGGCTTGATAATGACTGGACATGCCGTCCTGACGCCGATGCTGATGGTCCTGGTGATGACCACCGGCGATTTCCTCGCAATGTCGTCGACCACCGACAACGTGCAGCCGTCCAAAAAGCCGGACGCCTGGCGGATCGACGCGCTCACCGTCGTAGGGATCGCGCTCGGCGTCGTAACCCTCCTCTATAGCAGCGGCGCCCTCGCCGTCGGCGCGTTCGGGCTCGGGTTCGATATTGCGACGCTGAGAACCTATTCGGTCTTGATCCTCGTGTTCAGCGGCGAGGCGGTTCTCTATGTCGTGCGCGAGCGTCGCCGCATCTGGAGCTCGCGCCCGAGCGTCGCGTTCATGCTGTCGTCGCTGGTCGACGTCACGCTGTTCGCGACGCTGGCGGGCAAAGGAATTCTGATGGCGCCGCTGCCCGCGTCGGTCATCGCCGGCCTACTGGCGAGCGCGCTTGTTTTCGCTCTAGCGCTGGACGAAGTGAAGGTCGCGACCGGCCGTCTCACGAAGACGGCGTGACGCAACGCCGTCAGCCCTTCACATCGCCTGCGCCGCGACGGAGCGGAAGCGCACGATGGCGAGCGCGAAGAACAGGCCGCCGATCAGCGCGACGAGGACGAACTGCGGCCACACGACGTCGAGCCCGGCGCCGCGGTAGAGGATCGCCTGCGCGAACGACACGAAATGCGTCGAAGGCGACGCCAGCACCGCCGTCGCCAGCCAGGGCGGCATGCTCTCGAGCGGCGTATTGGCGCCCGAGAGCATGTTCATCGGCATATAGACCAACATGTAGAGCAGCCCGAGCTGCGGCATCGAGCGCGCCACCGTGCCCAGAAAGATGCCGATCGCGGTGGCGAAGAACAGGTAGATCACGACCCCGACCATGAACAGCGGTATCGAGCCGGCGATCGGAATGCTCAGAATCGCGCGCACCTCGACGTAAAGGGAAAAGCCCGTCGCCACGGTGATCACCAGCCCGTTCGCCCAGACCTTCGACATCGCGATCTCGAATGGCGTCAGCGGCATGACCAGGAGGTGGTCCATCGTCCCGTGCTCGCGCTCGCGCACGATCGCCGCCCCGGACAGAATGATCGCGAGCATGGAGATGTTGTCGATGATGCCCATCACGGCGCTGAACCACGCCGTGGTGATGTTCGGATTGAACGCGATGCGAACATTCAGATTGACCGGCGACAGCGGCGCGCCTTCCGAATGCGAAAGGAAGTCCGCGATTTCGGTGCTGATGATCTGCTGCGCGTAGCCGGAACCGAGACCCGCTTGCACCATCGCGGTGGCGTCGACGTCGATCTGCAGCCCGGGTTGGCGCCCCGCCAGAACATCGCGCTCGAAGTTCGGCGGAATGTCAATGACGAAGGTGTATCGTCCGGCGTTCATCAAGGGAACGATGTCGCGCTCGGCGATCTGCTGCGGGAGCTGGAACATCGGCGGCAGGAACGCATGGGCGATCCGCCGCGACAGCTCCGAATGATCCTCGTCGACGATGGCGATCGAGGCGTTGTGCAGTTCCTGCGAGAAGCTGTGCGCGCGCATCGCCACGGCGAAGGAGAAGGCGTAGACCACCAGCCCCAAGAGCACGAAATCGCGCAGGAAACTGCGCAGCTCCTTGACGCCGAGCCAGTAGATGTTCGCCGCCTTGCGCATCGCTCGGGGCTCCTCCTAGCGTTCCTGCTTGCGCAGCATAAGAACGTTGAGCAGCGTCAGAATCGGGACGAAGACGGCCAGCGCCGCCAGGTCCCTGCCGAGGTCGAAAAAGCCCAATCCCTTGGTGAAGGTTCCGACGCTGATCGGCACGAAATAGGTCATCGGGAAGGCGCGCCCCATGAGCTGGGCGCTCCCCGCCAGCGACGAGACCGGAGTCATCATCCCGGCGAACTGCGTCGCGGGCAACGCCGTCAAAATGGCGGTGCCGAACAGCGCGGCGATCTGGGTGTTGGTGAACGACGAGATCAGCATGCCGTAGGCGGTCATCGCGGTGACGTAGATCAGCACCCCGAGCAGAAGCGTGGGCAAGCTGCCCTTGAGCGGAACCTGGAAGAGGAACAACCCCATCGAGAACAACAAGGCGAAATTGGTCACGGCGACCGCGATGTAGGGGAGTTGCTTGCCCACGACGAATTCGAACCGGGTGACGGGGGTCACGTAAAGATTGGTGATCGAGCCGAGCTCCTTTTCGCGAACGACCCCCAGCGCCATCAGGATCGCGGGAAACAGCCCGAGCATCATCGCCATGACCGCAGGCACCATCGCATAGATGCTGTCGAAATCCTGGTTGTACTTGAACCGGAGTTCGATGTCGGCGGGCGGCGGCGGGGCGGACGCCGTCGTCTTCACCGCCGGGTCCGTCAGATAGAGATCGTGCATGCCCTGCAGGTAGCCACGGATGGTCTCGGCGCGGAACGGCATGGCGCCGTCGACCCACGCGCCGACCCACGCGGGGCGCCCTCGCTTGATGTCGCGGCCGAAACCCGGCGGGATCTCGATGGCGGCCTTGATATTTCCGCTTCTGAGACGGTCTTCGAGCTCGGCGTAATCGGCGAGCGGCGCCTTTTCGACGAAATAGGTCGAGCCTCTGAGTTCCTCCAAGTAGGCGCGGCTCTCGGGACTCTGATCGTGATCGAGGACCGCGAAGGAGAGATTGTTGACGTCGGTCGAAACGCCGAATCCGAACACCAGCATCAGCAGCGCCGTGCCGAACAGGCTGAACCCGAGTCGGATCGGGTCGCGCAGCAGCTCCAGGGTCTCGCGAATCGTGTAGGCGAACAGGCGGCGCAGGCTGAACCAGGAACGCTCAGGCGTCGCCAGCGGCGCCGCAGCGGCGGCCTCTTCAGCCGGCGTGGGCGACTCGGGCGCGGAGCCGCGCGAACCCGTCGCCTCTTCGAGATAGCTGATGAACGCGTCCTCGAGAGTGGCGACGCCGCGAGCCTTGACAAGCTCGCTCGGCGCGCCGGCGGCGAGCACGCGTCCCGAATCCATCAACGCGATCCGATCGCAACGCTCGGCCTCGTTCATGAAGTGGGTGGAGACGAAAATCGTCACCCCTTGATTGCGCGAAAGATCGATCAACTCTTCCCAGAAGCGGTCGCGCGCCAACGGATCGACGCCCGATGTCGGCTCGTCGAGGATGAGCATTTCGGGCTGGTGGACGATGGCGACCGCGAGCGACAGCCGCTGACGAATCCCGAGCGGCAGAACCAACGCGCGCTGCTCGAGATGATCCTCGAGGCCGAACCGTTCGACCAGTTCGCCGATGCGCGCCTTCGCCTTTTGAGGCGGCAGGTGGAAAAGGTGAGCGTGAAGATCGAGGTTCTGCCTCACCGTCAGTTCGGTGTAGAGCGAGAACGACTGCGACATGTAGCCGACGCGATAGCGCGAACGCATGTCGCCCGCTTCGAGCGCTTCGCCGAACAGCAGCGCCTCGCCTTCGCTCGGCGCAAGCAGGCCGGTCAGCATTTTCATGGTGGTGGTCTTGCCGCAGCCGTTCGAGCCGACGAAGCCGAAAATCTCGCCCCGCTCGATGGTGAAGCTCACCCGGTCGACCGCCGTGAAGTCGCCGAAGCGGCAGGTGAGATCGTGCGCGGCGATGACGGGCGCTCCGCCGAACAGGCGATGCGGAGGGATCTTCAGCCGCTGGTGGCCTCTGCGTTCCTCCTCGGGAAGCAGCGCGATGAATCCGTCCTCGAGCGTCGCCGCGCCGGCTTTGGCCTTGATTTCGGCGGGAGAGCCGGTCGACAGCACCTTCCCCGCGCTCATCGCCGCCAGCCAATCGAACCGCTCCGCCTCCTCCATGTAGGCGGTGGCGACCATCACGCTCATGCCCCGGCGGCGCGAGCGCATGCGCTCGATCAGCTCCCAGAATTGCCGACGCGACAGCGGATCGACGCCAGTGGTCGGCTCGTCGAGAATCAGCAGGTCCGGATCATGGATGAGGCAGCAGCAAAGCCCGAGCTTCTGGCGCATGCCGCCGGACAGCTTCTTGGCCGGACGATCGGAGAACGGCGCCAGCCCGGTACTATCGAGCAGCTCGGCGATTTTCATGTCCCGCTCGAAGCGCGATTGCCCGAACAGACGGCCGAAGAACTCGATGTTCTCGCGAACGCTGAGGTCCGCATATAGATTTTTGCCCAGTCCTTGCGGCATGTAGGCGATGCGGGGACAGATCGCGGCGCGATGCGCCAAATCCTTGATGTCGCCGTCGAGGACGAAAGCGTTTCCGGTCTGCACTTGCCGTGCGCCGGCGACGATGCTGAGCAGCGTCGACTTCCCCACCCCGTCGGGACCGATGAATCCCGCCATGCAGCCGGCGGGAATTTCGAGCGTGACGGCGTCGAGCGCGACCGCCGCCCGATAACGCTGAGTGACGCCCTCGATCCGCGCGACCGAGGGAGCGCGCTCGATCATCGCGCGACGTTCCCTTGCAACTGGGGCGGCCACGGCACGGCCGGATCTTGTTTCACGTAGGCGACGCCGGGCAGACCGCTGCGCACCAACGCGCCGCGCGCGCGCAATCGTTCTGGATCGATCTTCACCCGGATCCGGAACATCAGCTTATCGCGCTCGTCCTTGGTCTCCACCGTCTTGGGCGTGAACTGCGCCTGCGTGGCGACGAACGCCACCTTCGCCGGGATCGCCAGATCGGGCCGCGCGTCGAGAACGATGCGCGCGTCGGCGCCGATCTTCACTTTGCCGGCGTCCGCCGTCGGCAGATAGATGTCCATGTAGACGTAAGCAATGTCCAGCATGGTGAACACCCGGCCGCCCGCGGGGAGCACCTCGCCGATATTGGCGATGCGGTACTGAATGCGCCCGTCGCGTGGCGCGACGAGCGTATTGTCGGCGATGTTGACCTTGTAGAGCTCGACGTCGTGCGCAGCCGCGTCGAGCGCCCGCTCGACCTCGCCGACGCGGGCGTTGGCGGCGTTGAGCGCGGCTTGCGCGCCGGTGAGGGCCTGGCGGCGCTGATCGAGAAGTTCGTTGGTGGCGAAGCCGCGCGCGACCAGCGCGTTCGTGCGGTCGAACTCCTGCTGCGCGAGCGTGACCAGGGTTTTCTGCTGCTCGACGTTGGCGTGCGCCTCGTCCAGGCTCTGCTGCGCCTCCTGGACTTGCGCCTCGGACTTGTGAAGGGAGGCGGCGAGATCCTGGGTGTCCATGCGGGCGAGGACCTGCCCGGCTTTGACCATGTCGCCTTCGTCGGCGAGCATTTCGGCGATCCGGCCGGCGAACTTTGTGTCGATGTCGATCTCATCGGCTTCGATCCGGCCGTTGCCCGACGCGATCCCCGGAGGAAGGGCGCTCTGACGCACGTGCTGCCAATAGGTCGCCCCGCCGCCGGCGGCGGCGACGAGCGCCAGCAGCGCCACGATCCTCCATCGCCATTTTGCCCGCGCCGGAGAAGAGGGCTTGGGCGCGACCGGCAGGGTGGAAGGCGCGGTGACGAGCCCCTTTTCGGCGGGCGGCAACACCTCGCCGTGCCTGATGTCGGCATTGGCGGACGGGGCCGGCGGAACCGGAGTCTCAGTGTCGTCGTCGCTCATGATCGGCGCCTGTCGGGTCGGGCTTGCAAAGCATAACATGGGGCCTGGATGGCGGTCTCGCCATTTCGCGTCGCCGGCGCGCTCCCCCGCTCCCACCGCGATGCGCTGACGCAACTGCCGCTCAGGCCATTGCCATGAAGCGCGAGTTGCGCCAGCTTCGGCAGTCTGTATTGCTGATTCGGCCGAATTCCGGTCTATGTTGTTTCTCTCGGAAACCTGCAGGCCAATTCGCTTCGGCCCGTCATGGCCGTACCCGAGGCCGTCGGCCGCCGAACCGATCCCCGGATCAAGTCCGGCGACGGCCGGGGCGGAGGATCGGTCCGGAATCGAATTGCTCTGCGCAAGCCTGGGTGCGCGCGATATGAGACTGTTGACAGTGCTCGCTCTGATCTTCGTGGCGAACGCCGGCTTGTTGCTGTGGGGCCAAGCGCCTCTGATCTGGTCGGGTTCGACCCACGATAAGTGGAATCGCAGCTGCCGCTATTACTATCCCGTTCGCACGTTCGAAGTGGTCTTGCCGTTGAGCCAAAATTGTCCGCGTTGGACCGAACCGCAATAGAGTTCTTAAGGGTCGGCAAGAATACAGCAGGGGGAGCGAGTATGCCCGCGGACACAGGGGCCGCCGCCGCGACGATCGGCAGCGCGGGCGAGGAGGAAATCGGCGTCGGCCGCATCGTGCTGGCGAGTCTCGTCGGCACGACGATCGAATTCTATGATTTCTACATTTACGGCACCGCCGCCGCGCTGGTGATCGGCCAAACGTTCTTTCCGAAATCGGCGCCAGAAACGCAAACCCTCAACGCCTTCCTGACCTTCGGCATCGCCTTTCTCGCGCGCCCCGTCGGATCGATCTTGTTCGGCCACTTCGGCGATCGCGTCGGACGCAAGGCGACGCTGGTCGCCACGATGCTGACGATGGGCCTCTCGACGACGCTGATCGGCGTGCTGCCGGACTACGCCCAGGCGGGCGTCCTGGCGCCGTGGCTGCTGTGCCTGCTGCGCTTCGCCCAGGGCGTCGGTCTCGGCGGCGAATGGGGCGGCGCGGCCCTGCTGGCGACCGAAAACGCGCCGCACGGCCGGCGCGCCTGGTTCGGCATGTTCCCGCAGCTCGGGCCGCCGCTCGGCTTTATCCTCGCCAACGGCCTGTTCCTGTTGCTTCTGCTGGGCCTCGGCGAAAAGAATTTCGTCGCCTGGGCATGGCGCATCCCATTCCTGGCGAGCGCGGCGCTGGTGGCGATCGGGCTCTATGTTCGCGTCGCGCTCGTCGAAACCCCCGCCTTCCGCGCGGTGCTCGCCCGTAACGAGCGCCTCGAGGTTCCGCTCGCCGAAGTGTTGCGCGGCCATTGGCGCCCGCTGATCCAGGGCTCGCTGGCGATCGTGGTGTGCTACGCGCTGTTCTACATCTCTTCGGTCTTCGCGCTCGGCTACGGCGTGAAGGCGCTGCATATCGCGCTCACCGATTTTCTCGGCATGCTGTGCGTGGCCGCGGCGTGCATGGCGCTGGCGACGCCGCTCTCCGCCGCGCTCGCCGATCGGTACGGCCGCCGCCCGGTGTTGCTCGGCGCGAGCGCTCTCGCGGCGCTGGTGGGCTTCGCCATGCCGAGCCTGCTGAGCGCCGGCCCGTTGGGGGCGCTCGCGTTCCTTTGCCTCGCGCTCGGCGTCATGGGCCTCACCTTCGCCCCGCTCGGCGCTCTGCTGCCGGAGCTCTTCCCGCCCCGCGTCGGCTCTACACCGGCGCTTCGAGCGCCTATAATCTCGGCGGCATTCTCGGCGCCTCGCTGGCGCCCTACCTCGCCCAGGTGCTGCTGGAGCGCGGCGGCCTCAACTGGGTCGGCTACTACATCGTCGCGGCGGCCGCGATCAGCTTTGTCAGTCTGCTCAGCGTCAAGGAGACCGCGCACACGCACGCCGGTCGGTAACCGCGCCCGGCCCGGACCCGCGTTTCCGTCCAAGCGTAGCGGCGGCGCAAGACGACCGCGGGACCGCGGATCGTCGGGTCTTACCCGGCGCCCCCTGCTGACGCAACGGGAAGACTGCGCCTCCAGCTCGCCCGGCGCATCGAAGCAATTATCGCAAATTTCTAAACAATTTCGCGCTTTCGACGATCGATACAAATCTTGCTAATATTTCATCGCCCCATTCAGGTTACTTATGCCTTCGCGATTGCTAGAGTTGACTGATGGTAACTTGGCGCGCAGAATTCTCGACCGGCGTCAACGAAAGGAGCGTCGTGATGGCGAATTTCTCTGTTTCGGCGGAATGCGATCACAGCGCCTTGGCGAAACTCGGCGCTTGCGGCCGTCGATATTTCGACTTGGAGGCTCTGTTCGGGCGAGTCGAGAGGTTCGATGCGCGACGCAATCGCGGCCGAACCGGCGCGGTGACGTCGACCCCGCGGCATTTGGACGCCGAGCTTCTCGATCACGGCCGCGCCTTCGAAGCGGCTTGGGCCCATGAGCTCGCGACCTTGATCGAAATGAAGAGGCTCAGGACTGCGGAAGCGGAGGCGGTCGCAAGATCGGCGCGGGAGGCCACCGCGGCCGTCGCCGCAAAAATCGAAATGGCCTGCGCGATCACGCTCGACGGCCTGAAGGTCAAGGCGCGCGCGATCCTGTGGCGACGCAACGGCGAGCCCTTGGGGACGATCGGTCCCGCCGACCGGACCCGCGACGCAGCGAAGCTCGCCCCGCCGACGCCGCAGGCCCATTGAGCGCCTCGGCCCGCGCCCACGCGCGAACCCGCTTTCATTTCGATCGATCTTGTCGGCCGGCGCCCCTGACCAGGACTTCGGGACGTCCCGCCGACCCCGCTCCGCACGGTTCCCTTCGGCCGATGTCCTCCCCGCCCGACCGCTCGAAAGCGCGCCCCCGTTTTCCTGCCCGCCGACGAACCGTTCGACCTGGCGAGGGCTGGATTTGCGCTGTCGAACGCCGGCGACTCCAACTTTCGCGCTAGGACATTTTGTCGCAGACATGTCACGCGGACATTAACTATCTCGCCGACAAACTGTGGCAAGTTCCCCACCGCGAAGGCTGGCGGAAACCGAGTCGAAATGCGGCGCGGCGTAGAACTGAGAGCCGATCGCCGCAAACGCCGTTTCCCAGCGACGGGTTGAGGGGATTTGTCGTAGGGGCGAGAATGCGATGTTTCGGGCGCGCCGCGAGTCGCAAGGCTCGGCGTAGCGTTCGGGAGGCCGGCCCAACCCGCCGCCTCCCAGGGGGTCAAGAGCGAAGACGTGTATCGCCGCAGATGATTTGCGGGCGGAAGCGCATTAGGCGCACTTTATAGCTGCACTGTGGCGATAGAAGGCGCGCGATGCCGAGGCGAACTTTACCCTGTCGATTGCGACGCTGCCCGAGCGGCGGCCCGGATCCGACGTCTTGTCATTTGGCGGCGAACTGCCGCCACGCGGCAAGGCTGGGTTTCGCAGAGGCCAAGGACAATCGTAATTCAACGCCGTCGATTTCGAGGCGCGCCTTTGCGCCGAGCGTCGCGAGCGACGAGGAGCGCCGGCGAGGCACGCCTATGAGTCGAAAATGGTCAAGCCGGCAATTCATCGCCATCGCCCGCGACGTCAGCGCGCGTCTCGCGGCCGAAGCGGCCCTGCGCAAGTCCGAGGAAAAATTTGCCGCGATATTCGGCCTGATTCCCGATCCGATGGCGTTGATCCGCCTCGAAGACGGCGTCGTGCTTGAGATGAGCCGCAGCTTTCCCGACTACTTTGGCTATAGCGCGGACGAATTGGTCGGACGAAGCACGCTGCCCGCCGGTCTCGGCCTATGGATCGACGGCAAGCAGCGCCGCAAATGGCGACAGACGCTCGAGCGCGACGGCGAGGCCCTCGACTTCGAAGCGCCGGCGCGGCGCAAGGACGGCGCGGTCGTCACCGTGCTGTTGTCGGGCAAGCGGGTCGAGATCGACGGCAAGGCCTGCGTGCTCGTCGATGTGCGCGACATCGACGACCGCGAGACCCTCGCCGGGCGCCAAGAGCGAATCGCCTATCACGACCAGCTCACCGGCCTACCGAACCGCCTGCTGCTCGGCGACCGCCTGCGTCAAGCGATCGGCCAGAATCAACGCTCCGGCACCCGCATCGCGGTCTGTTCCCTTTGCCTCGACGGCTTCAAGGAGGTCGGCGACCGGTTCGGCCAAGAAGGCGCGGACCAACTGCTGGTCGAGGTGGCGAAGCGGCTGACCGACAGCGTGCGCAGCGGCGACACCGTGGCCCGGCTCGGCGGCGACGAATTCGCCATCCTGTTGTCAGGCCTGACGCGCGACGACGAGTGCCAGATGGCCCTCGACCGCATGCTCGAAGTCGTTGTCGGCCCCCTATGCGCTCGAAGACGGTCCGCTGGCCGAAGTCTCCGCCAACGTCGGCGTCACCATATTCCCGAACGACCCAGCCGACCCGGACACGCTGCTGCGTCACGCCGACCACGCCATGTACGCGGCCAAGCAGTCCGGCAAGAACCGATTCGGCCTGTTCGACGCCCGGATCGAGCAGCGCATCGAGGCGCGCCACGGAACCCTCCAGAGGCTCGCCGAGGCGATGAAGTCGGGGCAGTTCCGCCTCTATTACCAGCCCCAGGTGGATTGCCGACAAGGCCGCTGCATCGGCGCCGAAGCGCTGATCCGCTGGCAGCATCCGACCCTCGGTCTGCTGCCGCCCGCCGAATTCCTGCCGCTGATCGAGGACACGGATCTTGCGCTCCAGGTCGGCGAGTGGGTGATTTGCGAGGCCTTGTCCCAGATCGCGCAATGGCAGGGTCAGGGCATCGATCTGTGCGTCAGCGTCAACGCCTTCGCCCGCCAATTGCTGCAGCCGGACTTCGCCGGCGCCCTTGCCGCCGACCTCGACCATTGCCCCGAGGCGGGACGCAACCGCCTGCAAATCGAGATTGTCGAGACTGCGGCGCTGAAAGACCTGGGCGTCGTGCGCCAAATGATCGAGGACTGCCGCAAACTCGGCGTAACGTTCTCCCTCGACGACTTCGGAACCGGCTACTCGACCCTTGCCCACATCCGCCATTTGCCAGTATCGGAGATCAAGATCGATCAATCCTTCGTGCGTCAAATGCTGACTCGACCGGAAGACCTCGCCATCGTCGAAGCCGTGATCCGGCTGGGGCGCGCCTTTGGCCGTTCCCTCGTCGCCGAGGGCGTCGAAACGCCGGCGCACATCAAACGCCTGCTGGCCATGGGTTGCGATGTGATGCAGGGGTACGCTGTCGCGCGGCCGATGCCGGCGGGCGATATTCCGCGTTGGGTTCGCGAGTTCCGGCCGGATCCGGCTTGGCTTCGGCCGGCCGGCGCCGAGGAGTGCTGAGCGCCCGAGCGGCGAAAGGAAGACGCCTATGCGTAGTTCAGCCCCGATCCAATGGAACGACGCCATGCTCACCGGCGTCGCCGCGATCGACCGACAACACCGCATCCTCGTCGACTCCCTGACGGAGGCGAGGGTCAAGCTGACCGACGACGCCAGCGATCCGCTGTTCGAACAGATCACCCGCGATCTGCTCGGCTACGCGATCTATCACTTCGACACCGAGGAGCAGTTGATGAAGCGGCACGGCTACATCGACACCTCGACCGAATCGGCGCTCCACCTCACCCAGCATCGACACTTTTCCGAACAGGTCGTCGCCCTTCGCGCCAACGCGCGCATGGGCGAGCCCGGATCGAAGGCCGCCTTGCTGACGTTTCTCGAAGACTGGCTCGTCAACCACATCATGACGATCGACAAGCGCCTGGGGCGATTCATCCTCGATAAACACTGAACACCGAGACGGGCGGGAGGCTCAATCGTCGCCGTCCGATCACGGACGACTCGTCGTCATCGCATGAGCCTTCCAGCCGCCGCGCTCGACGGCGGCGCGGTCTTCGGCGTGGGCGATGAGGTCGCCCGCGGTCTCGGGGCGGCGCTCAGCCCGCATCCGCGCCCCTGCCCCAGGAAATCCGGGTCGACCTTCGGATCGCCGCGCTATTGGCGTGTTCGCGCGTAACATGCGCCGTCGCCGCCGAAAGCATCGGGGACCATCGACCCGCGCTCCACGCCGCGGGACGAGCCAACAGAAGGCCCAAGTGATGACCGCAACCGCATCCTGGCGACCGCTGCGCGGCGTCGAGCCGCGAAGACTGAGCGAGGCCCGCGTGCAAGCGCACTACGCCGTGCAATGGCTGGCTAGGCTCGCCCGTGCGGCGCTGGCGCCGCAGCCGGACGACAGCCAGACCAATCTCGGTTGGGACGACCGGCTCGACGGCTTCGCGACCCATCCGCTGCGAAACGGCGAGCGGCTCGCCTTGCGCCTGCGCGACCTCACGCTGACGCTGGCGAGCGACGAGCCCGCGCGGCCGGAACGTTCGTTCAGGCTTCTCGATCACAACGACGCTCAGGCTCGCGAATGGCTGGGCCGTTCCTTTCAAGCGAGCGGGTTCGACGCCAAGGCGCTCGACGCGCCGGCGCCCTACGCCCTGCCGGCGCACGGCGTGGGGCGGGGGCTGTACTACGGCCGCCCCGACCTGCCCGACGCGCTACGCGAGCTCGCGGCCTGGTTCGCCAACGGCCGAACGGCGCTCGAAAAGATTCGCCGCGCCATCCTCGCGAGCGGCCTCGACGCGCCGGCGCCGCGCGGCTGGCCGCATCATTTCGACCTGGCGACGCTGACCGCGTTCCCTTTGCCCGAAAGGGGCGGCGCGGGCTACGTCGGGGCGGGCCTTTCGCCCGGCGACGCGTTCTACGACCAGCCGTATTTCTACCTGTCGATCTATCCCAGGCCGAAGCCCTCGGCGCTTCCGAAGCTGCCGTCGGTGGGCCGTTGGCATGTGCAGGAATTCACCGGCGCGATCGTCACCGCCGAAGACATCCTCGCCAGTTCCCGGCCCGAGGCCGAAACCGACGAATTCCTCGCCGCCGCGCTCGAAGCGGCGCTGGGGCTTTGCCGGTGATCGCGGACCGGCCGAGGGGCGGCGGCGTTTCCGCTGAGGCTAGGCGGTTCGACATGTGAAGCAGGGCGAACGAGCGCTTCTCGCGTGGAGGCGCTGCTGCAATCTGTCGCATCACGAAAGCGCGCCTTGCGTATCCCGCCGCCGTATTCTCCAATCCCGTTCGCACTTCGTTAACCAAGATTTTCCTATGATTCCCTTGATGTAGGGATCATTGACGGGAGCGCTTGGCAGGCCTCTCGGTTCCCGGCCGCCCGCGCCGGGAATGACGCCTAGGGAACTCACGCCCATGACCGTCGTCGCGACGCAATTGGCCGACGCGAGGCTCAACGAGCGCCGCCGCTATCGACGCGTCGGGCTGACGCTGTCGGGGCGCTATCTGCTCGGCGAGCGCGACGAACATCCATGCCGCACCTTCGACGTTTCGCCGGGCGGGATCGCCATCTTGAGCATGAGGAAGGGATTCGTCGGCGAGCGCGTCGTCGCCTACTTCGACCACATCGGCCGGATTCAAGGGACGATCGTGCGGACCTTCGACAGTTGCTTCGCCGTCACGATGCAGCTTCCCGCGCGCAAGATCGAGCGGCTGACCCGCCCGATCGCCTGGCTCGTCAACCGTCACGCCGGCGGCGCGCCGGACAATCGCTTGCATCACCGCGTCAAACTCGATCGCCGGCGAACGATTTTGACGACGAAGGACGGCCGCCAATACGAAGCGCGCCTGATCGACGCCTCGCTCGCCGGCGCAGCGCTCGAAGTCGACGCCGCGCCTCTGATCGGATCGCGGGTGGTCGTCGGCCGCGCCTCGGCCCGCGTGGTGCGACTGTTCGCGGCGGGCATTGCGGTGAAGTTCGAGGAGCAGTTGCCGCAAGAGGGTCTCGACGAGGACGGCGAGTTGTAGCGGCGAGAGCGCGCCGTCTCGAGGTCGACCGGCCGCAGCTCGCCGTCACGCATCTTGCGGAATGGTGCCCAGGAAAGGAATGCGCCTCCAGTCGACTATGTAATTGATACTATGTATGTTTATCTGGGCGGTCAAGGCCTTTGTAACACAGTCCCGTATCACGGTTTCGACACCAAAGACGCGTCAGTCGTAAGGCACGTCCTGGATTGCTGGCGATTAGCGCTGTGTGCGCTGCTTGTGACGCGAACGCGCGTTCTTCTATCGAGCAAAATTCCCATGAGCGCAGAGGGGGCTCTTTACCAAAGAGGCGATTTGGTCTTTCTGAGCGGCAACATAGCAATAACCAACGTAATGCGTTTTGTCGAACGCAGAATAAAACACACATCCACGTATTGCTATAGTTTCTCCTCCATCCATGATTTTATTTACTAGTTCCTTGTTGATCAAGACTGGCAGACTGTTATTTGTTCCAGTATCAAGGAACGATGGAATCGTGCCTGGAGAATACCGCGTCGGATTGCAGTCGTTGTTGTCTCCAACATCCATAGATTTGACGCCAAATTTCTCATCCGTTACGAATGGAATGATCTCTGGAGTTGTGCCAAAAATAGCTGTTGGAGATTTTCCAACGTTTACAGTCACAACATTGACGACGTTGTCGGTATCTCTCTTAAGCGGACTGTCCCAGGTGAGACCTCTAATGGCAATGACGGCTCTGGCGCCTTCCTCAAAGGCAGCTTGGGCGATCCCGGACTGCTTCTGAGCCTCCGCGACAGCTTGTTCGGATTGATCCAGGGACCATTTGCTGAGAACGACAGTGCCGATGGCACCCGCGACGGCCAAGCCGGTAAGGATCGAGGTCCAAAACCAGTAGCGCCGTTCTTTCCTGTGATGGTCGCGCTCTTCGGGATTCCAACGTTCCTGTCCAGAGCTTACAGGATGATTGCGCGGCCTATCCCCGGATTCATGTGCAGCGTTCGGGGGGGCGGAGTCTGCATCGCCAACTGCGCGTCGTCGAGTCTTTGGCCCCATTGAAGGCCAATATCGTGGATCACGCATAGGAGCCCAACCGGATCGAAACGCCACAATATCACCTAACCTTACGCCGCCCCATCATCTCGCCGCTAGGCGGGCGAGGCAGATGTCCGCACATCGTGACGATCGCGTAACGCCCGCGCCCCTTTTTCCTGGCGTCCCAAGCTACAATCGATGCAACGATTTCCAGGACGGACCAAAGGACCCAACTATCATATTCGGCCAACGTCCATTTTCCGGAAGTGCATTGCCAACGGTGCGAAGCAACCCGCCTGGCTTGACAACGCGACCCAATGTTCCCTCTATGTTCTCATGGAGGTCGAGACCTTAGGCACGGCGCGGAGCCTCGGCTGGAAGGTGCACATACGGTGCACGCAAGGCTACCGTGAAGGCACGAAGTCGATGCGGCGCTGCATCTATCGGAAGCAGCTCGATCTCGAAACGCTGGTATGCACGCGGGGACCGAACTTTCCGCTGACGCGCCTGGAGTCGCGGTTGATGTGTCCCGCCTGCGGAAGTCGCAGCATAACAGTCGTGTTCGAGCCGCCGACCAATCGCCAGGTTGGGAGCGGATGACACTGGGAGGTTCGGATGGCCTCTATGACCTATTACGTCGCGCTCGCCTTCACGCGTTCCGAGGGCGGCGACATCGTTGCGTGCGAGCCGAAAGAGGCACGCAGTTCAAACCAAGCGATCCGCATGGCCGACTCTTTGGCGACGACGGAAGGACATTGCGGAGCCATCGCGTTCTCGCGCACTGGCGACCCGGCGCTTGGCGACTTCGAGGATGCGGTGATCTTGAAGACAGTCGGCGAGGTCGATAGCGGGCTGTTGGCGGGCTGATGGCGCTTGTGCGTTCACGAGGGAAGGGATGCATCGACCAGACACCTCGCCGGCAAGGCTCCGGCATTTGTAGTACGTAGAATCATGTTGAAGCACCTGACTTGCCAAACTCCCGAGCGGTTCGTGAGGATTGCTTGGATATCGTTCCAGCCCGGAGGAGACATTTCAGTCGGGCTAAACGACAAAACTTTCATCTCCCCACGCTTCAAGGGGCGACGCCCCATCTGGAACGTCTTCAATCGGGTAACTGCCCAATTTGAAGTGTCGTCGGACCCCATGACACTGGAGCCCGTTAGGAATCCTCACTTCACCTTTCATGCCCCGAACTACTTTCACCTCAAGTCGGATAAGGAGCGGGCCAGGAAGGATGACGCGGCTCTCTTCGCGGGAATATGCGAGGTGTCGATCGTGTTGGAACAGCAGCAGGAAATGCCATGGCTTCGGGTGACAACTGCGCCCTTGCACCAACTGAGATCGGCAGGCCTGCGATGGTCAAAGATACCGAATGACGATTTGCCAATCGAGACGCCCTCGGAGGACAAATCTGTGAAGATCGAGGTTGATTTCATCCGCCCCCAGGCGATTGGCCAACATGTGAACCCTGTGCCCGTGACGTGGTCATTTCCGTGGGGAGATATCGCGATGAGGGTAAGAGCTTCACTCGCGCCGCCACACATCGCGACGCTGTCGTGGTTCCACAGCGATTAGTGCCCTTCCAACGCTTCTTATCGGCCACTCACTGTCA
>CAVXCA010000092.1:0-176333 GCA_963759955.1 uncultured Alphaproteobacteria bacterium
TCAACGCGGTGATCGACGGGGACCTCAACACTCAGGTTGACAACGCGGGCATCGACGTCCGCTTGACCCAGTATCGCAATTTGCTGGCCGGCACCCGGCCGCCCGGGGCCGGGCAACAACGACACCAACTTCGTCTATTCCTCGTCGGGGCCAAGTCAGGGGCAGCAGAGCTTCCCCTTGCCCAACGGGATCGCCGACGGCGGCGATAATGCGAGCCCCAGACCGATTCCAACGGCAATGTCTATGTCACGCGAACGACCCAGCCCGTGCCCGGGCGATGGGGCGAGGCCCAGGCCGTGCCCGGGGTTCCGTTCGCCAATCCGAATTATGCCATGAACCCGATGCCTCCTGGCCCAGCCGTACCAGTTCGTGGACGTGGTGCGCCCCAATTATGCCAACCCGGTCCGAGCGGGCTACTCGATGGATCCCGACCGATATCCTCTTCGGCACCCCCCGCGACGCGGCCGACGACAACTACAACTCCTACGATCCCTGGCCCATTGGCCACACGGGTGAAGCGGGCGACACGGATTTTTACGACAACTCGGCGCGCTCTTGCTTCCGGTCGATCGCATGCGGCGCTGGCTGACGCCCGCCGATATCAACGGCACGGGCAACGTGACCCAGTGGAATGCCGGCGCCAATCCGGTCAGTCACGGCCCCGACCTGTTCGGCCGCGTCGAATTCTACAGCTATTTCCGGCCGCCCGGATCGCCGGGCGTGGTCAACTACAGTCCCTACCCGGCGGCCTACCGGCCGGGCGCCGTCACGGTGACTTATCCCTGGGCGAGCGGCTCGAACTACGCCCCCGACCAGACGAACAACCCGACCCATGGGTTCGAATCGTTCCGGTTCCCGAGCCAGAACTACGGCGCTAATGTGGTTTCAGTAAACGGCGTCTCCACCCCGAACGCCCCTAACCCACCGCCGCCTGGCACCTTCACCCCCCAGCGGGTCGGCGGCGTCCCGGTCGATCTGAACCTGGATACGGGCGGGACCCCGGCCGGCAGCAGCGAGATGCCGACCTTCTATCCGACTTACGACTTCGCCGTCAATGCCACGGTCAACTCCGACGGCCTCAACGAGGCCGACGAGATGAACCTCTACACCTTCAACCCGCTGCTCGATTCGCCGTATGGGCCTAGCGACCTGGAATGGCTCTACCGCCAGCAAGACGTCGATGGGGCTTCGCTCTCGAGCCGGCTCCAGCAGTTGGCGCCGATCAGCTTCACCAACGGCATCGACGGCCAACGGCGGCGCAGGCTCTTCGCGCTCGACGCCTGGGAGTCAAACGGGTTCGCCTGGACCAACGACAATCCCGGCTTCAGTTTCCCCAACAACAACCGCTTCACGTTTACCAACCCCAGCACGGGCCAGCAAACGTTGCTCAATGCGAGCTTCCAAACTCTGGGGGTGACCACTCCCGCGCTGGCCCACCGCGACCGCAAGATCAACCTCAACTATCCCCTGCCGGTCTCGAACGACCCCAACGAGCCGATCCGTCAAAAGTGGATCAGCGACACCTATCAGATGCTCAAGTGGGTGTTGCCCCCCAGGGCGGTGGACACGCCTGAAGAGCTGGCCGCGCTCAGCCAGTACGTGATCAACATCATCGACTTCCGCGACCCGGATTGCACCATGACCCATTGGGTCAACCCCGACGTGCTGCTCACCGGTCCGCCCCCCGGCGTGCCGACTGCCACCACCCCGCCCGCCAGCTTGGTAGCGGCCAGCGCCGCCGTGGCTGGCTCCATCCAGCTCGATCAGTATGGCATGGAATACAACCCCGTGGCGATCAATGAGGCCCTGGCCTACACGTTCTCGTATCGGACCGCCGTCGGCGGGCGCACCCCCTCAAGCCAACCGCTTCTTGATCGAGCTGGTCAATACCCTGACCAGCCCCGAGATTCCCGTCGGAACCATTACCCCGTCCCCGTATCCGAACGCCGCCGTGCTGGATCTCGGCGGCTTCCAGTACACGCCGAACGATCCCTATTCCGGAGGCTGCTGGGACATCGTCTTCACGGGCGACGATCCCTATAGCCGCCCGGACCCCTACCGCGGCGAGCTGCCGCGGTTCGGCAACATTTACGGGCTGACCCCGCTCAACAAGGACGCGTTCAATCCTCCGCCAACGATTCCCGGCGGCACCTCAAGCGACGTCGTTCTTCAGCCCCTGCTCGCCGCCAAGAACATTGCGAATAATAACTCCAGCGTGCCGAATGCCACCAACGTGACGGCCGGGGGGACCACTCTGCCGACCAACTATTTCTACGTCTTCGGCAACAGCCCGCCCAGTTCCTCCGTCACCAACAACGGCGCCACGACGACCAACGTGTATGAAAGCGGGCCGCTTCAGCCAGGCATGTCTTACAACGGCAGCGTCTTCAACGCCACCAACAGCTACACGATCCCCTCCACCACCTCAGCGGGAGTCACGATTTATCCGCCGCCCGTGATCCAATCACTGAATTCCACCACCGGCTTTGACCCGATGACCCCAGGAACCAATCCGACGATCCCACTCTATCCGGGCGTGTTGCCGGGAATCCCGGGAACAACACCAGCACGAACAACCCGCCGCAGAACTACAAGTGGAAAGTACCGTTGCTCACGGCCGCGGGCGCCGGATCGGGATCGGCCTCGGCGACCCAGCGCGGCACGGAGTATCTCTGGGTCTGCCTGCGCCGTCCCGCCAACCTGTTTGCTCCGGTCTCGGCCTACAATCCCATGGTCGTGGTCGACGCCATGCGTCTGCCCTATATCGACGGCACGGGATACGCCACCCAGACCGCGACCATCACGGTCAACGGCACGATGGTGAGCGTGCCCGCGGTCAATGGCAACTTCAACACGATCTACTCGGTGCAGCGGTACCAGCCCTATCGGGGCGGGCACGCCGTGCCCTTGCCGACCGGCACGCTCGTCGGCAACCCCGCGATCACGTACACCTCTCCGGCCACGGCCTCGGTCGCGATTGATACCCGCTACGGTTATACCGAGCAGGTTGTTCCCCCCTCGGCCAACTCGCTCGGCTACGTCAAATCGGCGACGGCCGGGGCCACCTACGCCCTGAGCCAGGGGATCTATTACATCGACGCGACCACCCAGGCACAGATCGCCGCGACGTTCCCGATCTACCACACCTTGGGCCTGGCCAATGAATGGGAGATGGGCTCGGGCATGACCGTGCAGGAATCCTGGGATTATCTGCCGTTCCACGACCGCGATTTCACCAGTGTGGCCGAGCTCATGCTGGTGCCGGCGAGCCCGCCAGGTCTCTTCACCAAGCAGTTCGTCGAGTTCGCCCCGTCGCAACAGAACCTCTTCACGTTTTTCAGCGGGTATGCGGGCATCGGCAACGTTCAAGTGAATGCGCCGCCTCCGGCCAACCCCGGCAACGCACCGCTTGCCGCCAGCGGAGCCATCGCGCAGGTCAACCCCGGCCAGCTCGTACCGGCCACCGGCCAGGCGCCGGCCGCCGGATCGATCTTCACGCAGTCATTTACGAGCCAGCTCTATCTCACGCCGACGGTCAACCCGGCGCCCAATGGGCTGGCGTCCGCGCCGGCTCCCTATGGCCCGGCGCCGGGCTATTTGTACGCGCCCACCTCCAATATCATGGCGGCCTATGTCAGTGTGGGCACGGCATCGGTACCGCTGCTTTTCGCCGGCTCCATCAACAGCGCGGCGCCGCCGACGCCGCCGGCGACGACTGCGCCGCCGGCAAGCCCGGCTCAGATCAACCCGGTCCCCACCCCGACCCCGCCGATTCAACCCCACAGCTATCCGTATCTGAGCGACAAGTTCTTCTATACAGGGGCATCCCTGGCCGCCGACACGGCGCACGACCGCGGCTACTACGTTTGTCGGGGGGCAATCCGCCGACGGCTGGTTCAAGATGTTCGAGTTCTTCGAGGTGCCCAGCCAGGTGTTCGGCTCGATCGGGGCGGTCGCCCAGGGGACCAATTTCGACTGGGCGCGGCAGGACCTGAAGCCCGGGCTCTTGAATCTCAACCTGATCATCGACGAGGAGGTGTACCTCGGCCTGCTGGGCAACACGAGCATCAGCCAGCAAAACGGCCAGCCCAGCGTGCCTGCGAACCCGCAGACGGACCCGCCCTCCCTGGTGCAAAATCTGGACGAATCCGATCAGTTCTCGCAGCAGCTTCTTAACATGGATCAGGTGCAGCCGCTGCCGGCGGGGAATTACACTCCCACCGGCACGGCGCTCTCACTGCAGTCGACGGGGCCGCCATACCAGATTCCCCTGCCGCCGAATGCAAACAGTCCGGTGGCGCCGGGCCCGATTCCGCTCGTTGTTACCGCGACGCTCAGTAACGGCGCACCCGCCTCGGCTTATCCGCTGTCCAGCACGTCGCTCGCCACGTGGCAGAACTGGGCGAGCCTGGGGGCCCCGTATCAGACCTACCCCCAGAGCGGGGCGGGCCTGCTGGCTGCCGACCCGATCGCCAACTACAACAACCAGGCGGCGAATGCCGGCGGTGCTCCGGCGATCTACAACAACGCGCTCAAGGCGTCGTTCGTGCAATTCCTCTGGCTGCGGCACGGCGGCTCGGGCTACATGTTTGGCTGGGGCAGCGGCGCCGTGGGCGAAAACGTTGCGTACGGCGGCGCCAACGGCCAGGCGGGAGGGGGGGCCAATGGCTCAAGGATTCCGGCCGACAGACCGTTTCACTCGCTGTCCTACCCCGACATCGACTACACCATCATGCGGCCGGCGGCGTTGCCGCCGAGTAACAACACCAGCCCGGCTCCCAATACGGCACCGAATCCCGCGGCTTCACCCCCGTCGTTCTACGCGAGCGATCCGGGGGTGCGGAGCCTAAGTATTTACATCAACTACGCCAACACCTCCGCGCTTACGGCTAACCCGGTTTACACGTCGGGCTACTACCCGGGACTGTTGTCGATTGGCAACGGGCTCGTCTACAACTCCTCGTATCCGCCGCCGATTCCGGCCCGCCGGCTGTTCCAGTTTGCCGATTTCTATCCGGGAACCTCGGGCAGCATCCCTTCGTCGACGATCCCGGCGCCGAGCAACGCCAGCGAGACCGGCGACCCGTTCGTCAACAACACCACTCCGGCCGCCGCCACCCCGCCCATTCCGGCTCCCGGCGTGCTGCCGTTGACCGTGCAAAGCGCAATGACCGCCACCACCACGACCGTCCCGAGCAACGGCATGCTCAACCTGTTCTGGCCGGGCGGCAACGCGGCGACCGAGTACGTGTCGACGAACGCGGCACCGACCCCCATCGGCGCGCCGAGCAACCCCTACCTCGGCGCACGGAGCGGTGCCAGCGGCACCATCACCAGTGCCGACTTCCGCCAGCACCCCTACTGGCGCAGCGAGGAAATGCAGCGGGTCTTGAACCTGACGACCGTGCGGACCCACCAGTATGCGGTGTGGGTCACGATCGGCTTCTTCCAGGTCAAGCGGCAGGGAGACATCGGCATGGCTTCGGTCGGCGTGCCCACCCTGGCCTACGACATCATGGGCCCGGAGAACGGCGCCCTTGATGGCAGCAACGTGCGTTATCGCGCCTTCTTCCTGGTTCGACCGGCTCAAGCTGACCGGCTTCGACCCGGGCAACGCGGGACAGTTCCACCAGGCCGTCGTTCATAGCAATCGAATCCAGTAACGCAGAGATGAATACGTATCTGGTATAAGCCAAACAAATCCCCTCCCCCCTTGTGGGGGAGGGCTAGGGTGGGGGGTCAATGTACCACGAACTCGCTCGCAAGCTGCGAAAAAACATGACCGACGCCGAGCGGAGGCTCTGGTCACGGCTGCGCGGCGAGCAGTTTGGAGGGTTCAAGTTCCGCAGGCAGGCCCCTATCGGCAGCTTCATCGTTGACTTCGTTCTGCTTCGAGCGCAAGGTTGTCATTGAGCTGGATGGCGGTCAGCATCGGCTCGTTAGCGAGCAAGACGAAGCCCGGACCGACTGGCTGAATTCTCAAGGCTTTCGCGTCCTTCGTTACTGGAACCACGAAGTGTTCGAGGACCTTGATTCAATATTGGAGGCAACCTGGCTCGCGCTGAAAACCGCTCCCGGGGAGGAGGTATCGCACTGGGAAACCCCCCACCCTAACCCTCCCCCACAAGGGGGGAGGGGATCGGAACGGGCTCGCTCCCAGGAACTGAGGATGGCGGAACCGGTACCCCACTCGGAAACCCCCCACCCTAACCCTCCCCCACAAGGGGGGAGGGGACCGGAACGGGCTCGCTCCCAGGAACTGAGGATGGCGGAAGGGGCTCAATAAATCCCCTCCCCCCTTGTGGGGGAGGGTTAGGGTGGGGGGTCGATCGTAGCACAACCGAAACCCATGCACGTCTGCCAATAGTTTGTGAGGGCCGGGTTCCTCCGGCGACATTTGACCGCAAGACCACCTAGCTCCGCTTGTCGAAGCGGACAAAACTCGGATAGAATCACGTTCAGGTTCACCTTCCTTTTGTGAAAGGACCACTCATGACCGCCCGTCGTCGTCGCGCTCATCTTCGAGGCTTTACTTTGATCGAGCTGCTGGTGGTGATCAGCATCATCGGCATCCTGGTCGGGCTGCTATTGCCCGCCGTCCAGTCGGCCCGCGAAGCGGGCCGCCGCGCCCAGTGCCAGAGCAACATGCACAACTTGACCCTGGCCATGCAACAGTTTGTCAGCACCAAGAACGCGTTCCCGCCCGCCGGCGAGTTCTGCGAGGACACACAAACCTGACACCAGCCTGACCAGCGGTCCACCCGACCCCACCCAGTCGGTCATCCTCACCTACCTGCCCGGAGGCGGGACGCCCGCGACGGCAACCCCATGTATAGCTGGGTGCTGCCACTTCTGCCCTACATGGAAAACCAGGAATTGTTCAACCAGTGGACGATGTTCACGACGACCTCGGACGGGCCGACCGGCGTGAACTTCTTCGACCCGACCAACTACGTGGCCGGTCAGTCCAGCAACTACACGATCGGCAACACCGCCATCGGCGTTCTGAAATGCCCCGACGACAACACCGCCCAGACCAACCAGGGCAACCTGAGCTACGTCGTCAACGGCGGGTTCGCCCTCTGGCACGCCGTGCCTTACGGCTGGATCGGCTCCCAGATCGATGGCGGCGAGACGATGCACCAAGACCCCGCTCATCTGGGCGCCCGCGGCAAGCGGCTATGACCGGCACCATCGGGGTCACCCAGAAGCTGGGCGTGATGTTCCTCGAATCGACGTTCCCCCAGGGCGTCCAGGTCAGGATCCCCTGGAACGTGCGATCGAGCCTCGCCGGCATTGTCGACGGCACGAGCAGCACGGTCTTGCTCAGCGAGAATACCCTGGTCGGCGCGGCCGCGGCCGAACGCCGTACACGGCCAATCTCGAAGGCAACTGGGCCACGCCGGTGCCGACCATGACCATGTTCATCGGCTCGTCCGCCGTCTGCGGCGTGCCGGCCACCACCGATTGCACGGCCGGCCAGCTCGCCCCGGCCTCGGTCATCTCGGGCACGGGACCGCCAGCGGCGACATCGACGGTCCGGGCTGGTCGTACGCCAACAAGGTCGGCACGTTCGAGAACATCAACTTCGGCCAGAACCTGACGATCGAGGGATCTTATCCCTTCTCCAACAGCGCCCACCCCAGCGGCTGCAACATGGGCTTCTGCGACGGCGCTGTCCGGTTCATCACCAACACGATCGACGGCACGGTCTACTCCAAGCTGATCACCCCGGCGGGGAGCAAGCTGCCGCTCTACTGCAAGCAGATGCCACTGTCGCAAGACGCCTTCGCCAACTGATCGATCGATCCGGCCGGCAGACCGGCCGGATCGATGATTCGGCACGGGTCTTTGGCTCCCGCTGGACCGTAGGTCTTCCCTTCGCCCTTTGGGCCGGAGACCTGGGGTCAGCCCCGTGGGTTGCAAGAGGGCTTCGGCAAACGCGACCGGCGGATGGAAACAGACCCAGGACCGAGTGCTTGAAGGACGGATTGGCAATCCGTCCCACAGTGAATTTGGATCTGCCGGCAGCCAAGAGATCGACACGAACGACGACGGGAATGCGTGAACCCCGCCCCGGGATGGTGCCACAGGGATGCCAGCCCGCGGGCGGCCCGCGAATGCCTCCGGGTCGTGCCAGGACCGCTCGATGAGAGTGGCGTCATCGTCGGGATCGGGAGGTGGCATAGGCCGGGCTCCGGGGGTGGCGTGGTGTGAAGGCTACCGTCGCCCCGTTATCACCCGAAGTCCTCCCGGCGGTTCACGCTGGCTACAGCCCGAAGATCAACTCGCCGAAATGTTTGACTGAACTGTCGTCAGAGCGACGAACGGTAAGTCTCCGAAACGGCCGAGTCTCTCCCGCCGACTCACTATCGAGGGAACCATACAGCTGTGAGATGGACGCCTCTGTGATCCGCCAGCAGATCCGCGACACATGACCGCCAGCCGATGTGCGACAGGTCTACAAGCCTGCCGATCACCTGACGGGCGGCAACGCACGGATCTGCCGATGAGTGCGTGTCGCCGAGAGGCGTTGCTCCTTTCCTGCAGCTGTTGTTTCATCGCGGATGACACTAGATCTTCGTTGCTCACGGCACCATTCGGAGTTCGCGTTGTGGTTGACGGAAAATACTTAAGAATTGCCAAAGGGGTCCATAGGGGTGTGGTATTGCCGCTTCGTTTCACGACGATAAGCGTCGCCTTCACTTGCGATAGCTCACAAGGATGCTAAAACAACTCAATGAGCAGCCGAAATGGGTATTATTTCCGCCACCCTAAGCCGGGCACTGAGACTGAGGTGCCGACCGTTGTGAGTTTTCTCTCAAGGCGTCTCTTTCAGGAACGTCCTCAGTAGTGTCCCAACATTAATCGAATAAGTGAGGCTGAGTATCTGTAGAATTTCATAGAGCGACCGCAACAAGTTCGCCTGGCGAGAGCCCAACATTGTGCCGGTCTGCCGGACCTGAGTTGATCATGACAGCAAGAGCGCCACGCGGGTATTTCAGAGGCCTTTCGCGGAACACCTTTCTGCTCGCCCTGTCGAGCCTGTTCGCCGACATTTCGACCGAGATGATCGTGCCGGTCCTGCCCATATTTCTTACACAAACTCTGAAGGTCAGCGCGAGTGTGGTCGGTCTCGTTGAGGGCATCGCGGGAGCCACTCAGAACATCACCCAAGGGCTTGCCGGCGCACTATCGGACAAGCTGCAACGCCGAAGATCCATTGCGCTGGTGGGATACTTCCTGGCCGCCATCGGCAAGCCTCTGATGGGCCTGGCCACGATGTGGCAGGGTGTGCTTGGCGGCCGGTTCGTCGACCGCCTGGGCGCAGGCATGCGCTCGGCGCCGCGCGACGCCCTCATCGCCGCCTCGGTGGACGAAGCGAATCGGGGCAGGGCTTTCGGCCTGGAAGGCGCGGGCGACAACGCCGGTGCATTCCTGGGTCCATTGCTCGCGGTGTGCCTCTTCGTCGTGTGGCACCTACCCATCCGCTTGAACTTCTATATCGCCGTGATTCCAGGCTTGCTCGCATTCTTGATGGTCCTTCTCGTTCGCGAACAGCCGCTCAAAACAGCGGCCAAATCGAAACTGGACGTCCATGCCTCGAGCTTTCCAAAAGCGTACTGGAGGTATCTGCTGGCGACGGCGCTCTTTGGAATCGGCAATTCCAGCAACGCTTTCCTGATCCTGGAGACGAAGGCTATCGGGGCCTCGTTGACAATCACTATTCTGATCTACGCGGGATTCAACCTGGTGGCTGCCCTGATCTCTTATCCAGCGGGATCCTGGTCGGACCGGCTGGGCAGGAGGAGCCTCCTGGTGCTGTCGATCGGGATATTTTTCATCACATATGTCGGCTTCGCTCTGACCCGCAATGTGGCGCTCATCGGCGTGCTCTTCATGTTCTATGGGCTCTACCAGGGGATCATTCGCTCCGTGGGCAAAGCCTTGGCGAGCGATTATGTGCCGGACCGGCTCCGCGCGAGCGCAATTGGCTGGTATAGCGCGACGATGGGCGTCACCGGCCTCGCGGCGAGCCTGATCGCCGGAGGGCTCTGGGACGCGGTTGGCCATTCGGCCGTATTCGTCTTCGGTGCCGCCTTCGCGGCGGTTGGCGCCCTCGCCTCGCTGGCCTTGATTCCGGCCGTCATCAAGCGCGATCGCGACGATTTTAGCTCGACCACGCAGGGTCCCAAATCATGAGCAACGCAGGGCCGAGGAAAACTCCCCTCAATACATGATGGATCACCCGGCGGCTATCAGAACCGACCTGATCAGTAATACAGGCGTGGACGCAGCGTGCAGCACTTTCTCCGCTACACTGCCAAGTACCCAGCGCTGAACCCCGGACCGGCCGTGCGTCGACATCGCGACCAGGTCCATCTGCTCGCGAGCGGCCACCGCCAGAATGATTTCCGCGACGTTGCCGCTTTCCACGACAACATGGATCCTTGAGCCCCCCCACCCCGATCGTCGGGAGACTTCACTCAGATACTCGTGCGCCCGGTCTCTGAGAACGTTCCATTGGATGTCGACAGGGATCGGCATCTGGGATGGACCGACGACGCTCTCGATCGTAGGCACCACGCTCAAGAGTGTCACGTCTGCACCGGCCAGCAGTGCCAGATACATGACGTGAGCAAGCGCCGCCTCGCCGAGTTCGGAGCCGTCCAGCGGTACGAGAATCTTTCGGTATTTGACTGTCATAGATCTCCTCACCTTTTTCCCTTGAATGGCAGCGCAGGCGGTACCCGCCGGCGCGAATCAGACCATCTGACCGATACTCTTCCGGAAGCGGCTCAGCGACAGGCCGAACAGCACGCTGCCGATCCCCGCCAGCGCCAGAAACTGCGGCCATACGGCGGCGATTCCCGCGCCGCGATAGAGGATGGCTTGGCCGAGGGCGACGAAATGCGTGGAGGGTGCGACCAGCATGACGCCTCGCACGACCTCCGGCATGCTCTCGCGCGGCGTGATGCCGCCGGACAGCACGTCCAACGGCAATATAATCAAAACCGCCAGCATGCCGAACTGTGGCATCGAGCACGCCAAGGTGGCCATGTAGATGCCCATCGAAGTGGAGGCGAACAGATCCAGCGCAGCGCCAGCGAGGAATAGTGCCACTGAGCCCTGCACCGGCACGGCCAGCACGCCTTGTACGATGAATATGAGCGAGCCTGCGGCCGACACCGGCGCGAGGCCCATCGACCAGATCTTGGACAGCATGATCTCCGCCGGCGTTACCGGCATCACCAGCAAGTGCTCGATGGTACCGTGCTCGCGCTCGCGGATCAGCGCGGCGTCGGATGAGGATGATCGACAGCAAGGTGACGAGGTTGATGATCTCCATCAGCGCGCCGAACCAGGTTTGTTCGAGGTTCGGATTGAAGCGGATGCGCATGGCGAGGCTCACCGGCGGTACGCCGCTGCCGCGGTATCGCTGCACGAATTCACCGACTTCATCCAGCACCATTTGCTGGAGGTCGCCCGCCACTGCCGGTGAAGGCCTGGTCATGCGCGTACGCCGTCGCGAACATGTGAGCTGGATCGCCGGCGACCTGCCGGCAAGCGCGTTCACATTGGGAGGATGCGCGGAGGTGCCAGCGCAAAGGTATATTCGCGCGCGCGTCCATGCCGAAGATCGCCAGGCACCGAGGTCCATGGCGGATGCTCGAATTGCGGAGGATAGAAGGCCGAAGCGATGCGCGCGGACAGCGCCGAATGGTCCTCATCGATGCGCCCGGACGATCACGCAAAATCGGGCTAGCCTTGGGCAGCGGTTCCGCACGTGGCTTGGCGCACCTCGGAGTGATCAGGGCTGTCGAGGAAGCCGGCATCAACGCAGACTGCATCGCCGGCAGCAGTATGTTGGCTCTGATCGGGGCGATCTATGCGGCCGGTGGAGCTCAAGAGGTTCGATCACTGGTTGGAGAGCTATCGTCAGGCGGTGCAGGCAATCAAAACAAGAGTGCTCACCCTCGAAGTGCCGGGCGCCGCGCAGCTCGCACGCTGGACATCGAGCGAGGAGCCGCTACCCAGCATTTTCGAAGTTTTGCTGGCCTCTATCAACATCATGGAAGCCCGCATCACCCAAACCCGGCTGGCATTGGATCGCCCCGATATCCTCATTCAGCCGCCGCTGGGGGGCCTCCCCGCGAGCGGGAGAGGCAGGGTGAGGGGCCGGGTGAGTTTCCGCGCTGTCGCCAAGATGCGTGAATGCCGTAGTCCGCAAGCGGGCGAGGGGCGCGAACGCCGATTGCGCTTGCGCCCCCTCCCGCTTGCGCCCCCCGCTCCTTCCTGCCAAACAGGCGCGCATTCTCACCTCTGCCAGAGGAGCGTCTCGTGAAGCATGCCGCGCTCGCGCGAACCGGGGGACAGATCCTCGTCGACCAGCTCGTCGCCCAGGGGGTCGAGCGCGTCTTTTGCGTGCCGGGCGAATCCTACCTCGCGGCGCTCGACGCGCTGCATGACGCTTCGATCGCCGTCACGGTGTGCCGGCAGGAAGCGGGGGCGGCGATGATGGCGCTGACCGAGGGGCGGCTCACCGGGCGGCCGGGGGTCTGCTTCGTCACCCGCGGGCCAGGGGCGACCAACGCCGCCCACGGCGTCCATGTCGCCGAGCACGATTCGGCGCCGATGGTGCTGTTCATCGGCCAGGTCGAGCGCGCGATGATCGGGCGGGGCGCCTTCCAGGAGATGGACTACCGCGCCTTCTTCGGCTCGACCGCCAAGTGGGCGACCGAGGTCGACGATCCCGCGCGGCTGCCCGAAATCGTCCAGCGCGCGTTCCACGTGGCGATGCAGGGGCGCCCCGGCCCGGTGGTGGTCGCGCTGCCCGAGGACGTGCTGAGCGAGGCGGCGGCGGTCGCCGACGCGCCGCGCGTCGAGCCGGCGACGATCTGGCCCGGCCAGACGCAGATGGCCGAATTGCAGAAGATGCTTTGGGCGGCCAAGCGACCGATTGCGATCGTCGGCGGCGGCGGCTGGAACGAGCGCGCCGGCGCCGCGTTCATGCGCTTCGCCGAGCGGTTCGACCTGCCGGTCGCGGCCTCGTTCCGCCGCGCCAGCCTCGTCGACAACGATCACGCCAATTACGTCGGCGAGATCGGCATCGGCCCCAACCCGAAGCTGAAGGCGCGCATCGAGGCGGCTGACCTGGTGCTGCTGGTCGGCGGCCGGATGTCGGAAATGGCGTCGCAGAGCTATACGCTGCTTTCCGTCCCCGAGCCGCGCCAGACGCTGGTCCACGTCCACGCCGACGCGCTGGAGATCGGCCGCGTCTATCACCCGCGCCTCGGCGTCGTCGCGACGCCGCCGGCGTTCTGCGCCGCGCTCGAAGGGCTCCAGCCGCCGGGCGCGATTTGTTGGAGCGAAGCGACGCGGGCAGGGCGCGCGGACTATCTCGCCTGGAGCGACGTCGCGCCCGCCAATCCGGGGCGGGTGCAGATCGGTCAGATCATGCTGGCGCTGCGCGAGGCGGCGCCGCACGCGATCTTCACCACCGGCGCCGGCAATTTCGCGATCTGGCCCGGCCGCTTCCTGCGCTTCCGCCTCTTCAATCAGCAGATGGGGCCGACCTCGGGCTCGATGGGCTTCGGCGTGCCCGCCGCGGTCGGCGCCAAGCGGGTCTTCCCCGGGCGCACGGTCGTCGCATTTTCCGGCGACGGCGATTTCCTGATGAACGGGCAGGAGTTCGCCACCGCGGTGCAATACGACCTGCCGATCGTCGTGGTGGTGATGGACAACGGCATGTACGGCACCATCCGCATGCACCAGGAGCGCGAGTACCCCGGCCGGATCAGCGCGACCCAATTGCGCAACCCCGACTTCGCCGCCTACGCCCGCGCGTTCGGCGGCCACGGCGAGACGGTGGAGGAGACGGCTGAGTTCCTGCCCGCCTTTCAGCGCGCGCTCGCCTCCGGCAAGCCGGCGATCCTGCACGTGAAGGTCGATCCGGAGGCGATCACGCCGACCACGACGCTCAGCGCGATCCGTGAAGCCGCGTTGAAGCGTCGCGCTTCGTCGTAAGCTGAGGGGCCATGCCCGATTCCTGGCTGATGATCGGCGCGGTGGCGCTCGGCGCGGTCTTGGCGGGCTTCGTCCAGGGGGTTTCCGGCTTCGCGTTCTCTCTGGTCGCGATGGGCCTGTGGGCGTGGGCGCTGCCGCCGCAGATCGCCGCGCCGCTCGCGGTGTTCGGCGCGCTGCTCGGGCAGGTCGCGAGCCTGGCCTCGGTGCGCGCCGGTTTCGATTTTCGCCGCATCGCGCCGCTGGTGATCGGCGGGGCGCTCGGCGTGCCGGTCGGCGTGTTCCTGCTGCACAACGCAGATCCCACGCGCTTCAAGCTCGCGATCGGGACGCTGCTGACGCTCTACGGCCTCTATGGCCTGACGGTTCGCGATCCGCCGCGCGTCAAGGCGGGCGGCGGCGGGCTCGACGCGTTCGCCGGCGTCGTCGGCGGCGTGCTCGGCGGCTTGGGCGGCATGTCGGGGACCGTGCCGGCGATCTGGACCCAATTGCGCGGCTGGAAGCGCGACTTGAGGCGCGCGACGATGCAGGTCTACAACATCGCCATGCACGTGCTGACGCTCAGCGCCTACGCGAGCACGGGGACGCTCGACGCAAGGGCGTTTTGCCTGTTCGCGCTGGTCGCGCCGGCGATGCTGATCCCCTCCTACATCGGCGCGCGGTTCTATCATCGCTTCAGCGAGAAGACCTTCGAGCGGTTGGTGCTCGCGCTGCTGCTCGCCTCCGGGCTCGCGCTGCTGATCGGCGGTGCACGGACGCTGTGGGCAGGGCGGTAGCCGTTGCGCGCGCGGGCGCCGAGGCTCAAGATGGCGCCGGAAAAGAAAAGCCGAGGCCGCCGCCATGAACGTTGACGAAGCGCTGCGCCAGTTCGTCGAGGCCAGGGAATTGCCCCGCGAGGCGATGCAATGGGCGCTCGATCATTGGGACGAAGCTTCGCCGCGCTTCGTCGCCAGGCTGCGCGCCTTCGCCGCGGGCGCGAACCGATCCGAGGAGGCCAAGGACGAACTCTTCTACATCGTCCATCTGTGCGGCGAAAAGCGCGACGAGCGCGCCTATCAGCCGCTGTGCCGGTTGATCGGCGAGAGCGAGGAGGCGAGCGATTTTCTCGGCGACGCCGACGCGTCGACGTTGAAAGGCATTCTCATCAACGTCTGCGACGGCGATCTCGCGCCGTTGATGCGCGCGATCGAATCGCCGGCCGGCGAGGAGTACGCGCGCGGGTCGGCGCTCGAGGCGCTCGGCTATCTCGCGCGCACCAAGAATGTCCTCAGCGACGACGAAATGCGCGCCTATCTCAAGCGGTTGCGCCGGGAAATGAAACCGCGAGGCGAATGCTGGGTCTGGACCGCCTGGGCGGCGACGGCCGCCAATCTCGGCTACGGCGACCTGCGTCTCGACGTGGCGATTTTGATCAAGGACAGCTTCATCGGCGAAGGCGAATACACCCTGGCCGACTTCGACCAACAGATGAAGATGGTCCGCGAGGACCCCACCGGCCTTTCCGGCTTCCAGGGCGATTTCGTAGGCCCGCTCGAAGGTTCGATCGAGACGCTGGCGCAATGGGCGGTCGGGGACGAGGCCGAATTGGACGAGGAGGACGGGGAGGGGCTCGACGACGAGCCGGGCTTCGAGGCGCCCCACCTCAACCCGCTCCGCGACGTCGGCCGCAACGACCCCTGTCCGTGCGGCAGCGGCAAGAAATACAAGAAGTGCTGTCTGGCGGAGTAGGGGACCGCGGCCCGCTCGACGCTCTCTTGGCATAGGCGAGGCCGCGATACGGCGGAACCGCGCCGCGCGATTGGGGGGAAACTTTTATGGGTCCGTTGTCCGGCCTCAAGGTCGTCGAGATGGCCGGCATCGGGCCGGCGCCGTTCGCCGGGATGCTGCTCTCCGACATGGGCGCCGACGTCATCCGCATCGACCGCAAGGTGGCGGCGGGCGGCGACGCGTTCGATGCGATCAAGGGCGGCGGCTTTCTCGATCGCGGCCGGCGCTCGATCGCGCTCGACCTCAAGAAGCCGGAAGGGGTCGATGCCGCGCTCGAGCTGATCGGCGCCGCGGACGCGCTGATCGAGGGCTTTCGCCCCGGCGTGATGGAGCGCCTCGGGCTCGGCCCCGAGGTCTGCCTCGCGCGCAACCCGAAGCTGGTGTTCGGCCGCGTCACGGGATGGGGCCAGAGCGGGCCGCTCGCCAAGACCGCCGGCCACGACATCGACTACATCGCGCTGACCGGCGCGCTGCACGCGATCGGCGGCAAGGACGCGCCGGCGCCGCCGCTCAACCTTCTCGGCGATTTCGGCGGCGGCGCGATGGCCCTCGCTTTCGGCGTCGTCTGCGCCCTTTGGGAGGCGCGCGCCTCCGGGCGCGGCCAGGTCGTCGACGCGGCGATGACCGACGGCGTCGCCCTGATGATGGCGATGACTTACAGCCTGAAGGCGAAAGGCCTCTGGCGCGACGAGCGGCAGGCCAACGTGCTCGACGGCGGCGCGCCGTTCTACGGCGTCTACCGCTGCGCCGACGGCAAATGGCTCGCCGTCGGCGCGCTCGAGCCGCAATTCTTCGACGCGCTCATCGCCGGGTTGGGGCTCGACGGCCGCGCTTTCGCCGCGCGCTGGAATCCCGCCTCCTGGCCGGCTTTGCGGGCGCGGCTGGAAGAGGCGTTCGCGCAGCGGACGCGCGACGAATGGGCCGCGATCTTCGCAGGGACCGACGCCTGCGTCGCGCCGGCGCTCGATCTCGACGAGGCGCCGCGCCATCCCCACAACGTCGCGCGCGAAACCTTCCTCACGCGCGACGGCGCGCTGCAGCCCGCGCCGGCGCCGCGATTTTCCCGCACAAAGCCGGAGATCACGCGCGGTCCGGCGGCCCCCGGAGAGCAAGGCGAGGCGATCCTGCGCGAACGCGGATTTTCCCTGGAGCGGATCGAGGCGCTGAAGCAGAGCGGCGCGCTGTGAATGCGGCGCCAGCGCCTCAAATGCCGCCCGCGAACGAAGCCGCGACTTTCGCGACGATCGAGTCGTATTGCCCCTTCAGCGCGGTCGGATAGGTCACGATCAGGCTGTGGATGACGCCGTCGCGGGCGAAAATGTACTTTTCGTAGAACACCGAATCGACGCCGCCGATGTTGCGATAGCCGGAGACGACGAACCAGTTCGCGCCTTTGGCGCGATAAGTGGTGCGCGCGTAGTCGGGGCCGGTGAGCCCGGACTGCTTGGAGGCGAGCGTCTCGTCGAGCGCGTTGTAGCCGGCGAAGACGAGGATCTGGGCGCCGTCGGCGGCGACCAGGGTGCGGCCGTCGTCATCCGCCGGGGGCGGCTGCATGACGAAGCGCGGCGCGGGATAAGAAACGGTGGTGCCGTAGCGGTCGTTGACGTAGACGGCCCAGCCGTTGTCGGCCCTTGCGCCGCGCGGCGCGAAGATCATGGCGAAACAACAGACGAACGCCGCCAACAGCGCGAATCGGGCGAATTTCATCTTCGGCCCCCTTTGCCTCCGGTCTCGTGGCGGGCCGCGGCGTCCACCGCCCAGTCCAGCCCTTGTTCGAGCCGATCGTTGCCCCAGAAAATCTCGCCGTCCTCGGCGACGAGGCACGGCGCGCCGGGCAGGCGCAAGGCTTTCGCCTGCGCGCATTCGGCCTTCAAGCACTCCTTCACGGCGCCGTCCTGCGCGCGCGCCAACGCCCCCTCGGCCTCGACGCCGACCTCGTTCAGCGCGGCGGCGAGCGTCGCGGGGTCGGCGATCGACCGGCTTTCGGCGAACTCCGCGCGGTAGACGGCGCGCGAGAAGGCGGCGCGGGTCTCCCCTTCGAGCGCGAGCGCGACCCGCGCGGCGAGGAGGCTGTTCTGCGGGAACGCCTCGGGCCGCCGCAGGGGCAGGCCGAGCGCGCCGCAGACGCGCTCCATGTCGCGCCACATATAGCGGCCCTTGACGGGATAGATGTTGAAGGGCGAATCGCGCCAGCCCTGATCGGCGAACAGCGGCCCGAGCAGGAACGGGCGCCAGGCGACCGAGACGCCGCGCGTCGCGGCGAGCGCCTCGATCCGCATCGCCGCAGGATAGGAATAAGTGCTGGCGAATTCGTACCAGAAATCGACTTTCGCCATACCGCGCTCCTGCTCGATGAATTCCGGCACGAGACTGACGTCAGACGATAGAAACTGCGCTCGATACGCCCCGCGGAGCGATCGATCGGTTTCGCGAACGCAAAACGGCCGCTTCGCCCGTCGAGCAAAAAGCGGCCGTTCTTTCTCGCCCCTCGGCCGGATGGCTATTCGCCGGCGTCCGAGGTTCGCGCGTGGACGCGAATTACGACTGCGGCGTGGCGGTCGGGGCCGGCGCCGGCTTCTTCATCTTCATCTTCATCGGCTTCTTGGCGGCGGGCTTCTTGACGACGTGTTTCGCTTTGGCCTTATGCACGACGGGCTTCGGCGTGGCGGCCGCGGCCGGCGTGGCGGCCGGAGCCGGGGTCTGCGCCATCGTGACGACGGGCGCGAGAATGAGAGCGGCCCCCAGGCCAATAGCGGCAAGCTTCTTCAGCATTCTTGTTTCTCCATTGCGAGTCTGCGGACATAGTCGACGAATCGTATACTCAATGGCTTATCCAACCTGAATTGGCGATGAACGGTTTCACGGCGCGCCTTTCCGCCGCGCGCGTCGCTTGGGACGTGATCGCGGCGAAACTGACGCGGCTTTGCCGAAACCGCCGACCCGGCGCTCGGTCGGCGACGGCGGGACTCGGCCGCAGGACGGTTTGACGCCGCAGCAGCGCCTTCGTAAGAAGTGGCGGAGCCTAGCGCATGTCCCATAACAGTTTCGGCCATCTTTTCCGCGTCACTACCTTTGGCGAAAGCCACGGGGCGGGGATCGGCTGCGTCGTCGACGGCTGTCCGCCGTTGATCCCGCTGGACGTTGGCGACATCCAGGCCGATCTCGACCGCCGGCGCCCCGGAACCTCGCGCTTCACCACGCAGCGGCGCGAACCGGACGAAGCGCGCATTCTTTCGGGCGTGATGGTCGATGAGCGCAGCGGTCTACAAGTGACGACCGGCGCGCCGATCGCCGTCCTCATCGAAAATGTCGACCAGCGTTCGAAAGATTACAGCGACATCAGGGACAAATACCGTCCCGGCCACGCCGACTACGTCTACGAGGCCAAATACGGCATTCGCGACTATCGCGGCGGCGGGCGCTCCTCAGCGCGCGAGACGGCGGCGCGCGTCGCCGCCGGGTCGATCGCTCGCAAGGTCGTGCCCGGCGTGCGGATACGCAGCGCGCTCGTCCAGATGGGCAAGCTGAGGATCGACCGCACGCGCTGGGACTGGGACGAGGTCGCCCGCAATCCGTTCTTCTGTCCCGACGCCGCGGCGGCGGCGCGCTTCGCCGATTGTCTCGACGAGGTGAGAAAAGCCGGGTCGTCGGTCGGCGCGGTCGTCGAGGTGGTGGCCGAGGGCGTTCCCGCCGGCTGGGGCGCGCCGATCTACGGCAAACTCGACAGCGAGTTGGCGAGCGCGCTGATGAGCGTCAACGCGGTCAAGGGCGTCGAGATCGGCGACGGCTTCGCCGCGGCGGAGCTTTCAGGCGAAGAGAACGCCGACGAAATGCGCGCCGGCCCTGACGGGCGACCGAAGTTTCTTTCCAATCACGCCGGCGGAATCCTCGGCGGCATCGCCACCGGGCAGCCGGTCGTCGTGCGCTTCGCGGTCAAGCCGACCTCGTCAATCCTGTCGCCGCGCCGCACCATCACGAGCGCCGGCGAGGAAACCGAGATCGTCACCAAGGGCCGGCACGACCCGTGCGTCGGCATCCGCGCGGCGCCGGTCGGGGAGGCGATGGTCGCCTGCGTGCTCGCCGACGCGTTTCTGCGCCATCGCGCCCAGACCGGCCGATAGGCGCGCTCGCCCTCGCCCAACGGAGAATCGCCAAGCATGAGCGCCGCCCCGTCTTCCTCGCCGCTCGTCGACGTCGCTTGGCTCGCGGCGAACATCGAGGCGCCCGACCTCGTCGTTCTCGACGCGTCATGGTATCTGCCGGCGACGCGGCGCGACGGTCGCGCGGAGTTTCTCGAAGAACATATCCCGGGCGCGGCGTATTTCGACATCGACGCGATTGCCGATCATGCGAGGGGGCTGCCGCACATGCTGCCGGACGCCAAGTCCTTCGCGCGTGCGGTCGGCGCGCTCGGCGTCGGCGACGGCGACCGCGTCGTCGTCTACGACGGCGAAGGCGTGCTGTCCGCGCCGCGCGCCTGGTGGATGTTCCGCGTTTTCGGGCACGAGCGGGTCCGGGTTCTCGACGGCGGCCTGCCGGCGTGGATCGCCGACGGACAGGTGATGGAGCCGGGCGAGGCCTCGCCGAAACCGAGGATCTTTTCGGCGCGCTTCGACCGCAGCCTCGTGGCGAGTCTCGAAGACGTGCGCTCGGCGCTGGAGGATCGCTCGGCGAGTGTCGTCGACGCGCGTTCGGCTGGGCGCTTCGCGGCGCTCCAGCCAGAGCCGTGGCCGGTCCTCAATGTCGGCCACATGCCGGGGGCGCTCAATCTGCCTTCCGCCGAGGCGCTCGCCGCCGGCTCGCTCAAATCTCCCGAGGCGCTGAGAGCCGCTTTCGCCGCGGCGGGCGTCGATCTCAATTCTCCGATCATCACGACGTGCGGATCGGGGGTGACGGCGGCAATCCTGACGCTGGCGCTGGCGCGGCTCGGCAAGCCGCTCGGCCGGCTCTACGACGGCTCATGGGCCGAATGGGGCGCGCGCGCCGATCTGCCGGCGGTTCGCTAGCTCGCCGGCTCGCGCTGCGGCGCGCTCGTCAGAAATGCACGCTCGCGCCCACGCGCACCACGTTGGTCGACGTCGTCAACGCTTGCGACGCGAACGGCGTTGCGTAGGTCGCACTGCCGAAATCGTAGCGCAGCAATTCGGCGCGCAGCGAAACGTTGCGGGTGATCGGGTATTCGGCGCCCGCGCCAAAGGCGAGCCCCTTGACGGTCACGTCGCTGGAGGCGCCGAGGTCCTTGTAATTCGTCGTCGACCACGCCCAGCCGACCGTGCCGTAGGCGAGCAAGTTGCCGAAGGCGTAGCCGCCCTTGACGCGGGCGGAGGAGAGAAAATCCTGGCTGAAGGACGCCGACCCCAGCGTCCCGCTCCTGATCGAGCTGAACATCCCGTCCGCTTCGACGCCGCCGACCACCCGGCTGGCCTGAAAATTGTAGCCGACGTGCGCCCCTCCGGCCGGGCCGGAAATGTTGGCTGAACCCGCCGAGCCCAGCGCGACCCCCAGGTCCGGACCGAGTTCGACGCCGGAAAAGTCCGCGCCGTTGGCGCCGGGGTTCGTTCGATAGAGATCGTCCGCTTTGGCGCCGGAGGCGGCGAGCAGCAGGGCGAGTGGCAACAGCGACCAAGCGACGCAACGCATGACAAATGCTCCTCAGGTCCGTCTTACGAGCGGACACAGAGAATTTTACTGCTTTTCTTCACGCTTTGTTCGCCAAACGCGAATCAGCGCCAACAAAGCGTTAATCGAGCGGCGTGCAGGGAAGATTTTGACCGCGGCGGGCCCGTTGCGGTAAATCAACGAAGAACTCGCAAGGCGTGGGAAAAGAGAGCGCTCGAGGTTCCTCCGATTTTCGCGGACTCAAAAATGCTTAGAGATATTCTCGTGGTCCTCGGAGAGTCCGACAAGGCGGCGACGCCATACGCCCTTTCGCTGGCGCAACGATACGAATCGCGCGTCACCGCGATTCGGCCCCGGCGCGACTTGTCGCTGATGACCGATGGTTCGCTCGAGGCGCGCTACGAATATGCCCGCGGTGACCATGAGGCGCGGGATGCGCGGGCTCGGCAAATGCTCGAGAATTTTGGCGCGCTGGCCAAGGCGGCCGGCGTCGAGGCGGAAATCGTGGATTATGACGGCGCGAGCAATCCCGAGCCGAGGGACGTGCCGCAATTCGCCCGCTGTTTCGATCTCGCCGTCGTCGAACAGGCCGAGGCGGGACAACCGCCCAACCTGAACGATTTGACCGGCGCAATCCTCGCTGAAAGCGCGCGTCCCGTCATCGTCGTGCCCGGCATCCAACGCGAGCCGGCGCGCTTCGCGCGAATCGTCGCCGGTTGGGACGGCAGCCCGGCTGCGGCGCGCGCCCTCGGCGACGCCGCGCCTTTGCTCGAGCGCGCCGAGCACGTCGAAATCGTCGCCACGAATTCCGCCATGGCGTCGCAATTCGTCGCGTCGGGCGGCGAGCGCATCGCACGCCGCTTTGTCCGGCTGGGGGTCGACGCGAGTTTCCGGCGCATTCCCGGCGAAGGCGATCCCGCCAATGTTCTGCTTTCCCACGCCGCCGACATCAGCGCGGACATGATCGTTTCGGGCGGCTATGGGCATTCGCGCATTCGCGAGGCGATCCTCGGCGGCGTGACGCGCACGCTGCTGGGCAGCATGACGGTGCCGGTGTTCATGTCCCACTGAGCCGTGGTCGCGACGTCGGCGAGAAACCGAGGAGTTGGCGATGGACACGCGCGTTGCGTCGAAAGCGACCTCCGCCGCGCCCAGACCGCAGGGTCCGTCGGGGCGACAGGGCGCGGCGTGGCGCGGCGGCACGGTTCTCGATGGGCTGATCCACGCCGCGCAGGGGCGCGCTTCGGGCGGCCTGTCGCCGGTCGCGCAAGGGCTGGCCTACCTCGATTGGGGCGTCCATCTCGCCAACGCGCCGTTCCGGCGCGCGCAATTGGCCGCGTCGGCGGTCAACAAGGCGGTGCGCTTCGGCGACGCGTTGATGGGCGAAACGGCGATCGCGCCATCGCCGGGCGACCACCGCTTTCAGGATCCGGCTTGGAGCCAGCCGCCGTTCAGTCTCTACGCCCAGGCGTTTCTTCTCGCCGAGGAATGGTGGAACGAGGCGGCGAACGGCCCGCCGGGAATCAACGCCGGCGATCGGCGCGTCGTCGCGTTCGGCATACGCCAATGGGTCGACATGTTTTCGCCCTCGAACGCGCCGTGGCTGAATCCGGAGGTCATCCGCGCGACCCAAGAGACGGGCGGCGGCAATTTCCTCCGGGGGGCGGCCAACTTCGTCGCCGACGTCCGGGCGGCGTTCGTCGGCGGGGGCGGCGCCGAGGCGTTCCGCGTCGGGCGCGATCTCGCCGCCACTCCCGGCGCGGTGGTGCTGCGCAACGATTTGATTGAACTGATCCAATACGCGCCGAGGACGCCTGAGGTCGGGCGCGAGCCGGTGCTGATCGTTCCGGCCTGGATCATGAAATACTACATCCTCGACTTGAAGCCGGAGGATTCCCTGATCTGCTATCTCGTCGGCCAGGGACACACGGTGTTTGCGATTTCCTGGCGCAATCCGACCGCCGAACTTCGTGATCTTTCGCTCGACGATTATCGCGTCAAGGGCGTGATGGCGGCGCTGGAAGCGATCGGCGAAATCTGCGAAGGCGCGAAGACGCACGCGTGCGGCTACTGCCTCGGCGGCACCTTGCTGGCGATCGCCGCGGCGGCGATGGCGCGGGACGGCGACGACCGGCTGGCCAGCGTGACGCTGCTATGCGCGCAAACGGATTTCACCGAGGCGGGCGAGCTGCAACTCTTCATCACCGAGGATCAGTTGGCGTTCCTCGACGACGTCATGCGCGCTCAAGGTTATCTCGACAGCAGCCAGATGGCGGGCGCCTTTCAGTTCCTGCGCTCCAACGATCTGGTGTGGTCGCGGCTGGTCAAATCCTATCTCCTGGGCCAGCGCGAGCATCCAAGCGACCTGATGGCCTGGAACGCCGACGCGACGCGGATGCCGGCGCGCATGCATGGCCAATATCTGCGCCGCCTGTTCCTGCGCAACGAACTTGCGGAAGGGCGTTTTCCCGTCGACGGCAGACCGGTCGCGCTCAGCGATGTCCGCGCGCCTTTGTTCGTGCTCGCCACCGAACACGATCACATTGCGCCCTGGCGCTCGGTGCACAAGATCCACGTGCTCAACGACGCCGACATCACCTTCGCTCTCGCCTCGGGCGGGCACAACGTCGGCGTCGTCAGTCCGCCGGGACTGGCCAATCGGCATTTCTCGATCGGCCGGCGTGAGCCCGGCGCCCATTATCTCGGACCCGACGAATGGTTGGCGAGCGCGGAACGCCGCGAGGGCTCGTGGTGGCCGGCCTGGTCCGCTTGGCTCGACGAGCGCACGAGCGGACATGCGGCCCCGCCCGCCTTGGGCTCGAAGCGGCGCCCGCCGCTCGAGCCCGCGCCGGGCCAATACGTACTGCAACATTGAAGAGACATCGCGCCCGCCGAGGCGGGCGCGATGAGCGCAGGCTATTTCTTGACCAACGGGCAGGTCGAGTCGGCGAGCTTGCCGTACGCCTCGTCGCCGCTCATCGTGTCGACGAGGTTGTAGAAGTCCCAGGGACCTTTCGACTCCGACGGCTTCTTGACCTGCATGATGTACATGTCGTGCTCCATCAAGCCGTCGGCTCGGATCACGCCGTTCGAGGTGAAGATGTCGTCGATCTTGGCCTTGCGCAGTTCGGCCATGACCTTGTCGGGATCGGTGGAGCCGGCCGCCTTGACGGCGTTCAAATAGGTCAGCGTCGCCGAATAGACTGCCGCCTGCGGCATCGTCGGCTCGCGGTTGGTCTTGGCGAAGAACCGCTTGGCGAAGGAGCGGGTGTTGTCGTTGAGATCCCAGTACCAGCCGGTGGTGAGAATTAGGCCCTGAGCCGCGTCGAGGCCCACGGCGTTGATGTCGGTCAGGAAGGCGAGCAACGCCGCCGGCCTCATCGTCTTGGCGATGCCGAATTCATTGGCGGCCTTGAGCGAATTGGAAAAGTCGGTGCCGGCGTTGGCGAGCCCGAGGACCTGCGCGCCCGAACTCTGCGCCTGCAACAGATAGGACGCGAAGTCGGAGGTTCCCAGCGGCACGCGCACGGCGCCCACCACCGTCCCGCCGCCCGCCTTCACCACATCGGCCGCGGCGTTTTGCAGTTGGGTGCCGAAGGCGTAGTCGGCGGTGAGGAAGAACCACGACTTGCCGCCTTGTTTGAGGATCGTCTTCGCCGTGCCGTTGGCGAGCGCAGTCGTGTCGTAGCCATAATGCATGGTGTAGGGGGTGCAATCCTTGCCGGTGAGCGAGGCGCCCGCTGCGCCGATGGCGAAGAACGGGATTTTCTTTTCCTTGGTCGCCGCGCTGATGGCCAGGCTGACGCCGGTGTTCGAGCCCCCTAGCTGCATGGTGAGGCCGGCGCTGTCGGCCCATTCCCGGAACTTCTGCACGCCGAGGTCCGGCTTATTCTGGTGGTCGTAGGTGAGCAGTTCGATCGGCTGCCCGAGCGCCGAGCCGCCGAAATCCGCGATCGCCATCTTGATCGCTTCGATGCCGTTCGGGCCGATCACGTCGGCATAGGGGCCGGACATATCGTCGATGTCGCCGATCACGACTTTGTCGGCGGCATATGCGCTCATCGCGAAAAAGGATGCGCAAAGCGCCCCAGCAAACGCCAATGCAATCTTCGCCCGTTTCATATTCGCTTCCTCCCAAGCCGATCAAGGATTCCTCGCGTCCGCGCGAGACCCGTCAACAATTGAGCCATGTTGCGCTGTCGGGGCGCTCGTGGCAAGCCTTGCGGCCGGCGAATCTGCGCCGATCGTGGCCGAAGCGGCGACAGGTTTGACCGGGCCGTTCGGGGCAGGGGTTGGTTTGACCGTATCAATGGGTCGGCGGTCGCCAGGCGTGCATTCCGGCGCCTAGGAACGCCGCAGCGAGGACGAGGAGGGCGGCCATGTTTGGCAAGATTTTGCTGCCGATCGATATCGCCGAACCGGAAATCGCCAAGGAGGCGATCGACGCGGCCGTGAGCATGGCCAAGGCCTTCAACTCGGAAATCCGGCTGATTCACGTGGCCAGTCCCGTCATCGTCGCCTCGCCGATGGCGGTGATCCCGCAGTCCGTCTACGACGAGCTCGGCGTTTACGAGAAATCGGAACTCGATCGCATGGCCGCCGCGATCGACCGGCCGAAGGGGACGGTCACGACCGTGGTGCGCATCGGCGGCGTTTATCCCGAATTGCTCGCCGAGGCCGCAGAATGGCAGGCCGATCTCATCATCGTGGGCGCGCACAAGCGCTCGATGGCGACCTACCTCCTGGGCTCGACCGCCGCCGCCATCGTGCGCCACGCCTCGTGCACGGTGATGGTGGCGCGTAGCGGCAAGAAGGCCAGTTTGCTCTAATTCGCAGGCGAGGCGGTTCGCCGCGCCGGTAAAAGAAACGCCAGCAGAAGGAAAGAGATATGACTGCGACCGCCCGTTCGGCGCTGAGAAAAGTGACGCTGCATGCCGCACGCTCGAAGGAATTTCCGGAGGGGTCGAACCGACACGGCTACGAGTTCCTCGCGCCGCTGACGGAAACCGGACGGATCGACGTGGAGGCCTGGAAAGCCCGTCGCGGCGAATGTTTCGTACATCGTTTCTGGGGCGACGAATCGCCGCAGCGCGGTCTTCTGGCGCATCGTCCGGGCGGGCGCGGCGGCTCAACCTGGGCGTTCGAATACGGACCGACCGCGCAGGGCGAGGAGGAAGCGGGCTATCGCTTCGCCGACCATGCCTTGAACGTCGGCGAATACGTCTCGATTCGCGAAGAAGGCGGCGACCTCTTGACCTTCAAGGTCGTCGACGTGAGCTGAAGGGCGGCCGCCGCGCAATTCGGCGCGGCGCGCTCACCTCGGCAGCACGGTCGCGCCCATCAGCGCTTCGTCGATGGCGGCCGCGCACTGGCGCCCTTCGCGGATCGCCCAGACGACCAGCGACTGGCCACGGCGCATGTCGCCGCAAGCGAACACCTTTTCGTGGCTGGAGGCGTAGCGCGTCGTGTCGGCGGCGACATTGCCGCGCGCGTCGAAGGCGACGCCGAGCTCCTTGAGCATCCCTTCGCGCACGGGCGAGACGAAGCCCATCGCCAGCAGCACGAGGTCGGCCTGCAAAGAGAATTCGCTGCCCGCGATCGGCTTCATGCGGTCGTCGACGCGCACGCAATCGATTCCGGTCACCACGCCGTTCTCGCCGACGAAGGCGCTCGTCATCACCGCGAAGTCGCGCTCGGCGCCTTCCTCGTGGCTCGACGAGGTGCGCAGTTTCAACGGCCAGTTCGGCCAGTTCAGCAACTTGTCTTCCTGCTTGGGCGGCATCGGCAGGATTTCGAGTTGCGTCACCTTGAGCGCGCCCTGGCGAATCGAGGTGCCGATGCAGTCCGATCCCGTGTCGCCGCCGCCGACGACGACGACGTGCTTGCCGGCCGCTACGATCGGCTCGTTGGTTCCGATCGGCTCGCCGGAGACGCGGCGGTTCTGCTGGGGCAGGAAATCCATGGCGAAATGGACGCCGGCCAGATCCCGGCCCGGCGCCGGCAGATCGCGCGGGGCCTCGGCGCCGCCGGCCAGGGCGACGGCGTCGTAGGAATCGACGAGCGACTTCGCGCTGACGTCGCGCCCGACGAAGACGTTGCAATGGAAGATGACGCCCTCCGCCTTCATCTGCTCGGCGCGTCGGTCGATATGACGCTTTTCGAGCTTGAAGTCGGGAATGCCGTAGCGCAACAGGCCGCCGGGCTTGGCGTTCTTCTCATAGAGGTGAACTTCGTGGCCGGCGCGCGCGAGTTGCTGGGCGCACGCGAGACCCGCCGGCCCGGAGCCCACCACGGCGACGCGTTTGCCGGTCGCGTGCGCCGCCGGCTCGGGCTTGATCCAGCCTTCGGCCCAAGCGCGGTCGACGATTGCGCATTCGATCGTCTTGATGGTGACGGGGACGTCCTGGATGTTGAGCGTGCACGACGCCTCGCATGGCGCCGGGCAGACGCGGCCGGTGAATTCGGGAAAATTGTTGGTGCTGTGCAGATTGCGCGCGGCTTCCTGCCAGTCGCCTCGATAGACCAGATCGTTCCAGTCGGGGATCTGGTTGTTCACGGGGCAGCCGTTGTGGCAGTAGGGAATGCCGCAATTCATGCAGCGCGCCGCCTGGTTGCGCGTCGATTCCTCGCTCAACGGCAGGACGAATTCGCGATAATGGCGAATGCGGTCGGAGGCAGGCGCGTAGCGCCGATCCGCGCGGTCGATTTCCAGAAAACCCGTCACCTTGCCCATGCCGTCGTAGCCCTTGCCGTGTTCAATCGCGCTCGTTCGTAACAGCCCTTCTCCCGCTTGCGGGAGAAGGTGGCGCGAAGCGCCGGATGAGGGGCCGCGCCACGACCCTCACCCCGACCCTCTTCCGCAAGCGGGAGAGGGTGGCTTGCCCTATTCCCCCGCCGCCAGCAGGACTTCGTTCGAGCGGCTCGCCGCCAACTCGGCGAGCGCGCGGCGATACTCGACCGGCATCACTTTGCGGAATTTGGGCAGCGTCGCTTCCCAGTTCTCCAGGATCTCGCGGGCCCGCGCCGAGCCGGTGTAGCGCGCGTGATTGGCGATCAATTGGTGCAGGCGCTCCGCGTCGAAGCGGCTCATGTCGCTCATCACGTCGACGCGGCCGTGGCCTTGCAGGTCGCCGCCGGAATGATGGTGACGTTGCATGACCTCTTCCTCGGCGGCCACCGGCTCCAATTCGACCATCGACAGGTTGCAGCGCTGGGCGAAATCGCCGGCTTCGTCGAGCACATAGGCGATGCCGCCGGACATGCCGGCGGCGAAATTGCGCCCCGTCTCTCCGATGACGACGACGATGCCGCCGGTCATGTATTCGCAGCCGTGATCGCCCGCGCCCTCGACGACGGCGATGGCGCCCGAATTGCGCACGCCGAAGCGCTCGCCCGCCACGCCGCGGAAATAACACTCGCCGGCGATGGCGCCGTAGAGCACGGTGTTGCCGACGATGATCGAACGCTCGGGAACGATTTGGGCCGCCTCCTTGGGCGGATAGGCGATGATGCGCCCGCCCGACAGACCCTTGCCGACGTAGTCGTTGGCTTCGCCTTCCAGTTCGAGCGTCACCCCCTTGGCGAGGAAGGCGCCGAAGCTCTGACCGGCCGTGCCCTTGAACTTGATGTGGATCGCTTCGTCGCGCAGCCCCGCGTGGCCGTAGCGCCGCGCGATTTCGCCCGACAGCATGGCGCCGGCCGAGCGATCTGAGTTGCGGATCGGCAACTCCAAGCGGACGTGCTTGGCGTGCTCCACCGCCTCGCGGGTCTCGGCGATCAGGCGGCGGTCGAGCACGTGATCGAGTCCGTGATCCTGCTCGGTGCAATGGTGGATCGCGTCGCTCGGCCACGGCGTCGGCTTGTAGAACAGCTTGGAGAAATCGAGGCCGCGCGCCTTGGCCTGGGCGACCAGGTGGGCCTTGTCGAGCATCTGGCTCTGGCCGACCATTTCGTCGAATGTGCGGAACCCCATCGCCGCCATCAGCGCGCGCGCCTCCTCGGCGACGAAGAAGAAATAGTTGATGACGTGCTCGGGCTGGCCGGCGAAGCGCTTGCGCAACACCGGATCTTGCGTGGCCACGCCGACGGGGCAGGTGTTGAGATGACACTTGCGCATCATGACGCAGCCCGCGGCGATCAGCGGCGCGGTGGCGAAGCCGAACTCGTCGGCGCCGAGCAGCGCGCCGACCACGACGTCGCGTCCGGTGCGCAGGCCGCCGTCGACCTGCACGCCGATGCGCGAACGCAGGCCGTTCAGCACCAGCGTCTGGTGGGTTTCGGCCAGGCCGATCTCCCACGGCGAGCCGGCGTGCTTGATCGAAGTCAGCGGCGAAGCGCCGGTGCCGCCTTCGAAGCCGGAGATCGTCACGTGATCGGCCTTGCACTTGGCGACGCCCGCCGCGACGGTGCCGACGCCGACTTCGGAGACGAGCTTGACCGACACCCGCGCCTGCGGGTTGACGTTCTTGAGATCGTAGACGAGCTGCTTCAAGTCCTCGATCGAATAGATGTCATGGTGCGGCGGCGGCGAGATCAGGCCGACCCCTTGCGTCGAGTGGCGCACCTTGGCGATGACCGCGTCGACCTTGTGGCCGGGCAATTGTCCGCCTTCGCCGGGCTTGGCGCCCTGCGCCATCTTGATCTGCATCATATCGGAGTTGACGAGATATTCCGCGGTCACGCCGAAGCGGCCCGAAGCGACCTGCTTGATCGCCGAGCGCATCGAATCGCCGTTCGGCATGCGCTTGAATCGCTCAGGCTCCTCGCCGCCCTCGCCGGTGTTCGACTTGCCGCCGATGCGGTTCATCGCGATCGCGATCGTAGTGTGGGCCTCGCGCGAGATCGAGCCGAACGACATGGCGCCGGTCGAGAAGCGCTTGACGATCGAGGCGGCGGGCTCCACCTCGGCGAGCGGCACGGGCTGACGGGCGTCCTCGCCGGCCTCGCGCAGACGGAACAAGCCGCGAATGGTCAGCAGATGCTCGCTCTGCTCGTTGAGCAGCTTGGCGTAGGCTTCATACTGGTCCTTGGCGTTTCCGCGCACCGCATGCTGCAGCAACGCGACGGTTTGCGGCGTCCAGCAATGGGCCTCGCCGCGCTGGCGATAGGCGTATTCGCCGCCGACCTCCAGCGTCGTGCGCAACACCGGCGATTCACCGAAAGCGTCGTCGTGGCGCTGCGCGGTTTCTTCGGCGATCTCGCACAGGCCGGCGCCTTCGATGCGCGTAGCGGTGCCGAAGAAGAACTTGTCGACGAAGGCCTTGGACAGGCCGATGGCGTCGAAGATCTGGGCGCCGCAATAGGACTGGTAGGTCGAGATGCCCATCTTCGACATGACCTTGAGCAGGCCCTTGTCGATCGCCTTGATGAAGCGCTTGACCGCTTCGTTGGCGGTGATTTCCTCGGGCAGGTCCTTCGCCATCGCAGCGAGCGTCTCGAAGGCGAGGTAGGGATTGATCGCCTCCGCGCCGTAACCCGCCAGGCAGGCGAAGTGATGAACTTCGCGCGCTTCGCCGGTCTCGACGACGAGGCCGACCGCCGTGCGCAGCCCCTTGCGGATGAGGTGGTGATGCACCGCGGCGGTGGCGAGCAGGGCAGGGATCGGAATGCGGTCCGGCCCGACCAGCCGGTCGGAGAGGATGATGATGTTGTAGCGGCCGAGCACCGCGGCTTCAGCGCGTTCGCAAAGGCGCTGCAGCGCCTCCTCCATCCCCGCGGCGCGGCGCTCGACGGCGTAGGTGATGTCGAGCGTCTTGGTGTCGAACGAATCCTCGAAATGACCGATGCAGCGGATCTTCTCCAGATCCTCGTTGGTCAGGATCGGCTGTCGCACTTCCAAGCGCTTGCGCTTGGCGTTGCCGGCGAGGTCGAACAGGTTCGGCCGCGGCCCGATGAACGAGACGAGGCTCATCACCAGCTCCTCGCGGATCGGATCGATCGGCGGGTTGGTCACTTGCGCGAAGTTCTGCTTGAAGTAGGTGTAGAGCAGCTTCGACTTGTCCGACAGCGCCGAGATCGGCGTGTCGGCGCCCATCGAGCCGACCGCCTCCTGGCCGGTCGTCGCCATCGGCGAAAGCAGGAACGCGAGATCTTCCTGGGAATAGCCGAAGGCCTGCTGGCGATCGAGCAGGGAGACGTCGGTGCGCGAAGCGCGCGGCTCGACGGGATTGAGCTCCTCGAGCACGATCTGGGTCTTTTCGAGCCACTGCCGGTAGGGATGGGCGCGTGACAGCGTTTGCTTGATCTCGGCGTCGGAGACGATGCGATGCTCGTTCAAGTCGACGAGCAGCATCTTGCCGGGCTGAAGGCGCCACTTGGCGACGATGCTTTCCTCGGGAACGGGCAGCACGCCCATCTCGGAGGCGAGCACGAAGAGGCCGTCGTCGGTGACGAAATAGCGCGCGGGCCTGAGGCCGTTGCGGTCGAGCGTGGCGCCGATCTGGCGTCCGTCGGTGAAAGCCATTGCGGCCGGGCCGTCCCACGGCTCCATCAGCGCGGCGTGATATTCGTAGAAATCGCGCCGCTCCTCGTCCATCAGCGGATTGCCGGCCCAGGCTTCCGGGATCAGCATCATCATCGCGTGGGCGAGCGAGTAGCCGCCGCGCACCAGGAATTCGAGCGCGTTGTCGAAGCAGGCGGTGTCCGACTGGCCTTCGTAGGAGATCGGCCACAGCTTCGAGATGTCGTTGCCGAACAATTCCGAATCGACGCTGGCTTGACGCGCCGCCATCCAGTTGACGTTGCCGCGCAGCGTGTTGATCTCGCCGTTGTGAGCGACCATGCGATAGGGATGCGCGAGCCGCCAGGACGGGAAGGTGTTGGTGGCGAAGCGCTGATGGACCAGAGCCAGCGCGGTCTCGAAGCGCGGATCGAGCAGATCCTTGTAATAGGGCGCGAGTTGATGAACCAGCACCATGCCCTTGTAGACGATGGTGCGGCACGACATCGAGACGGGATAATATTCGGCCACGCGCTCGCCGCCGATCGCATAGACGCGGTTGGAGACGACCTTGCGCAGGATGAACAGCTTGCGCTCGAACTCCTCTTCGTCGGCGATGTTGGGACGGCGGCCGATGAAGATCTGCCGCTGAACCGGCTCGACCGCCTTCACCCTCTCGCCCAGGTCCGAATTGTCGACGGGGATGTCGCGCCAGCCGATGAGGATGTGCCCTTCGGCGGCGACGGTCTCCTCGACGATCGCCTCGACTTCGGCGCGCGCCGCCGCGTCGCGCGGCATGAAGAACTGTCCGATCGCGTAATGGCCGGGCTGCGGCAGGTTCAGTCCCAGCGTCTTGCATTCGTGCGCGAAGAAGCCGTGCGGAATTTGCGTCAAAACGCCGCAGCCGTCGCCGAGCGTCGCGTCGGCGCCCACGGCGCCGCGATGGTCGAGATTGACGAGGATCTGCAAGCCCTTTTGCAGAATGGCGTGCGACTTGCGGCCATTCATGTCGGCGACCACGCCGACGCCGCACGAATCGCGCTCGTTGGCCGGATCGTAAAGACCTTGCGCGCGTGGCGACAAAGGATCGGCGCCGCGCGCGGGGGTGGCGGGCGATACGCCGAGCGCGTCGCGGCCGTGCTGGATCTGTTGGGCCTTGGCGTTCATCTTTCCACTCCCCCGCACGGTCGCGCTCCAATCCGACCGTCGTTCGTCAAATATTTGCTGGCTTATATCGGGACAAGGGCGGCTGCGACACTCGGACAGCCGTAACGGCTTCACGCGGCGGGTTTTTTTCGATCCGTTTTGATCGCTGAGTCCGTCATCGCTCTTCGCCGTCACGTCGGTCGGACCGCAAATGGTCAGCACGACTGTCCTATCTCGGCTGACGATGCCAGAAACGCTCGCAGGATACAAGACGCGGCGGCGCGTCGAAGCGAGTTTTTTTGGCGAACCCTCCCAGTTCGGAAGATTGCCAAGAGATCGTGGGCCGGGCATGAAGCCGAGCCGCGGCGGCGGCCAACGAGGCGAGGCGAATGAACTTTGCAAGCGACAATGGCGCGGGTGTGGCGCCGCAAATACTCGAGGCGATCGTCCAATCCAGTCGCGTCAACGCGCCCGCCTACGGCGCCGACGATTACACCGCGCGCGCCCAGGCGCGGATCACCGAGGTTTTCGAGCGCCGGGCCGCCGCCTTTCTCGTCGCCACCGGCACGGCCGCCAACGCGCTGGCGCTCGGCGCGCTGGTCCGTCCCTGGGAGACCGTCTTCTGCCATGAGGAGGCGCATATCCAGGAGGACGAATGCGGCGCGCCCGAGTTCTTCACCTCGGGGGGAAAACTCGTCGGCATTCCCGGCCTCGCCGGAAAGATCGCTCCCGAGACGCTGCGCGAGACGTTGGCTCGGTTTCCGCGCGGACAGGTCAAGACGACGCAGCCCGGCGCGCTGTCGCTCAGTCAGGCGAGCGAAGCGGGCGCAGTCTATCGACCCGAGGAAATCGCCGCGCTCGCGTCGATCGCCCACGAAGCGGGCCTCGCCGTGCATATGGACGGCGCGCGGTTCGCCAATGCAGTCGTTTCGGCCGGCGTTTCGCCAGCCGCCATGACCTGGCGCGCCGGCGTCGACGCGCTCTCGCTCGGCGCGACCAAGAACGGCGGGCTCGCCTGCGAGGCGGTGATTTTCTTCGATCCCGATAAGGCCGCCGACTTCGCCTATCAGCGCAAGCGGGCGGGGCAAACGCTGTCGAAGGGCCGGTTCCTGGGCGCGCAAATGGAGGCCTATCTGACCGACGGGCTCTGGCTCGACCTCGCGCGGCGCGCCAACGCCGCCGCTCGGCGTCTCTCGCAGGGGCTCGCTTGCGCGCCGGGCGTGCGGCTGGCGTGGCCGACCGAGGCCAACGAAGTCTTCGTCATCGCGCCGAGCGAACTCGCCTCGACGTGGCGCGCGGCGGGGGCCAAATTCCATGATTGGAGTTCGCGCTCGATCGCGCCTGATGAGGCGCCGCGCGCAGGGGAGACGATGATGCGGCTCGTGACCTCGTTCGAAACCGGCGAGCGGGAGGTCGACGACTTGATCGCCTTGGCCGCCGCGCCGCACCGCCGCCGCAATTCTTAGGGAAGACTCGCCGCTGGGGCGCCGTACGGGAGTTCGGGAGCATGATCGACAGTCAGAGCGTCGCGCGGACGCTGAGACGCTGCGCGCAGTTGGCGGCCGCGGCCGCGGTCCTCGTTGCGATCTCGCCGGCGGCGAAGGCGCAGGGCCTGTTTTCTTTCTTCGGCGGTCCGTCGCCCGACCAGATCGAGAACCGGCTCGAGGCCGGCGGCTACATGCTGACCGGTCCTTTGATCCGTCGTGGCGACGTCTATCTCGCCGATGTCCAGGCCGGACGAGGCGACTTCGAGCGCCTGGTGATCGATCCGCAGAGCGGGCGCGTCATCGAGCGTTTTCGCCTTCGGCCATCGCGCTGGCGCGACGGCGCTCCGGGCGATTGGGGCCAAGGGCAAGCCAACTCGTGGGATTCGCCGCCGCGTCCGCCGGCCGGATTCGACCGCCCGCCGCCGAGCGAGACGCTCGACGTTCCCGCCCCCCGCCAGGAGCCGCACACGCCGACCCGCGATCAAGTCGCCCGCGGCGCCGAAGGGCCGAAACCGACCGTCATTCCGGGCGTCGGGGGCACGGGCGCAACGTCGCCCAGTCTGATCAAAGAACCCAAAGTGAAGCCGGTTGAGGCAAAGCGTAATGTCGCGGCGCCCGCGTCGGTCGCCGTGACGCCGCCCGCCACCCCCGTCGTCGCGAAGCCGGCGGCGGCCAACGAAGCGCCGGCCGCAAACCCGCCCCCCGCTCAAGCCGTCAAGATGGATGCTCCGGCCAAAGTCATGGCGGAAAAGGCGCCGCCGTCCGCTGAAGCGCCGACGCCACCCGCCCCACCGAAACCGAAGGCGCTGAACGACCTTCCGGTGACGCCGCTGGATTGAACGAAAAAGGGCGCCCCTCAGGGGCGCCCTTCGCATTTCATGCCGTGCCGTCCGCGCCGCGCGCGAGCCCGCTTCACGCCGCCCGTTTGTCCGCGGGCGTGACGTCGATGGCTTTGCCAACGGTCTGAATCGCGATCGTGCGCGGCTTCTGGGCTTCGGGAACTTCGCGCACGAGGTCGATGTGCAGCAATCCGTTCTCGCAGCTCGCGCGCGTCGCCGTCACGTGGTCGGCCAAGTGGAACCGGCGCTCGAAGGCGCGCGCGGCGATGCCCTGATAGAGCATGTCGGACTTTTCGCCGCCGTTCTTCTGTTGCGCGTCTTTGGCGCCGCGCACCGTCAGCGTGCTCTCGCGGGTTTCGACAGCGAGTTCGTTTTCGGCGAATCCAGCGACCGCCAACGTGATGCGATAGGCGTTCTCGCCTGTGCGCTCGATGTTATAGGGCGGATAGCTGGGGGCGCTCGAGTTGAGCTCCGCCGCTCTTGTCGAGTAGCGACAACAACCGGTCGAAACCGATCGTGGAGCGATAGAACGGGGAAAAATCGTAGTTAAGCATGACCACATCCTCCTTTTGAAGCGATATGACCGCCAGCGCCCCAATCCGGCGACGCTGGCGCGAAGCGCGTCCCGTAAAGGGCCCGCGTCGAATTCAATCTGGTGACGCACGCGCGCGCCGCAAGGGGCGCAAGGCCGGCGAAGCCGCAAAAATGCTTCGTTCGAACGCTATCGGCGACGTTGCGCGCCGCCAGGCCGCTCGGTATATCCCGCGCGCCGACCCTCGCGCCCCATGGAAAACACAAGGACCGAAGCATGAAACGCGCTCTTTCGCGGACCGCCATCGCATTGATCGCGCTCGGCGCCGTTTTCGCCGCGCAAATGGCAAGAGCCGACGACGACAAGACGCCCAAGCCCTTGCCGCCGCAGCAGAAGAACTTTCCGCTCGACCAGACCTGGTCGCTGCGCGAACTCAACGGCAAGCCGGTCGACTCGTCGCTCGACGTCAGCCTCAAGATCGACAGCGCTTTGCGCGGCTCGGGCTTCACCGGCTGCAATTCGTGGTCGGCGACGATGTATCCGGTCAAGGATCAGCACTTGCTGGTCGGCCCCTACGCGCTGACCAAGAAGCAATGCGACAAGGACACGATGGCGATCGAATTCGGCTTCCTGTCGGCGCTGATGGCGCAGCCGACGTGGGATCTCGTCAACGGCGATCTCGTCATCAAGGGGCCGCGCGGCGCGCTGCGGATGGTTCGCTCGCTGTAAGCGGACGGCCGCCGCGGCGGCGGCGCTTTACTCCGCCGCTTCCGCCGCCGCCATCGTCGCCGCGCCGCCGATGTGCGGCATGAGTTCGACGCGCCGCTTGTGGAAAGCGGCGAGCGTCGAGCGGTGGCTGATCGAGACGAGGGTCGTCTTGGGCAGCGTTTGCGCGATGGCGCGATAGACTTGGGCTTCGCTCGGCTCGTCGAGCGCCGAAGTCGCCTCGTCGAGGAACAGCCAGTCGGGCGCGGCGATGAGGGCGCGCGCGATGGCGAGCCGCTGCTGCTCGCCGCCGGAGAGACGCATTTGCCAATTGTCGCTGTCGTCGAGTCGGTCGGCGAGGGCGGGCAGGCCGACCTTCTTCAAGGCGCCGCCGATCGCCTCGTCCGAGATCGCCGCGCTCGAAGCGGGATAGGCGATGGCGTCGCGCAAGCTGCCGATCGGAATGTAGGGATGTTGCGGCAGCAGCATGATTTCGCCCCGCGGCTCGGCGATTTTGCCTTTGCCGTACGGCCAGATTCCGGCAATCGCACGAAATAGAGTCGATTTGCCGACGCCGGAAGGGCCCACGAGCAGCGCGGCTTCGCCCGCCGTAAAAGCGAAGGAATCGATGCGGGCGAGAGGCCGGCCGTCGGGCAAGTCCAGACTCAAATCGTTGAGCGTCAGGTCTCGGGTCGAGGAGGGGGCGCGCGCGACGCCTTTGGCGCGATCGAGCGCGTCGCGCGCACGTTCGATCGCTTCGTCGAACGTGGTCAATCGATCGAGCACCGCCTTGAAATCGGCGAGGCCGACATAGGAAGTGACGAAGAAACTCAGCGAGGAATTGACTTGACCGAAAGCGCGCGCGACCTGCACCAGAGTCCCGAGTTGAATCTTGCCGATAAAATAGAGCGGCGCGCCGATGATGAACGGAAAATATTGGCTGATCTGATCATAGGCGGCCGAGAACGCGGTCAAGCGTTTGCGGGTGTGCACGATTGTCATGTAGTTGGCGAAAATGTCGCCGAATCGGTGCATCGCGCCGCTCTGCTCGACGGTCTCGCCGCGCAGCAACGCGATCTGCTCGCTGTATTCGCGCAGGCGCGCGAGTCCGAACCGGAAATTCGCCTCGAATTGCTGCTGCCGAAAATAGAGGCGTATCAGCGAATGGCCGATCCAATGCGCGATTCCGGTGCCGATCGCCGCGTATACGAGCGCGATCCAGAACAGGAGGCCCGGCACGATGACGTTCGTTCCCGGCAGCGGAAAGCCGGCCGAGAGCGTCCACAACACGATCGCAAACGAGACCAGCGAAGTCAGGGTCGATAAGACGGTGATCGAATATCCAAAGATCCCCGTGCCGGCGCCGCCGCCATAAATGAAGCCGTAAATGTCTTCGCTGATGCGCTGATCGGGGTTGTCGGCGGGCGTGCCGGCGAGCGCCATGGGATAATGCGCGCCGCCGCCCAACCACCGGCCGATGTAGTGGGCCGTCAGCCAACGCCGCCAGCGGATGACGAAGGTCGAGGTCACGACGTACTCGACGACCAGCGCCGTTATGTAAATCGTGGCGAAGGGAAGAAACACAAGCAGCAACTGACGCCAGAATTCGACCTCGTTCTTATCCTGCAGCGCATTGTAAAAATCGCGACTGAAATAGTTGAGGCGCACGAGCAGCGCGACCTCGAACTGGTTGATGACGATGAGAAACACGAGGGCGGCCCCGGCGAGCCGATTCTGTGCGGTCGTGAAAGGGCGCGCGGGCCAAACGCGCGCCACCGTCGGCGCTCGTTCGCGGAAATAGGGATCGGCGATGTCCGTCATCTTGCGCACGACCGGGATGAAGGAGATCGCGTAGACGAAAGAGCCGAACAAGGCGACGGTCAGCGGCAGGGAACTCGGAAGCGCATAGTCGGCGTAGGCCTTCGGCCAAAGGTTGAGCGCATCGGTAAGATAGGCGAGGCCGAAGAGGATCGTCTCGATCGCGAAGACCGCTTGGAAGATACGCAAGAAGACCGAAATCCGCCGCGACAGATAGGTCGCCGCGGCGCAAAGCAGCGCGGCTGCAGCGAACAGAAAGACGCCGACGTCGGGCGCATGCAGGCCGACCAGAAACGCGGCGATCGCGAAGGCGGTGACGGCGAGGCTCAAGTTTCGCATGGGGCGGGGACCACGAGACTGTTCGGGAAAGACAAAGAGCGCGAACGCGCACTAGCAGACCGGGCGGCGCAAAAGAAGGCCGCCCGCGCCCAAGTTCGATGAATTCTTGGCAAGGTTCGGAGAAAAAAGAAAAGGGCGGCCGAAGCCGCCCTTTCCGATTATTCGCTGGCAAGCGCTTGGATCAGAAATCCATGCCGCCCATGCCGCCGCCGCCGCCGCCCATCGGCATCGCCGGCTTATCCTTCGGCACTTCGGCGACCATCGCCTCGGTGGTGATCAGCAGGCCGGCGACCGAGGCCGCGTCCTGCAGCGCCGTGCGCACGACCTTGGAGGGGTCGATGATGCCGGCTTCCAGCATGTCGACATAGGTGTCGGTCTGGGCATTGAAGCCGAAGGTCTGCGACTTGTTGTCGAGGATCCGGCCGACGACGATCGAGCCTTCGCCGCCCGCGTTCTCGACGATCTGGCGGATCGGCGATTCCAGGGCCTTGAGGACGATGTTGATGCCGGCCTGCTCGTCGGCGTTGTCGCTCTTAAGCTTGGCGACCGCCGCCTTGGCGCGCAGCAGCGCGACGCCGCCGCCCGGAACGATGCCTTCCTCGACCGCCGCGCGGGTGGCGTTGAGGGCGTCGTCGACGCGGTCCTTCTTCTCCTTGACCTCGACCTCGGTCGCGCCGCCGACGCGGATCACCGCGACGCCGCCCGCGAGCTTGGCCAAACGCTCCTGGAGCTTCTCCTTGTCGTAGTCCGAGGTGGTCTCCTCGATCTGCGCCTTGATCTGGCCGACGCGGGCTTCGATGTCGGACTTCTTGCCGGCGCCGTTGATGATCGTGGTGTTTTCCTTCTCGATGCGCACGCGCTTGGACTTGCCGAGCATCTGAAGGGTGACGTTCTCGAGCTTGATGCCGAGGTCCTCGGCGATCATCTGGCCGCCGGTGAGGATGGCGATGTCTTCGAGCATCGCCTTGCGACGATCGCCGAAGCCGGGCGCCTTGACCGCCGCGACCTTCAGGCCGCCGCGCAGCTTGTTGACGACGAGGGTGGCCAGAGCCTCGCCCTCGATGTCCTCGGCGATGATGACCAACGGCTTGCCGGTCTGCACCACCGCCTCGAGCACGGGCAGCATCGGCTGCAGCGACGACAGCTTCTTCTCGTGGATGAGGATGTAGGCGTCCTCGAGCTCGGCGACCATCTTCTCGGCGTTGGTGATGAAATACGGCGAGAGATAGCCGCGGTCGAACTGCATGCCCTCGACGACGTCGAGTTCGGTCTCCAGGCTCTTGGCCTCTTCGACGGTGATGACGCCTTCGTTGCCGACCTTCTGCATCGCGTCGGCGATCATCTTGCCGATGGACTTGTCGCCGTTCGAGGAAATGGTGCCGACCTGAGCGACTTCGGCCGAGTCCTTGATCTTCTTGGAGCGCTTGGCGATGTCCTTGACCGCTTCGGCGACGGCGAGGTCGACGCCGCGCTTGAGGTCCATCGGGTTCATGCCGGCGGCCACCGCCTTGGCGCCTTCCTTGACGATCGAATGGGCGAGCACGGTCGCGGTGGTGGTGCCGTCGCCGGCGGTGTCGTTGGTCTTGGAGGCGACTTCGCGCACCATCTGCGCGCCCATGTTCTCGAACTTGTCCTCGAGCTCGATTTCCTTGGCGACGGTGACGCCGTCCTTGGTGATGCGCGGGGCGCCGAACGACTTGTCGAGAATGACGTTGCGGCCCTTGGGGCCGAGCGTCACCCTGACCGCGTTGGCGAGGATGTCGACGCCGCGCAGCATCTTGTCGCGCGCGTCAGTGGAAAAACGTACGTCTTTGGCAGCCATGTTGTTCAATCTCCTGGCCCGTCGGGCCGAATTTCATTCGTGAGCGCTAAGGGCGTCCGATCAGGCGATCACGCCCATGATGTCGGATTCCTTCATGATCAGGAGGTCCTGACCGTCGATCTTGACCTCGGTGCCGCTCCACTTGCCGAACAGCACCTTGTCGCCCTTCTTCACGTCGAGAGGCGTCAGCTTGCCGTTCTCGTCGCGGCCGCCCGGGCCGACGGCGATGATTTCGCCCTCTTGCGGCTTCTCCTTGGCGGTGTCCGGGATAATGATGCCGCCCTTCGTCTTCTCCTCGCCTTCGAGGCGACGGACGACGACGCGGTCATGCAGGGGACGGAATTTCATGAGTTGTGCTTCCTATCTCGCGTTCGCCGGCGCGTGGAATGGTGCGCCGGCCGGTTGAGTTGGGTGCGAAGCGCCGTTAGCACTCGCTTGAGTGGAGTGCTAACGGCCGGCGCTGAGATAGGGCTAGGGGCCGAAGGCGTCAAGGGGCGGCGCGCGCGAGAAGGGCGGGGCGGGGCGAGAATTTCGGCCCGTGGTTTACGGCGCGTCATCCTCGCTCGGAGAGTCCGGCGCGAGCGTTATGGCCCCTCGATCAACCGCTTGGCGTCGTCGCGCAGGGCTTTGCGAGTGTCGTCGCGGCCATAGTGCATATGGCCGCCATTGTAGACCTCGAGAACAAGCCGCCCCGGCGCGCCGTAGTCGGGGATTTGGTCGAGTTCGAGTTTGGTAGCGAAATAGGGCGTCTGCACGTCGGTCAGGCCGTTGCTGACGAGCACGCGGAAATTCGGGTCCAGGGCCAGCATTTGCCGCAGAGCGGTGATGGATTCGGGCGCATGCAGCCTGCCGCCCCAGTTCCACCCCTTTGCGACCGCGCCGTTCAGCAACTCGTAGCGATCCTCGACCTTCCAACCCAATTTGCGCTCGTAGAGGTCGGCGATGGCGCTCGAGAACGGGGCGTCGAAACCGGCGGCGACGGGATCGAGCGAACGGTCCCGCATTTCGGTTGGGAACGGATCGAAAGCGTCGACGGAGGCGTCGTAAAAGGCCACAACCTTGCCCTGCGCGCGCTCGAATTCGTGGAGGAACTCATCCTCGTCGATGCGGCCGCCGAATCGGCGCACGATCTGCGGGTCCATGCCCGTGAGCGCCGCGACGCGCTGCTCCATCCGTTCCACCGCCGCGTGATCGCGCGGGCCGCGCAGCCAGTCCTGCAAATAGTCGCCGACCGCATAGCGCTCCACGTCGGCGAGATCGGCCACGGCGACCGGCCCCTTCTTTTCGCGATAGGCCGCCGCATAGGAGGGCAGGCGCGTGAGCAGCGTGAAAGGATCGCTCGGGCCGCCGACATAGGCGCCGAAATCGAGCACCGGCGAAATCAGGACCAGGCCGCTGACGCCGACGCCCTGCGCGGTGGCGAGATTCTTGGCCAGGCGAGGGCCGCGAAAGCCGCCGTAACTCTCGCCGACGACGAACTTGGGCGAGGCCAGCCGCTGATTGTCGATAAGCCAGCGGCGAATGACGACGCTCAGCGCTTCGACGTCGCCGTCGACCGACCACAGCTTCTTCTTCGCCTCCTCGCCGGGCGCGACGATCTTGCTGTAGCCGGTCCCTGGCGGGTCGATGAAGACGAGATCGGTGAAGTCGAGCCAGGTTTCGGCGTTGTCGACAAGGACGGGCGGCGAGGAGGGCGATAGATCCTTCATCGGCAGGCGCCAGGGGCCGAGCGCGCCCAATTGCAGCCAGGCCGAGCCCGCGCCGGGCCCGCCGTTGATCGCGAAGGTCACCGGACGCTTGGCCGCGTCCCCGCCGTCGAGCTGGTAGGCGACGTAGGCGATCTCGGCTTGCGGCGCGCCGTTGTCGTCGGTGAGGCGGATCGACCCGGCGGTCGCCTTGAACGACAGGCTTCGGCCTTCGACGTTCAGCGTGTAATGGGTGGTCGAATCCGCGGGGAGCCCGGGCTTTTCCGGGAGCGTCGATTTCGTTTCTCTGGCGGCGGGCTCGGGTGCCTTGACGGGCGTCTGCTGCGCCAGCCCGAAGTCGAGGGGCAAGGCGGCGAGAAGAGCGAGCGCCATCAACGGAAACAACGAGCGTCGCGCCATTCGCATGTCCGACCGCGTGACTGTGAGGGCAGTATTTCATGCCCCCGCACGGAAAGGCAATGGCGACGACGAATCGGCCGATGCGCCGAATCCGGGTTGGCGCGAGCGCTGCGGCGCTCCGGCCGTTCCCGCCCTCACCGCACGGCGCTGGTCGGCGTCGGGGCGAGCCCGGATCGGCGCGACGATCTCAGGCGCGAGGCGAGAAACGCCGCGACGAGACCCGCCGCCACGATGCCGACCGACATCAGCGGCCGCACTGCGAACCACGCGATCGCGACCATCAGCGGCCCGATCGCGAGGGTCAGGACGAACGAAATCAGTCCGGCGCCGGCGCCTACGAGTTCGCCCAGGAAGGGTATGACGCTGGCAAGCACCGAAAGCGGAGAAAGGACGAGCGCGAAGCCGATCCACATCACAATGAGCGCGCCTGCGCGGACGGCCCAGGTCACGATCGCGTTCTCGCGCTCGGCCTGCTTGAACATCTGCGCCGCGTCGAGTTCGCCCGCATCGATGATGTAGAGCGCTCTGCCGGCCTTGGTCTGATACGGGCTGAGATCCGAGCCGGTCTGGCGGCCGATGGCGCTGACCGGGCCGTTTGGGTTGAGAAAATAGGAAATCTTGAGATCGCCGACCCGCGGATCGGCGGGATTGGCGCCGATGTAGATCGCGCCGTCGACGACCTGCTCGGGCGGCGTCTGCGCGGCGCGCGCCGCCAGACCAGCCGGGTCGACGTCGTAGCGCGCGCCGTCGCCGAGCTTGCCGACGAGGCCGGGCGGCAGCGAGAAGGCGCCGAGCTTGGCGTCGCCGGCGACGAATTCGCGCCGCGCGAACGCCATCGGCGGATTGGCGTGGCCTTCCGGGCGCCGGAAGGCGCTGGAATCGTTGCGGCTGTCGCTCCATTCGCGGGTGTAGGTGTACGTCGTCACCGTCTCCGTGCCGCCGCCGAGCTTGTTGCGCGTCTCGCTGCGTTCGTCCTGGCGCCACTGATACATCTCGACTTCGCGCAGCAATTTGAGTCCGGCGGCCTTGACCGGGAATTGCGGGTCGGCGAGCGGCGCGGTCGCGTTGGCCGCGCCCATGACATGCACGAGCTTGCCCTCGTTGGCCGGATCGATCTTGCCGGCGTCGACGCTGACCACCGCGCCTTCGCCCTCCGCGAGCGCGCGCGCTGTTTCGATCGCGCGGCCTTCGTTCCAAAAGATGGCCGCGATCGAGGCGATGACGAGAACGAGCCCGACCAGCGCCCCGACGAACGAGTTGAGGATGCGCTGGAGCCAGGACTTGCTGGTCGTTTCGGTAAAACTGTCGCCCGCGCCGCTCGACAAGACGTCGCCGAGGCCGGAATTCTGTGCGTCGCTCATGCTTTGCCGGCCCCCCCGCCGCGCTTCCCCTCGATACGCCGCCGATTCAGCCGCAATTCACCGGGGATAGCGACGCTCCCTAACAGAACCGTGCGACGATTCGATGCCTTTGGCAAGGCGGCCGGGCGGGGCGCTTCTCCTTCTCCCCTTGCGGGAGAAGGTGGCCGGCGGAGCCGGCCGGATGAGGGGCCGCGCCGCGAGGCGCGCCGTCGGCCGCCACCGCGAAAATCGCCCTCTGGCGCCGGCCTGCGGCCACATCGGCCCGTCGCCGTCAAGTCCAGGCGAATGCGAAGCATTCGTCCGCCGCTACGCGGCTGCTCCGCTGCGCTTCGCCCGCTTCGCGGTGACTGCGCCGTTCCGATGCGGCTGAGTGCATCCATGATCGTTGCTGCCCGAAGTCGGCCCACAGGGCCGGCCTGCGCAGCAACAATCATGGAAACCGAGAGCCTGGGCTGCGCGGACGAGTCAAGGCTCGCGCGCCTTAGCCCGTCGAGGACGGGCGTTCTGGCGAATGCCCTGTGGCGTGCGAACCGTGAAACGGGCTTTGCCTTGACGCCGAGCACGGATCAGGCACAGCGGACCGGGAAGATTTCTCGGACACGACGCAACGCCGAGCCTTCCGCACGCGCCGGACTGGGTTTACCATCGCCGGTGCGGGCGAAGAGGGCATGGCGAACTTTAGCAACCGAGAGGATGTAGATCGCTGGATCAAGGCTCGTCCCGACGCGACACGTTGGCGCGATGCGGCGGCTCTGGCGTCGCGCGCGGCGTTGCGCGTTTGGCCGCTGCTCGGCGGCGAACTCAATCTGAGAGGCGAGGCACTATTTGACCGATTGATATTCGCCGGCGCTCGGGCGAACGCGCTGGCGTGGGCCGCGGCGAAATATCCGGCCCGCGCCGACAAGCTTCGTTTCGCCTACAACAACTTCTTCGGCTCCGCGCCCGCGGCCACCGCCGCCGATGGCTCCGCCGGCTTTGCCTACGCGTCCGCCCTCGCCGCCGCCGCCTCCGCCGGCCTCGCCGGCCTCGCCGACGCCTCGGCCGCCGGCATCGCCGACCCCTCGGCTGCTTCGGCCGCCGCCTCCGCCGCCGCCAACGCCGCCTCCGACTTCGCTTTCCCGTACGGCTCCCTGACCGCCGGCTCCGCCGCCGCCGCCGCTGCCCCCGCCCGGACGGCTATCTGGCGCACGATTTCCGGGGACGCGACGGCGCTTGAGGCGCTCGGCGGCGCTCCTTCACCGACTGATCTTCCGCTGTAGGGCGTTTGGCGCGCCGACACCGATCGGGGCGGGCGGTTCGAAGTCCGCGGGCGTGCCGTCCTGGATCGATGGCGATTGGGAGCGATTGCGCGGCGGACTGTTAATGCGGCGGGGAGAAAACTGGCGCGTCTGGGTCGACTGGTATCATGAGATTTTGTACGGCCGCCCACCCTGGCCGGCGCTGAGCGACAAGCAGCGCGAAGACCTGACCATCGCCATCGCCCTCATCGATGAGGAAATCTGGAAGCAAGGCCCCGCCGTCGCCAACGCGGAGGTCAAGCGGCTGATCGACGAGGCGCATGCGCAGGCCTTGCCCGACGAAGACGGTCTGCCGAAACAAGTCAGGTCAGCCGCGCAATTCGTTGCCGGGTCTGACGGCTCGATCGGCTTGGCGCCGCCGGGGCCGGAGGATCGGCTGAGCGACACGCCAGCGGTGCGTGACTTCTATCGCGAATGCCGAGAGAAGGCCCGCGACATCAAGCAAATGGGTTCGCAGATTTTGGGGGAAATTCTCGCCGGACGAATCGACAAGTTTCTGTCGCGTGCGCCGGAGGATTTTTCGCAAGCGCTGGAGCGCGACGTCTGGTCGATCGGCAACAGCCTGCGCTGCCTTCGCAACGCGCATGTCGCGGTCAAGGATCGAAAAGACCTCGACATTCTCGGCCATCCCTCGAAGCTCGATCCGGGCGCCGCCGAGGCGCTGGGCGATTGGGTCGAAACGTTCAACCAACTCGCTTTCGCCGATCCGAAACTGCGGGCCCGCGACAATCTGCGCCCCGGCCCGCAGGAGCACGATCGAACGAAGGAAGAGATCGCCTTGGCGGCCCCGCTCGTGCGCGAGGCGTTTCGCCGGCCCGGGGTTCTCAGTGCAGACGCGGTCGAGGAACTCAACGAGCAGCAAGACGCGGTTGCCAACGCGGGAGTGGACCTCGCGGGCAAACAGCAGGCTGAGCATGCCCGCAACACATACGGAAATTTTTTTGCGGAAGTGCTCTTGAGCATCTACCGGGCGATTAGATCGGTTCCTTCCCTGACGCGCGGCGAAGGAGGATTCGTTTCAAGGGAATACGTCGGCGGCTTGTACAAGGAGGCCGGCAAGCGGACATTTGACGCTGTCATTATCGGCGGCGCGGCAGCGGTTTATTTCTGTCCGCAGGCCGTCGACTTCGTGCTGTCCAACCTCGACCAGCTTCAAGCCTATTGCGCGGTCGCCTTCGAGCACGCGCCTGGCGCGGCGCAACTCCTTCGCTGGCTGGAAGCCAATGCGGCGACAAGGCCGAGCGGCGAACGCCGCTGACGCCCCGCCCGCGGCCGCAACCCAACTTATCCTTTCGGAAAATCCGTATCAGCGCTATTATTTTAACTTGTGCCCCCGTCGCGCAGGGAGGCGATTGCGTTTGGCATGGTCCATCGAGGAAAAGGAAAGGTTAAAAATCTAGAAACATGGCGATTCGTCAAGGGAATGACGGCCAAGCCTTTGATTTCGCACAGCAACACGTCAAGGGGAAGTCTGGATTTGCTTGACGAGGCTTGACAAAACTTGACGAGAGTTGACGAAACTCGACAAAATTCGCGCCGCCTTGACGCCAGCTCCCGCCCCTCACGCCGCCTGCAACAGCCTCTGCACCTCATTCACTAGGTCGCGCAGGTGGAACGGCTTGGAGAGCACGCGGGCGTCCTTCGGGGCCTTGTTGTCGGGGTTGAGCGCGACGGCGGCAAAGCCGGTGATGAACATCACCTTGATTTCCGGATCGAGCTCGGTGGCGCGGCGCGCCAGCTCGATGCCGTCCATCTCCGGCATCACGATATCGGTGAGCAGCAGCTCGAACGGCTCTTCGCGCAGACGATTGTAAGCGGAAAGGCCATTATCGAAGGAGGCCACGGAGTAGCCGGCGTTCTGGAGCGCCTTGACCAGGAAGCGGCGCATGTCGCCATCGTCTTCGGCGAGCAGGATTCTTGCGGATATATCGGCCGGCGTGTTCATTAACAATCCTCGGTAATCTCGCCATCATCGCCCCCATCGAGTAAAAATCGTGTGAAGGCGGAGGCGACTTTATTGCAGTTGGCGTTTCCAAGTAAGGCGGGAATGCGATTATGATGAAATCGGGGTCCGGGATTCGACCGCGGACGGAGGAGAGCGAGGCGCGATGGGCGAGCACGGATGGGCGGGGGAAGCGGAATTGCAGCCGCCGTTCGACGTCGTCGAACCGCGCGCTCTCGCCACGCCGCTGGTCTTCGACTCGCCCCACTCGGGATCGCGCTACCCCAAGAGCTTTCTCGCCGCCTCGCGGCTCGACGCGCTGACGCTGCGCCGCTCCGAGGACGCCTTCGTCGACGAATTGTTCCTGCCGTGCGTCGCGCTCGGCGCGCCGCTGCTGCGCGCGCATTTCCCGCGCGCGTATCTCGACGTCAACCGCGAGCCGTTCGAACTCGATCCGCAGATGTTCGAGGGGTCCTTGCCAGACATCGCCAATACCCGCTCGCTGCGCGTGGCGGCGGGCTTGGGCGCGATTCCGCGGGTCGTCGGCGACGCGCAGCCGATCTATAAGGGACGGATTCCGATCGCCGACGCGCTCGGGCGCATCGCCGCGTTCCATCGCCCCTACCACGAGCGGTTGGCCGGATTGATCGAGCGCGCGCGCGTGCGTTTCGGGCTGGCGATCCTGATCGATTGCCATTCCATGCCTTCGACGCTGACCGAGGGCGGTCCGCTCGACATCGTGCTCGGCGACCGTTTCGGCGCCAGCGCCGCCGGTTGGATCGTGGACGCTCTCGAAACGGCGTTGCTGGCGCGCGGGCTTCGCGTACGCCGCAACAAGCCCTACGCCGGCGGCTTCATCACCGAGCGTTACGGCGCGCCGGCCCAGGGGCGGCACGCGGTCCAAATCGAAATCAACCGCGCGCTCTATATGGACGAGCGCCGGATCGCGAAAACGGAGAAGGCGCGCGCGCTTGCCGAGGCGCTGTTTGCGGCGGCCGAGGCGTTGGTGGCGCGCATCGTCGAGGAGCCGAGCGGGGGGCGGCTGGCCGCCGAATGACGGGGGCGGCGAGTATCCCGCGCGACGGGAGCGCCCTTTAAAAAAAAGGAGGCCGCCATGTCGCCACGGCGGCCTGAGTTTAGGGAGGAAACGCCCAAGGAGGGCATATGCGGCAGGTCATGCCGCACCGCAACAATATGTCCTTGCATCGCAATAAATGCAAGATAATTCTGCCGTGCCGCAGGGTGATTGTGGGGGCTGTGACGAATTTGCAACACGCCGCTTAGTCAACATAATCGACTTGGGAAAATATTCGTATGCGAAACAATGGTTTACATGTATGCCATTTTTCCATCGGGGCGCCACCTCTAACGATTAGGAATATCTGATATGCACCATACGCAGCTCAATTTGATCGTTTTTGGGCTTTCGGCATGACCGCGGTCGATTTTGCCGCTTTCGTCGAGCGGCTCGCGCAAGTTTCCGGCGAAGTGATTCTTCCGTTTTTCCGCACCACGATCGGGGCCGAGGACAAGTCGCGCGGCGGCGTTTTCGATCCCGTCACCGAGGCCGATCGCGGCGCTGAAGCGGCGATGCGGCGCCTGATCGCCCAGACCTTTCCCGCTCATGGCGTCATCGGCGAGGAATACGGCCAGGACCGCCCTGACGCCGAATATGTCTGGGTGCTCGATCCCATCGACGGCACCAAGAGCTTCATCTCGGGCTTGCCGACCTGGGGCACGCTGATCGGGCTGATGCATCGCGGCAAGCCGGTCTACGGCATGATGGCGCAGCCGTTCACCCGCGAGCGCTATTCGGGCGACGGCAAACGCGCCCGCGTGCGCTGCCTCGCTCCTTCGCGCGGCGATGCGCCGCCCAGCGAATGGACGACGCGGGGGCTTCGCACGCGCGCCTGCGCGAGCCTCGCCGAGGCGACGGTGATGACGACAAATCCGTCGCTGATCCGGGACGACGCGGATCGGCAGGCTTATCTTCGGGTCGAGCACGCCGCTCGGCTCGCGCGCTACGGCGGCGATTGCTACGCCTACTGCGCGCTCGCCGGAGGCTTCGTCGATCTCGTCATCGAGACCAATCTCAAGCCGCACGACGTCGTCGCGCTCGTTCCCATCGTCACGGGCGCCGGCGGCGTGATGACGACCTGGGACGGCGGCGACGCCGCCAAGGGCGGCCGAATTATCGCCGCAGGCGATCCGCGCGTCTACGACGAGGCCCGCCGCGCGCTGAGCGCGTGAGGCGTCAGTCGGGCGCCTCGAACGGCAGGTCGACGAATGGGTCGGCGCGCCCGCCCTCGTCGCGCGCGCCGGGGGCTCTGGGCGCGATGACGCCGACCACCGCGCCGACGAGAAGCGCGGTCGCGCCCGCGATCAGCGCGCCGATCAGCACATCGCTCGGCGCCGCGGAGCGCCCCGCCGCGAAATAGCGCCACGCCAGCGCGGCGAGGCCGGTTGCGAGCGCCGAGAATGCCGTCCACGAGCCGCCGCTCGAGAGCGGCGCCAGGACGAGCGAGGGCGCGATCAGCGCGACGTTAAGCGCGAGCGCGAGCACCATCGCTCTTTGCGGATCGACGAGCCGATGGTCGTAGACGACGGCGGCCAGGACGATGACGGCGAGCATCGCCAAGCGAATGCGGGCGATGCGCCGGCTCGCGAGCACCGTGAGGCGGGCGTAGGCGGTGGAAAGATCAATGCCGGAAGCGCGGGCTGCACCGTGAACGCCGGCGCGCGCGAGCGCGAGGGCGGGCAGCCATGTCGCGGCGCCGACCAGCGCGCTCGCCGTCGGCGAGCGGGCCGCCACGCCGGCGTCGGGCCAAAACGCTGCGAGGCCGGTCGCGCCCAGCGCGAGGCCGGCAACGCTGTAGGCCAAGCCGAACATGCCGGCGCGCCGGCCTTGCGTCGGCGGCGCGCCGGTCGCCGCCGGGGTGAAGGCGAAGAACGCGCCAAGACCGACCGCGCAGGCCGTGTCGAACAACAAAGAGGCGGGGTCGCCGCGGGTTCCCGGCTGGGCAAGCCAATAGCCCGCCGTTTCGGCGAGCGGCGTCGTGGGCGCGCCGGCGCCGCTCCACACCAGAATCGCGCCGATGGCCGCGATCGCCAGCGCGCCGCCGGCGCTCGCGGCGTCGCTCCACAGTAAGCCCTTCAGGCCGCCGGGCACGATCGTCATCGCCAACGCCAGCGCGACGACGATCTCCGCCGCGCGCCGGCTCTGCCCGACATGCGCGACGACGATGTCGACCGCCGCGCCGAGGCCCGCCGTCGCGGTCAATACGCCAACGGCGGCCAGCGTGACGGCGAAAGCCCAGCGCGTCGGCGCGGCGGGAAAACGCGTCGCCAGCACGTCGCTCAAAGCGCCGGCGCCCACGCGACGAACGAGCGGACCGACGATCAGCGCCGCGCCGGCCAGGCCGAGCGCGACGGCGGGCCAGGGCAGGGGACTTCGGCCGGTCGGGCCGGCCTCCAGCGCGACGACGAGTTCCGCCGCCGTCGCCGCGAAAGCGAGCCCGCCGTAGGCGGCAGGAACCGCGCGTCGCGCCGCGAGGAAATCGGCGAGCCGCGCCGTGCGGTTCGCTACGCCGACGATCATCAGGCCGAACAGCGCGATCAGCGGCCCCAGCGCTTCGACCAGTTGGTCCGGCGCGCCGACCTGCGCCAACGCCGCAACGAGTCCCAGGCCGATGAGGAACGCCGCGGCGGCGAAAACGGCCAGGCCGTCGATTCGGTCGCGATCATGTTTGGGAGCGGCGTACATGGCGGGGCTCGTCGGAGAAAACGCTGCGGAAGTCGAGCGGCGGCTCGCTTTCCTAAGCGAAGTGCGCTTCGCGCGCCAGATGACGCCGCGCATCGCCGGGCGATCGTGCGGGAGAAGATCGCGCGTGTCCAGCCGAGCCTCGTCGACGAGGAATCTTCCGCGGCCGGTGAAACATTCTCGCCACTCGGCGCGAACAGAGCTAGGGACGAAGACGAGCGTTTGAACGGACTGGGGGCGATACACCGCATGGCTTTTGCATTTCCGACGGGCGTCCATCGACGCGCCGGTTGGCTCGTCTTGGCGCTCGTCGCCGCGCTGATCGCCGGCCTCGTCGTCACGGGAGCGGCCAATCCGCATCGCGTCGCGACTTCGCTCGTCGCAGCCAAAGGTTGGGCCGAATCGCACCTGATCGTCTCGGCGCTCGCCTACGCCGCGCTCTATGTCGTCTTCTCCGCGTTGTCGCTGCCGGGCGCCTGGACGATGAGCGTCGCTGGCGGCGCGCTGTTCGGACCATGGATCGGCGTCCCGCTCGTCTCCGTCTCCAGCACGCTGGGCGCGACGGTCGCCATGCTGCTGGCCCGCTATGTCTTTCGCGACGCGGTCGAGGCGCGCTTCCCCGACTTCGTCGCCCGCGTCAATCGCGGCGTCGCACGCGACGGCGCCCGCTATCTCTTCGCGGCGCGATTGACGCCGCTCGTTCCGTTCTTCGCCATCAACCTCGGGGTCGGCCTGACGCGGATGCGTGTGAGCACGTTCGTGGCGGTCACCGTGGTCGGCGCGCTGCCGATCGTCGTCCTCTACGTCGCCGCCGGTCAACAATTCGCTTCGATCGCCGCGCCCCAGGACATTTTGAGCGCGCGGATCGTCGTCGCGCTCATCGCTCTGGCGGCGGCGCCCTTCGCCGCCAAGGGTCTCGGTGTCTGGCGCGAATCGCGCGCGGCCCTCGCGGTGTGGCCGCGGCCGCGCCGCTTCGACTATAACCTGATCGTCGTCGGCGCCGGATCGGCCGGGCTGGTCGCCGCCTATGTCGCGGCGGCGGCGCGCGCGCGGGTGTTGCTGATCGAACAGGGCGCGATGGGCGGCGACTGTCTGAACACCGGCTGCGTGCCGTCCAAGGCGCTCATCCGCTCCGCCAAGCTGGCGCACGAAGGACGCAGGCCAGAGGATTTTGGCCTGACCGGCCGGCTCGATCCCGATTTTGCCGCGGTCATGGCGCGCGTCAGGGCGGTCGTCGCCAAGGTCGCGCCGCACGACTCGGCCGAGCGCTATCGCCGCCTCGGCGCCGAAGTGATTTCCGGCCGCGCGCGCCTCCTCGATCCCTGGACGGTCGAGGTCGACGGGCGCCGCTTGACCAGCCGTCGCATCATCGTGGCGACCGGCGCCGAGCCGGTCCTGCCGCCGATCCCCGGCCTCGCCGACGTCGCGCCGCTGACCTCGGAAACGCTGTGGAGTTTGACCGAGCGCCCCGCGCGGCTGCTGGTCGTCGGCGGCGGCGCGATCGGCTGCGAACTCGCGCAAGCCTTCGCCCGGCTCGGCAGCGCGACGACGCTCGTCGAGGGCGCGCCGCGCGTCATTTCGCGCGAGGACGAAGACGTGAGCGCGGCGATGCGCGCAGCGCTCGCCGCCGATGGCGTCGCCGTGATCGAGGGCGTCGCGGTCGCTTCGTTCGGGCGGGCCGAGGCGGGCTTTGTCGCGCTTCTCGCCGACGGTCGCCAAATCGCCTTCGACCGCGTCGTCGTCGCGGTCGGCCGACGCCCGCGCACGCGCGGTTTCGGCCTGGAAGAGTTGGGCCTTCTGGACAACGGGCGCCTCGTCGTCGACGAGCGGCTGCGCACCCGCGTGCCGACGATCTACGCCGCGGGCGACGTCCTCGGCCAGTTGCAGTTCACTCATGCCGCCGGCCAATACGGCGTCCTCGCCGCGACCCATGCGCTGCTCGGGGCCCTCAAGCCCGGGAGAGCGCGGCTGCCGGCCTTTCCGATGGCCATCTACACCGATCCCGAAATCGCGCGCGTCGGCCTCAACGAGACCGAAGCGCGCGAGCGCGGGATTGCCTACGAGACGACGCGCTACGACTTGAGCGAACTCGACCGCGCGATCGCCGACGGCGCCGATCTCGGCTTCGTCAAGGTTCTGACGCGGCCGGGCAAGGACCGCATTCTCGGCGTCACGATCGTGGGCGCGCGCGCCGGCGAAATGCTCGGCGAGTTCACCCTGGCGATGCGCCACGGCCTCGGCCTCGGCGCGATCCTCGACACGATCCATCCTTATCCCGGCTGGAACGAAGCGGCCCGGGCGGTCGCGGGCCAGTGGCGGCGGGCCCACGCGCCGCAATGGGCGCTCGGCCTTTCCCAGCGGGTCTTCGCTTGGCTGAGGGGTTAGCCGATGTTCGATTCCCGCCTGCAGCCGATCGTGCGCCGCGCCCTGGCGCCGGCGGCGGCGCGCCTCGCCGAGGCGGGCGTGAAAGCCGACGTCGCGACGCTCGTCGGTTTCGCGCTCGGCGCGCTCGGCGCGCTGGCCCTCAGCCTGCGCGCCTACGACGTCGCCCTCGCTCTGATCGCGCTCAATCGCCTCGTCGATGGGCTCGACGGCGCGCTGGCGCGCCACCTCGGGCCGACCGATCGCGGTGCCTTCCTCGACGTCGCGCTCGATTTCTTCTTTTACGCGCTGATCCCGCTCGGCTTCGCCTTCGCCGATCCCGAGCGCAACGCTCTTGCTGCGGCGACGCTGCTTTTCGCGTTCGTCGGCACGGGCTCGAGCTTTCTCGCCTTCGCGGCGGTGGCGGCCGAGCGCGGCCTGACGGCGCCGGATTACCCGCACAAGGGAATCTATTACCTCGGCGGGCTGACCGAAGGCGCGGAGACGATCGCGTTGTTTGTCGCGATGTGCCTTTGGCCCGCCGCGTTCCCCGTGCTCGCTTACGCCTTCTCGGCGCTCTGCCTCGTAACGACGCTGATGCGCTGGAGCTGGGGCTGGTTTGTGTTTGGGCCGCCGGACGGCGCGCGACCTTCGGCCGCCCCCGTCGATTCACCCTTGCAAATAGGAGATGCGAATGAAGCGGTCGATCTACGCGCTTAGCTTTGGCCTTGCGCTGTTCGGCGCCGCGGCGGCGGCGCGCGCCGATGCGGCGTGGGACGCCGTCGTCGCCAAGGCGCGCGGCCAGACCGTCTACTGGAACGCCTGGGGCGGCGACGAGCGCACCAACAGTTTCATTGCCTGGGTCGGCGGCGAGGTCCAGCGCCGCTACGGCGTCGAAGTGAGACAGGTGAAGCTGGCCGACACCGGCGAAGCGGTCGCGCGCGTCGTCGCCGAGAAGAGCGCGGGGCGCGACGCCGACGGTTCGGTCGACATGATCTGGATCAACGGCCCGAATTTCCTCTCGATGAAGGAGAAGGGCCTGCTCTACGGGCCGTTCGCCGACAAGCTGCCCAACGCCGCTTACGTCGACGTGACCAACAAACCCTCGAACGTCACCGATTTCACCATTCCCGTCGACGGCATGGAATCGCCCTGGCGGCTCGCGCAGTTCGTCATCATCGACGATTCCGCGCGCGTGAACGAGACGCCGCGCACGCTCGACGCCCTTGCGCAATGGATTAAGGCGCATCCCGGCCGCTTCACCCACCCCGACCCAAAGGATTTCATGGGCGCGAGCTTTCTCAAGCAGGTCCTGGTCGATCTCGCCCCGCATCCCGAGCGCCTCGCCGCGCCCGCGACCGATGCGGAGTTCGCCGTCGAGACCGCCCCGCTGTGGGTCTGGTACGACGCGCTTCGGCCGTCGTTCTGGCGCCATGGCGAACAATTTCCCGCCGACGGGCCGGCGCAGTTGCAATTGCTGAACGATGGCGAAGTCGATTTCGCGTTGTCGTTCGACCCCGCCGAGGCCGCAGCCGCGGTCGAAGCGGGCCGGCTGCCGGCGAGCGTGCGGGTCTATACCCTGGCGGACGGCGCGATCGGCAACACCAGCTTCGTCGCGATCCCCTATAATTCGCCGCACAAGGAGGGCGCGATGGTCGTGGCGAATTTCCTCATCGATCCCGCGACGCAGGCCCACGCCCAGGACATCCATGCGCTCGGCGCGTTCACCGTGCTCGATCTAACGAAGCTTTCGCCCGAACAGCAAAAGCTGTTCGCCGATCTGCCGAGCAACCCGGCGCTGCCGACCAGCGCCGAGCTCGGCAAGGTGCTTCTCGAACCGCATCCCTCGTGGATGACGCGGATCACGGTGGAATGGCGCAAGCGCTACGCGCAATAGCGGCGGACGTGGCTCGGCCGAGGCGCCGCCTCAACCTTGCGCGCGGCTTGGCCTATGTCCTGTTCGGCGGCCCGATCGCCGCCGGACTGGCGCTGACGCTCGCGACCGCGTTCGGCTTTCTGCCCGCGCTCGGCGGCGACGCGCTCAGCCTCGCGCCGTGGCGCGCGTTGTTCTCCGAAGCGGGCCTTACCGGCTCGCTTCGGCTGACGCTCACGGTCGGCTTCGCGGCGACGGCGCTCGCTCTCGCGCTTGCCTTCGGCCTGATGGCGGCGCTCGGCGAGCGCGCGCGCGGTCGCGGCTTCGAATATGCGCTGGCGCCGCTGCTCGCCGCGCCCCATGTCGCGATCGCGATCGGCCTCGCCTTCCTCATCGCGCCGAGCGGCTGGCTGATGCGGCTCTTCAGCCCCTGGGCGACGGGCCTGACCTCGCCGCCCGACTTCGCCAGCGTCAACGACGCCTACGGCCTCGCCCTCACGCTCGGCCTCGCTCTCAAGGAGACGCCGTTTCTTCTCATCGTCGCCCTCGGCGCGCTGAACCAGATTCCGGTCGCGGCGCAAATGCGCGTCGCGCGCTCGCTCGGCTATCGGCCCGCGGCGGCGTGGCTGGAGGTCGTCGCGCCGCAGGTCTATGCGCAGATCCGCCTGCCGGTCTATGCGGCGCTCGCCTATGCGCTTTCGGTGGTCGACATGGCGCTGGTGCTCGCGCCCTCCCATCCCGCGCCGCTCTCCGTCGTCGGCCTGCGCTTGTTCATGGCGCCGGATTTGAACCTCGTCTTTCCCGGCGCCGCCGCGGCGACGCTGCAACTCGCGATCGTCATCGCCGCGATCGGCCTTTGGCGCCTCGGCGAAGTCGGCGTCGCGCGCCTCGGCCGCCTTCGCGTCGCCACGGGCGAGCGGGGCGCCGCGACGCAAATCGCCGCCGTGACTTTGGGCGGCGTGGCGCTGGCGGCGCTGGCGCTGGCCTTCGCCGCGATTGCGGCGCTGGCGCTGTGGTCGTTCGCGTGGCGCTGGCCGTTCCCCGACGCTCTGCCGGAGAGCTGGACGCTCGAAGTCTGGCGCCGCAACGGCGCCGAACTCATGCGCCCGCTCGGCGACACGGTCGCGCTCGCCGCCGTCTCCAGCGCGCTGGCGTTGGCGCTGGCGCTTTGCTGGCTCGAAAGCGACGACCGGGCGGGCCGCGCGCCGCGCACGAGCGCGATCTATATTCCGCTTCTGCTGCCGCAACTCGCCTTTCTTTTCGGCGCTGAAACGTTCTTCGCCGCGTTGCGTATCGACGGCTCGTTCGCCGCGGTCGCATGGGCGCACGCGCTGTTCGTTTTCCCATACGTGATGTTGGCGCTGTCGGATTCTTGGCGCGCGCTCGATCCGCGCTATGCGCGCGCCGCCGCCGCGCTCGGCGCGACGCCCTGGCAAACATTCATTTTCGTGAAACTGCCCATTCTGTTCCGCCCGATCGCCATCGCCTTCGCGATCGGCGTCAGCGTCAGCGTCGCACAATATCTGGCGACGCTGTTCGCCGGCGGCGGGCGCGTGCCCACCTTGACCACCGAGGCGCTTGCGCTCGCCAGCGGCGGCGACCGGCGCGTGGCTGCGATCGCCGGCTTCCTGCAGGCGTTGCTGCCGATGGCCGTCTATCTCGCGGCGCTCATGGCGCCGCGCCTCGTCTACGCGAACCGCCGCCAAATGCTGTCGCCATGACCGCGCACACGCTCGAAGTCGACATCGTCGCCATCGCGATCGGCGCGCGCGCGTTGATGCGCGATCTCTCCTTTTGCGTCGAACCGGGCCGCGCGACGACGATCATGGGGCCGAGCGGGGCAGGCAAGTCGACGCTGCTCGCCTATATCGGCGGCCATCTCGACCCGCCGTTTTCCGCCCGCGGCCGGGTGATGGTCGATGGCTGCGAAGTGACCGCGCTGCCGCCCGAACGGCGCGGAATCGGCGTGTTGTTCCAGGACGATCTATTGTTCCCGCACTTATCGGTCGGCGCCAATGTCGCGTTCGGCCTCGACCCGAAAGTGCGCGGGCTCGCGGCGCGGCGCGCGCGGGTCGAAGCGGCGCTCGCTGAGGCGGGGCTCGCGGGCTTTTCCGATCGCGATCCCGCGGCGCTGTCGGGAGGCCAGCGCGCGCGCGTCGCGCTGATGCGAACGCTGGTCGCCGCGCCGAAGGCGCTGCTGCTCGACGAGCCGTTCGCCAAGCTCGACCACGCGCTGCGGCGCGAATTCCAGCGCTTCGTGTTCGACGAGGCCGCGCGGCGCGGCCTGCCGGTGCTGCTGGTCACCCACGAACCCGCCGACGCCGAGGCGGCGGGCGGGCCTGTATTGCGTCTCGACGAATTCGGCGCGGCGACAAGGGGAGCATGAAAAGATGGCGTGCGTTTCGGCCAAGCCGCTCGGCGACTATCCCTGGTTCATCCGGCTGTTCTTTTGGCAGCAGCGGCGCAAGTATGGGCGCGTGCTCGATCCCGGCCTCATGTGGGGCCGCTCGCCATGGGTGTTCGCGGCGGTGGCGCTGCTCTACGGCGCGCTCGACCGGCGTACGTCGCCGCTGCCGCCGGCGCTGCGCTCGCTGGTCACGGTGCGGGTTTCGCAGATCAACCATTGCGCGTTCTGCGTCGACATCAATTCGGCGACGCTCGCCAAGCGCGGCGTGTCGGAAGACGCGATCATGGAACTCGCGGCCTGGCGCGAAAGCGCGCGCTTTTCGCCCGACGAGCGTCTCGCGCTCGAATACGCCGAGGCGATGACGCTCAACGCGGTCGACGACGCTCTTCGCGCGCGCCTCAAACAGCGCTGGGACGAGGACGCGATCGTCGAACTGACCGGCCTGATCGCGTTCCAAAACCTGTCGTCGAAATTCAACGCCGCGCTCGACGTGCCCGCGCAAGGGTTCTGCCGCCTGCCGGGAATCTCGGCGGACGCGCAAGCCTAGCGCCGCCTCTCAGCTGCCCGCGGCGGGCGTCGTCGGCCCGAAACGCGCTTCGAACGCCGCGCGAAGCGCCGCGTCGACATCGTCCATCGAAGCGCTGCGGCCGAGATCGCGAAGGCTAGTCACGCCGTAATGGGCTTCGCCGATGCCGCAGGGCACGATGCCCTGGAAATGCGCGAGATCCGGCGCGACATTGAGCGAAACGCCGTGGAACGAGACCCAGCGGCGAACGCGAATGCCGATCGCGGCAATCTTGTCCTCGGCCATCGCGCCGTCGATGCCGCGCGGCTTGTCCGGCCGCGCGACCCAGACGCCGACGCGGGTCTCGCGGGTTTCGCCTGTGACTCCAAGCGCTTGCAGCGCGTCGATCAACCAACCCTCCAACGCCGCGACGAACGCGCGCACGTCTGGCCGGCGGCGCTTGAGATCGAGCATGACATAGACGACCCGCTGCCCCGGCCCGTGATAGGTGAACTGCCCGCCGCGCCCGGCGCGAAACACGGGAAAGCGGGCGTCGAGTAGGTCGGCCGGCTTGGCGCTGGTGCCGGCGGTGTAGAGCGGCGGATGTTCGAGGAGCCAGACCCGTTCGGGAGCGCGCCCTTCGGCGATGGCGTCCGCGCGCGCCTCCATTTCGGCGAGGGCTTGCGGATAGTCGGTCAGGCCGGGCGTGACGAGCCATTCGACCGAGGGCGAGCCGGGGGCGGGGAGGAAGCGCGCCTGGAGCGCGTGGCGGGGGGTGGAGACGAGATTCATCGGACCGGTCAAGAGCGAGCCGCCGCTGCGGCGGTCTTCGCGCTCCGTTTCGTCGAACCCTTCGCTTCGCGCATTCGCTTGTCCGCTCGCGGGCGTGTTCGAAGAGGTCCGGCCTCGCCGATTTCCTTGATTTCGCACCGTTTCGCCTTCAGGAAACGTCACCATCAATTGAAGATCGCCGCCGATCGCTCGCACGTAGTCGCGCAGCGTCGAGAGCTTCATGTCGGCTCGCTTCTCGAACCGGGATACGTACACTTGCCGGCCGCCGAGTCGCTCGGCGACTTGCTCCTGGGTCACGCGTCTGGCTCGGCGCAGGTCACGCAAGGCCATCTCCTCGGCGATCAGCGCCGCGGCCCGCGCTTTGATGCGAGCCTGACGCTCGGGAGGAAGGGACGCAATCACTTCGTCCGACGGCACGGCGCGATATTTCGTCGTCATTTTAGTTCCTTCGTTGCGCGCAGCGCGGCGATATGCTCGTCGAACCTTTGATCCGCTTTTTCAATCAGGCCCCGGTAGAACCGCTTCTGCGAGACGCCGGACTTGTCGCCGGCGACCAGCAAGATCGCCTTGCGGGCCGAATCGAAGGCGTAGGCGACGCGCCAAACGCCGCCCGCAGCGTCGAAGCGCAGCTCCTTCATGTTCGCGTGCTTCGAGCCCGACAGAGTATCGGCGCCCGGCCGCTTCATCCACGGTCCCGCGACTTTAAGAAGTTCCGCCATCGCCAGCAATTCGTCCTGGACGGACTCCTCCAACCTATCAAACTCGGCCCGGAAGACGGGATGAAATGCGACCGCCCAATCCATCGGGTGTATACCTTGTAGGGCATATATATCGCAAGGCGTTTCTGCAATCGGCCGCGCCGTTTGGCGACGGTTTCATCGAGCGGGTTCCCGCGGCGCTTTGTCCGTCCCCTAGTTCATTCGCTCTTCGCGAACAGCTCGCGCCCGATCAGCATCCGCCTTATCTCGCTCGTCCCCGCGCCGATCTCGTAGAGCTTGGCGTCGCGCAGCAGGCGGCCGACCGGGTAGTCATTGGTGTAGCCGTTGCCCCCTAGGATCTGGATCGCGTCGAGCGCGACTTGGGTGGCGCGTTCGGCGGCGTAGAGGATGGCGCCGGCGGCGTCCTCGCGCGTCGTCTCGCCGCGGTCGCAGGCTTTCGCCACCGCGTAAACGTAGGAGCGGGCGGCGTTCATCGCGACGTACATGTCGGCGAGCTTGCCCTGGACGAGCTGGAAGGCGCCGATCGGCTGGCCGAACTGCTTGCGTTGATGGGCATAGGGCAGGGCGACGTCCAGCGCCGCCTGCATGATGCCGAGCGGTCCGGCCGCGAGCACGACGCGCTCGTAATCGAGCCCGCTCATCAGCACATTGACGCCGCGCCCGAGCTCGCCGACCAGGTTCTCCGCGGGAACTTCGCAGTCCTGGAAAATCAGCTCGGAAGTGTCGGAGCCGCGCATGCCGAGCTTGTCGAGCTTCGTCCCGTGCGAAAACCCCTTCATGCCGCGCTCGATCAGGAACGCGCTGATGCCACGCGCGCCTGCGCTCGGGTCGGTCTTGGCGTAGACGATCAGCGCATCGGCGACGGGGCCGTTGGTGATCCACATCTTCGCGCCGTTGAGGACGAAGCGGTCGCCCTTCTTTTCGGCGCGGGTCGTCATCGAGACGACGTCGGAGCCGGCGCCGGGCTCGGACATCGCCAGCGCGCCGACGTGCTCGCCGGAAATCAGCTTGGGCAGATAGCGCCGCTTCTGCGCTTCATTGCCGTTGCGCACGATTTGATTGATGCAGAGATTGGAATGGGCGCCGTAGGAAAGGCCGACCGAGGCCGAAGCGCGCGAGACTTCCTCGACCGCGATGCAATGCTCGAGATAGCCGAGGCCGAGGCCGCCGTATTCCTCCGGCGCGGTGATCCCGTGCAGGCCGAGCGCGCCCATCTTGGGCCAGAGGTCGCGCGGAAAGAGATTGTCGCGATCGATCGCCGCGGCGCGCGGCGCGATCTCTCCTTCGGCGAATTCGCGCGTCGATTCGCGGATCATTTCGGCGCTTTCGCCGAGGTCGAAATTGAGGGTGGCGGGACGATTGGGGATCATTCTGAGTAAACTCTTTCCTTCATGAGGCGTCTTGCTCGTCCTCGCGCCATTAAGGCTCATTTGTCCAGCTTCGCCAAGGACGAATTGCCCGAGTGAACGCGTCCGCGGCGTCCGCTGGCGGGATCGCGCTTGTTGCGCTATGGCGGCCGGCCAGGAATTCCGTCACGTTGTTTCTAAGAGGCGCCGCGCCGGCCATGGTTCAATCCTTCCTCTCCGACGGCGTGCGCATCGCCTTCATCGACGTCGCGCCGGAGGCGCCCGACCTTCGCGAGCCGATCGTGCTGATCCATGGCTTCGCCTCCAATCACCGCATCAATTGGGTCAATCCGCGCTGGGTGGAGACGTTGTCCAAGGCGGGCCGGCGCGTCGTCGCCTTCGACAATCGCGGCCACGGCGCAAGCGAAAAGCTCTATGATCCCGAAGCCTATCGCTCGGAAATCATGGCGCGCGACGCGGCGAACCTGATCGATCACCTGCGGATCGAGCGGGCCGACGTGATGGGCTATTCCATGGGGGCGCGCATCGCGAGCTTCCTCGCGCTCGCCAGACCGGAGCGTGTGCGCACACTGATTCTCGGCGGCCTCGGCGATCGTCTCGTCAAGGGCGTCGGCCTGCCGCTCGGCATCGCCGAGGCGATGGAGGCGCCGTCGTTGGACGCTCTGAGCGATCCGACGCAGCGTATGTTCCGCGCCTTCGCCGAGCAGACCAAGAGCGACCTCGCGGCGCTCGCCGCCTGCATCCGCGGCTCGCGCCAGACGCTTGATGAGGCGGAGGTCGCACGCATCGCTTGTCCGACGCTCGTCGCCGTGGGAACGCGCGACGAGGTGGCGGGCGACCCGCATCGCCTCGCGGCGATGTTCGCGCGGGGCGAAGCGCTGGAGATACCCGGGCGGGACCACAATCTGGCGGTCGGCGACAAAGTCTATAAGGCGGGCGTGTTGGCCTTTCTGGCGAGGGCGAGCGAGCCTTCGCCGGCCTTGCGCTGAGGCGCGCCGACACGCGCGCGTCACGTCGGCGCAATATGCTATAGTTTTGAATGGCGAGGCGCTCACGAAGGCGAAGCCCATGACGACGATCTCCGCGACGAACTCAGACCAGCTTCCTCCGCCTTCGCCCGCGCCGGTTCCGGCGCCGACGGCGCAGACGTCCGCCCGCGAAGCGCTCGAAGCGATTCTCTTGGTCCGCGAGGACGTCCGGCGCGAATCCGAACAACTCTTGAAGAGCTGGCGCGACGCGATCGCGCTTTCGGCCTACCGTCCGTCCGCCAAGAACCTCGCGCGCTATCTGGCGCTTCGACGCCACGATCTCTCCGACTTGCAGCCGACGCTGTCCGCGCTCGGCCTTTCCTCCCTCGGGCGTTGCGAGGGCCATGTCATGGCCAATCTCGACGCCGTCGCGGCGGCGCTTTCGCGGATCTGCGGCGCCGACGGCGAACCCTTTCCCGACGCCGACGTTTGGTCGGAGGGCGAGCGTCTTCTCGCCGCCCAGCGCCGCGCGTTGTTCGGGCAGGAAAACAGAGCGACGGCGATCATGGTCACTTTGCCGACCGAAGCGGCGAGCGACCCCGCGCTGGTCGAGACGTTCGTCGCCACCGGATTGGATTGCGCTCGGATCAACTGCGCGCACGATGACGAGCAGGCGTGGGTCGCCATGGTCAAGCACGTCAGGCAGGCCGCCAAGAAATTCGGCCGCGATTGCAAGATCCTGATGGATCTGCCCGGACCGAAATGTCGCGTCGAAACGCTTTGGCCGAAGAAGCCCGAGCGGATTCATGTCGGCGAATGCTTTCGCCTCGCGGTTTCTCCCGGCCAAGCGAATGTCGCCGCCATGCCGGTCGTCACGGTCGGGTTCCCCGAAGTCGTCGCGAATCTGCCTCTCCAGGCGCAGGTTTGGATCGACGACGGCAAGATCCGCGGCCGTGTCGTCGGCGTGGAAGGAAAAGACCGGATCGTCGAAGTCGTCGGCGCCCGCGCCAAAGGCGAAAAGCTTCGCCTCGAGAAGGGCGTTAATTTTCCCGGGACGCCGCTCGACCTGCCCGCCCTTTCCGCCGACGACCTCGCGGCGCTGCCCGCGATCGCCAGGGATGCGGACATGGTCGGCTTCTCCTTCGTCCAGCGGCCCCAGGACATCGTCGATCTCGACCGGGCGATCGCAGCGGCGAGGCCCGGCCGGTCGGCGATGCCGCTCGTGCTCAAGATCGAGACGCGCGAGGCGGTGCGCAATCTGCCGGGTTTGATCGTTCAGGCGGCGGGGACGCGTCCGACCGCCGTCATGATCGCGCGCGGCGACCTCGCGGTGGAGCTCGGGCACATCCGCATGGCCGAAATCCAGGAAGAGATCCTCTGGCTTTGCGAAGCCGCGCGGATTCCCGTGGTCTGGGCGACGCAGGTGCTCGACGACCTCGTCAAAGACGGGCTGCCCAGCCGGGCGGAGACCACCGACGCCGCGATGGCTCAGCGCGCCGAGTGCGTCATGCTCAACAAGGGGCCGCACGTCGTCGAAGCGATTCGCTTCCTGTCGGACATCGTCGGCAAGATGAGCCGTCACCAAACCAAGAAATACTCGCTGCTCGGCGCGCTGCACTCCTGGCCGCTCGACGCGCTGGCGATCGAACCGCGCCCGCGCGCCGGCGCGACGAAAGCGAACGCTTCGCCGCCGAGCGCGGCGGCGCCGGGGGCCTAATCCGCATCGCCGCACGGGAATTCCTTGACTTTGTGCGGCGCATCATCGATAAGGCGCTTACCGTTCGATGAGCGGTCGATGCGCGCCGGCTGCGTGAAGGGCGAGTTTGTCCTCCTGCTGAGCGCCTGTTTGTAAGCCGCTCGATCGCCCGGACACGCGGGGCGTCCCCTTCAACGAATATTCGCCGCGGCGCGGGCCTCCCGCGCCCTTGCGGCTGTTTGAAAGACACACCATTGGAAAACTTCAACGGCTTCGGCCTCGCCGCGCCGCTCGTGACCGCTTTGACCAAAATGGGCTACGCCAAGCCGACGCCGATTCAGGCGCAGGCCATTCCCGTTCTGATGACTGGGCGCGATCTCGTCGGCATCGCCCAGACCGGCACCGGCAAGACGGCGGCCTTTGCGCTGCCGATCCTCAATCGCCTCATCGCCGACAAGCGACCCGCGCCGCAGGGCGGGGCGCGCGTGCTGGTGCTCAGCCCGACGCGCGAACTCGCCAGCCAGATCGCGCAGAGCTTTCGCGATCTCTCCGCCGGCCTGCCCCTCAATATCGCCGTCATCTTCGGCGGCGTGCCGCACGGCGCGCAAATCCGGGCGCTGGCGCGCGGGCTCGACGTGCTGGTGGCGACGCCGGGACGCCTCCTCGATCACCTCGACGCGCGCGTCGCCAACTTGAGCGCCGTCGAATTCCTCGTCCTCGACGAAGTCGACCAGATGCTCGATCTCGGCTTCATCAAGCCGATCCGCCGCATCGTGCGCGATTTGCCGAGGAAGCGGCAGAACCTGTTCTTCTCCGCCACCATGCCGCCCGATATCCGCCAGCTCGCCGGCGAACTGCTGCACGATCCGCACGAAGTCTCGGTGACGCCGGCGGCCAAGACCGCCGACCGCGTCGAGCAAACCGTCATCCACGTCGACGCGCCGCGCAAGCGCGACATGCTGGTCGAATTGTTCGCCGACCCCGCGTTGGCGCGCGCGATCGTGTTCACGCGCACCAAGCACGGCGCCGATCGCGTCGCCCGCACCCTGGACGAGGCGGGGATCAGCGCGCTCGCCATTCACGGCAACAAGAGCCAGGGCCAACGCGAGCGCGCCCTCGCGGCGTTCCGCTCGGGCGCGGCCCGCGCTCTGGTGGCCACCGACATTGCCGCGCGCGGCATCGACATCGACGGCGTCAGCCATGTCGTCAATTTCGAGCTGCCCGAGGTCGCCGAAGCCTATGTCCATCGCATCGGCCGCACCGCGCGCGCCGGCAAGGGCGGCCAGGCGATTTCGCTGTGCGACACGTCGGAGCGCGATTCTTTGCGCGCAATCGAGCGCCTGACGCGGCTGCGCATCTTCTCGCTCGATCGCCGCGGCGAAAAGGGACCCAAGCCGGCGCCGGTGGTGCGCAAGGCCGAGACGACGCCCGCGCCGGATCGGCCGCATCATTCGCCTCATCGCGACCCGCGCTCGGCCAACCAGCAGCCGCACCGGGCGCGCCAGGGCCGCCGCTCACGGCCCGCCTATCAGGCCAAGAGCGCGCCGGCGCGCTGAGCCGGCGAGCCGCCCCGCGAATTCAACGCAACGGAACGCGCCGGCTATTCGGCGCGGCTTGGCGACGACTCGCCACGGCAGCGGAGGCAATCTGAGGTTGATACGACGCTTTATTGCGTTGACAATCGCAAGTTTATTTCGCGTACTCCTCGCGCTATACGCTCGATCGCGAATCGAGCGGGGACGCCGCCGAATGGGGCCTTCGGCCGGCGCGATCGGCAATGGGGGCAAAAATGCGCATTCGCAAACTCGTCGCGATTCTCGCGACCGCCAGTCTGGCGTTCTGGACGCCGTCGATCATTCCGGTCAAGGCGACAACGGGACCGTTCGTGCCGCCTTGCGGCTTTGTTCCCGCCGAATATCATTCAGTTGACACCGCTTTCGCTGTGGAACTTGTTCCTTGCCCGACGACGCATGCGCCCTCGCCGGCGCCGGCCGTTGCGATCATCATCGGCTCGGCCAGCGTCATCCTGAACGCGATTATCGTGTGGAACACTCAGTGCCGGGAACTGACCAGCCAGGAGGCGATGACCTCGGCGTTCCTGCCGCTGATCGGCATCGCGCTCGACGCGCACGCGAGCCAGTGCCCTCGTTGACGCCAACGGGCGTTAGGGGGCGCATTCGCGCCCCCAGGCCTTTCAGCGCCCCTTGCCCTCGGCCTTGCGCTTGCGCTTGGCGAGCGTGCGCAGCCGAAGGGCGTTGAGCTTGATGAAGCCCGCCGCGTCGTGCTGGTCGTAGGCGACGGCGCCTTCTTCGAAGGTGACGAGGTCCTGGTCGTAGAGCGAATTCGGGCTGTCGCGCCCGATGGTGTAGACGCCGCCCTTGTAGAGCTTGAGCCGCACCCGGCCTGAGACGAAGTCCTGGCTCTTGTCGATCAGCGTCTGCAGCAATTCGCGCTCGGGGGCGAACCAGAAGCCGTTGTAGATCAGCTCGGCGTACTTGGGCATCAGCTCGTCCTTGAGATGCGCCGCGCCGCGATCGAGCGTGATCGACTCGATCGCGCGATGGGCGGCGAGCAGGATCGTGCCGCCGGGCGTTTCGTACATGCCGCGCGACTTCATGCCGACATAGCGGTTCTCGACCAGATCGAGCCGGCCGATGCCGTTGTCGTGGCCGAGCTTGTTGAGCGCGGCGAGCAGCGCCGCGGGCGAGAGGCGCTCGCCGTCGATCGCGACCGGATCTCCCTTCTCGAACGCGATCTCGACGACGGTCGGCTTGTCGGGCGCCGATTCCGGATCGACGGTGCGCGAATAGACATAGCCCGGCGTCTCCAGCGCGGGGTCTTCGAGCACTTTGCCCTCGGAGGAGACGTGCAGGAGATTGGCGTCGGTGGAGAACGGCGCTTCGCCGCGCTTGTCCTTGGCGATCGGAATCTGGTGCTGCTCGGCGAAGGCGATGAGGGCAGTGCGCGAAGCGAAATTCCATTCGCGCCACGGCGCGATAATCTTGATCTCCGGCTCCAGCGCGTAGGCGCTGAGCTCGAAGCGCACCTGATCGTTGCCCTTGCCGGTGGCGCCGTGCGCGATCGCGTCGGCGCCGACCTGGCGCGCGATTTCGACCAGGCGCTTGGCGATCAACGGGCGCGCGATCGAGGTTCCCAGGAGATATTGCCCCTCGTATTGCGCGTTGGCGCGAAACATCGGGAAGACGTAGTCGCGCACGAATTCCTCGCGCAGGTCTTCGATGAAGATGTGCTCGGGCTTGACGCCGAGCAGCTCCGCCTTGCGCCGCGCCGGCTCCAGTTCGTCGCCCTGGCCGAGATCGGCGGTGAAGGTGACGACCTCGCAGCCATAAGTGGTTTGCAGCCACTTGAGGATGATCGAGGTGTCGAGGCCGCCCGAATAGGCGAGCACGACGCGCTTCACTTTGGTCTTGGGCTTGGACATGAGATTGGGGACCGGAGGTAGGGGACTGAGGGGGAGGTCTCGGCGGGCGGCCGAAGCGAAGTTCCGAGCGCTCCCCGCCGCGTCATGGCCGGGCTTGGCCCGGGAGACCGTCCCGGCTGCAACCGCGGTCCTTATAAACGGACGCGGGCGGCGCGCAAGCCGTCAGGGGTCGCCGCGAGGCCACAACGCGCGCCGGGTCGCTTCGATGACGAGCAGCGCGATCAACCCTCCGAGCAGCACGTCCGACAGGTAGTGGCCGCCGAACGCGAGGCGAAGCACGCTCGCGGCGGCGCCGAAAGCGAGGGCGCCGGCGAGCGCGGGCGCTCGGAAAGGCGGCGGGACGAGCAGGGCGGGCGCGACCATCCAAAAGCCCGTGGCCGCCTCGCCCGAAACGAACGAGCAATTGCGCTTGCAGGCGCCGTCGAGGCGATACCAGGGCTTGAATTCATCCCCGCCGTGGAAGTCCACCGTGTGTGAGGGGCGCGGCCGGTGCCAGTGGTCCTTGAAGCCGACGTTGACGATCAGCCCCGGGCCGAGCGCCAGCGTCGCGACAAGGAAGACGATCGAGCGGCCGTCGGGCGCCCAGGGGACCGCGCGGCCGAAGCGGCGCAGAAGGTAAGGGATGGCGAATGCGGCGAGCACGAAGAAGGGCGCGTCGGCGAGAAACTCGCGGGCGACGCGCTCGGTTTCGCTATGGCCGATGAAGCCGCCGCCGTCATAGAAATAGTGCGAGACGGCCAGATCAATTCCCGGCCAAAGCGCGAAGACGACGAGCGTGAGCGCCGTCAGCACAAACAAAACGACCAGCGGACGCGCCATGCTTCACAGCACCTTGTAGACTTGGCCGGTCTGCCGGCCCTCGATGCTGCGGCTGAAGGCGCGCGCGGCGCGCAGTACGGGGACGGGGTCGAAGCCGCGGAAGAACGGCCCATAGCCTTCCATCGATTCCTCGAACACCGTTGGGCTCACCACATTGACGCGAAGGCCGCGCGGCATTTCGATCGCCGCCGCGCGGACGAAACTCTCCAGCGCCCCGTTGACCATGCTCGCCGACGAGCCGGCGACGATCGGCTCGTCGGCGAGGACCCCTGATATCAAGGTGATCGAGCCGCCGTCGCGCAAGACTTCGCGGGCCGCCAGGGTCAGGTTCACCTGGCCCATCAGCTTGTTGACGAGGCCGAGACCATACGCCGATTGCGCGACCGGCGCCGGCGCAATGGCGCTCAACGGCGCGAAATTGACCACGCCCGCCGCGCAGGCGACCGCGTCGAGCGGCGCGGCGGCCTTGAGCCCCGCCACGATGCTGTCGGGATCGGCGATGTCGAGGCGAATATGGCCGGACTTCGAACCGGCGGAAATGATCTCATGGCGCGCGCCGAGTTCGGCGACGACGGCGCGCCCCAACATGCCGCTGGCGCCCACGACCAGAATGCGCAAACGGGACGCGTCGGACATTTGCCAAACTCCCAAGGCGGAAAGGCGGCGACCCTAGCGGATGCGCGTCTTCAGGGCAAAGCGGAAATCGATCGGCGCGTTGCTTCGCTTGCCCACCGCGATATAAAGGCGGGCGCCGGCGAGGGGCGTGGAGGCAAGCCGATGTTTCGATTGGACGAGAAACTCGCGCGCATTCGCGCCGGGGCCTATCGGCGCTCTGATTTCATCATCGCCGACGCCAAGGACCCCGACATGGGGCCGGGGCTGCACGCCGTCGGCCCCGCGCGCGAACGCGACGGATCGTCGAAGCGCTTTCGCACCCGCGCCGAGTTCATCGCCTCGATCGAGGCGGTGGTCAAACAGGACATCGTCGACGTCATGCTGACTTCGGCGTCCAATCTCGAACGCCTCGTCGCGCGCGACGCTTTCGAGGGAACCGGCGTCAAGCCGGCGATCCGCGCCAATGATACGACCGACGTCTGGGGGTTGCGCGGCGCGAGCTACGCCAAGAGCCCGTCGCGCCCGTTTCGCACCGCTTCGCTGTCGCGCGTGCGCTCGGGAGGGGCGACGCCCGAGCCCGGCGCCAAGGTCGCGCTGACCGATCTCGGGCTCTATTCCATCACCTTCACCAACGACATCGATTGGGACGTCGCTTCGCTGGAGGCGTTCCGCGAATTTCGCGCCGACGCGGCCACCAACGACTTCCGCTATTTCCTCGAGGTGTTCAATCCCAACGTCGCCGGCGTCGCGCCGGACGTCGCGCCGCATTTCGTCAACGACGCAATCGTGCGGTGCCTGGCTGGCCTGCTCGAGGCCGAGCGGCCGCTGTTTCTCAAGATCGCCTATAACGGCCCCCGTGCGCTCGAGGAGCTGGCCTCGTTCGATTCCGACCTCGTCGTCGGCGTGCTCGGCGGCGGCGCCGGGACGACGCGCGATTGCTTCGAACTGATCTATCAAGCGGAGAAATACGGCGCCCGCGTCGCGCTGTTCGGGCGCAAGATCAACCTCGCCGAATCGCCGCTCGACATCGTCCGGCTGATGCGCGCGGTCGCGGACGGCGCGCTAGCGCCCGGCGAGGCGGTCGAGGCCTATCACGATGCGTTGCGGCGCGAGAGCGTGACGCCGATTCGCGAACTGGCCGCCGACAACGAGATCACCGAGGCCGCTCTGCGGCTGGGTTGAGGAATTCGCCGATGAACGATCGTCGGGGCGTGGCGACGGGGGGGACGTGGTGCGTCGACTACAACAAGTCGATCGCCGAATGGCCCGCGGAGGACACCACCAACGAAATTCTCGCCATGGATCGCCACGGCGGCGGGTCCGGCTGCAACATGGCGATCGACCTCAAGCGGCTCGATCCTGCTCTTCCCGTCGAGACGATGGGCGTCGTCGGCGACGACGACGACGCTGGCTTTCTTCTTGCGCAATGCGACGCGTTCGGCGTCGAGCGCAAAGGGCTCGTCAGTCTTCCCGGCGGCGTCACGATGACCACCGACGCCTTCAACGTGCTCTCCACCGGCCGGCGGACGCATTTCTTTCACCAAGGCGTCGGGGCGCTGATGAGCCCCGAGCATTTCGATTTTTCGCGTTCGCGCGCGCGCTTTCTGCATCTCGGTCTGCCTGGCGCCCATGTTCGCATGGACGCGCCCTGGTGGGGCGACGTCAACGGCTGGGTGGCGACATTGCGCGCGGCGCGTCAGTGCGGTCTCGCCACCAATCTCGAGCTGATATCGACTTCGCGCGAAAAGGTCGCCGCGCTGGCGCGGCCGTGCCTGCCGCATCTCGACATGCTCATCGTCAACGATTTCGAGATCGGCGCCGTCGCCGACATCGAGACGCGCGATGCGAACGGCGCGAAGCCCAAAGCGATCGCGCGGGCGGTCGAGGCGGCGCTGTCGCTCGGCGCGATGCGCCTCGTCGTCGCGCATTTCCCGGAAGGGGCGATCGCGGCGACGCGCGAAGGGGGGCGGTTCGCTTTGGGCTCGGTGGCGATGCCGAAAGACGCCGTCGCCGGGGCCAACGGCGCGGGCGACGCATTCGCCGCCGGCATGCTCTACGGCGTACATGAGGGCTGGCCGATCGAAAAGGGCCTGCGGCTCGCCCACGCCTGCGCGGCCGCGTCGATGCGCGCGGTTTCGACGACCGCAGGGGTCGCGCCGGTCGCCGAGTGTCTGGCGCTCGCGGAAAAATGGGGCTTGCGGCCTACGCCGGCTTGACGTGCGGCGCGCCCTGTGAGACGCGGCGGAGCCGTCGTTTCATCAAGCAAAGTCCAGTCGTCGTGACGCCCTATCCCTACCGCATCGTCTTCGTGCGCCATGGCGAAACCTCCGATAACGCCGCCGGTCGGCTGCAGGGCCAGCGCGACATCCCGCTCAACGGCAGAGGGCGCGAGCAGGCGTGCGCGGTCGGGCGCGCGTTGCGCGACGCGCTGCCGGACGAACTCACACGGCTCGACGCCGCCGGCGCCTTCTATTCTTCGCCGCTCGTGCGCACGCGCGAAACGATGGAGCTCGCGCGCGCCGCGATGGGCCTCGCGCCCGAGCGCTACCAGCTCTCGCCGACGCTGATGGAGCTGACGTTCGGCGACTGGGAAGGCCTGACCTGGCGCGAGGTCGAAGCGCGCGACGCCGAAGGCGCCAAGGCGCGCGAGGCCGACAAATGGAACTTCGCGCCGCCGCGCGGCGAGAGCTACGCCATGCTGGTCGAGCGCCTCGAGCCCTGGCTCGCGGCGCGGGACGGCGACTGCTTCGTCGCCTCGCACGGCGGCGTCGCCCGCGCCTTCATGGTCCTTCTCGCCGGCGTCCCCGCTGCCGAAGCCGAGAACACCGAAATCTGGCAGGGGCGGGCGCTGATTTTCGAGCGGGGCGGCTGTCGTTGGGTGGGGTAGGGGATCGCTACGCCGCCAGCGCCAGCCTTCGTCCGACCATTTCGCGCAGGGCCGCCAGATCGCGAGCGAAAATGCGGATGCCTTCGGCGAGTTTTTCCGTCGCCATCGCGTCCTCGTTGAGCATCCAGCGGAAGCGCTTTTCGTCCATGACGACGCGGGCGGGCGCGGGACTGGGCGCTTGCGGCGACATCTTGGGCGCGAGCTTGCCTTCGTCGTGGGCGAGCTCGTCGAGCAGTTGCGGCGAAATCGTCAGTCGGTCGCAGCCCGCGAGCGCCTCGATTTCGCCGGCGTTGCGGAAGGAAGCGCCCATCACGACGGTCGAGAGGCCGTAGGTCTTGTAATAGGCGTAGATCGCGCGCACCGACCGGACGCCCGGATCGGTCTCGCCGGTATACGGTCCGCCGCCGGCCTTGACGTGCCAATCGAAAATGCGCCCGACGAACGGCGAAACCAGGAAGGCGCCGGCGTCGGCGGCGGCGATCGCCTGGGCGAGCGAGAACATCAGCGTCAGATTGCAGTCGATCCCCTCGCGTTGCAACGCGCTCGCGGCCTGCGCGCCTTCCCAGGTCGACGCGATCTTGATGAGAATGCGCTCGCGCTCGACGCCGCGCGCCGCGTAGTCGGCGATCAGCGCCTTGGCCTTGGCGATCGTGCCGGCGACGTCGAAGGAGAGATCGGCGTCGACTTCGGTCGAGACGCGGCCGGGAACGATCCCGGTCAGTTCGGCGCCGAAATTGATTGCGAGGCGATCGGTCACGGCGCCGGCCGGAGCCCCGGCCTTGCGGCCCCAAGCAACCGCTTCGTCGACGAGATGCGCATAGGCCGGCAATTGCGCCGCCTTGAGAATGAGCGACGGATTGGTGGTCGAATCGGTCGGCTTGAATTTGCGGATCGACTCCATGTCGCCGGTATCGGCGACGACCGTGGTCATGGCGCGCAATTGATCGAGTTTGCTCGGCACGGCGAAGCTCCCTTGTTCGGCTGAACTATGCGGCGCGGCGGGGGCGCGCGCAAGGTCGCGGCGTCCGGGCGCGCTGCGGTCAGTTCGACGGCGTCGGCGCGGCCGACGCCGCTGAAGCGGTCGAAGCGGCCGCTGGCGTCGGAGCCGTCGCCGCGGTCGGAACGCCCGCGGGGGCCGGAACGACCACAGGGGTCGCAACGACCGCAGGGGTCGGCGCGACCGCAGGGGTCGGCGCGACCGCCGGGGTCGCAGCGGTCGCAGCCGCCGGATCGGCGAAGCCGCTGGCGTCGATGATCGACATCTTGTCGGCGTCCTGCGCGCGCGGCGTCGCCATTTGTGCGCCGATCGCGTGCAGCACGTCGGGGGTGTCGGCGTAGGCCGCGTGGTCGATGAACCCGTCGGAGAAGCTCGAAAGGTCGTAGACCTTGGCGCCGAGGCTTTCCAACGCTTGCCGGTCTTCCGGCTTGGACGGGTTGATGCCGCCGACGCGCAGGCGCGATTGCGCGATCGTGCTCGAAAGCGACAGCGCGCGATCGTTCGCGGTCGCGAAAACGGTGACGTTGGCCGGCCTGATATGCGCCATCTGCGCGGCGAAGACGTCCATGTCGATGTCGGGCGAAGCGAGCATCACCTGGCCGAGATGGCCGGAAAGGTCGCGATTGCCGGCGATCGAAGCCTGCCGCAAAGCCTCCATCGCCAGCCAGCCGCCCATGGAGTGCGCGAGCACGTGGATCTTGCCGACGCCCGGCGTCGCGCTGACGTCCTGCAACAGGCCCTGCAACGCGTCGCGCGAAGCGGTCGCGCTGTCCTTGTCGGAGACGTAGCCGAACAGCTCGTTTTTCGTCGGCCAGGTGAACAGCACCGCGACGCCGCCGAAATGGCTGTCGGCGGTGATTTGCGCGGCGCGATCGCGCGCCTCTTCGAAACTGGTGTTGAAACCGTGCACGAACACCAGGACGTCGCGATTGACGCCGACGCGGCCGGAAACATGCGAAGCCAATTCGGCGCGGAATTCGTCGCCGTCGAGTTGGCGCTCGCTGGCGACGACGATGTCGTGCTTGGCGTTGGCGGCGCCCCACATCGGCTCTTCGATCGAGCCCGCGCGGTGTCCGGGCGGAATGGTCATGATGTCGAGCGCGTAATGGGGGCCGTCGCTGGAGAGGGCCCGCGACGCCGCGCCGCTCTCGCCCTTGCGCGTCGAGGCGATGAAAAGCTGCACCGGCCGCGCCGTCGGCGCCCCGATGGTCGGGCCGCCCCCGAGCGAGCCGACGTAATTGGCGGCGCCTTCGATGTCCGATTCGCAGCCTGCCAGCACGATGCCGAGCGCGACGACCAGACCGAGGCGGCCGATGCCGAGGAAATAGTGTCTCGCATTGCGCAAAGCCGCGGCCATCGCGTCGAGCTTCCCTGAATTGCGGAGTTGATCCGACCCGTCGCCCTTCGCGGCGGACGGCGGCGTCGGCGCGAATCTGGCGCGGTGATGGGGTAGGGATGTGGCGAATGTGAGACGAAAAGCGATAAGTCGGCGCTCAAGCCGTCAGGCCGAGCGCTGCGCCTGTCGCCCGGCTGGCTTCGACATGATGAAGGAACTGCCGCGCGCTTTCTCGCCAGGTGAAGCGCAGCGAGTGTTCGCGCGCGCGCTCGCGCGGAATTTCGAGCGCGGCGAGGCAGGCGGCGCGAAGATCGTGGTCGAGCACGCCGGCGCCGCTCTGGCCGATCACGTCGAGCGGCCCGGCGACGGGGAACGCCGCGACCGGCAGGCCGCTCGCCAGCGCCTCGATGATGACGATGCCGAAGGTGTCGGTCTTCGAGGGAAACACGAAGACGTCGGCGCTGGCGTAAATGCGGGCGAGGGCTTCGCCGTACAGAGCGCCGAGAAAATGCGCGTGGGGATAGCGCCGTTCCAGGGTCGAGCGCGCCGGACCGTCGCCGACGATGACGACCGATCCGGGCAGCTTCAGTTCGAGCAGCGCTTCGAGGTTCTTTTCGACGGCGATGCGGCCGACGCTGAGAAAGATCGGACGCGGCAAGTCGACCGCGTCTCCCGGCCGCGGACGATAGAGCGCGTGGTCGACGCCGCGGGTCCACACCTTGACGCGATCGAAACCGCGCTGGGTCAGTTCGTTCTTGATCGACGTCGTGGGCGCCAGAGTCGCCGCGGCCGGCGCGTGAAACCGGCGCAGCGCCGCGTAGGCGAAGGCTTCGGGAAGGCGCGTGCGCGCGGCGATATATTCGGGAAAACGGGTGTGGTAGCTGGTGGTGAACAACTTGCCGCGCTTGCGGCAATAGCGCCGCGCGGCCCAGCCGATCGGGCCTTCGGTGGCGATGTGGATGTGATCCGCGCCGGCCGCGTCGATGCGTCGCGCCACTTCCCAGGGCGAGGCCAGCGCCAGACGAATGTCGGGATAGGTCGGCATCGGCAGGGAGGGAAATCCCTGGGGCGTCACGAAAATGAACTCCGCTTGCAGCTCGCGCGCCGCCGCCGACATCCGCTCGAGCGTATGGACGACGCCGTTGACTTGCGGTCGCCATGCGTCGGTCGCGACCAATATGCGCATCAAGCCGCTTCCGCCTCCGCTTCGACCGGTTGATCGGCGAGCGCCGCCTGAGCCCGTTCGCGCTGGCGCTGGGCGAAAGGCTTCGACCAGGTCACAACTTCGAACCTGCCGTCCTCGTGTTCGACGACGAGCGAGCAGGATTCGACGAAGTCGCCGGTGTTCACGTAGGTGATGCCGTTGATCTCGCGGATCGTGGGGTGGTGGATATGGCCGCACACGACCCCGTCGGCGCCGCGCCGTTTCGCTTCGCCGGCCAGTTCTTGTTCGAACGAGCCGATGAAGTTGACCGCATTCTTCACCTTGAGCTTGGCCCAAGCCGAGAACGACCAATAGCCGAAGCCGAACAGCCGCCGGATCGCGTTGAAGCGCGTGTTGATGAACAGCGCCGCGTCGTAGGCCCAGTCGCCGAAATGGGCGAGCCATTTGGAATGGCGCACGACGACGTCGAACTCGTCGCCGTGCATGACGAGATAGCGCTTTCCGTCGGCTGCGACGTGTATGGTGTTGCGCACGATCTCGATGCCGCCGAAGGTCAGGCCGACGAACTGGCGCGCGAACTCGTCGTGGTTGCCCGGCACGAAGATCATGCGCGCGCCATGGCGCACCTTGCGCAACAGTTTCTGGATGATGTCGTTGTGCATCTGCGGCCAGTACCAGCCGGAGCGCAGCCGCCACCCGTCGATGATGTCGCCGACCAGAAAGATCGTGTCCGCGTCGTTGTAGCGCAGGAAATCCAGGATCAGATGCGCCTGGCAGCCGCGCGTGCCCAAATGCATATCGGACAGGAAGATCGTGCGATAGCGTTGGATCGTGTCGTCTGATTGGGCCAAGTGAGCCTCGCCGGTCGCGTGTAAACCTCTCGTCAACGTTCTCCTTGCGCAGATTCTCATGTCGCGGGGATGACAGCCGCGGGGGCGTCGCCTCGCGACTGACGCGCGGGTCGGCGCACGCGCCCGGACGGGATTGCGGCGGATGCGGCTAGTCCTGGCCCGCCCGCGCCAGCATCTTCTTGGCGCGGGTCCAATGCGGCAGGTCGAGCATCTCGCCGTCGAGCGAGACGACGCCGGCGCCGGGCGCGGCGGCGAAGGCGGCGATCACCGCGCGCGCACGGGCGACGGCCTCGGCCGGGGGCGTGAAGACCTCATTGATAACAGCCACTTGCGCGGGATGGATGGCCATTTTGGCGACGAAGCCGTCGCGGCGCGCTCCAAGCGCTTCGGCGCGCAAGCCGGCGGCGTCGCGGAAATTGGTGAACACGGCGTCGATCGCGCTCACGCCTGCCGCCGCGGCGCCGATCAGCGTCAGCGTGCGCGCGAGTGCGTAAGGGCCGGCGTAGGCGCCGTCGGGCAGGCGATTGGTCTCCGCGCCGAGATCGGCGCTCAAGTCCTCGCCGCCCCAGGCGAGGCCTTCGAGCCGGCGGCTGCATCCGACGTAGCTCTCGAAGCCGAACAGGGCGCGCGCGCTTTCGGTGGCGATGGCGAGAATGTGCGTCGCGCCGTCGGCGAGGCCGTGCTCGGCTTCACGAACCGCGATTTTCGCGCCGAGCTGCTGCACGCTGGCGCCGCCGGGGCACTTGGGCAGCATGATCGCGTCCGGCGCCTCGGGCATGACCGCATCGAGATCGGCGTCGGTCAGATCGCCGCCGAGCGGGTTGACGCGCACGATCAGGCGAGGGCGGGGCGCGCGCCGGCGCGCCTCGCGCAAGAACGCGGCCGTCACGCCGCGGGCGGCGGCTTTGGCGGTCGGCGCGACCGAATCCTCGAGATCGACGATCAGCGCGTCGGCCTCGCTCGACAGCGCTTTGGCGAGCTTCTTTTCGTCGTCGCCGGGAACGAACAGCAGCGAGCGCATCGGCCTAGACTTCGACGCTCGTGGGCGCCGGCCGGCGGACCATGAACGCGGTGCGACGGCATTCGGCGACCAGGGTTCCGTCCTGTTTGAAGGCGCGGTGGCGGAATTCGACCAGCCCGGCGTCCGCGCGCGATTTCGACAGGCGCTTGGCGAGAACCTCGGTGGTCGCGCTCACCGTGTCGCCTTCGAACAGCGGCGCGGGGAAGGTCACGTCGGTCATGCCGAGATTGGCGATCGTGGTGCCGACCGTGGTGTCGTTGACGGAAATGCCGATCAGCAGGCCGAGCGTGAACAGCGAGTTCATCAGCGGACGGCCCCAATCGGTCTCGGTGGCGCAGAAATGCGCGTCGATATGCAGCGGCTGCGGGTTCAGCGTCATATTGGAGAACAGCATGTTGTCCATCTGGGTGACGGTGCGCGTCAGCCGATGGCGAAAGACCTCCCCGATCGTGAAATCCTCGAAATAGAGCCCGCCGCGCGGATGGGAAGGCGCCGATTGCGTCATTTTGAACCTCTTTGGGCGTCTCTTAATCGGCCGTTTACCGTAAATCGGCGATGAAGGAGGGGATGACAAACTCGGGAACGCGCCGGAGCCAGACGTGAGAGAGATCGAAGCCGCCGCCGAACGGCCGCTGGCCCTCGACGTCGGCGAGCCCAGCATTGTGCGACGATTTCTCGCCTGGGCGCAACGGGCCGACGCGGAAGGCCGCGCCGAGGCCGCCAGCGCGCTGGCGCGCGCCTATCTTTACTCCGATCTGCCGCCCGAAGCGCGCGCCGAAGCGGCGCTCGGCCTGACGGCGGTGCTCGACGATCCGTCCGCCCTGGTGCGTCGCGCCCTCGCCGAAGCCATGGCGAGCGCCGCCGACGCGCCGCGCCACATCGTGCTGGCGCTCGCTTGCGACCAGTCGGAAGTGGCGAGCGTCGTTCTCGGCCGCTCGCCGGCGCTGACCGACGCCGAACTCGTCGATTGCGCCGCGACGGGCGACTTCGTCGCCCAGGCCGCCATCGCGCGGCGTCCGCGGCTCAGCGCCGGCGTCGCGGCGGCGCTCGCCGAAATCGGCCAGCGCGAAGCGGTTCTCGCTCTGGCGGACAACCTGGGGGCCGATCTGCCCACGAGCGCCTTGTGGCGCATTTTCGAGCGGTTCGGCGAGGACGCGGAGGCGCGCGAGGCCCTGCTTTCCCGGGCTTGGCTGCCCGCGGCGCTGCGCAACGACCTGGCGGCGGCGACCGCGCGCGCGCTCGCCGATTTCGCCGCGCGCTGCGATTGGCTCTCGCCCCAGCGCGCCGAGCGCATCGCGCGCGATGCGCGCGAGCAGGGGACGGTCGCGATCGTCCGCTCGTGCGAAGACGAGGATCTCGCCGAGCTCGTGCGGCGCACGCGCGTCGGTGGGACGCTCACCGTGGCCGTGTTGATGCGCGCGTTGCTCAGTGGCGATCGCCGCCTTTTCATCCGGACGCTGGTGGAGATTTCCGGCGTGCCGGAACGACGCGTCGCGGCCTTCGCGCGCAATCCTGCGAGCCAGGGCTTCGCCGCGCTTTACGGCAAGGCGCGATTGCCTCAGGCGTTCCTGCCCGCCTTCCGCGCCGCCTTGGCCGGCGTCGAGGCGGCGGGGCTCGGGCGAGGCGACACGGTCTCGCGCGCCCTGACCGAGCGGGTTATCGAAGCTTGCGAGTCGAGCGGTGATCCCCGCCTCGCTCCGATGCAATCGTTGCTGTGGCGTCTGGCCGCAGAAGCCGCGCGCGAGGATGCGCGCGAATTCGCCGAGGACGCGGCCCGCACCGACTCGGTGCGGCTGATCGCCGCTCCGCGCGAAGCGCCCGACTACGAGCCTTTGCTGATCGAGGCCGTCGCCGCCGCGCTGGAAGACTTCGACGCGCCTGCGGTGGAAGCGCCATGCGATCCGCCCGATGACGAATTCGAGGCATGGTTGGCGCCGCCGGTGCAATTGCCTGAGGACATGCTGGCCGCGCTCGCCGACGCGGCGTGAGGGCGAAGGCCGCCCGGCGACCGGGCAGTTCGAAGTTCACGCCACCTCCACCCCCGCCTGACTGGCGCGCGCCTGTGCGATCGCCTTGGCGAGCACGTCGGCGCTCTGTGCGCCGGGCACGCCGAAGCGCGAGGCGAAGATGAAGAACGGCACGCCGGTCACGCCGATCGATTGCGCCTGAGCGATCTCCGCCTGCACGGCGTCGACGTCATGGCCCTCTGCGAAGAGTTTCTCCACCACTTCGCCGTCCATGCCGTTTTCGCGCGCGACTTCGACCAGCAGGGCGCGCTCGCCGATGTCGCGGCCCTGCTCGAAATAGAGCTGGAAGAGGCGCTCGACGACCTTGTCCTGCGCGTCGCCGGCAAAAGCCCAGCGGATCAGCCGATGCGCGTCGAGCGTGTTGGGCGCGCGGGCGATTTTGTCGAAATGGTAGGCGAGGCCGACTTCGGCGCCGAGCGCGGTCAGGCGCGCGTGGACTTCGTCGAGGCGTGAATCGTCACGGAACTTCATCTTGAGATAGGCGCGCCGGTCCATGCCGCCGGCGGGAATCGTCGGGTCGAGCTGATAGGGCCGCCAGCGCACCGCGATCGGTCCGCCATCGACCTGAGCGAGCGCCTGCGCGAGCCGCCGCTTGCCGAGATAGCACCAGGGACAGACGACGTCGCTGACGACGTCGATGGTCAACGTTTGCTCGCCTTCGCTCATGCCGATCTCCACAGGGCGGCGCCCCGGCCGCGCCTCGCTAATATGGCCGCCCGGCCCGGGGAGCCGCAAGCCGCGAGCGCTGAGATCACGGCGCGGCGCGCCACCAGGAATCGATGGCGACGCCGAACAACGGGGTTTTGTCCGGCCGGCCGAGCGCCGACGAATAGGCGATCCATTGGTCGGGCGCGTAGAACAGCGGTACGATGTAAAAGCCCGACAGCAACACGCGGTCGAGCGCCCGCACCGCGGCGACGAAATCGTCATGGCCGCGCGCGGCGACGACCGCGGCGATCATCGCGTCGATCGCCGGCGAGGCGGCGCCGCAGATGTTGTAGGAGCCCTCCATCGTCGCCGCCGGCGAACTCCAGCGGCCGCGCTGTTCGTTGCCCGGCGAAGGCGAGGCGATCCACGAGCCGATCATCATGTCGAAGTCGAAGCGCGCGCGGCGGCGTTGATATTGCACTTCATCGACGAGCCGCACGTTCGCCCCGACGCCTATGCGAGCGAGGCTTTGCGAATAGGCGAGGGCGAGGCGCTCCTCCTGGCGCGTCTTGACGAGGATTTCGAACGCGAGCGGCTCGCCGCGCGCGTTCGACAGCGCGCCGCCGCGCAAGGCGTAGCCGGCTTGCCCGAGGAGGTCGAGGGCGCGACGGGCGAGCGTGCGGTCGCGTCCCGAACCGTCGGAGACCGGCGGCGCCCACCGCCCCTCCAGGATGTCCTGGCGCACGGCGCCGGGGAAGGGCGCCAGCAGCGCGCGCTCCAAAGGCGAAGCCGGCCGCCCCGCCGAGGACAATTCGCTGTCGTCGAAGAAGCTGCGCGAGCGTTTGTAGACGCTGTCGTAGAGGTTGGCGTCGATCCATTCGAAATCGAACATCGTCGCCAAGGCCTCGCGCACCCGCACGTCGGCGAAAATCGCTCGGCGGGTGTTGAACGCGAAGCCGGACATCCCCTTGGGCAAGCCATAGGGAATGGCCGCCTTGAGGATGCGCCCGTCGCGCGCGGCGGAAAAATCATAACCGGTGAGCCAGCGCGTCGGGTCGTCCTCGACGCGGAAATCGTAGAGCCCGGCCTTGAAGGCTTCGAACATCGCCGAGGCGTCGCGGTAGTAGTCGATGCGGATCTCGTCGAAATTATAGAGCCCGCGCGTGATCGGCAGATCGCGCGCCCAGTAGTTGGGGTCGCGCCGCAGCACCAAGCGCTGGCCGGGCGTGACCTCTTCGACGCGATAGGGGCCGGAGGCGACGGGAATCTGCAATGTCTGATCTTCGAAATGCTCGGCGTCGGTATGGGCTCGCGACAGCACCGGCATCAGCGCGAGAATGAGCGGCAGTTCGCGATCGTTGGCGCCGGAAAGATCGAACCGCACGGTCATTTCGTCGGGAGTCGTGACGCTCTTGACCAGGGCATAGGCGGCGCGTTGCGAAGGAAGCCCTTTCGTCCTGAGCAAGTCGAAGGTGAAGACGACGTCGGCCGCCGTGATCTTCGCGCCGTCGGAAAAATGCGCGGCCGGATCGATGTGGAAAGCGATGAAATCGCGCGCGTCGTCGGTCTCGATCGATCGCGCGATGAGACCGTAGAGCGTGAACGGCTCGTCGGCTGAGCGCATCATCAGCGATTGATAAACATTGCCGACGAGGCCTTGCGCCGTAGACAAAGCCTTGACGTTGTAGGGATTGAGGCTGTCGAAGGCGCCGAGATAGGCGAGGTCGAGGCGCCCGCCCTTCGGCGCGTCGGGATCGACGTAGGGTAGATGCGCGAAGCCCGGTCCGAGCGCCGGCGCGCCGTGCATGGCGATCGCGTAGGTCGGCGGCTCGCCGGCCCGCGTCGCCCCGCTCGACGCCGCCGTCGCGACGAAGGCGGCGAGGATAAGGAGAATCGGCAGGAGTTTCATGCGGCTATCTTAAAGAAGCGTCGCCGGCGCGTCACCGCCGGCGACGCTCTTGGTGGGTATGGGAGGAAGCCCCCCGGGACTTCCCGGGTGTGGCCGCCGGGCCGCTGTCGCCCGCCAAGATGCCGCGGCGGCGAAATTCTTGTTGGATTGTCGCCGCGAATATGGAAAGAGGTCGCCGACAACGCGATCGCCGGACGCGCCCCTTTGTAGCCGTATTGTCGCGACAAGGGTCGCCGGCCGCGCGTGATGCCTGGCAAGAGCTTCTGATTATCGATCGAAAGGACGATACATGACCTCCCCGTTCGTGCGCTTCGGCGCGTTGACTTTGGCTGCCGGGCTGACCCTGGCGGCGGGCGGCGCGTTCGCGCAGGCGACGAAGCCCACCACGCCCGCGGCTCCCGCCCCGGCCGCCGCGCCTCCCGCCGGGCCGGTCAAGCTCGAGTTGATCCCCATGCAGGCGCCGTGGACCAAAATCTGTGGCAAGGACCAGAGCACGGGCAAGGAAGTCTGCTACACCACGCGCGATTTCGGCCAGGCGGCCGACCAGCCGCCGACCCTCGCGATCGCCGTCTATCAGATGGCCAACGAGGAAAAGCGCGTCGCTCGCTTCCTGCTGCCGGTCGGCCTGTTGCTGAAGCCCGGTTTCCGTCTGGTGATCGACAAGGGCGAGCCGATCGACGGCAGGTTCACAATCTGCTTCCCCAACGGCTGCTTCGCCGAAGCGGAACTCAACAACACCACGATGAACGCGCTGAAGAAGGCGCAGACCGCCTCCCTGACCGTGCGCAATCAGGTCAATACCGAAGTCACCTTCGATTTGCCGATGAAGGATTTTGGCACGGCGTTCGACGGCCCCGCGGTCGACCCCAAGGTGCTCGAACAGCAGAACCAGGAATTGCAGAAGCAGCTCGAGGAGAAGGCGCGCCAGCAGCGCCAGCAGCTCGAGCAGCAGTCCGGCGCGCCCGCCCCGGCGCCTGCGCCCGCGCCGGCGAAGTAATCGCGGCGGCCGAAAGCATTCGCGCGTCGTGGCCGGGCTGGACCCGGCAACGACGGCGGCCGGCGTTTCCGCTCGTGGGCTTAAGAAGGTTCGCGATCGCCGCGGGGAGCCGGCCGAGCCCGCTCAGCTCGACATCCACTTGCCGCGCATACGATAGTCGCCGTTCTCGCAGCGCATGAACAATTCGTCCACCTGGGGATGGCGCACGGGCTCGCCGGATTCGTCGGGCAACAGGTTCTGTTCCGAGACGTAAGCGACGTACTGGCTCTCGGCGTTTTCGGCGTAGAGGTGGTAGAAGGGCTGGTTCTTCGCGGGGCGCGCTTCCTCGGGGATCGAGCGCCACCATTCTTCCGTGTTGGAGAATGTCGGGTCGACGTTGTAAATCACGCCGCGGAAAGAGTGAACGCGGTGCCTGACGACTTGACCGATACCGAACTTCGCGACGCGGATTTCCATGGGACTGGTGCGGTTGTGAACGCGGTTTTGGTTACGACGCGCGCCCGCCGCTGTCAATTTCTCGCGTGGCCTTACAAATTATAACGCATTGCGAACGCTGAGTCCTTTTGCGCGACTTGGCGGGCGAGATCGACGATCACGCGCGCTTGTTTCCAAGTCGCGTCGTCCTGCATTTTGCCGTCGATCATCACCGCGCCCGATCCGTCGGGCATCGCGGCGAGGATCTTTTGCGCGAAGGCGACTTCCGCGGGATCGGGCGAGAACACCGCCTTGGCGATTTCGATCTGGCTGGGATGCAAGGTCCAGGCGCCGGCGCAGCCCATCAAGAACGCATTGCGGAACTGCGTTTCGCAGGCCGCGGGGTCGGAAAAGTCGCCGAACGGGCCATAGAACGGCTTGATGCCGTTGGCCGCGCAAGCGTCGACCATGCGCGCGATCGTGTAATGCCAGAGATCCTGCTGCGCGTACGCGCGGGGGGCGCCGGGCTCGCCGGGATCGGCGAGAACGCGGTAATCCGGGTGGCCGCCGCCGACCCGCGTCGTCTTCATCGCGCGCGAAGCGGCGAGGTCCGCCGGTCCGAGGCTCATGCCGTGCATGCGCGGGGACGCGGCCGCGATGGCGGCGACGTTGTTGACGCCTTCGGCCGTTTCGAGGATCGCATGCACGAGAATGGGTTTCTTGACCGCGTGCCGCGCCTCCAGCTGCGCGAGATACTGGTCGATGAAATGAATGTCCCAGGGACCCTCGACCTTGGGCAGCATGACGACATCGAGCCTGTCGCCGATTTCGCCGATCAGGCGCGTCATGTCGTCGAGGAACCAGGGCGAATTGAGCGCGTTGACGCGCACCCACAATCCGGTCGCGCCGAAGTCGACGGCGCGCGCCATCGCAATGAATCCTTCACGCGCCGCCGTCTTCGCTTCGATGGGGATCGCGTCTTCCAGATTGCCGAGGACGACGTCGACCTGGGCCGCTAGTTCGCCCGCCTTCGCGCGCATCTTTTCGATGTGGGGAGGCACGAAATGGATCATGCGCTCGACCCGTGACGGCAGCTCGCGAAAGGGGCGCGGCGCGCCGATCGCGAGGGGCTCGAGAAATTTGCGCGGGGCTTTCATCGGGAACTCCGCAAGACATGCGTGACAGGAATTACGCCATAGGTCGAATTGGCCGTGGCGGCAATATCGCGCCGCGGTGAGCGCCGCCCGACTTTCGTCGGCGCCCGCTCTCGCCCGCCGCGTTCATCCGCCGCCTGTGAGCGCGGCGATGGTCGGCGCCCGCCAGGGTCCGTCGAGTACGATCGTCAGCCGCGCGGCGTCGGCCGAAGGCGCCCCTTGCGCGTCGGCCTGCGTCGCCGACAGCACCGTGTGGAATTCGCGCGCCGCGATGTCGATCGCGCCTTCGATATCGATCGCGGAGCCGGGCCCCTCGATCCGAGCCTCGGTTATCTTGGCGTCGCCGTTGGCGACGATCAGTTTCGCGCGTGCGTGCGTGAAGTTCGTCTGCCCGATGGCCATGTCGCGGGAGAGATCGATCGGCCGCCGCTGGCTTCGGCGCATCGCTTCCTCGATATTGACGCCGTCGATGACGCCGGCTTGCAGATCGAGCGAAGCCACTCCCGACAATGATGCGACGGAGTCCGCCGGCGCGAAGCCGGTCGATCGCAAAGAAAAGTCCAGGCCGCCGCGTCCGCGGTAGCCGTTCCAGCCGAAGTCGGCGAAAGCGGCGCCGATGTCGGCTTCAGCGAGCGAGCCGGCCAATTGCGTCTCCAGCCCGTTCGCCCCGCGCGCAAGCGTGAGTTGGCCTTTCAAGACGCCCTGGTAGGCGTCGGCTTCGAGAAGCTTCGCGGTGAGTTGTCCATTTTGGCAAATGAGCGAGCCGGCCGCGTCGTCGAGGCGGTGGCCGCGCCAATCGACGTGCGTCGCGGAAACCCTCAGGTCGAAGTCGACGCCGCCGGTCAGCGCGAGGCCGAAAGGTTCGGCGCTCCACGCGCCCTCAGCGTTCAGGAACGTCGGCGGCGCGCCGAACAACGGCTCCATGTTCAGCGAGTCGGCGGCGAGCGTGCCGGAAATCGCGGTGCGCGCGTTTTCGCGCGCAATGGTCAGCGCGCCCTCGAATTTCTGTCCGGCCAGATCGAGCTGCGCGTCGCTGACGGCGAGCGAAGCGCCGTTGGTCTGCGCCTTGCCCGTGAGGGAAAGCGTGTCGCCGACGATCAGCGGCTTGGGAGCGGCGCCGAAAAGGCGCTCCAGCGTGCGCAGCGAGTTGACTTGCGCCGAGACGTCGCCGGAGAATCCCGAGGCGGGGTCGCCGCTCCACGTTCCGGCCATGGTGAAGGAGAGGGGGCTGGAGGCGATTGCGAGCCGCACGCCGGTCGAGCGCCGCTCCAAGCCCTCCTGCGGATTGTCGATCCCGCCCTCGATCGTCACCCGTTCGTCGCGCCATGCGCCGGCGAGGGTGAAGCTCATCGGCTTGTCGACGCTCGGCCAATCGAACGATCCGTCGAGGCTCTCGATCAAAGTGTCGATTTGGTGGGCGGCGCTCGCGATATGCAGCACGCCGCGGTAAAGACGCACATGTGACCAAAGCGCGGGCGGCTCGCCCTCGGCGGTCCTGGACAAGGCGCGCTCCTCTGCGGCGGCGACCGGCGCCGCGTCGAGATCGATGAACGCGGTCGGGCTGCGCATCGTTGCGCTGACTGGAATGAAGCGGCCGCGCAGCAGTCCGGCCAGCGAAAGAGGGAATTGGGCGTCGGGCGCGTTCAACAGGCTCTTGCCGTCGGCGCCGACCAACTCCACGCCGACCACGCGAAGCGTCGGCCACGGGAGCAACGCCAGCGTCGCGCGCGCCGGGCCTCGCCAGTGCATCCCGACGCGCGGGGAGATCGCCTGATTGAGTTCGGCGCTGACTTTTGCCGAGCCGATCGGCCAACGATAGGCGCCGCAAATCAAGACGGCCAGAACGCAAAGCAAACCGATCGCCCATTTCAGGCCATGGCGCATTCCTTCCGCTCCAACCATTGCGACGGGGGCGCGCACGCCCCTCCCTCGCGGACCAGCTATAGCGCTTTTCGGCGCCGCGCGATTGGCGGGCCTCGCCGCCGTGCGCTTGTTAACATATCGCCGAGGCGCGAGGTGCGGCGCCGGCTAATTCGTCGCCGCGATCGGCGGCGCGTCGAAGCGGTTCTCGTTTGCGCCGCGCAACCTGACGCCGGCGCGGGGTCGCCGCGGGTTCGAACGAAAGGCTGGCAATGTCGATGGGCTTCGCCAATCCCGCAATCCAACGGCCCGCCCTGAGACGCTCCTTGACGCGCGACAACGACGGGAATAGCGGCCACAAACCGCATTTCCTAATGAAATATTAATATTATCCGACAATTCGGCGCAATCGAAAACAAGCGTCGTGGTTAGCGCGCGAACCGGCGCGCGCCGCCGTGGGTTGCAGAACGTCGCCGCCGTGAAGCGTGGTCAGGCCGGCCAACTCGCCCCGCGCGCGTTGACGTAGACCGCGTAGAGCGAGGTCGTCGCACAGATATAGAGCCGATTGCGCTTCGGGCCGCCGAAGCAAACGTTGGCGACGACCTCGGGAACCCGGATCTTGCCGATCAGCGTCCCGTCGGACGCGTAGACGTGGACGCCGTCGGCCGCCGAAGTCCAGATGTGGCCTTTCGCGTCGAGCCGGAAGCCATCAAACAGACCCGCCGTGCAGGTCGCGAACAGCTTGGCGGGACCGATCGAGCGACCGTCCGCGGCGACCTCGGCCACCCGCATGTGGCGCGGACCGTTCATCACGTGGCTCGCGCCGGTGTCGGCGATATAGAGCAGCCTTTCGTCGGGCGAGAAGGCGAGGCCGTTCGGTTTGACGAAGTCGGCGGCTATGACCGTCACTTCGCCGCTCGCCGGATCGACGCGATAGACGTTGCTGGCGCCGATCTCCTCGGCCGCCGCGTCGCCTTCGTAATCGGAGTCGATGCCGTAGGTCGGATCGGTGAACCAGATCGAGCCGTCCGATTTCACCACGACGTCGTTGGGCGAGTTGAGGCGTTTGCCCTCGAAGCGATCGGCGAGGACGCGGCGCGTTCCGTCGTGCTCGATGCGCGAAACGCAACGGCCGCGATGCTCGCAACAAACGAGCCGGCCTTGGCGGTCGACGCCATGGCCGTTGTGATTGTTGGCGGGCGACAGGAACACCGAGGTCGCGCCGCTTGTCTCGTCGTAGCGCAGCACGCGGTCGTTGGGGATGTCCGACCAGACGAGATACTTGCCGGCGGCGAGATACGCCGGGCCCTCCGCCCAGCGGCAGCCCGTATAGAGCTTCTCCAAATGGACATTGTCGAGCGCAAGCTTGACGAAACGCTCGTCGAGAATTTCGAACTCCGGCGCGTACATGCGGCCTCCCCGCCGTGGCGTCACGGCAAATCGTTATGCCATTGCGCCGGCGCGGGCAATGGTCCAGGCGCCGGCTCGGCGGCAGGTTTGGCTCCGACTTGCGTCGCCCGGCGAGCGCAAAAGAGACGACCGGCGCGACGCCGAGCGCTCGTCGAAGCGATCAAGTCCGGTTGCGCAAGCGCCGATACTCGAACTGCACCGCGTCGGTTCCGTGGGTTCGCTCAAGTCGGCGCACGATGAAATGGCCGCGCGCGAGAGTCTGGAAATGCTCGGCGAAGGCGACGTTGACCGCCGCGCCGCCGATCGCACCGAGCGCCGGAACCGACTGGGCCGCGAGCTTTTCGCTGACGACGACGCCGAATCGCGCCGCGATTTGCGAAACGAAGCGGACGAGTATCGGCGCCGTCTCGTTCGTCAGACCGCGCTGCACGATGAACCGGGCGCTTTCGCTGACCGACTTGGCGAGCGCGCCGCGCACGGCGAAATAACCGCTCTCGATCGCCGCTTCGCCGGGCGCCTCGCCGCCGAGCGCGAAGACTTCGATGCAGGCGAGCGCCGCGTCGGGATGCGAGAGATCCTCGCCTTCCTCGCGCGCGATTTCCGCGATCGAGCGCAACAGGATGGTGGTGGAAATCGGCAACTCGATCGCCGTGGAGGCGAGGCCGAAGGCGCCGCCGACCGCGCCAGAAGCCGCCGCCGCCGCCTTGTGCAGGCCTTTGGCCGCCTTGGCCGGCGATTTCTTGTCGATCGTCCGCAGCGCGAACCGCAGCGCTATCTTCAGCGCGCTCTCGGTGGCGCGCGCGATCGTCTTGCGCGCCGGCGAGGGCAGGGCGCGCCCCAGCGCTTCGACTTGGCGCCCGAGCAGGTTCGCCACGCGCGAAGCGAAGCTGTCGCCTTCGAGGCAGCGCGCGGCGAATTCGAGTTCGCCCAGTTCCTCGAACGACAACAGCGCGGGCATCACGACATCGCTCATCACGTCGCCTTGCTTTTGGACTTCGTGCAGGCCGGCGCCGGGTCGGCATGGCGCGGCCGCGGGGCGTCTTTCCTCGGCCGAGATATGGGGCGTTTGGCCGAGCCGCCAAGGGGGCTTCGTTTAGGAGAGGATCATGTAACCGAGGCTCGCCAGCCCCGCCGCGGCGCAATAGAAGGAAAACGGCCGCATCGCCTCGAATTCGTGCTTGTGAAAATAGTGCATGAGGAAGGCGAGGCTCGCATAGGCGACCAGACCCGCGACGACGCCGGAGAGGATCGCCGCGCCGCCCAAGGTCGCTTCCTTGTGCAGCAGCTTGGGCGCTTCGAGAACGGTGGCGCCGAGAATGATCGGCGTCGCCATCAGGAATGAAAAGCGCGCCGAATCCTCGTGCTTGAGCCCCGCCACGACGCCGGCCGCGATCGTCAGGCCCGAGCGCGAGAAGCCGGGGATCAGCGCCAGACATTGCGCGAGGCCGATCGCGAGCGCGCCTTTCCAGTTCAACTCGTCGAGGATTCCAATCCCTTCGCCGGCGATCCGATCGCTGAAATAGAGCACGAAGCCGTTGGCGATGAGAAAGAACGCCGCGATCGCCGGCGTGCCGAACGCGGCGCCGAGCTTCTTTTCGAAGGCGAACCCGACGATCACCGCGGGGATCGTCGCCAGAACGACGAAGAGGAAAATGCGGCCGTCGGCGAGCGAGCGCGCGCTCGACCGGATCAGCAGCGAACGCGCGAACGCGAACCAGTCGCGCCAGAAAAACAGGAACAGCGCGGTCGCCGTGCCCAAGTGCATGACGACGAGGTAGGGGAGGAAGTCGGGCGCCTTCTGGTCGATCGACCAGCCGAACAGACGAGGCAGGATGACCGCGTGGCCGAGACTGCTGATGGGAAAAAGCTCAGTGACGCCCTGGAGGACGGCCATGACGACGGCTTGGAACGCAGTCAAGGGGAACGCCTCTTGGCTGGAGGGAGAGATCGGCAATCCCGGGCGGGACGCCCTCCCATAACCCAATCCGCGATTCGTGTCTCGGGCTCGAACTCGTTGCGTGCGACGCGCCACGAAATAGGCGATGAAAATAGAAAGGCGCCGGCGAGGGATCCTCGCCGGCGCCTGGGAGAAGGCTTTCGAGCCTTGGTCGCCTTACTTGAGGCCGGCGCTGACTTCCGAGAACTCCTGGCTCAGCCTAGTGCCGAGAGCCGACAGAGAACCGATGATGAAGACGGCGATCAGCGAGGCGATCAGCGCGTATTCGATCGCGGTGGCGCCGGACTCGTTGGCGACGAAATTCTTGAGGGACTTGATCATAGTTTTGCTCCTACGCGAGAAGAGAATTGCCATCCGGCGAGTTGACGTTGCCGCTCGGAATAGGGGCAATCTAGCCGCGGGCTGTTTCGGCTCGGTTAATTCGATTGCGCAGAATCGGGCGTACCGGTTCTCCCTGTCGGATTGGTAAAGGGGCCCTAAACATCGATCCGTCCGGTGGCCGCGCCGCGCGCGGAAAGCCTGGCGTGTCGCTTCGCCAAAATCGTAGTCGTGACAGCCGATTGCGCTCGCTCAGCGCGCCTCGGCGGGGCTCAGCCGGCGACGAGCGGCGTCGGCGCGCGAAACCGGCTTGCGCGCGTCGGCGCGGATCCGACGAGCGCCGAGTTCGGCCTCGCGATCAGGCAAAACAGCAAGAATTCCGGCGCCCAACTGATCGGCGGGGCGTCCTTGCCCAGCGCCAACATCGCGAAAGGCAGGATCAGCGTCGACGCCAGGATGACGATCTCGCTCAAAGTCAGGCTTTGCGTCGCGCGCATGCGCTCTTCGAGATACCAGAGCACGGCCGCGGTCATCATCGGCAGGTCGTAATTGAAGGCGTGCGGCGTCGCCAGGAACGTGCCGACGACGAGCAATGCGCCGGCTCGCGGCGAGACGCCGGCGCGGAAGGCGCGCCAAACGACGACGGCGACCGCGACGGCCGCGCCGGCCTGAAGCGCCAGAGCGACAGGCGCAGGCGCGCCCGCCATGCGCGCGTTGGCCGCGATCGTCGGCATGAGATAGTCGACCGGGTTGAAGTGCCCGGAATAGGCGAGCATCGAGGCGAACCACACCGGCCAGATGTTCGTCCCGAACGCCGCGCTGGAAACAGCCACGCAGACGAGCAGCGTCGCGCCGGCTGCGGCGATCGAGCGCCACAGCCCGGCGGCGATCAGCGCGATGGGCACGAGCACGCCCAATTGCGGCTTGTACGTGAGCAGGCCGAAAAGCACGCCGGCCACGATCGGGCGGCTTTGCGCGAGCCGCAGGCCGCCCAGCATCAGCGCGCCCGAGAGAAAGCCGCTCTGGCCGGAAATCAGAGCGATGCCGGTCGCGGGAGCGATGAGCGCGCCGGCGAGGCGCGGCCAGTCCTTGAAACGTCCGCCGACCATCGCCCAGAGGTAGCCGGCCAAGGTCGCGCTCATGAACAGCGCATAGGCCGCGCCGATGCCGAGCCGTCCTAGCGGCGCCAGGATCAGCAGGAACGTCGGCGGGTAAGGGAACGGATTATAGGCGTTGGCGTGCATCCCCATCGCGACCTGGCGCAGGTGCAGCGCGTCGGCGTCGTAGTTCAGCGCCGGGGCGCCCTCGTGCGTGATGAACGCCGAACACCACAGCGCATAAAAATCACCGAAGCGATAGCCTCCCGTTCCCGTCGCGACGGTCTTGACGGCGAGAACGACGTAGGCCGCGAAGAGCGCGGCCAGGATCGTAAGAACGATGTTCAAGCGGCCGTCGCGGACCTCGACGTCGAGGGCGCCCGCGGCCGTACGGAGGGCGTCTGCAATTCGACGGTGTCGCGGCGTCGTCGTCGGCATGGGGATCGTCGAGGCTTCCGGCAACCCCAAGAAGAAGTTGCGCTCGCGCAGAGACGATAGCGCCGCAGTCCCTTTCAAAGCGTAAAGAGACGCCGCGCCGCCGCCGGACAATACCGCCCGAGGCGGCTCGCCCAGGCTCGCTCGGCGCCCTCGCTGGGCGAACGGGCCCGACTCGTCGGAGAAATATCCCGCAAAATCATGCAGATATGCGGAATGGCGGCGCTGCGACGAGCGTTACCCAACGCAACTTGGCGACGATCCGTGTCGTTGCCTTCGCGATCGCCAAGCAACGGCTATCCGGTCGTCAGCACACGCTGCGGCCGCATTTGTGAACGGAATCGATCTTCGATTTGAGTTCATCGTAGCCGACGGCGCCGACGACGACTTCCTGGCCGACGACGAACGACGGCGTGCCGGTGATTTGCAGCGAGTCGGCCATCGACATGACCTGTTGCAGACCGGTCTCGATCTCCGGGCTTTCCATGTCTTTGGCGAGGCGGTCCATGTCGAGGCCGAGTTCGCGCGCGACCGCCAGCGCCTCGGGCTTGCCGATCGGGCCATGCATCGACAGGAGCTTGTTGTGGAACTCCCAGAAGCGGTCGCCGGGCAATTGGTTTCGCGCGGCGCTCGCCACTTTGGCCGCCTCGACGGAACCCGGGCCGAGCACAGGGTAATCCTTGAGGACGAGCTTGAGATTGGGGTCGTCCTTCATCAGGCGCGCCATGTCGGACAGGGCGCCTTTGCAGAAGTGGCAGTTGTAGTCGAAGAACTCGACCAGAGTCGCCGTGCCCTTGGGGTTGCCGACGGTCGCCTGAAACTTCGAGGAAAACAGCGCGCCGGCCTGATCGCTCACGACTTTTTGCTGCGCGGCCTCGGCGACCTGTTTGTCGTGCTTGTCGAGCGCTTCGATCGCCGCGCGCAAGACGTCAGGATTGTTGACGAGATAATCCTTCACGAACGCGCCGAGCTCTTGCTTCTGCGCGGGCGTAAACTCGTCGGCCGCCGCCATCCCGATCGGGGCCGCGACGGCCGCCAGGGCGAGCGCCCCCCCGAGATAGGCGGCAAATTTGAATCTCATCACGATCTCCTGCGCAGTCGTTCCTTAGGGCCTTTTTGCCCCGAAGCCAGTGGCGGATTCAAGGCGGCGCGGCGTTCGAACGGCTCCATAACACAAGTCGAAGAGAAACGCTTCCTCGGGCGAGACCGCGTAGCGAGGTTGACACGCGCGCGCGCCGGCCGACAAATGAGCGCTGGCGAACGGGAACGGCTGAGGAGAGGCAAATGGCTGACGGGTTCTTCGGTGATATCGCGCCGGTGCGTTACGAAGGGCCGGCCAGCGACAATCCGCTTTGCTATCGCCATTACGAGGCCTCGCGTGTCGTGCACGGCAAGACCATGGCGGAGCATCTGCGCCCCGCCGTCTGCTACTGGCACAATTTCGGCTGGAACGGTTCGGACATGTTCGGCGCGCCGACCTTCGAGCGTCCGTGGGCCGGCGAAACGATGGCGGCGGCGCGCCTCAAGGCCGACGCGGCGTTCGACATGTTTACGCTGCTCGGCGTTCCCTTTTTCACCTTCCATGATCGCGACGTCGTTCCCGACGGCGCGAACCTCGCCGAATTCGGCGACAATCTTTTGCGCATGGTCGACGTCTTCGCCGCCAAGATGCAGGCCTCGGGGGTCAAGCTCTTGTGGGGCACCGCCAATCTGTTCTCGCATCCGCGCTACATGGCGGGGGCGGCGACCAATCCCGATCCCGACGTCTTCGCTTACGCGGCGGCGCAGGTGAAGAACGCGATCGACGCGACCCATCGCCTCGGCGGCGCCAATTACGTGCTGTGGGGCGGACGCGAAGGCTACGAGACCCTGCTCAACACCAACCTGACGCGCGAGCTCGATCAGCTCGGCCGGTTCTTGTCGCTAGTCGTTGATTACAAACACAAAATCGGCTTCGAGGGGGTGATCCTCATCGAGCCCAAGCCGCAGGAGCCGACCAAGCACCAATACGATTACGACGTTTCGACGGTGTACGGCTTCCTGCAGCGCTTCGGCCTGGAAAAGGAAGTCAAGGTCAACATCGAAGTCGGCCACGCGGTGCTCGCCCACCACAGTTTCGAGCACGAAGTCGCGACTGCCGCTTCGCTCGGCGTCCTCGGCTCGGTCGACGCCAACCGTAACGACTATCAGTCGGGCTGGGACACCGACCAGTTCCCCAACAACGCCGCCGAACTGGTTCCGGCGTTTTATCACATCCTGAAAGCCGGCGGCATCGCGCCCGGCGGATTCAACTTCGACGCTAAGGTTCGACGCCAATCGATTGATCCAGTTGATCTTCTCTATGGCCACATCGGCGGCCTCGACACCTTGGCGCTGGCGCTCCAAGCGGCCGCGCGGCTGATCGAGGACGGCAAGTACGATGCGCTTCTCGCGAAACGCTACGCCGGCTGGGACGTCCCCGAGGCCAAGGCGATGCTCGCCCCTGGCGCCGCGCTTGACGCAATCGCGGCGCGCGTCGCCAAGGAGAAAATCGAGCCGAAGCCGCGCTCGGGGCGGCAGGAGTTTTTCGAGAACTTGCTCAACCGCCATCTCTGAGGGCGGGCGGGGCGCCAAGCCTCCTCGCCGCTCGCCGCGCTTGTCCTCTTCGGCTCGCGGCGGCATGCTGCGCCTTCGGCGAAACGCGGGCAAAGGGGGCGGCGCGCATGGAGATCGTGGAGACAGCGGGTTCGCGGCGCGAGCGCGCGTTGACGATCCTGGGCGCGCCGGTCGAAGAGGGGGCCGGCCTCGCCGGCGCGGGCATGGGACCGGCGATGCTGCGCGTCGCGGGCCTTAAGTCCACGCTCGCCGCCCTCGGCTGCGACGTGGAGGACCCCGGCGATCTCGCGCTTTCTCCGGCTGAGCCGCCGATCACGACGCCGAGCGGCGCGGCGCGCAATTTCGCAGCGGTCGCGGCGTGGTCGCGGCTCGTCTGCCGGAAGACCTACGAGACCAAGAAGGCGGGACGAACGCCGATCCTGATTGGCGGCGACCACAGCCTGTCGATGGGCTCGGTCGCGGGCGTCGCGCGCCACGCCGCCGAGACGGGCCGCGAATTGTTCGTGCTGTGGCTCGACGCCCATACCGATTTCAACACCCCGGCGACTTCGCCTACGGGCAACCTGCACGGCATGGCGGCGGCGATGCTGTGCCAGGAGCCCGGGTTCGAAGGCCTGCTCGGGGACGAGCCGGACGGCTTCGTCGATCCGCACAATCTGCATCTGTTCGGCGTCCGCTCGATCGACGACGGCGAACGGCGCCTCTTGCGCGCGCGCGGCGTCGACGTCGTCGACATGCGGGTGCTCGACGAATACGGCGCCGCGGCCTCGATACGGCGGATCATCGAGCGCGTGCGCTCGCACGACGGCCTGTTGCACGTCAGTTTCGATCTCGACTTCATCGACCCGTCGCTGGCGCCGGGGGTGGGCACGCCCGTGCCGGGCGGCGCCACTTTCCGCGAGGCGCACCTGACGATGGAACTGCTCTACGATTCCGGCCTAGTGAGCTCGGTCGATCTCGTCGAGCTCAACCCGTTTCTCGACGAACGCGGCAGAAGCGCGACGCTCATGGTCGATCTCGCCGCGAGCCTGTTCGGCCGCAAGGTTTTTTGACGCGACCTCGGCGGTTCGGGCGCTTTGGGGGCGGGGCGGGGAGCGAAATCGCGGCGCCCCATGGCGCTCCGGCGCGGCGCCAGAGGGAGCGCCGGGGCGGAAATCCGAACACGGCAAAGACCATTACAGATTACAATAATTGTCATTTGAATGCTTAACTTTTGCACGCTCAGCGGCGCTAGAATGCGTGATGATCCGCCGTAACACATTGATTGTATACAATAATGAAATTTCGTTAGTCTTTCGCAATCGGCCCGGGAGGGCGTTCGGCCGAAAGTTCGGCTTGATCGCGAAACGCGTTGAGGCGATACGACCGGGCGGTTCTTCGCCGCGCCCTTTTCCTGTCGCGGCAAACTCGAAAGACGGACAAATCCCATGGCGCGTAAGAAGATTGCGTTGATCGGGGCCGGCCAGATCGGCGGCACCCTGGCCCACCTGGCCGCGCTCAAGGAACTCGGCGACATCGTGCTTTTCGACATCGTCGACGGCGTGCCGCAGGGCAAGGCGCTGGATTTGGCCGAATCGGGTCCGGTCGAGGGCTTCAACGCCAAGCTTTCGGGGGCGAGCGACTACGCTGCGATCGCCGGCGCCGACGTCGTCATCGTCACCGCCGGCGTGCCGCGCAAGCCCGGCATGAGCCGCGACGACCTGCTCGGCATCAATCTGAAGGTCATGGAGTCGGTCGGCGCAGGCCTCAAGGCGAACGCGCCGAACGCCTTCGTCATCTGCATCACCAACCCGCTCGACGCCATGGTCTGGGCGCTGCAGAAGTTCTCCGGCCTGCCGGCCAACAAGGTCGTCGGCATGGCGGGCGTGCTCGACTCGGCGCGCTTCCGCTATTTCCTCGCCGAGGAGTTCAACGTCTCGGTCGAGGACGTCACCGCCTTCGTGCTCGGCGGCCACGGCGACGACATGGTTCCGTCGGTGCGCTACTCGACGGTGGCCGGCGTGCCGCTGCCCGACCTCGTCAAGATGGGCTGGACGACTCAAGCACGGCTCGACGCGATGGTCGAGCGCACCCGCAAGGGCGGCGGCGAAATCGTCAACCTGCTCAAGACCGGCTCGGCCTTCTACGCCCCGGCCGCCTCCGGCATCGCCATGGCCGAGGCCTATCTGAAGGATCAGCGGCGCGTGCTGCCGTGCGCGGCGCATATGACCGGCCAATACGGCGTCACCGGCACGTATGTCGGCGTTCCCACGGTGATCGGCGCCGGCGGCGTCGAGCGCATCATGGAAATCGCGCTCGACGAAACGGAGAAGGCGATGTTCGCCAAGTCGGTCGCCGCCGTCCACACGCTGATGGAAGCCTGCAAGGCGATCAATCCGGCGCTTGCCGCCTAACGTTTCCGGCCCGGTGCCCTTAAGAGCGAGCGTCATTTCATGAATATTCACGAATACCAGGCGAAGGCGGTGCTGGCCGCCTTCGGCGCGCCGGTGTCGGCCGGCAAGCCCGCCTTCACGCCGGACGAAGCGGTCGCCGCGGCCAAGGAGCTTCCCGGTCCGCTCTACGTCGTCAAGAGCCAGATTCACGCCGGCGGGCGCGGCAAGGGCCGCTTCAAGGAGGCTTCGGCCGGCGACAAGGGCGGCGTGCGCCTCGCGCGCTCGATCGAGGAGGTCAGGCAATTCGCGACCCAGATGCTCGGCGCGACTTTGGTGACCGTGCAGACCGGGCCGGCTGGAAAGCAGGTCAACCGGCTCTATATCGAGGACGGCTCGTCGATCGATAAGGAGTTCTACCTCTCAGCGCTGGTCGACCGCGTCGCCAGCCGCGTCGCCTTCGTCCTTTCGACCGAGGGCGGCGTCAATATCGAAGACGTCGCGCACAAGACGCCGGAAAAGATCCATTCCTTCTCGATCGATCCGGCGACCGGCGCGATGCCGCACCACGGCCGCGCTGCGGCGCGCGCGCTCGGCCTGACAGGCGATCTGGCCAAACAAGCGGAGGGCTTGATCGCCAAGCTCTACGCGGCCTTCGTCGCCAAGGACATGTCGATGCTGGAGATCAATCCGCTGATCGTCACCACCGGCGGCCAACTCAAAGTGCTCGACGCCAAGGTTTCGTTCGACGACAACGCGCTCTATCGCCATTCCGAGATCGTGGCGCTTCGCGACGAGAGCGAGGAGGACGCCAAGGAGATCGAGGCCTCCAAGCACGACCTCAACTACGTCGCGCTCGACGGCGCGATCGGCTGCATGGTCAACGGCGCCGGCCTCGCCATGGCGACCATGGACATCATCAAGCTCTACGGCGAAAGCCCCGCCAACTTCCTCGACGTCGGCGGCGGCGCCTCCAAGGACAAGGTGACCGCGGCGTTCAAGATCATCACCGCCGATCCCAACGTGAAGGGCATCTTGGTCAACATCTTCGGCGGCATCATGCGCTGCGACGTGATCGCGGAAGGCGTCATCGCCGCGGTCAAGGAGATGGGCCTCAAGGCGCCGCTGGTGGTGCGGCTCGAGGGCACCAACGTCGATTTGGGCAAGAAAATCATCCGCGAGTCGGGTCTCAACGTCATCCCGGCGGACGATCTCGACGACGCGGCGCAGAAGATCGTGGGAGCGGTGCGCTCCGCCGCAAAGGGAGCGCACTGATGTCCGTCCTCATCGACAAGAACACCCGCGTCATCACCCAGGGCTTCACCGGCAAGAACGGCACGTTCCATTCGGAGCAGGCGATCGCCTACGGCACGAAGGTGGTCGGCGGCGTCTCGCCGGGCAAGGGCGGCTCGTTCCATCTCGGGCTTCCCGTTTTCGACACCGTCGCCGAGGCGCGCGAGACGACCGACGCCGACGCCTCGGTGATCTACGTGCCGCCGCCGGGCGCGGCGGATGCGATCTGCGAGGCGATCGCGGCGGAGATTCCGCTCATCGTCTGCATCACCGAGGGCATTCCGGCGCTCGACATGGTCAAGGTCAAACGTGCGTTACAGGGCTCGAAATCGATCCTCGTCGGGCCCAATTGCCCCGGCGTGATGACCGCGGGCGAGTGCAAGATCGGCATCATGCCCGGCAACATCTTCAAGTCCGGCAGCGTCGGCATCGTCTCCCGGTCGGGAACGCTGACCTACGAGGCGGTGTTCCAGACGACCCGCGAAGGCCTTGGCCAGACGACGGCGATTGGAATCGGCGGCGATCCCGTCAAGGGCATGGACTTCATCGACGCGCTCGAATTGTTCCTCGCCGACCCCGAAACCAAGTCGATCATCATGATCGGCGAAATCGGCGGCCAAGCGGAGGAGGACGCGGCGCAGTTCCTCAAGGACGAGGCGAAGAAGGGGCGCTCGAAGCCGGTGGTCGGCTTCATCGCCGGGCGCACGGCGCCGCCCGGCCGCCGCATGGGCCACGCTGGCGCGATCATCGCCGGCGGCAAGGGCGGCGCCGAAGACAAGATCGCGGCGATGGAGGCGGCGGGCGTCCGCGTCTCGCCTTCGCCGGCGCGGCTCGGCAAGACGTTGGTCGACGTCTTGCACGGCAAGTGACAGGAGGCCGGAGATGACGCGGCAGGACATCAATCAGGCGTTGCTGCAGACGTCTTTCCTTTATGGCGTCAACGGCGCTTACATCGAGGCGCTGCAGGCGAAGTACGAGAAGGATCCCTATTCGGTCGAGGCCGGCTGGCGCGAATTCTTCGACGCGCTCGGCGACGATCCGACGAGCGTCGAAAAGACCGCCGAGGGCGCCTCGTGGCGCCGTCCGCAATGGCCCGCCACGCCCAAGGGCGATCTGATCAACGCGCTCGACGGCGATTGGCCGGCGACGGAACGGGCCGTCGCCGACAAGCTGCGCGCCCGCGCGGCGGCCGAGGTCGAGGCGCCGCCGAGCGAAGACGCGATCCGCCGCGCCACGCGCGACAGCGTGCGCGCGATCATGATGATCCGCGCCTATCGCATGCGCGGCCACTTGCACGCCAATCTCGACCCGCTCGGCCTCGAGCCGCAGAAGGATCACGAGGAGCTCCATCCCGCGACCTACGGCTTCCAGGAGTCCGACTACGACCGCAAGATCTTCATCGATCACGTGCTCGGGCTCGAATTCGCCACGGTGCGCGAGATGCTGGCGATCCTGCGGCGCACCTATTGCGACACCATCGGCTTCGAATTCCTCCATATTTCCGATCCCGCCGAGAAGGCGTGGATTCAGGAGCGCGTCGAGGGGCCGGGCAAGGAGATCCACTTCACCAAGGAAGGCAAGCGGGCGATCCTCGGCAAGCTGGTCGAGGCCGAGGGCTTCGAGAATTTCTTCGACATCAAATACCCCGGCGGCAAGCGCTTCGGCCTCGACGGCGGCGAGGCGATGATTCCGGCGCTCGAACAAATCATCAAGCGCGGCGGACAACTGGGCCTCAAAGAAATCGCGTTGGGAATGGCCCACCGCGGGCGCCTCAACGTGCTCAGCCAGGTCATGGGCAAGCCGCACCGCGTCATCTTTCACGAGTTCAAGGGCGGCTCGGCCTCGCCCGACGAGGTCGAGGGATCGGGCGACGTCAAATACCATCTGGGGGCGTCGTCGGATCGCGAGTTCGACGGCAATCAGGTGCATCTGTCGCTCACCGCCAACCCTTCGCATCTCGAGATCGTCGATCCCGTCGTGCTCGGCAAGGTGCGCGCCAAGCAGGATCAACTCGACGACTACATCGAACGCGTGAAGGTGCTGCCGCTGCTCATCCACGGCGACGCGGCTTTCGCGGGGCAGGGCGTCGTCGCCGAATGCTTCACCTTGTCGGGCCTGCGCGGCCATCGCACCGGCGGTTCGGTGCACTTCATCGTCAACAACCAGATCGGCTTCACCACCTATCCGCGCTACTCGCGCTCCTCGCCTTACCCCTCCGACGTCGCCAAACTGGTCGAGGCGCCGATCTTCCACGTCAACGGCGACGATCCCGAGGCGGTGGTGTTCTGCGCCAAGGTCGCCACCGAATATCGCCAGCGGTTCCACAAGCCCGTCGTCATCGACATGTTCTGTTACCGTCGCTTCGGCCACAACGAAGGCGACGAGCCGGCGTTCACCCAGCCGCTGATGTATCGCAACATCCGCGCGCATCCGACGACGCTGCAGATCTATGCCAAGAAACTCATCGAAGAGGGGATCGTCACCCAGGGCGAAGTCGACAAGATGCGCGCCGATTGGCGCCATCGCCTGGAAGCCGAATACGAAGCGGGCCAGGCCTATGTCGCCAACAAGGCCGATTGGCTCGACGGACGTTGGGCAGGCTTCAAGGCGGCGCAGGATCTGGCCGACGACGAGCGGCGCGGCGAAACCGCCGTCGATGTCGCGCGCCTCAGGCAGATCGGCGAGCGCATCACCTCGGCGCCGCCGGGCTTCAGCGTTCACAAGACGATCCAGCGGTTTCTCGACAATCGCCGCGCGACGATCGAAAGCGGCGAGGGGATCGACTGGGCGACCGGCGAGTCGCTCGCGTTCGGCACGCTGCTCGACGAAGGGCTTCCCGTGCGCATCTCCGGCCAGGACAGCGAACGCGGCACGTTCTCGCAGCGCCATTCGGTTCTCATCGATCAGCAGACCGAAGCGCGCTACATTCCGCTCAATCACATCCGCGACGGGCAGGCGCGGTTCGAGGTCATAAATTCGATGCTCTCCGAGGAGGCCGTGCTCGGTTTCGAATACGGCTATTCGCTCGCCGAACCGAACGCCCTGACGCTGTGGGAGGCGCAATTCGGCGATTTCGCCAACGGCGCGCAGGTCGTCTTCGATCAGTTCATCTCGTCGGGCGAGCGCAAGTGGCTGCGCATGTCGGGCTTGGTCTGCCTGCTGCCGCACGGCTATGAAGGCCAGGGGCCGGAGCATTCCTCAGCGCGTCTGGAGCGCTTTCTCCAGCTCTGCGGCGAGGACAACATGCAGGTCGTCGCCTGCACGACGCCGGCCAATTTCTTCCATGCACTACGGCGGCAATTGAAGCGGGAGATCCGCAAGCCGCTGATCGTCATGACGCCAAAGTCGATGCTGCGCAACAAGCGGGCGGTGTCGACCATCGACGCCTTCGCGCCGGGCTCGAGCTTCCATCGCCTGCTGTGGGACACCGCGGAAACGCACAAGGGCGAGAAGATCAAGCTGACGCGCGACGACAAGATCCGCCGCGTCATCCTATGCGCGGGCAAGGTCTATTACGACCTCTATGAGGAGCGCGAGAAACGCGGGATCGACGACGTCTACCTTCTGCGCGTCGAGCAGCTCTATCCGTTCCCGCTCAAGAGCCTGGTCAAGGAGCTTACGCGGTTCAAGAAAGCCGAAGTGATCTGGTGCCAGGAGGAGCCGAAGAACATGGGCGCATGGAGCTTCGTCGAGCCCTATCTCGAATGGGTGCTCGGCCAGGTCGGCGGCAAGTCGAAGCGCGCGCGCTACGCCGGACGTCCGGCCGCCGCGTCGCCAGCGACCGGCCTGATGTCCAAGCACCTCGCCCAGCTCAAGGCCTTCCTCGACGAGTGCTTCGCATGAGGACCGCGCCTTCGCCCGTCCCTTGTGCGGCGCCGGACCGAGCAGAGTGAAATGGCTTATTTCCTCTGCCGCCTGTCGCCGCCGCGCAAATCCTTCCTCGCCGACATGGCGCCGGACGAGCGGGAACTGATGGGCGCCCATCAGGACTATTGGCGGGCGCTGGCCGACGAGGGCGCGGCGATCGCGGTCGGCCCGGTCGCCGACCCCGCCGGCGCCTGGGAGGTCGCGATCCTGGAGGCGGGTTCGGCCGACGCGGCGCGCGCGCTCCAGGCCCGAGATCCTGTCATCGCGGCCAATTGCGGATTTCATTACGAAACCTACCTGATGCCGACGATTTCGCTGCGACCCGCCGAACCCCTTGCGGCGGTTTCCTCCGTTACCCCTTGAGAAAGAGAAGGGCGCCGCTCGCGGCGCGTTGAAGCCATGGCCACAGAAATTCGCGTCCCGACCCTCGGCGAGTCGATCTCCGAAGCGACCGTCGGCAAATGGTTCAAGCAGCGCGGCGACGTCGTGAAGGCGGACGAACCGCTGGTCGAACTGGAGACCGACAAGGTGACGCTCGAGGTCAACGCGCCGGCCGCGGGCGTGCTGACGGAGATCGCCGCCGAGACGGGGCAGACGGTCGCGATCGGGGCGCTGCTGGGCGGGTTTTCCGCGGCGGCCGGCGCTTCCGCTGCGCCGTCGCCCGCGAGCCCCGCGCCCGCGCCGAAGGCCGCCGCCGCGCCGACCGCGATGCCGCCCGCGCCCTCGGCGGCCAAGATCGCCAGCGAGAATGCGCTCGATCTCTCGCTGGTCGCCGGCAGCGGCAAGCGCGGCCAAGTCCTCAAGGGCGACGCGCTCGAGGCGCTCTCCAAGGCGCCGGCGGCCAAGCCCGCGGCGCCAGTCGTTGCGGCGCGCGCCGCGCCCGCTCCGGTCGTCGCCAGCGTTGCACCGCCCGCCGCGCCCATGCCGATCGCCGCGCGCGCGCCCGCCGGGCCCGACGACGCCGCGCGCGAGGAGCGCGTGCGTCTGACCAAGCTGCGCCAGACCATCGCGCGCCGGCTCAAGGACGCGCAAAACACCGCCGCGATGCTGACGACCTTCAACGAGGTCGACATGAGCGAAGTGATGGCGATGCGCGCGCGCTACAAGGACGCCTTCGAGCGAAAGCACGGCGCCAAGCTCGGTTTCATGGGATTCTTCGTCAAGGCCTGCGTGCAGGCGCTCAAGGAGATCCCCGCGGTCAACGCCGAGATCGACGGCGCCGACCTCGTCTACAAGAACTACTACCATCTCGGCATCGCGGTGGGCACCGACAGGGGGCTGGTCGTCCCGGTGGTGCGCGAAGCCGACAGCCTGTCGGTGGCGCAAATCGAAAAGACGATCGCCGATTTCGGCAAGCGCGCGCGCGACGGCAGCCTGAAGATCGAGGAGATGCAGGGCGGCACGTTCACCATCACCAACGGCGGCATCTACGGCTCGCTGATGTCGACGCCCATTCTCAACGCGCCGCAGTCCGGCATTCTCGGCATGCACAAGATCCAGGAGCGGCCGATGGTCGTCGGCGGCAAGATCGAAATCCGCCCGATGATGTACCTCGCGCTGAGCTACGACCACCGCGTCGTCGACGGCAAGGAAGCCGTGACCTTCCTCGTTCGGGTGAAGGAAGCCCTCGAAGACCCGGCGCGGCTGGTGCTGGATCTGTGAGCAAGAGCGCGCGGCGCGCGCCCTTTCTGCGTCATGGCCGGGACAAGCCCGGCCACGACGGCGGACGAAACATCTCAGCAGAGAGCGCAAATGGCCCAATATGATCTCGTCGTCATCGGCGCCGGCCCCGGCGGCTACGTCTGCGCGATCCGCGCGGCGCAACTCGGCATGAAGGTCGCCGTCGTCGAGAAGCGCAAGACGCTCGGCGGCACGTGCCTCAACGTCGGTTGCATTCCCTCCAAGGCGCTGCTCTACGCCTCGGAAATGTTCGAGGAGGCCGCGCACGGCTTGGCGCCGCTGGGCGTCGTCGTCGAGGCGCCCAAGCTCGATCTCGCCGCGATGATGAAGCACAAGGACGAGACCGTCGCCGCCAACGTCGCCGGCGTCGCGTTCCTGTTCAAGAAGAACAAGATCGACTGGGTCGTCGGCGAGGGCCGCATCGCCGCGCCCGGCAGGGTCGTCGTCAAGGGCGCCGATGGCAAGGAGACGGCGCTCGAAGCGAAGAATATCGTCATCGCCACCGGCTCCGACGTTGCGCGCCTTCCCGGCGTCGAGATCGACGAAAAGACCGTCGTGTCGTCGACCGGCGCGCTCGCGCTCGCCAAGCCGCCGAAAAAGCTGATCGTCGTCGGCGCCGGCGTCATCGGCCTGGAACTCGGCTCGGTGTGGCGCCGGTTAGGGGCCGAAGTGACGGTGGTCGAATTCCTCGACCGCATCCTTCCCGGCATGGACGGCGAAGTCGGCAAGCAATTCCAGCGCCTGTTGGAGAGACAGGGCTTCAAGTTCCATCTCGGCCACAAGGTCGCGTGGGTCGAAATCCTCGACCGTCGGCGCCAAGGCGACGATCGAGCCCGTCGCCGGCGGCGCGCCGATCGCGATCGAGGCCGACGTCGTGCTCGTCGCGATCGGCCGGCGCCCCTACACCGAGGGGCTCGGGCTCGAGGCGCTCGGCGTCGCGATGGAGCGCGGTCAGATCGTCATCGACGAGCATTTCGCGACCAACGTCGCCGGCGTCTATGCAATCGGCGACGTCGTGCGCGGGCCGATGCTCGCCCACAAGGCCGAGGACGAAGGCGTCGCGCTCGCCGAAATCCTCGCAGGGCAGGCGGGCCACGTGAACTACGACGTCATCCCCGGCGTCGTCTACGCCAGCCCGGAAATCGCCAGCGTCGGCAAATCCGAGGAAGAACTGAAGGCGGCGGGGATTGCCTATTCCGTCGGCAAGTTCCCGTTCACCGCCAACGGCCGCGCCCGCGCGATGCGCCACACCGACGGCTTCGTCAAGGTCATCGCCGACGCCGCGTCGGACCGCGTGCTCGGCGTGCATATCGTCGGCTTCGGCGCCGGCGAAATGATCCACGAGGCGGCGGTGCTGATGGAATTCGGCGGCTCCGCCGAAGACCTCGCGCGCACCTGCCACGCCCATCCCACGATGTCGGAGGCGGTGAAGGAAGCGGCGATGGCGGTCGCCAAGCGGGCGATCCATGTGTGAGGGGCGCCTCCGCCGAGAGCAATGACCCGTCACGGCCGGGCGCTTGTCCTGGCCGCTAGAGCGCTTCGTCTTGGGGGTCGAATCGGGCCCTTGGCGTCATCGCGAGCAAAGCGTGGCGATCCAGAGGTCGTGACGCCTGCTTGCGCGCGCTGAGCGCCCTTGCGGATGTTTCGAGCGCCGCGAATCTCTTTGCAATCTCCTCGATCTCTGGATCGCCACGCTTCGCTCGCGATGACGGCGGAGGTCTGGTTCCAACTAAAGACAGCGGGCCGTAGCGCCTACTCCTCCAGCCCCCCGATGTGCTTCTGCGCATAGAGCTCGGCGCCGACCTGCTTGATCAGTTCGAGCTGCGTTTCGAGGAAATCGATGTGGCCTTCCTCGTCCTTGGTGAGCTGCTCGAACAGATTCTTGGAGACGCGATCGTTGACCGAATCGCAATATTGGGCGGCTTCGAGATAGAGCGCGCGCGCGTCGACTTCTGCGGCGTGATCGCATTCGAGGATTTGCTTGACGTTCGAGCCGATGCGCAGCGGATCGCGCAAATGCATGTTCGGCATGCCCTCCAGGAACAGGATGCGCCCGACCAACATGTCGGCGTGGTGCATTTCCTCGATCGATTCCTTGCGCCAAGTCTTGGCGAGATCCTTGTAGCCCCAATTGTCGAGGATTCGGTAGTGCAGCCAGTACTGGTTGACCGCGGTGAGTTCGTCGGCGAGGGCCTTGTTCAAGTATTCGATGACTTTATGGTCGCCGCGCATGTCCGTCCTCCCTCGTTTCGCCGGGCGGCGGAGCCGTCCCCGCCGCGCAGCTGCCGGAAGGCCCGCGCCCACACGCATTCTCGGCCGTGGCGAGGGCCGATTTCATCGTCAGCGCGCTAGTGCTAACACATCGTCCGCGGCTCGGCGAGCCGCTGAAACCGTCGCGGATTTCCCGACCCGCGCATCGCCGCGCTAGGACGGCATATTCCCGTGCCGTCGAGCGGCCATATTCGATCACGATCGGTCTTGGCCGAATGGCGCCGCAATGGAGTTTTTCACGATGAGGCTCGCAGTTGCGCCGTCGGCGCTGTTCGCCGCCGTTTTCGCCCTGTTCGCCGCCGCGCCCGCTTACGCCGACCGCATGGCGCTGTGGACCATCGTGCACGAGCAATGCGTCCCCCATCTTCGCGCCGGCGAGGGGCCGAAACCTTGCGAGAGCGTCGATCTCGCGCAAGGCGAAGACAATGGCGTCGCGCTGCTCAAGGACCGCAATGGCGTCGCGCAATATCTCGCGATCCCCACCCGCCGCGTCACCGGCATCGAGGACCCTCAGCTGCTCGCGCCCGATGCGCCCGATTATTTCGCTTTCGCCTGGGCGGCGCGGCGAGCCGTCGAGGCGCGGCTCGATCATCCCTTGCCGCGCGAGGCGGTCGGCGTCGCCGTCAATTCGGCCTTCGCGCGCAGCCAGGACCAACTGCACCTGCACGTCGACTGCATGGACAAGGAGGTCGTCGCGGCGCTCGCGAGCTATCAGGACGCGCTCGACGATCGATGGCGGGTGATGACGGTCGCGCTCAAAGGACGCCATTACTGGGCGCGCCGGCTCGATTCGGCCGATCTTTCCGACGTCGCGCCGTTCCGCCTGCTCGCCGACGGGCTCGAAGGCGCCAAGGACCATATGGGTCTGGAAACGCTGGTCGCGGTCGGCGCGAATTTCGCCGGCAAGCCCGGCTTCATCCTTCTGGCCGATCACGCGGAACTGGCGGCCGGCGGCCACGGCGAAGATTTGCAGGATCACGATTGCAAAGTCGCAATGGCCGCGCCGTGACGCCGAGGCCGGCCAGTCGACGGCCGTGGCGAAATGTCGCTTGTCGAATGGCTGTGACCGCCCATCGCTCTGCGTGCGATGCGTAGGCTCGAGGAGTATGAACCCGATCGGCGTGAAGGGGCGCGCCGTCGCCGGGGCCTGACCGCGGTCTGGAACCGATTTTGCCGTGAAAGCGCCCGCGCGGTTGCTCGGCTTCCGCGCCTCGCCGCTGTGGAGCTGGTCCGCGCTCGCTGTGCGCCGGGAGGGGGATATGCGTTTCGATTGGGGAGCGGCGATCGCGCTCGGCGCGTTGCTCGCGCTGCCGGGCGCCGCCCGCGCACTGGTGCGCATCGATGTCGATCTCGGCGCCCAGACGATGCGCGTCGTCTCGGACAGCGGCGAGAGCTTTCAATGGCCGATTTCGTCCGGCGGCGCCGGACGTGAGACGCCGCGCGGGACTTTTCGTCCGACCGCGCTTTTTCCGATGGTTCGTTCGTACAAATACGGCAACGAGCCGATGCCGCACTCGATCTTCTTCCATGGTCAGTACGCGATCCACGGCACCGACGAGGTGGACGCCCTCGGTCGGCCGGCCTCGCACGGTTGCATCCGTCTGGCGCCGGACGCCGCCGCGACGCTTTATACGCTGGTCAGCCGCGAAGGCGCGTTGATCCAGATCGGCGGGGCCTCCCAGCCGAGCGACTTCGCCGCTCAGGTCGGCCGCTCGCGCTAGGAAGGGCGCGCGCTCGCCTCCGCGCCGCCGCCGCCCGGGGCGAACCGACGTCCGGCGCCGATCTTGCCATGAAAGCGGGCGCGCGCGCTCGGCTTCGTCGAAGCGCCGTTGTGGCGCAGGTTCGCGTAGGCGTTGCGTTGGGAGGGGAGCATGCGTTTCGTTTCGAGACTGGCGATCGCGCTCGGCGTGGCGATCGCGCTGATCTCGCTTCCCGGCGCCGCCAGCGCCCTGGTCCGCATCGACGTCGATCTCGGCGCGCAGACCATGCGCGTCGCCGCGGACAGTGGCGAAAGCTTTCAATGGCCGATTTCATCGGGCCGCGCCGGCCATCTGACGCCGCGCGGCGCCTTTCGGCCGATCGCGCTCTATCCGATGGTTCATTCGTTCAAGTACGGCAACGCGCCGATGCCGCATTCGATCTTCTTCTACGGCCAATTCGCCATCCACGGCACCACTGCGGTCGGCAATCTGGGCCGGCCCGCTTCGCACGGCTGCATCCGCCTCGCGCCGCAGAACGCCGCGACGCTTTACCGGCTGGTGAGCCGCCAAGGCGCCGAGATCCGGATCAGCGGCGAAATTCGGGCGAACGCCGCCGCCGGCGCGGCGAGGAGCGCGCGCCGCCATCCCTGGCGCGCGCTCGGCTATGCGCCGCATCGGCGCGTCCACACGCTCAAACAATGGGCCGCCGCCCCGCTGAGCAAGCGCTGAAGCCAGGCGCAAACGTCTCGGCTGCAACGCGTCCGCGCCGGACCGTAAGCGCCGATCGACCGGCGAAAATCGCCTGTCGCGTTTTGGCGCGAATTGGGTTATCAGGCGGTCCGGCGGAATTCCCCCAGATCCTATTTCAGGAGGCGTTGGTGCAACGACGACATTTCTTGGCCGGCGCGGCCGCTTTGGCAGGCGGGGCGCTCGTCCCGCGTCTCGCCATGGCCAACGTGCCGACCCCTTTCACCTTCGACATGACGCCGCCGATGGACAGCCGCGAGAAGTTCATCGCCTGGGGCGTTGCGCAGCGCGGCGAGGATCCGAAATTCCTAGGCGAGCGTTTCGATCGCTTCGGCGCCATGGTGCGCAACGAGGACATCTGGGACGAGCGCCACAAGCGCGCCTTCCTGCTGACCCCGCGCGAGAAATTCGTGTTGAAGCAGAACCTCGACCGCGCTTACGAGCACGCGTTTCTCGACATCGGCTTCGGCGTGACGATTTCCGGCCCGCACATCGTCGGCCGCATGACCTCGACGATCGACCCGAAGCAGGGCGAGAAGGTGCTCGAGATCGGCACCGGCTCGGGCTACCAGTCGGCCTATCTCTCGCACCTGACCGATCAGGTCTACACGATCGAGATCATCAAGCCGCTCGCCGAGCGCACCCGCGGCATCTACGACGACCTCATCAAGGACGGCTACGTCGAATTCTCGGCGATCCGCTCGCGCAACGCCGACGGCTATTACGGCTGGGTGAACGACGCCGCCGCGTCGGCCGCGACGCCTTCGCCTGCGGCGGCGCCTGCGCCCGCCGCTTCGCCGAGCCCGGCCCCGGCCGCCGCCGCGACGCCTTCGCCCGCAGCCTCGCCTTCGCCCGCGGCCGCGGCCGCCGACAACGAGCCGATGATGTTCGACAAGATCATCGTCACCTGCGGCATCGACCACGTGCCGCCGCCGTTGCTGCAACAGCTCAAGCCCAACGGAATCATGGTCATTCCGGTCGGCCCGCCCGGCGCCCAGCGCGTGCTGAAAGTCGTCAAGACCCAGGCCGCGGACGGCTCGATCACCGTCTCGCGTTCGGACATCTATGGTGGCCGAATTGTTCCCTTCGTTCCCTTCACCAAGCTCGAGGGCGACGCCATCAAGGGCACCCACAACAATTGATCGCCTCGCCCCCTCGAGGCCGCGACGCGCGCGCGCTTGACGGCGCGCTCGCGCGCCGGCGAGCCCGGAGCCTTGTTTCATGAACGATGCAATCGCGACGGCGGACGTCGGCGCACCGGCGGTCGGCGCGAACGACGAAATCGCGCTCGACGGCCGCGGCCGTCTCGCGCTCTATCTCGCCGTCGGCCTCGGCGCCGGCGCCGTCATCGCGTTGCAGATCGACATCATGCGGGTGTTTTCGGTCGGCAGCTGGGCCCATTTCGGCTCGCTGGTCGTCAGCCTCGCGATGCTCGGCTTCGGCCTCACCAGCGCGGTGATGTGCGTCGCCAAGGACTGGTTCCAGCGCAATTGGCGCGTCGCGGCGGGCGTCGCGCTCGGACTGTTCGGGCCGCTCGCGGTCGCCGCCAACCTCTATATTCAACAACTCGGCTTCAACGCGATCTTCCTGGTCTCCGATCCCGCGCAGAAATGGAAGCTGCTCGAAGATCTTCCTCGCTTCGCTGACGCCGTTTCTCGCCGGCGCGGTGTTTCTCGGCTGCGTCTTCCTGAAGAGCAATCGCACCTTCGGGCGCGTCTATTTCGCCGATCTCGCCGGCTCCGGCTTGTGCGGCCTCGTCGTCCTCGTCGCGATGTACGGCTTCACGCCGGCCAACCTCATCGCGGCGCCGCTCGCGCTGTGGTTCGCGGCGTGCGTCGCTTGGGCTTTCGGTCCTGGGGGCAAGCGCGCGCTGGCGCCTTACGCGGCGGTCGCCCTCATCGCGTTCGGCGGCCATTTCGTCGCCGCGCCGGCCCTCGGGCTGAGCCGCCTCGCGGTCAACGACTACAAGGGCGTTTCCTACGCGCGCAAGTTTCCTGACGCGAAGAAAGTCTACCAAAGCGCTTCGCCGTTCGGCTTTCTCGAGGCCTATTCGAGCTCGTATTTGCATTTCGCGCCGGGCCTCTCCGACAACGCGGGCTTCAATCTGCCGGAAATGCCCGCCAACGCCTATCTTGCGCTCTACATCGACAGCGACGGGCCGATCGGCATCATCCGCGACTTGCCGGCCAAGGACACCGCCTATTTCCGATTCCTGCCGATGTACTATCCCTACGTGATCAAGAAGGCTCCCAAGACCTTCATCACCCAGTTCGGCGGCGGCATTTCGACCGCGCTCGCGTTGCGCTCGGGCGCCACGGACGTGACGGTCGCCGAAGGCAATCGCGCCGTGCTCGCCGCCTTCCGCGATCCGGTCATCAAGGATTTCACCGGCGACATCCTCGGCAAGGTGCGTGTCATCGATTACGAAGGGCGCCACTTCCTTGCGCAAACCAAGGAGCGCTTCGACATCGTCGATCTGAGCCTGGCCGACTCCGTCGGGCTCTCGAATCCCGGCGGCTTCGCCATCGTCGAAAAGTTCCCCTACACACAAGAGGCGATGGAAACCTACATGCGCGCGCTCAACGACGGCGGCGTGCTGTCGGTGACGCTGTGGAACAAGGAAGAGCCGCCCAAATCGGTGCTCAAGCTCTATACGACTATGGCCGCCGCGGCGCGCGACGTCGACAGCGCCCACATGGCCAATTCGTTCTTCGTCGCTTCGTCCTACCTTTCGACCGCGACGGTGCTCTATAAGCGCGGCGGCTTCACCGCCGACGAAATCGACAAGCTGCGCAAGTACACTCATGCGATGTCGTTCGACGAGATCTACTCGCCGGGGCTCTTCTACGACACCTCGCAGACCGACCGCACGCTCGACGGCTACGTCGAGCAGATCTTCGCGGGCGCAGCCGGCGGTCCGCCGGCGCCGTCCGATGCTTCCGCCGCGACCGACTCCGCCGACTCGACCGCGCCCGCGGACGCCGCTCCGCCCGACGGCAAGGCCGACGACGGCGTGCTTCCCGCGACCGTCATGGGCCGGCTCACCTGGCATGCGCTGATCAATGGCGGGTGGCCTCAGATCGCCGAGCGCTACGTCTTCAACACGCGCAAGCTGACCAACGACGCGCCGTATTTCGCGGCGTACGTCAAGACCAAAGACCTGCCGCGAATTCTCGACCGGCTCGAACTGCTCCAGGACGAATGGGGCTATCTGTTGATCTGGGCGACGCTCGGCGTCGCCTGCCTTACCGCGACGGTGCTGCTGGCGATCCCCGTCCTTTGGGGCTGGCGGACGATCTTTTCCAAGTCGCGCGGCAAGTTCCTGACCGTCGTCTATTTCGCCTGTCTGGGCGCCGGCTACATCATGGTCGAGGTCGGCCTCATCGCGCATTTCGTCATGGCGCTGGGCAATCCGACGGTCTCCGCTTCGATCCTCATCACCGGGATGCTGGTGTTCTCGGGGCTCGGGGCGCTCATCTCCGAGCGCATCCTGCCGCGCATGCGCGCGGTGATGCCGGTCATCTTCCTCGCCATCGCGGCGCTGCTGATCGGCTACGCGTTGTTCCTCAACATCGCGCTCGACGCGATCGGCGCCTTGCCTTACCTGACGCGGCTTCTGTTTTGCTTCCTGTTCATCGCGCCGCCCGCTTTCCTGATGGGTTTTCCGATGCCCACCGCGATGACGACGCTCGGGCGGCTCGGCAAGGAGCATCTGTTCATCTGGGCCTGGGGCGTCAACGGCTGCTTCTCCGTGATCGGCGCGGCGGCGGCGCCGGTCATCGCGACAAATTTCGGCCTCGGCGCGGTGATCGAGATCGCGGGGGTCGCCTACCTTCTGGCGCTTCCCGCCTTCTTCGGCGTAATATTGGGTAGCGCGCCGAACCGTCTGGCCTAGCGGGCGCCGCAATCGAGCCGGAGGGTCCGACGATGAACGTTCGACCGTGTCGCGCAGTCGTTGCTTTGGCGAGCGCCGGGTTGGCTTTGGCGCTTGCGGGCTGCGCAGGCGGCCCTGCCGGGCCGCTGGAGTCGAATGTGTCGCCGCCTTCCAGTCAGCCCAGATTCGTGCAGATGAACGGCGCGAACGTCGCTTTCGCCGAATTCAAGAACTCGGCCTTTCCTTATCGCGGGCTGATCCCCCCCGACGAAGACAACGACAAGGCGCGGCCGTTTCTCGACGTCAGCGCCGGCGGTCGGCTCGGCCACACGTCGCCGCGCGGCGGCCTGTTGTGGGAAGACACGACCTACAACGATCGCCAAGTGCTGATCGCCGCAGGAGACGGATTCGATCCCAACCGCCCGGGCACGCTCGTGGTGTTCTTCCACGGCAACCAGACGACCTTGGCGCGCGACGTCGTCGGACGGCAGCAGGCGGCCCGCCAGCTCGCGCAATCCGATCTCAACGGCGTGCTCGTCGCGCCGCAACTCGCGGTCGACGCGGCGGAACTCGAGCGCGGGCAATTTCTGGCGGCCGGGCGCCTTCGCGCAATTCCTCGACGAGGCTGCGGCCAAGCTCGCCGAACTTTATCCCGGCGTCTCGCGCGCCACGTTCCGGCGCATGCCCGTCGTCGTCGTCGCCTATAGCGGCGGCTATATGCCGGCGGCCTACTCGCTCACTCAGGGCGGCGCGGGCGATCGGGTCCGGGGCGTCGTGTTGCTCGACGCGCTCTATGGCGAAGAGGACAAATTCGAGCAATGGGTCGAAAACGCCCACTACGGCGCGTTTTTCGTCAGCGCCTATTCGAGTTCCACGCGCGACCGAAACGTCGCGCTGCGCGGCCGGTTGGAGCGCGACGGCGTCGCGGTTGAGAACGGCCTTCCCGACGGCTTGCGGCCGGGCGTCGTCGCGTTCGTCGATTCAGGCGACGTCAGCCACGAGGATTTCGTCAATGTCGCGTGGGCGAGCGACCCGTTGCGCGAAGTTCTCTCTCGCGTCGATCGATAAAGCGGCGCTTGTCCGTCAGTTCTGCGGCGTTTCGAGCGAAGCGATGCGGTTGCGCGCTGCGGCGAGGCCGGCCGAGAGCGCACGCGCATAGTAGTTGCGGGCTTTGGCGGCGTCCCCCTTGAGCCCCACGGCGCCCATGCGCGCGAGCGTCGCAGGATCATAAGTGTCGCCGAGCACGAGAATGGCGCGGGCGTCGCCGTCTTCGGCGGCGCGCTCGAGGAACGCCCGCGCTCCCGCGATGTCGCCGCCGGCGAGGGCGACGAGGCCTTCCCCGCGCAGGCGAAGCGCCGCATCGCTGGCGTCGGCGTTCGTTGCGGTCGTCGGCGCCAAAGCGAGCTCTTGGGTCGGCGAGGCCGCGGCCGCCGTCTGCGGGCTGGCGCGCAAGGCTGTCGCCAGCTTCTTGAGCGCGGCCTTGTCGATCCCCGGCGCGGCGCTCGTGTCGGCCGCGCTGGTCACGAATACCGGCTGCTCCACCGCCGGCCGCGCGTTCACCGCGACTGGCTCGATCTGGGGCCAAAAGGCGAGAGTGAGAACGCCTACGATAGCGCCGGCGAAAATGCCGGCGACGGCTTTCAGCAAGATCGGCATGGGGTGCCTCTCGTCATTGTCCTGCGCCGCGCCATTGCATCAGACTGTCGTAGAGACGATCGGAGTCCTTGGCGCCGGGACCGCCGTTCGCCAATGTCGCGGTCTTGGCGACCGCGCGGAACGCGTCGAACGAAGCGTCCGGCGCGCTTGCGTTGAGATCGATCCACGCCTGCGCCGCCCGCAGGCGCGGCCACGGCGCGGTGGCGGCGAAGTTGACGTCGCGCCAGCTCGCGTCGTTGTCGGGGGCGAGCAATTTGTCGAACCCTTCGAAGAACGATTTGGTCAGCGCCGCGGATCGTTCGGCGCGTGGGGAGGTCGACGCCGCGTCGAGCGCGACGAGCGCCATCGGCGCGCCGAGCGTGTCGACCTTTTCGTTGGCGCCAATGAGATTCGGCCGGTCCTTCGCCGTCAATCGCGCCGGCGCGTAGAGCGGTCGCAGCGACGGCGACCAGGGGATCGCGACGACGTGGAAGCGTCCATCCTTGCCGAAGTCGGCCAAAGTCTTCGACGACTTCGCGCCGACCGCCACGACCGCGGCGATCTTGCCCGCCGCCAGATCGGCGAGCGCGGGAGCGAGGGGGGCGAACGAGGGTTTGGGCGCCACGCCCAGCCGCGCGAACAGCGTCGCGGCGGTGGCCGCGGCCGCGCCGTCGGCGACGCCGAAACCAACGTCGCGTCCCTCGAGTTGACGGACGTCCACGACCGCCCGCGGCGCGATGATTTCGACGGTTTCGGCGCCCAGCCGCGCGATATAGGGCGCGCGCTCGCGCCAGTCGGCGGTCGCCTTGTCGTCAGCGATGAGCGCGTCGATCGGCGCAATCGCCAAATCGGCGCTGTCGCTCTGCACCGCCTTGGCGAGCGCCGTCGGCGAAGTTCGCCCCGCGATCACGCGGCCCTTGGCGCCGTTGGCTTGCACAGCCGCGACGAACTCGTTTGCGAGCCGCGCGGCGAGAGAATCGTCCGTGTCGACCAGGATCGAGTAGTCGGCGGGCTTGGGCGGCGTCGGTTTGGCGGCGACGCCCGGCGCGTCCTTGGCCGGCGTGGCCTTCGGCGCGTCGTCCGCCGCATCCGGCGCGTCGCCCTTTCTCTTGCCTCTCGCCCGCCAAGCGCCATGCCAAAGCACACGCATCCCGTTGTGATATACGGGGTGGTCGTAGGGCACCATGCCGGGTGGCGGCGTCGGGTCGCTGAAGGCCGGAAGGGGCGCCGAAAACAACATTAGGCCGGCAAAAGCCGGCCAAAACGCGCCCAAACAAAGCCTTCGCGCGGTTCTGCGCGGGTTCGATTTAACGGCCGACGCAGTGCTTTGGCCGGTGCTCGGCCATCTCACGCTCGTTTCCATGTTTGCGAGGTTGTAGACAAAATACGGCCTTATCAAGGCGTTAGAAGGAGAATTCGCGCGTTGTCCCCAGGGATGCGCGTCAGGGTTATGAATCGGTCGCGAGATTCGCCAAGGCGTCGTCGAGCGCCGCGGGGGGGATTTCAACGACTTGCGCCGCGCCGAGCCAGACGAGAAACGCCCGCGCCGGCCGATCGGGATAGAGCGGGGCGAGGGCGGCGCGGTAGAGCGCGAGCTGCGCGACATAGGCCGGGGGGGGCGCTCCGCCGACGGGCGCGCCGCTCTTGAAGTCGGCGATGAAAACCCCCTCCGCGCCGACGGCGACGCGGTCGATCCGCCCCGCGAACGCCAGGGCGGAGCGCCCGGGCCGGGGCAGGGCGCCGGCGACCGCCACTTCAGCGCGCGACCCGGCCGCGAACAACGGCGCAAGCTCAGGGCGGGCGAGCGTCGCGAGCGCGCGCTCGGCGAGTTCCTCGAGTTGTTCGGGCGGCAGCGCGCCGCCCCGCAGCGCCAGAAAGCGCGCCGCGGCCTGCCGGCGCCGCTCGGCCGGGATGTCCGGCAGGTGTTGCAGCAGGACATGGGCGAGCAGTCCCTCCTGACGGCGCGTGCGGCCCGCTTCGCCCGAGCGAGGGGGAGCGCCGGCGCGCGACGGACTGAGCGGCGCCGCGGCGGCCTCGCGACCGGCGGACGCCCGAAGCCACGCCGGCGCCTCTTCGCTGCGTGCGGCCGGGGGCGTCGCGGCGACCGCTTGGCCGCCGCCTGTCTCGCCGAGCCGCAAAATCGTCGCCTCGCCGTCCCAGGGCGCCGGGGCGGGCGTGAGGGCGTCGCCCAGCCCAGAGCGGACGAGATCGAACCAGTTGTCCCTAGGGCGTCCCCTCACGCCTTCGTAGCCCGCGACGACGAGACGTTGGGCGGCGCGCGTCATCGCGACGTAGAGCAGGCGGCGATGTTCGCCGGCGGCGCCTTCGCGCGCCCTCTGGCGAGCGCTCGCGAGCGGCGGCGAGTCGTCGCCTCTCTTTGTCGCCCAGACGAGGAGCGGCGGACCGCCGGGCTCCGCGTCGTCGAGGTCGAGGAGCTTGGCTTCGTTGCGCGCATGGGGCGCCGAGCAAGTGTCGGGCAGGAAGACGATCGGCGCTTCCAAGCCCTTGGCGGCGTGGACGGTCATCACCCGCACGCTGTCGCCTTCGTCTTCCATGTCGCGCTTGATGGCGAAATCCGTCGCCTCGATTTCCGCGAGAAAGGCGTGCAGCGACGGCGCCGTCTTTTGTTCGTGGGCGAGGGCGAGAGCCATGAATTCGTCGATCGCGTCGGCAGCCTCGGGCCCGAGCCGGCCCAGCAGCGCGCGCCGTCCGCCGTCCTCGCCGACGAGACGCGCGTAGAACAAGTAGGGCGTATGGTTCACGGCGCGCCGGCGCCACGTCTCGACGCGGCTTCGCGCCAGCGCGAACCGCTCGTCGGCGCTCTGCGCCAACGCTTGCGCGAGCGAGCCCGCGCGCTGCGGCGCCAGCGCCATGAGATCGCAATCATCGAGGCCGACGAGCGGCGATTTCAGCGCCGCGGCCAGCGTCAGGTCGTCGTCGGGCAGCAGCGCGGAGCGGCCGACGGCGATCAGGTCCATCACCGCGATGGAATCGCGTAAGGTCAGGCGGTCGGCGCCGGCGGTCTTGACGCGCCTCTCCTTGAGCGCGCGGATCATCGCTTCGAAAAAGGCGCCGCGCGACCGCACGAGGATCATCACGTCGCCGGCGGCGACCCGTCGCGACTCGTGCGTTACGGCGTCGCGCACGCGTTCGGGCGAGTCCGGCGAAAGCCAGCCCTCGATGACTTCGGCGATGCGGCGCGCGAGCGCCACCGGCGGATCTGCGCTTGCGCTCGCGTCGAGCGGCATGCGCCAATCCTCGCGCTCGGCCGATTTGGCCGTCGCGATCGGCGCCCACAATTCGATCGTCCCCGGCAGGTCGGCGTGAAACGCGTCGTGCGGCGGCGGCTTCTCGTCGTCCCCGGTGAGGCCGCGCCAGGCCGCCTCGGCGGCGAACACGCGATCGACGCCTTCGAGCACCCGCGGCGCGGAGCGGAACGAAAGCGCGAGGCGAATCCAGTCGAAATCGAGCTCGGCTTCACGGTGGCGCCGTTCCAGTTCGCGCCGCACCGAAGAGAACATCTTCGGCGCGGCGCCCTGGAAGGAGAAGATCGATTGCTTGTCGTCGCCGACCGCGAAGAACGTGCGCCGCCGGCTGTGCGCGCCGGCGCCGGAAAGAAACTCGTCGCAAAGCTTGGTCAGGATCGCCCATTGCGGCGCGGAGGTGTCCTGGGCCTCGTCGACCAGGATATGATCGACGCCGGCGTCGAGCTTGTAGAGCACCCAGGCCGCGTCAGCGCGCTCCAGCAGATGAAGCGTGCGGGCGATCAGGTCGTCGAAATCGAGCAGACCGCGCTCGCCTTTGAGATGCGCGTATTCGGCAAGGACGGCCTGTGCGACGTCGATCAGCGCGAGGCTGCGCTCCAGAGCCTCGGCGCTGCGCAGCCGATCGCGCAGCGCGATCAGCCGCTCCTGCTCGTCGCTCAGGCGCTGCGGCAAATCGGGCAGGCGCTTGGCGAGCGTGTTGGTGACGAGTTTGCGTTGTCGGCCGCCGCGCGGCGCGCCCTCGCCCTTTTCGGTGAAGAAGGCTTCGAGATAGGCGGCGAGGCGTTCGTCGGGTTCGCTCGCCTCGGCGGCGCGACGCAAGCTCGCGGCGACGCCGTTATCGTTGGCGCTCCCTTGCTCGAGTTCGGCCGCCCATCCCGCCCATTGCGGCCTCGCGCGGGTCATTTCGCGCTTGATCGAAGCGGTGGTCTCGCTCGCGCCGAGCCCGAGCTTGCGCCGCAGCGCCGCGCCATAGGCGGCGCCCTCGCCGAGCGCCTCGATTTCGCTGCGCCGCCCGAGCGCCTCCTTGATGAGATCGTCGAAGCCTTCGGCGCCGACGTCCCGCGCAATTCTTGCGATCGCTTCTTCGCGCTCGGGCGAAAGCGGCGCAGCGGCGAAAGCGCGCGCGCGCGCCTCGTCCATGAGCAGCGCCGCCTCGCGCTCCTCGGCGACGCGAAACCCCGCCGCGACATTGGCCTCGAACGGAAAGAGATGAAGCAGACGCTCGCAGAAGGCGTGGATCGTCTGGATTTTCAGGCCGCCCGGCGTCTCGATGGTGCGCGCGAACAGGCGACGCGCGAAGCCGAGCCCGGCGGCGTCGGGCGCCGGCGCGCCGGTCTCGACGATCGCCCGCGCGAGTTCGGCGTCGTCGAGGCTCGTCCATTTCGCCAGCGTCTTGAAGACGCGCGTCGCCATGTTGGCGGCGGCCGCCTTGGTGAAGGTGAGGCAGAGAATCCCCGAGGGCGGCGCGCCGTCGAGCAGCAGGCGCAGCACGCGCTGCACCAGGACGTGGGTCTTGCCGGAACCTGCGTTGGCGGACACCCAGGCCGAAGAAGCCGGATTCGAGGCGCGTTGCTGCGCGAGGCGCACCGGCAGCGGAATCTCCGGCTTTGGCGCGCGCGCGTTCAAGGCTCGTCTCCTTGCGCGTCGTCGGAAAAGCCGCCGGTCGCCGACCATTCCTTGACCCGCGCGAGGTGGTCGTAATCGCCGGCTCGCTTGGCGAATTTCGGATAGAGCCGCGAGAGATAGGGCGTCTGCGGATCGCAGAACTGATCGAGCAGGACTTTCAGGCCGGCGAAGTGCCGCTCGACGACTTCGGCGAATGTCGCGTCCTTGAATTTGAGTTCGCGGATCTCGCCGCCCTTGGCGCCGCCGAGCTTGAAATAGAGCGCCGAAACCGCTTCGAGGCCGATCAAGCCGGCGAAGCCGCCGCGCGCCAGCATCGCCGCTTCGAGGGTCAGTTGCGGCGCGAAGCCGACCTGGACCTCGCTCAATCCCGGCGGCGATCCGCTCTTGTAGTCGATCAACGCCGCGCCGCCGCTGCGCAAAGCTTCGATACGGTCGGCGCGCGCGGTGAGCGTGAAGATCGATCCGTCGGCGAGCGGAAACTCCAATCGGCCGCCTTGCTCGACGAGGATGCGCTCGGCGCCGGCCCGCCGCTCGGCGTCGAAGCTCAAGAACTTGTCGCAGCCTTGGACGATGCGCGGCCAGCGCATGGCGCGGAACGACGGGTCGGCGAGCATCGGCGCGAAGCGCGCGCGCGCGATGGCGAGAAGCTGCGCGCGGGCGTCCGCGGGCAGGGGCCCCGAAGGCAAGGTTTCCGAGAACGCTTGCAGCGCCGCGTGCCAGACGTCGCCGATCTCGCGCGGGCCCGTCGCGACGCCGATCGGCTCCAGCGGCTCGAGGCGCAGGATCGAACTCGGCGAACACCGCGTATGGATCGCGCCGCAGCGTCTCGATGCGGGTGACGCTGAGTCGGTCCGGCCGCAACGCGCGCGGCGGCCTCGGCTCGGGGCGCTTGGTGGGGCGATACTGCTTCGCGCGATCGAGCGCGCGCGCGAGCCGGAGGTATTTTTCGCCGCGGTTCTCGGCTTCGCGCATCGCCGCCTCGCCGGCGACGGCGCCCATGCGCTGGAGAAACCGCGAGGCGACCGTTGGCGCGCCCCCGCGCTTTCTCGCGCGGCTGACGATCGCCTGGCGCGCGCCGAGCGCGGCGACGAAGTCGTGCGCGGTCTGGCCGATGCGCCGCTCGGGCGCGGAAAGGCCGAGCGCTGCGCGCATCGGACGATTGAGGAACGCGTCGGTCTCGGCCGCCGGCGGCCAGATCGTTTCGTCGAGCCCGGCGACGAGCGCGAGATCGAAGGTGAGCAGGCGCGCTTCGAGCAGGCCGAGGATTTGCAATCGCGGGTGCGCGTTGCGCCCGACCGGCGCGCGTTGGCCGGAAACGACCGCGTCGAACAGCGCGGCGTAGTCGGAAAGGGAGCAGGCGAAGCCGAGCTCCGCCCCCTCGGCCCATTCGTCGAAGAGTTCGCTGAGCGCCTCGCCGCCGTGCGCCTCGCTCCATTCCCCTTGGGCGCGTTCTTCTTCGCCGCGCGCGAAAGCGTCGAGCGCGGCGCGATGGGCGGCGATGAAATGGCCGAGCGGCGCCTTGGCGCCGAGGGCCCTCAGCGGCGCCGAGGCGGCCTCGGCGTCGCGCAGCAGCGCCTCGGCGGCGCGCCAGTCGTCCTCGTCGAGGCGCTTGCGCGCGTCGTGGGCGTGACGATCTTTAGCGAACGCGCGGGCGTTCGCCATCAGCGCGGGGATGTCGCCGAGGCCCGAGGGCGGCATGACGGCGCGAAAGACGCCGATCTCCAGCGCCCGCGCGGCGCGTTGCAAATCTTCGGGCGCGCGGGCGAGCCGGGTCAGCGGATGGGCGATGAGCGCGGTGAGCGGCAGGGCGGCGAAATCCTCGGCGGCGGCGAGCGCCAGCCGAGCGAACACGCCGGCCTCGGTTTGTCCGAGCGTGCGCCCGGCCGAATCTTCGACTGCGACGCCCCAACGCGCGAGGTCCGCGGTGACGCGCCGCGCGATCGCGACGTCGGGCGTGATCAGGGCGGCGCTCTTGCCCGGCGTCTCCAACGCCTCGCGCATCGCGACGGCGAGCGCCAGCGCCTCCTCGTTCTCGTTGTCGGCGACGACGATCGCGACACCGGCGAGCCCGTCGGCGATCGCCCGGTCGCTCAGCGCGCCGCCGCTCTCGTCTTTGCGGCGCTCGCTCCAAACGTCGGTGGTGTCGGCGGGGCGCAGCGCTTCGCTGAGGTAATGCGCGCGCGCGCGCAACGCGTCGGCCGGCGCCCCCAGCGTTTTCACTTCGTCGCGCGCAACGCCGACGATGCCGAGCAGCCGGTGGAACGCGGCCTGCGGATGGCCGGCGACGCCGACCGCGCCTTCGTCGCTGGCGCCGATCATCGCCCAGGCGCGCTCGTCGAGGCTTTGGTCGAGGTCGGGCAGCACTGCCGCGCCCTGCGGCGCGCGCGCGATGGCGGCGATCAGCCGGGCGGTGGCGCGGTTGGTGCCGGTCGAGCCGGCGATGATTGTCGGGCCGCGCGAGGCTCCCGACGCCAGAGCCGCGATTTCGTTGTCGATGAGCAGCGCCCCGCGCCGGACGCGATCGATCAGGCCGCGCTCGTCGAGCCAGGCCGGCCATTGCGCGAACGCGATCTTCAAAAAATCGAGGGTGATGCGCCAATAGGGATCGAAAGCGTCGGTCACGAGAGCGTCGAGCCGCTCCGGGTCGACGCCTTCGATGATCAAGTCGTCGATCAGCGCGGCGAGGTCGCCCGCCAGCGCATAGGCCTGCGCCGGGGTCGTCGCGACCAGCGGGGCCTCGCTTTCGTCGAACACCTTTCGCCCGTCGGCCTCGACGCGGCAGATGGCGCCGCGCAGCGCCTCGCCCCAGGCGCGCGTCAGTCTGGCGAGAGTCATGCGGCGGGTGAGTTCGCCGACGGCGGGCGGCGCGATCTCGCTCAAGGTTTCCTCGGGCTCGGCGAAGCCGAGTTCGCCCTGCGTCGGCTCGAAAGCGCCGAGCGGCGCGATGCGCGGCAGGATGAGGCTCGCGCCGCCGCTCGCTTCCAGCAGCGCGCGCGCCAACGCCGCCGCCGCGCGCTGGGTCGGCACGTAGATCGTCGCGCTCGCCAGCTCGAGCGGCCCGAGCGCGCCAGGGAAGCCTTCGACCAGCCTGCCGTCGAGCAACGCGCGCGCGAGCGTCGCCAGAAACGGCGCGCCGGCGGGAATGGTGAAGACGTTGGCGTCGGTCACGGCGGACTCGGGGGGTGTTTGCCGATCTGTCTGTTGTCACGCCCGACGCGCGGGAAGGCAAGCCGCAACGCAGACGCTCCGTCTCATCGCGCCAGCGCGAGCAGCGCGTCGAGATCGATGTGCGCCGCAAGATGCGCGGCGAGTTCGTCGAGCGTGCGCTCCACCGTCGCGTCGTAGGCGAGATCGGATGCGGCGCCGAGCGCGGCGAGCCAGGCGGCGCGCTGGGCGTCGTCGGCGAATAGGCCGTGCGCGTAGGCGCCCATGACGCGCCCGTCGCAAGAAATCGCGCCGTCCTCGCGGCCGTCGGCAAGGCGCAGCAGCGGACGCGCGCAATCCGGCCCTCGGGTTTGGCCGATGTGCATTTCGTAGCCGGAGAACGGCGCGCCGTTGGCGAGGCAAATTCCGGAAACCGAGCGCAGCGCCTTGTCGCCCGCCAGGATCGTCTCGACGTCGATCAGCCCGAGCCCTTGCGCTTCGCCGGCCGGCCCTTCGACGCCTTCGGGGTCGGCGAGGGCGCGCCCGAGCATCTGATAGCCGCCGCAGATTCCGAGCACGCGCCCGCCGCGCCGCACATGGGCGAAGAGATCGACGTCCCAGCCTTGCGCGCGAAAGAACGCGAGATCGGCGATCGTCGCCTTCGTGCCGGGCAGAATGACGAGATCGGCGAGGGGCAGCGGTTCGCCGGGCGGGACCATGATCAGCCGCACGTTCGGCTCCAGCCGCAGCGGATCGAAATCGTCGAAATTGGCGATGCGCGACAGCATCGGCACGGCGATCGTGACCCCCGCGCGCTTGTCGTCGCGCGCCGCGTCGAGAACCACCGCATCCTCGGGGGGAAGGCGATGCGCGGACGGCAGGAACGGCACGAGGCCGAGCGCGCGCCATCCCGTGCGCTCGGCGATGAAGCGCATGCCGTCGTCGAACAGGCTCGCGTCGCCGCGGAACTTGTTGACGAGGAAGCCGACGATCATGGCGGCGTCCTCCCGCGTGATCACTTCCCGAGTGCCGACGAGCTGCGCGATGACGCCGCCGCGGTCGATGTCGCCGATCAGCACGACCGGCGTCCCGGCGGCGCGCGCGAAGCCCATGTTGGCGATGTCGCGCGCGCGCAGATTGACCTCGGCGGCGCTGCCGGCGCCCTCGATCAGCACCAGATCGGCCTCTTCCCTGAGGCGCGCGCAACTTTCGAGGACGGCGCTCCTCAGTCGCGGCGTCAGGTCGTAATAGTCGCGCGCCTTGGCGGCGCCGACGACGCGGCCGTGCACCACGATTTGCGCGCCGACGTCGCTCTGTGGCTTTAAGAGCACCGGGTTCATGTCGACGTGCGGGGCGACGCCGCAGGCGCGCGCCTGCAACGCTTGGGCGCGGCCGATCTCGCCGCCGTCGGCCGTCACCGCGGCGTTGTTCGACATGTTCTGCGGCTTGAACGGGCGGACCTTCAGTCCTCGCGCGGCGAACGCGCGGCAGAGCCCGGCGACGATCAGCGACTTGCCGACGTCCGAGCCCGTGCCCTGAAACATCAATGCGCGCGCTACGTTCGCCAACCACTCCTCCTTTAGCGCGAGCGGACCGCTCGCCTTCGCGCGGGCTACGGCATGCACACATCTCGGCGGCAACGCGGCTAGTCCCCCCGCCCCTCACCCTGCCTCTCCCCGCGTAGCGGGGAGAGGCAGGGTGAGGGGCGGGGGGACTAGCCGCAGGCCGCGCAACGACGTGTGCAGATCCTAGCGCGCGGGGAGAGGGAAAGCGCCGCTCACGGCGATGAGCAGCGCGCTCTAGCAGGTTTGCCGCGGCGGGGCTATCGGCCGCGCGGCGACGAAATTTACCGTCAATCGAAATGGCGCGCGGCGCACGCGGCGAACCATAGTAATGTAATAGAATTCTCTCGACAGAAGGTATTCCGGCTCATGACGGCGCGATCGACGATCCTGACGCACATTCGCGAAGTCGCCGCCGAGCAGGGCAAGACGCTCGCGCCGCTGACCGACCATCTGCCCCTAATGGAGTCCGGGCTCGAACTCGCTGTGCTTCGCGATTCTCGTCGCGCGGCTCGAGGACGCGCTCGGCGTCGACCCGTTCACCAGCGCGGAAGGGGCGCGCTTCCCCGTGACCATCGGCGACCTGATCGCCTTCTACGACCAAGCCCTTGTCTGAGCCGCTGACCCTCGCCGAGCTGATGGCGGCCGGCGCCGGCCGCGGCCGAGCGATCGCGACGCGCGATTGGCGGCTGCCGCTCGACGATTTCGCGCACGCGACGAGCCTCGGCGGCGAACTCGACCGCCTCGAAGGGCGCTCGGTCGCGCTCGCCGTCGGCGACATGGCCAAGGCCGCCGCGGCGCTGATCGAGCTCGACGGCCTCGCGCGCCGCATCGTGCTCTGCCCGCCCGGCCTCGACAGGGCCGGCCTTGAAGCGCTGATCTGCGGGGCGCAAGCGGACGCGCTGGTCTATGACGGCGACGAAGCGGCGCCTGAGATCGATCTCGATCTCACGGTCCCTTGCCGCCTGCCGCTCGAACCTCTCGCCGCGCCGCGCCGCCGGCGCTTCGCCACCGAATGGGTGATGCCGACTTCGGGCACCAGCGGCCCGCCGAAGATGGTCGTCCACACGCTCGCGACCTTGACCGGCGCCTTCCGCCCCGCGCCAGCGCAAGCCTGGGCGACGTTCTACGACATTCGCCGCTACGGCGGCTTGCAGATCTTCCTGCGCGCGCTCGCGGGGAGCGAGTCGCTTAACCTGAGCGGCGCCGGCGAGAGCGTCGACGATTACCTCATCCGCTTGGGCAAAGCGGGCGCCAAGCACATTTCGGGCACGCCTTCGCATTGGCGCAAGGTTCTGATGAGCGCTCAGGCGCGCCGCATCGATCCCGAGACCGTGCGGCTCTCGGGCGAGATCGCCGACGACGCCGTGCTCGCCGCCTTGCGCGCGCTCTATCCGCACGCGCGCGTCGAGCACGCCTACGCCTCCACCGAAGCGGGCGTCGCGTTCGCCGTCGGCGACGGCCGCGCCGGCTTTCCCGCTTCGCTGCTCGAACAAGGCGGCGAGGTCGCGATGAAGGTCGTCGACGGCTCGCTGCGCATCAAATCGAACCGCACGGCGCTGCGCTACGTCGGCGCGAACGCGCCGGCGCTGCACGACGCCGAGGGCTTCGTCGACAGCGGCGACATGGTCGAGCGCCGCGGCGATCGTTATGTCTTCGTCGGCCGGCGCGGCGGGATCATCAACGTCGGCGGCGCCAAGGTTCATCCCGAAGAGGTCGAGGCGGCGCTCAACGCCCACGCGGCGGTCCGCGCGAGCCGCGTCTTCGCGCGCAAGAACCCGATCACCGGCGCGCTCGTCGCCGCCGAAGTGGTGGTGCGCGAGGGCTTCGCCGCCGACGAAGCGCTGAGCCGAGAGATCATCGCTTCGTGCCGCGCGGTTCTGCCCGCCCACAAGGCGCCGTCCGTGCTACGCTTCGTCGCGCAACTGCCGATGACCGAGGGAGGAAAGCTCGCGCGCCATGGATAACGTCGTCGTCACCGGCGCCAGCCGCGGCATCGGCCTCGCCATCGCCGCGCGGCTCGCGCGCGTCGGATTCGCGGTCGCGGCCGTCGCGCGCAACAGAAACGAGGCGTTCGATCGCGCCGCGGCCGAAATCGCGCGCGACGGCGTCGGCGCGCTGCATTTCGAAGAATTCGATCTCGCCGAAATCGACGCCATCCCCACTTTCGTGCGCGATCTGCGCGCGCGGCGCGGCCCGATCTACGGCCTCGTCAACAACGCCGGCATCGGCACCGAGGGGCTGCTCGCGACGATGGCCAACGCCGACATCGAGAAGCTGCTGCGGCTCAACGCGCTTTCGCCGATCGTGCTGACGAAATACGTCGTGCGCGGCATGATGGCCGAGGGGCGCGGCCGCGTCGTCAACATCGCCTCGATCGTCGCCGCGAACGGCGCCAACGGCCTCTCGGTCTACGCCGCCACCAAGGCGGCGCTCGTCGGCTTCACCAAGTCGCTCGCGCGCGAAGTCGGCCGCGTCGGCGTCACCGTCAACGCCATCGCCCCCGGCTTCATCGACACCGATTTGACGCACGGCCTCGACACGCAAGCCCGCGCCCGCATCGTCGCCCGCAGCGCCCTGCGCCGCCTCGCCGACCCGGAAGACGTCGCCGCGATGGCGGCGTTTTTGATGGGCGAGGGGGGAAGGAATGTCAGCGGGGCGGTGATGACGGTGGATGCTGGGGGGACGGCGTAGGCGCCCCTGTCTCATGCCAACGGCTGCAACCGCGCAATCACCCGCCCTCAATCATCCTCTCGGAGCATGTTATCTTTAGATTGAAACGGTCTGCGTAGTCATTGCGTGCGACAGCGAAGCAATCCAGACTAGCGTCCGGACTCGTAATTTTAGGGGCGATCCTTCGGCTAAGGTCACGAATTTTCAGTTGAACTTTAACCAGATGCTAAATTGGCTGACGATATCTTCTTCTATTGAGGCCATTGTCGAAAGCGCTGTGGCGGGTCTCGCGGCGCCGAGGAACGCACATGTCGGCATTCATTCTCAGGCTTTGGACCAAATCGATCGGACGCGGTCGCTTCGCGGTGATATTCGCGGTCATCGGCGCGCTTGTTTTCGTATTGCCGGGGACGATCAATTTGGGTCTCAGCGCCGCGTTCAAGGGCGCAGGGCCCGACCCCGCCTTTGCGATCCTGGGCAATCTCCTGTTCGGCTGGCTCTCGAGTCTCGGGCTCTTGGCGCTTTTCGCGGTACTCGTGATTGCGACCCGGATGCGACTGCGGGATCTCGAGCTATCGGGAGCGCTTGTTTTCATGTTTCCCATGTTCGCCTTACCTCCGCTATCCGCATTCCTTATTCTGCGCATGCAGCCGCTCCTGTTCGTGCCGAGCGCCTCCCGGTCACCGCTGACCAGCGCCGCTGTACTCATTGACGTGCTGCTCGGAGTGGCTCTTTGCGTCACTCCCGGCCTGCTCGCCGGCAAGCCCCTCCGCGGGATGGCGGTTGAAAGACTGCGAGAGTGGACGGATTGCGACGGGATAATCGACCTCGCGACCTTCCGCCCCGGTGCCGGCGCGGCGCTGGCTCTGCTGCTGCTCGGAACCTTCGTCGACGGGTCTGGTCTTGTTACGGCGATTTCGGCAACCGTCCTGTTCAGCTTGTGCGTGCGGCGTCTGCACGGACTGGGCAAGACTTGCCTGACGGCTGGAATCCTTCCGCTGACGCTCTCGTCAGGCACAGCGCTGCTTCTAATCGCAATGACGCCGCTGGCTCTCATACCAGGCTTCATCTTGTTGAGCGCCTTCTTGCTTCCCACCCTCTACGTGATGGCGCTGGTGTTCCTGATCTATCTATTCAAAGGCGGCCCTGCGAGCGGGTCAGCGAAGCTCTCACGAGCGGCCGACGTCTAACGGCGGCTTCGCGGGGCTTCCGCAGCGCGTCGAAAGACAGGCTCCATTGCGTTGTTCGCCGGCACAAGCACAATGGCGACGCCAGCCCGTCGGTCATGGGATTACGGGGAGATTCGGGGGAGATTACGGAGATTACGGGCACGTGATACGAATTGCCGAACTTCGCTCCCCGCAGTCGGCGCCGCCCCGCCCCATGTCCCCTGGGTATTGCGGTTCGCGTAAGGCCGTAGGGCGGCAATCGGGAATTCGCATCGTGTCCTCGTTATGCGCCGTCATGCCGCGCCCGACAATTTCTTCCCGAATTGCCGAACCCGGGCTATCATGGGTTTCAGTTCGTCGAGGCGCCCTTCGCTCGAAGCGGCGGCCGTCGATGCGGCAAGGAATTTTCGCAGCGGCCCGTTTGTCAACGCGCAGCGCCGTAAACCGTTGAAACTGCTCAAGGCCTTGTCAAGGGAGGCCTTGACGAAACTTGACATGACTTGACGCCGCTTGACGAAGTCGCCGGGAAACTTGACGCGGCGCGGCGAGAGACTTGACGGCGCGCGAACCGATCGGCGCGGCCACTCCCCCGGCCCCTCACCCTGCCTCTCCCCGCAAGCGGGGAGAGGGGCGCGCGAGCGCCCTTTCTTCCCCTCTCCCCGCCCTTCGCGGGGAGAGGCAGGGTGAGGGGCCGGGGGAGTGGCCGCAGGCCCCGCCGAACGGGACAGCTTTTGGCGCCCAAGCCTCTGATCTCGCTCGCGCGCGACCCGGACTTGCCGCCCCGGAAATCCGCCCGCCGCATCGCGCCTTAGACGCCGGCTTCGCATTGCGCTATCACCGCGTCCGCTTGAGCAACGGAGCGCGCCAACCCATGAAACACGCCGCGTCGGGGTCCCGCTTTCAATGGGACGATCCTTTCCTCCTCGACGACCAGTTGAGCGAGGACGAGCGGCTGATCCGCGACGCGGCGCGCGCCTACGCCGAGGACAAGCTGCTGCCGCGCGTCACCGAGGCCTACCTCCAGGAGAAGACCGACCCGGCGATCTTCCGCGAGATGGGCGCGCTCGGCCTGCTCGGCATGACGATCCCGGAAGAGTACGGCGGCGCGGCGACGAACTACGTTTCCTACGGGCTGGTGGCGCGCGAGATCGAGCGCGTCGATTCGGGCTATCGCTCGATGATGAGCGTGCAGTCGTCGCTGGTGATGCACCCGATCTTTGCCTACGGCGACGAGGCGCAGCGCAAGCGCTATCTGCCCAAGCTCGCCTCCGGCGAATGGATCGGCTGCTTCGGCTTGACCGAGCCCGACGCCGGCTCCGACCCCGCGGGCATGAAGACGCGCGCGGAAAAGGTTTCGGACGGCTATCGCCTGACGGGCTCGAAGATGTGGATCTCCAACGCGCCGATCGCCGACGTCTTCGTCGTCTGGGCGAAGTCGGCCGCCCATGACGGCGCGATCCGCGGCTTCGTGCTGGAGAAGGGGATGAAGGGGCTTTCGGCGCCCAAGATCGCCGGCAAGCTTTCGCTGCGCGCTTCGATCACCGGCGAGGTCGTGATGGACGGCGTGGTGGTTCCCGAGCGCGCGCTGCTGCCGGGCGTCTCGGGGCTGAAAGGGCCGTTCGGCTGCCTCAATCGCGCGCGCTACGGCATTTCCTGGGGCGCGCTGGGGGCAGCGGAGGATTGCTGGCGGCGCGCGCGCCAATACGCGCTCGACCGCAAGCAGTTCGGCCGGCCGCTCGCCGCGACCCAGCTCGTGCAGAAGAAGCTCGCGGACATGCAGACCGAGATCGCGCTGGGCTTGCAGGCTTCGCTTCGGGTCGGGCGGCTGATGGACGAGGGGCGCGAGGCGCCGGAGATGATCTCGCTCGTCAAGCGCAACAATTGCGGCAAGGCGCTCGACATCGCGCGGCAGGCGCGCGACATCCACGGCGGCAACGGCATCTCGGCCGAATACCACGTCATGCGCCACGCCCAGAACCTCGAGACCGTCAACACCTACGAGGGCGCGCACGACATCCACGCGCTGATCCTCGGCCGCGCGATCACGGGGCTGCAGGCGTTTTTCTAGGCTAGCGGCAGCTGCTCGCCCTCACCCCAACCCCTCTCCCGCAAGCGGGCGAGGGGCTGCGTGCCCCTTCGCCCGCTCGCGGGAGAAGGTGGCCCGAAGGGCCGGATGAGGGAAGCGACTTTACAGCCCCAGCGCGCTTCGCACCGAGGCCGGCCATTGCGCGGCGTCGGTTCCGTGGGTCGCGAACAGCGCGACCGCGAGGCGGTCCATGCCGAAGGCGACGCAGGCGGTGTGCGCGGGCTCGCCGCTTTGCAAGCGCATCGACCAGGTCTGGCCGAAATGGTCGCGATGATAGTTGAAGCTCATGCAGGCGGTCGGGCTCTCGGCGGAGCGGACGGGAACGACCAACTCGAATTTCAGCTGCTGCTCGACCTGATAACGGCCGACCATCGCTCCCTCGCGCCCGAAGAACGGGTCGCTCGCCGCTTCGATGCGGTAGTTCAGCCCGAGCGATTGGGCGAGGCCCGCGGCGCGGTCCTTCCAGCTTTGACGGAAAGCGGTCGTCTGATCGGGGGAGCCGATGGCGACGAATTCGCGCATCCGGAACGACTGGAGCCGATCGATTTCGCGCGACGGCTCGCGGCGGAAGCAGTCGCAGGCGACGTCGAACAGCAGCCCTTCGCGAGGGACAGGGCCGCGCGCGGCGGCCATGGGATAGACGGGATAGCAGGCGGCGGGCGCCAGCACGAGCTCGCTGGTCTCCAGCGCGTCGGTCCAGGTCTCGCCCGATTCGAACCGAGCGACCGCCGCGCCGATGCGCTTGTCGCCGCCGCCGAGCGCGCAGACGCAGCCGAGCAGATGCGGGAAGCTCTTGAGATAGCCGGATCGTTCGATCAGCGCGCGGCTGACCACGGGCGGAAAACGAACGACTTCGGCCCTGGCGTCGCGTTGCCGGCCGATCAGCGCGCCGAGCGCTTCGATGATCGTCTCGTAGGCGCCCGCGCGGCCATAGACGCCGTCGACTCCCATCGGGCGGAACAGAGCCTTGAAGATCTCCTCGGGCGAAGCCGCGGGCTTGCCGAGGCGCGGACGCGCAATGGACATGGCCGATCCCCTCGCGCTCAGATGCTGAGCGCGAGCGGGGCCTCGCTCATCAGCACCGCAGGCTCGACATTGGCGAGAACGCGGTCGTTGGTGATCATGATCGGCGCGGAGAGAACGTCGCGCAGATATCGCCCCATCGCGAACTCGCTGTCGTTGCGATAGCCGGAAAGGCCGCAAGCGCGCATCGCGCTCAAGACCGTCGTCGCGGCGAGCTCGGACGCCTCGACCTTGAGGAGGGTGAGCGCGAGCTGCGCCTCCGTCGTGGTGAGGCCGCCCGGATCGGCGGCGTGACGCTCGAAGGTGGCGATGCCGGCCTGGATGACGCTGCGCAGCGTTTCGAGCGAAACGCGGGCGCGCGTCAGTTGCGAGGCGGCGGGCGGCATGCGTCCGCCCGAAGATCGCGCCGCCTTGCGCACGAACGCGCGCGCGCGCCGGACCGCGCCGGCGGCGATGCCGCACCACGCCGAGCTCCAGAAGATATGCGCGTAGGGCGCCATGGTCTGGTTGTGGATGCGCTCGTAGGGGTCGGGCAGCACTTGATCGGCTTCGCCCTCGGCGCGGACCATGAACCCCACGCTGCAGGTGCCGCGCATGCCCAGCGTGTCCCAAGTCTGCGTCGGCTCGAGGCTGTAGTCTTCGCGCAGGAACGCGACCAGAACCTGATCGGAGCTTGCCGCGGCGTCGGCGCGTCGCGCCGTCGTGACGAGGCCGTCGGCGTCGAGCGCGTAGGAGATGCAAGAAGCGTCGCGTTGCAGCGAGACGCGTCCGCCGCTGATGCGCACCGCCGCTTCGCTCGAACGGATGTCGCCGCCGTTGTTGCCTTCCGTCGTCGAAGACGAGAGCAGCATCTGACGCTCGGCGATGCGGCGCTGCAGGCCGAGCTGCCAGGCGTTGCCGCGGGCGTGGCGCACCAGGCAGGCGACCTTGACGTGATGCATGGCGAAAATCATCGCGGTGGAGCCGCAGGCGCGGCCGAGCACCGCGCAAACGTCGGCGACGTCGGCCGCGCGCGCTCCCTCGCCGCCGAGTTCGGCAGGAATCAGCATGCCCAGCAGCTTGTGTTCGCGGATCGCCGCGAACGCCTCGGCGGGAAAGCGCGCGTCGCGATCGACCTCGTCGGCGTAACGCTCGGCGATCGCGGCGACCGCCTCGGCGCGGGCGAGAAAATCGCGGGCGTCGGACGATTCTCCCGCCCTGGCGCGAAGATTGCCTTGCGAAAGCTGACTGACATTGGCGGACATGGCGAAGACTCCGGTAAGTCGTGCACTCGGAAAGAAAAATTGCGCCGGCGACAGCCTGCGCGAATTCAACGCCACAACGGCGGTCGCCGATAACGCTAGTCGTGCTCGGTCGATACACCTTGAACATAAGAAAATCGACAAATGATATATTTAAACCTTAACGCGCCATAAATCGCTATGCGCATATTTGCCGCAGTTGCTTAGAATCGATTAGGAATTACAACTTAGAAGAAGCCTAGAATTCGACTCAAATGCGAAATGGCGGGTTGCGCCGTTTTGCGACAGGAAAGCGGTCCATGCCCGACAGCGCGCTCGCCAACCGCTCGATCGCCGAATTGGCGCGCGAATTCGCGCCGGGTCTGCCGTTGGACCCGGCGAGCGCGCGAGACGCCAACCTGCAGGACGCCGGCCTCACTTCGATGGCGAGCGTGAAACTGATGCTGGCGATCGAAGCCGCCTTCGACATCGCGATCCCCGACGACGACCTCACGCCGGAAAGCTTCCGCTCGATCGCGACGATCGAAGCGCTGGTGGCGCGGCTGCGCGGCGGATGAAATGAGTCTCGATCGGCGCGCGCGCCGCTTCCTCGACCTCCTCGCCGCGAGCGCGCGCGAAAGCGCCGGCGCGCCCGACCTCGGGGATTTGCGGCGAGCGACCGTCGGACTGGCGGCCTTCGCGGGGCGAGCGCCCGAAGTCGAACGGCGCGACGAGTGCTTGCCCGACCACGCGCCGGCGCTGGCGCTGCGCCACTATTGCCCGCCAGGGCGAGCGGAGGCCGAACTTCCTGCGCTCGTTTATTTTCACGGCGGCGGCTGGATCTCCGGCGGCCTCGAATTGCATGACGCGCTGTGCGCGACGCTGGCGGGCAGGGGAGATTGCCGCGTCATTGCGGTGGACTATCGCCTCGCGCCCGAGCATCGCTTTCCCGCCGCGATCGAGGACGGCGTCGCGGCTCTGGGCGCGATCGGCGCCGACCCGCAGCGCTTCGGCGTCGATCCGGGCCGACTGGCGATCGGCGGCGATTCCGCGGGCGCCAATCTCGCCGTGGTCGTCGCGCGCGCCTCGGGCGCGCGGCTCGCGCTGCAGGTTCTGCTCTGCCCGGTGATGGAGCCGCTCGGCCGTACGCGCTCGCGCGAAGAGCTGGCGAGCGGCTATCTCATCGACGAGGCGACGATGGCCCGCTACTGGGACGATTACCGTGTCGAAGGCCTCGCGCCCGACGATCCGCGCGTCGCGCCCCTGCGCGCCGACAGTTTCTCCGATCTGCCGCCGGCGCTGATCCATGTCGCCGAATTCGATCCCTTACGCGACGAGGGCGAACTCTACGCCGCGGCGCTCGCTCGCTACGGCGTTCGCGTGGCGCTGACGACTCATGCCGGGTTGATCCATCACTTCTACGGCCTGGGCGCGGTCATCCCCGCGGCGCAGGCCGCGCTGGAGCGCATCGGCGACGAGTTGCGCGAGGCGTTCGCGGGGATCGGCGGCTAAAACCGCATCGCTCCGCTCTCGATCGCGGCGAAGCGCGCTGCGTCGAGCGCGACATAGGCCTGGGCGTCCGCGTCGTAGACATAGAGCGGATCGCCGCCGACCCGGGCGGGGTCGAAGCCTTCATCGGCCATTTCGCGCCGTTTCGGTTTGAAGGTCGCGGTCGTTTCGAGCGAGCGCTTCACGCGCAGGAACAAAGGCCGAGCGTAACGCGGCAACGCTTCGAGCGCCCGAGCGATATCTCTAAGATCGGGCGTTGCGTCTGCGGCGATCAGCGCCATGCCGGCGCGCCCTTCGGCGCCGGGAACGGCGACGCCGTAGACGACCACTTCAGCGACGCCCGCGCAGGCGGCGAGCGCGGCGGCGACTTCTTGCGTCGCGACGTTCTCGCCTTTCCAACGAAAGGTGTCGCCGACGCGATCGACGAAATAGAAGAACCCCTCGGCGTCGCGGCGCATCAGATCGCCGGTGCGCATCCACGCGTCGCCGGGCGCAAACACGTCGCGCAGGATTTTCTTTTCGGTGTCCTCGCGCTGCGTATAGCCCTCGAAGCGCTGCGAAGGCTCGGCGCCGATCCGTCCCAGCGCCTCGCCGGTCTCGCCCACGGAGCAGCGCGCGCAAAATCCGCCCGGCCCGCGCCACGGCGCCTCGGCGTCGGTATCGAAGCGCGCGAGCGCGATTGGCTCGCGCATCGCCAGAAAGCTCGGGACGCGCCCGATTGCGCCGACCTTGCCCTCGACGTTGTAGAGCGTGACGTTGCCTTCGGTCGAGGCGTAGAATTCCAACACCTGCGGCGCGCCGAAGCGCGCAGCGAACGCTCGCCAGACTTCGGCGCTGAGGCCGTTGCCGCAGGCGAGGCGTAGCTTGTGCGTTTTTTCCTCGGGGCAGGGCGGGGCGGCGACGAGATAGCGGCAGAGCTCGCCGATATATTGGAACATCGTGCAGTCCCAGCGCGCGACGTCGCTCCAGAACCGGCTCGCGGAAAAGCGCTCGGCGATGAAAACCGAGCCGCCGTTGACCAGCGGCGCGCCGATCGCCGCGACGCCGCCAATGCTGTGATACATCGGCAGGCAATCGTACATGCGGTCTTCCGCCCCCATATCGGCGAGGCCGGCGAACCAATGGCTCCAGGCGATCACGCGATGATGGCTGACGGCGGCCGCCTTGGGCAGGCCGGTGGTGCCCGAGGTGTAGATCAGCAGCGCGCGATCGGCGAGCGTCACCTGGCGTCGCTCGTCGTCGCGGAGTTCGACTCCTTCGAGGGCGTCGACGGCCATGTCGATGCGCCGCGGGTCGCGCGCCTCGCCGCCATGGCGCCAGATTTCGAGCGCGGGCGAGACGTTCGCGATCGCCTCGTTGCAAGCCTCGGCGAATTCCTCGGCGACGATCAGCCGCCGCGCCGCAGCGACACTCAGGCAATGGGCGAGCGCCTCGCCGCCGAGATTGACGTTGACGAGCGCGACGACGGCGCCGACCTGCGTCAGGCCGAGCCAGATGGCGAAATATTCCGGGCGATTGGCCATCATCAGGCCGATCGTCTCGCCCGGAGCGACGCCGGCGCTCAAAGCCCAGCGCGAATATTGGTTCATGCGCTGCGCGAGTGTGCGAAAGCTGAAATTTTCGCGCTCGCTCAGCAGCGCCGGCTTTTCGCCGTAACGGCGCGCCCACTCGCCGACCGCTCGCGGCAGGATGCGTGCGGGGTCGCGAGTCGCGGCCGCGGTCGTCTCCAGAGCGTGGAGCCAGCTTTGCGCGGGCGTCGAGACTTGCGGCCGGGGCGCGCGGGCCGGCGGGCTCGCGTTCATTCCAACGTCTCGTAACGGCTGCGCCAATGGGCGAGCGCGGGGCCGTGGCCGCCGCGGCGCACCGCGAGCGCCGCGCCGATGACGATGGCGTGGCTATGGCGCTCGATGATGTCCTCGACGCGGCAATCGATGCCGACGAGCGCGTCGCTGAGCAGCGGCGCGCCGGTGACGAGCGTCACCCATTCGCCGTGGGAAAAGCGCGCGACCCCCCCGACGCCGCCGCGTCCGGCGAACCGATCGGCCAAAGAGCGTTGCTGGGCGCCGAGAATGTTGATGGCGAAAGCGCCGCGCTCGCGCAGGCGCGCGAACGTCGCGGCGGCGCGGTTGAGGCAGACGACGAGCGAAGGCGGGGTCAGCGAAAGCGAGGCCACCGCCGTGACCGTGCAGCCCGCGCGCGACTCTCCTTCGCCGCAGGTGACGATGGCGACGCCGGAGGCGAATTCGCGCATCGCCAATCGAAAGGCCGCGCCGTCGCCGTCGTCCGGCGCGGCGTTCATCGGATAGGCTTCGTCATTGCGCCGCGGGCTTTCCAGACAGTCCATGGGTTCGCCCTTCTAGCCGCCCCACCGGGCCACGGCAAACGACGTCGCGTCGCGCGCCGCCTTGCGGCATGCGAGGAGGGAGAGCCAATTGCCGAAGAGCCGCACGCCCGCGGCGCGCCAAGGCGTCTGATCGAGCGCGAGCGCTTCGCGGGGGAACGCCGCGGCGAGATCGGCGCTCGGCGCCGTCAAGGCCCGCTCGGTGAAATCCGCCAAGGCCGCCGCGATCTGCGGTGGGAAATAATGCGCGGGCAAAGGCGGCGCCGCCGACGTCTCGCCGCGCAGGAAGCGCAGCATGTCGCGTCGGTATTCGCGCGCGAGCGTGTCGGCGTCGTATTCGGGATGGCCCTGCAAGAAGACCATGAGGCTCTCGGCCTGCTTGATGAACAGATCGACGCCCGATTCCGGCGATCGCGCGAGAATGCGATAGCCCTTTGCGACGAGTTCCGCTTCATCGAGGCCGTTGTGGCGCGAGTGCGGGGTCACGAACTCGGCGTCGAGATCCGCGACGAGGTCGTGGCGCGCGACGAGCTGAACCGCGTAGACGCCGGAGCACTTGGCGGGTAGGGGGCGACGGACGATTCCGTCGCGCTGGAGCACGCCGGCGTGCGCCGCCAGACACGAAAGCAGCGTCGAGATGGTGTGCGCATCGGCCCAGTCGAGGACGAAGCCGAGTTCGTTCCAGAAAGGCTCCTGTCGCAGGTCAGGCGCGCGCGGTTCGGCGCCGGTGAGAATGAGCGCGTCCTGAGGCTGGGTCTTGAGGGCGCGCGCCGCGCGATAGTCCTCGGCCATCGCCCGTCGCGCCTCGCTCGCGCGCGGCAGCGTTTCCAGCTCGAACAGGCGCAGGCGCACGTCGAAATCGCCGCTCGCCTCTTCGAGCAGCCGTGCGAATTGGCGCTGCGTCGTCGCGACGGCGCTGTCCGGCATGGCGTTGACGAGACCGATTTCGAGCCGCTTGCCGCGATCGCCGAACGAGCCGCGACGCGTGCGACGTTCGCGCAGATTGGCGACGTCCGGGAAGAGGGGAGGGCGCTCGATGGCGATCGGCACGGGCGGCTACTCCGCCGTGTGCGGGCGGCGCCCGTAAGCGGCGCGCAAAGCCTGGTCGAGATCCTCGATGATGTCGTCGATATGTTCGAGGCCGACGCTGAGGCGGATCGTCTCGGGATGAATGCCTGCTTTTCTCTGCTCCTCTGCGGTCATCTGACGATGGGTGGTCGAGGCGGGATGACAGCACAGCGAGCGCGCGTCGCCGATATTGACGAGCCGCTTGACGAGGCGAAGCGCATCGTAGAACGCCTTGGCCGCCTCCAGGCCGCCCTCGACGCCGAACGTGATGAGGGACGACGCGCGGCCGCCGAGATATTTTTGCACCAGCGCGTAATAGGGACTGTCGGAAAAGCCCGCATATCTGACCCAGGCGACACGCGGGTCGGCGCGCAGGAATTCGGCGACGCCGCGGCCGTTTTCGACGTGGCGCTGCACGCGCAACGCGACCGTCTCGATGCCCAGCAACAGCAGAAATGCGCTCATCGGCGCGATGACGGCGCCGGTGGTGCGCTGATAGACGCCGCGCGCGCGCGCGATAAAGGCCTTGGCGCCGAAGCGTTCGGCATAGACCAGGCCATGGTAGGATTCCTCGGGCTCGCTGAACTGGGGGAAGCGCTTGGCTTGCGCCGTCCAGTCGAACGCCCCGCTGTCGACGATGGCGCCGCCCATCGCGGCGCCGTGGCCACCCATGAATTTGGTCAGCGAATGAACGACGATGTCGGCCCCGTGCGCGATCGGGCGCAACAGGATCGGCGTCGCGACGGTGTTGTCGACGATCAGGGGAACGCCGCGTTCGTGCGCGACTTTGGCGATCGCCTCGATGTCGCAGACGTTGCCGGCGGGATTGCCGATCAATTCGCAGAACACCGCGCGCGTCGTCTCGTCGATCAGGGGCGCGATGTCCTCTGGGCGTTCGCTCCTGGCGAAACGCGCTTCGACGCCGTTGCGGCGCAAGATGTGAGCGAGCAACGTGTGCGTCGTGCCGTAGAGCGTGGGCGGCGCGACGATATTGCCGCCGCGATCGGCGAGGGTGAGGAAGGCGTAGGCGAGGGCGGCCTGGCCGGAGGCGACCGCGAGCGCGGCGACGCCGCCTTCCAGCTGCGCGACGCGCTTCTCAAGGATGTCGGCGGTCGGATTGGAGACGCGGCTGTAGCGAAAGCCTTCGACTTCGAGATTGAACAACGCCGCGGCCTGGTCGGCGCTCTCGAATTCGTAGGCGACATTCTGATAGATCGGCGGCGCGACGGCTTTGGTCGTGGGGTCGTGATCGAAACCGCCGTGAATGGAAATGGTCTCGCTTCGCATGGGCCCGCCTCGGCGCGCTCGCGGCGAAAGACAAAAGCGCGTCTCGACGCCAAGCGACGACCTGGCAGAGTTGCGCGCAATCGCTCGCATTTTCAACAATTGCGAGCCGACGATCGCGCGTTAGCGTTAAGGATTCATCGCCCGCTGCGATGAAACACAGTTAAGAACTCACGCCGGAGCGCGCGCCGCCGCTGCGACCGATACGGAGCGCTTTTCGATCAGCCAGACCAGCGAAGCGGCGACGAGGCACAGCGCGCCGGCGACGTAGAAAGCGGGCAGGTAGCTTTGCAGCACGCTGCGGGTATAGCCCGCGCCGTAGGCGGCGAACGAGGCGCCGATCATGTGTGCGGCGAAAATCCAGCCGAACGCGACGCCGGCGCGCTCGCGGCCGAAAACCTGCGCGGTCAGGCGAATGGTCGGCGGCACCGTGGCGACCCAGTCGAGACCATAGAAGGCGGCGAACAGCGACAGGCCGTAGATCGAAAAGGACGAGCCGGGCAGATAGAGCAGCGACAGGCCGCGCAGCCCGTAATAGAAGAACAGCAGGGCGCGATTGTCGAAACGGTCCGACAGCCATCCCGAGCCGATCGTGCCGACGAAATCGAACATTCCCATCATCGCCAGCGTCGAAGCCGCCGCGACGGCGCCGACGTCGAAATCCGCGCACAATGCGATGAAGTGCGTCTGGATGAGCCCGTTGGTGCTCAGGCCGCAGACGAACATCGTCGCGGCGAGGATCCAGAACGCCCCGCTGCCCGAGATTTCGCCGAGCACGGCGAGCGGGCCGCCGGCGGCGGGCTCGACGTCCGGCGCGTTTCTGCCGCTTTCGCCATAGGGCGCCAATCCGACGTCGGATGGGCGATCGGCCATGAACAGCAGGACGGCCGCCCCCGCGACTGCGAGGCCGATCAAAGTCGGCGCCAGGGCGACGCGCCAGCCGTGACTCTGCTCGATCCAGGCCGCGAGTGGCAGGAAAAGCAGTTGCCCGGTCGCCGAACTCGCGGTGAGGATGCCGAGCACGAGCCCCCGACGTTCCGAAAACCAGCGCGTCGCCACGATCGCGCTCATCACCAGCGCGGTGAGGCCGGTGCCCAAGCCGACCACGATCCCCCAGAGCAGGACGAGATGCCAGATCTGGGTCATTTTCAGCGCCAGCAGCAGGCCGACCCCAATGAGAGCCACCGCGCTCAGAATCGCGCGGCGCAAGCCGTAGCGATCGATCAACGATGCCGCGAAGGGCGCCATCAGTCCGTAGAGCAGGATGCGCACCGCCACCGCGCCGGAAATCTGTTCGGTGGTCCAGCCGAATTCGCGGTTCAGCGGCAAAATCAGCGCTCCGGGCAGGCTCATCGCGCCGGAGGTCACGAGGGTGGTCACAAAGGTGACCGCAACCACCACCCAACCGTAATGAAGCCCAAAACGCGAGAAACGCAGCGCCAAAGCCTTGGCCAGCATGCACAGTCCTTTCTCGCGAATTGCGGCGCCCGGCGCAACCCCTCTCGGCGCCGCCGCGTCCCTGGGAAATGATAGCCTGCGGCGCCGATGTCAACCGGCGCGCGCCGCGGCGGTTCGACGCCGCCCGTGCGGCGGAGCGCGCGCTCTACTCAGGCGAGCGCGATCGCGGCCACCAGCCTGCCGTAATCGGGCTCGTTGCGATGGGTGGCGCGGCGGTAGCTGAAGAACCGTTCCTCGTCGGCGTAGGTGTCGAGGCCGAGATCCTGGAAGCGACCGACGCCGGCGCGCTCAGCGCGTTGTGCAATATACGCGTGCAGGTCGAACATCGCGCGCTCGGCGTTGACGCTGGGAGCGAAGAAGCGCGCCGAATTCGGCGTCGGCCGCGGCGAATGCGGCGACGAATTCGGGGCCGACCTCGTAAGAGCTTTGCGCGATGCAGGGGCCGAGCGCGGCGCTGACGCGTTCGGGCTTCGCCCCGAGCCGGGCCATCGCCTCGACCGTCGCCTCGATCACGCCGAAGAGCGCGCCCTTCCAGCCGGCGTGCGCCGCTCCGATGACGCGCGCTTCAGGGTCAGCGAACAGGATCATGCCGCAATCCGCGCCGGTGACGCCGAGGCCGAGGCCCGGCGTCGCGGTGACGAGCGCGTCGCAACGCGGGCGCGCCTCGGGCGCGAAGGGAGTGGAAATCGTCGCGACGTCGGGCGAATGGACCTGAAAGGGAATGGCCAGTCGGTCGGAAGCGAGGCCAAGCGCCGCCTCCATGCGCGCGCGATTGTCGCGCACGGCATCGGGTTCGTCGCGCGAACCGGTTCCGCCGTTGAGGGACGCGTAGACGCCGGTCGAAACGCCGCCCCGCCGGGTAAAGAATGCGTGCGCGAGGCCGGGCGCCGCGAGCGCCTCGGCCGAGAGGAATTCAGCGAGGGTCACGCTGGCCTTGCCGGAATGGGTTGGAAACCCGGCGGCGGCGGCGCCGAGCGGTTGGCCACGACCATCGCCTTGAACAGCGCGCCCATTTCGCCCTCCCGCTTGCCGACGAGACGGCGGCGCGCCTCTTCGAATTCGTCGGCGCGCTCGGGCGGCGCGCGTTCCGCCAGCGCTCGCGTGCGCACGTCGATGCCGAGCGCGCGCAAGAAGTCGCCCTGATCGATCGGGCCGTAGACGGAGGCGCCGGTCGCCTGCGCGCTACGCGCCATCGCGGCAAAATCCACATGGGCGGTGAGGTCCGCTTCGCCGGGATCGACCAGCGGGTCGACCATGTGATGGGCGCGCAGCGCCTGCAGCGTGTCGCCGAGCCCCGTCACGCCATGGCCGTAGTCGATGAACAACGCTGCGCCGCCCTGTTTGACGAGCCGCGCGCCGAGTTCGAACATGAAGCGATGAGCGAAGGCGTTGACTTCGAGCACCGCGCCCTCTTCGGCTTCGGCCTTGATGTAGGGCTGCGCTTCGCTGGCGAGGCCGAACGCCAATCGTCCCGAATCGTCGAGACGCACCGTTCTTTCGCGCCACCGTCCGCCGCGGCGCACGAACTGACGCACCGGCAAGGCGTCGAGGAATTCGTTGGCGAGAATGATCGCCGGCCCGGTGGGCGCTTCGCTCAAGGTCGCCCGCCAGGCGATCGGCGCGCCGCTCGACAGCAGCGCCTCGTATTGAATGTTGGCGAGCACCGGGCTGGTTTCGATCAGCGTGACGTCGACCGCGGCGCGAAAGTCGGGCACGATGCGCGCGGCGCGCAACGCGTCGCTCATCAGCGTTCCACGCCCCGGACCGAGTTCGATGAGACGCACCGGATTCGGGCGCCCCATCGAGGACCAAACCTCGGCGGCCCAGAGCCCGAGCAATTCGCCGAACATCTGCGAAATCTCCGGCGCGGTTGTGAAGTCGCCCTCCGCCCCGAACGGATCGCGGTTCATGTAATAGCCGAGGTCGGGATGGGCGAGCGCGAGCTCCATATAGCGCTCGACGGTGATCGGGCCGTTGGCGGCGATCATCGTCTTGATCTGGTCCCCCAGCGCGCTCATGGCCTTCCCCTGGCGGCCGCTCGCAGGCTCCAAGCGATCAGGCCGAGGCCGATGACGATCAGCGGCGCCGAGAGGACCATGCCCATGGTCAGGCCATGGCCGAGATCCTCGAGGCGCGGATCGGGGTCGCGATAGAATTCGCTGAAGATGCGCGCGACGCCGTAAAGCGCGCCGAAGGCGCCCGCGATCAGGCCCGGCCGTCGCAGCGCGCCCGCGCGCGCCGCGATCCATAGGATGACGAAGATCGCGAGGCCTTCGAGCAGCGCTTCATAAATCTGGCTGGGATGGCGCGGCTGTCCGTCCGACCCGGGAAAGATGATCGCCCAGGGGACGTCGGTCGGGCGGCCCCACAATTCCGGTTTGATGAAATTGGCCAGGCGGCCGAGGAAGATCCCGATCGGCGCGACGAGCGAGGCGAGATCGAACACGCTGAGCAGCCGCGTCTTGTAATGGTGCGCGAACAGCGCGACGCCGAGAGCCGCGCCGATCAACCCGCCGTGGAAGGCCATGCCGCCTTCCCAGACCTTCAGGATTTCGATCGGATGCGTAAAGTAATAGTGCGGATCGTAGAACAGGACGTTGCCGAGCCGCCCGCCGACGATGACCCCGACGGCGCAATAGACCAGCAGATCATCGATGCTGTCAGGGCTGGGATGCGGCTTCCCGCCCCACAGCTTATCGTTGGCGCAGATGCGCCGGATCAGCGCCCAGCCGGCGATCAGCCCTGCGATATAGGCGAGCGCGTACCAGCGAATCGCCAGCGGGCCCCATTGAAACAAAATGGGATTGATCGCGGGAAATGGCAGGACGAGTGTGGGCATAAGTCTTATGGTGATGCGACGGCGCCGCTTTCCCGTCAAGAGCACGCAGCGTGGCGCCCACGCAAATCGTTGGTGAAACGGGGCGAGCGCGGCCGAGTTGGCGCATTATCCCGCCGCTTCGGCGTTGGGCAACGTGCGCACGGGCGCGAGCTTATGTCGCGCCAGGCGCTCGTAGAGCGGGCGCGCGGCTTCGGCGATCGCCTTGAGCGCGTCGGGCAGTTCGTCGAAGCCGATCTCGCGGCGCGGCGGCGCGAAGCCTGTCGATTTCTCGACCGCGTCGTACCAGGCGGGCGCCCAGACGCCGTCGCTCGCGCGCCGGCCCGGCGGCCAGGACAGCATCGCTTCGTCGAACGAAATCCTCAAGGCGGCGCAGAGCGCGGCCAGCATGCCGCGCGGGTCGGCGAGCACGTCCTGGCCCTCGACGACCGGCGGGGCGCTCCCCAAGCGCTCGGCCGCGCGCTCGAACAAGGCGACCTGCGCTGGCAGACCGATTTCCTCCAGCGTGAAGTCGTCGCGCTTCTGCGCATAGGACGCGACGACCTCCTCGGGCGCGCGAATGAGGAAGGCGTTGACGAGGCCATCGATCCAGTCGCGGCCGAAACCGGGGATCATGTGGTGCGTCATATGCTTCTGATACCAGATCGCCTTGCCCTCGGGGACCGGCCCGGTCAGTGCGCTCGCGACCGCGCGCCAGTCGGTCGGCTGCGAGGCGATCACCTCTTCGCGCATGGGATGGTCGAGACCGGTCGCGACGAGATAGGCGGCGTAGAAGGGTTCGTCCGTCACCGCGCAATCGCGGCGGGCGCCGAACGCGCGCATCATCGCGGTCGAGATGTTGCGCGGGCCGGACCACATGGCGATGCGCACCGGCGCGCGCGAAGCGTCGGCGTCCACCTTACTGCGGCCTCCCTCGGGCTTCCTCGGCCTCCAACACCTTGTAGAGCGCGCGCAGCTTCCTGGTCATCGGACCCGAAGCATCCGCGGGATCGCCGGGACGCTCGCCGATCGGCCGACCGTCGACTTTGACGACCGGCGTCAGGCCGGCGAAAGTGCCGGTGCAAAAGGCCTCGTCGGCGCCGTAGACGTCGAACAGCGAGAAATCCTTCTCGAAGGTGGGAATGCCTGCCCGCCGCGCGGCGCGCAGCACCGCGTCGCGGGTGATGCCGGCAAGGCAATGGCCGCCCGCCGAGGTCCACAGCTCGCCTTTGCGCACGATGAAGAAATGCGTCGAATTGCAGGTCGCGACGAAGCCGCGGTCGTCGAGCATCAGCCCTTCGTCAGCGCCCGCCTCCATCGCCTGGATGCAGGCGAGAATGCAATTGAGCTTGGAATGCGAATTGAGCTTCTGGTCCTGCTCGGCCGGACCGGTGCGTCGGATATGGACGGTGAACAGGCTGAGGCCGCGCGCGAGCATTTCGGGCTTGGGCAGCTTCCACTCAGGAATGACGACGATCGTCGCGCCGCCGACGGTGAGGCGCGGATCCTGGTAGGGCGAGCGCTTGACGCCGCGCGTGACCATCAGGCGGACATGCACGCCCTCGCGCATGCCGTTGGCCTCGATGACGTCGAACAGCCGCGCAGCGAGCGCTTCGCGCGTCAGGCCGATATCGATGCGCAGCATTTTCGCGCCGTCCCACAGGCGATCGAGGTGCTTGTCGAGAAACGCGATGCGCCCGTCGTTGAGGCGCAGGCCCTCCCAAACGCCGTCGCCGAGCACGAAGCCGGAATCGAACACCGAGACCTTCGCCTCGGCGCGAGGGGCAAGGGCGCCGTTGACGCTGATGAGGACGGAATCGTTGCGCGGATCGCCGACGTAGTCTTGCGAGCCGGCGGAGGGGGAGGAATTGTCAGGCATCGAGTCTCGGACCTCTTGATGGGCGCCGAGCCTAGACGCCGGCGCGGGCGCAGAGCAAGTCCGGCGCGCCGCAGGCGGCGGTTCGAAGCTCGAGAACGAGCGACCGCACTGGGATCAAAAGTCCAGCGGGGCGTTGTCGACGACCTCTTTCATGACGAAGAATGTCCGGGTTTGGCGAACGCCGGGCAGGGCGATCAATTGTTCGCCGTGGATGCGATTGAAGTCCGCCATGTCTTTCACCCTGATTTTTAGGAAATAATCGAAGTCGCCGGCCACCAGATGGCAGTCGAGGACGAAGCGAAGCTTGGCGACCGCCTTTTCGAAGGTCGCAAAACTCTCCGGCGTCGAGCGATCGAGAACGACGCCCACGATCGCCAAAGCGCCTCTGTCGACCTTTTGCGGCGCGATCATCGCCCTGACCCGCGTGATGTAGCCTTCGTCGAACAGCCGTTAGGTGCGGCGGTGACAGGTCGCGGGACTGACGCTCACCCGTTGCGCCAGTTCCGCGTTGGCGAGCCGCCCGTCCTCCTGCAGCAGCCGCAGCATTTTCAGGTCGATACGGTCCAATCCCCCGCCCATGGAAGAATCCTTCAGAATCTCGCGCAACGTCCGAAGAAAACTAAAATCTCATTACGGCAATCGTCAAATGGCGCTGTTCGATCGCTCAACTCCGAGAGCACCTTTCAATCATGCGGTGATAGGGTCGCCGCATCGAAGCCGCAACGGGAAAGGCAGCCGCATGCTGGAGAAATTCGCGCGTTATCCCCTCACGTTCGGGCCGACCCACATCGAGAAACTGGTGCGTCTGAGCGCGCATCTCGGCGGCAAGGTCGAGCTTTACGCCAAGCGAGAGGACTGCAATTCCGGGCTGGCCTTCGGCGGCAACAAGCTGCGCAAGCTCGAATACATCGTTCCCGACGCGATCGCCGCCGGCGCCGACACGCTGGTGTCGATCGGCGGCGTCCAATCCAACCACACGCGCCAGGTGGCGGCGGTCGCGGCGAAGATCGGCATGAAGTGCCGCCTGGTGCAGGAGAGCTGGGTTCCGCACGAGGATGCCGTCTACGACCGCGTCGGCAACATCCTGCTCAGCCGGATCATGGGCGCGGACGTCGAGATGGTCGACGAGGGCTTCGACATCGGCATCCGGCAAAGCTGGGAGCGGGCGATCGCCGACGTCATGGCCAAAGGCGGCAAGCCCTATGCGATTCCGGCCGGCGCCTCGGTGCACAAGTACGGCGGCCTCGGTTACATCGGTTTCGCCGAGGAGGTGCGCGCGCAGGAGAAAGAGCTCGGCTTCGCCTTCGATTACATCGTCGTGTGCACCGTCACCGGCTCGACTCACGCCGGCATGCTGGTCGGCTTCGCCAAAGACGGCCGCGAGCGCAAAGTGATCGGCGTCGACGCCTCGGCGACCCCGGCGCAGACCAAGGCGCAGGTGCTCGCAATCGCCCGCAACACCGCGGCGCTGGTCGAGCTCGGCCGGGAAATCGTCGAGGACGACGTCGTTCTGCTCGAGGACTACGCCTATCCGCTCTATGGAGTCCCGTCGCGCGAAACCAAGGACGCGATCCGTCTCTGCGCGCGCCTCGAAGGCATGATCACCGATCCCGTCTACGAGGGCAAATCGATGCAGGGCATGATCGATCTGGTGAAGAAGGGCTATTTCCCGAAGGGGTCGAAGGTGCTCTACGCCCACCTCGGCGGCGCGCCGGCGATCAACGGCTACGCCTACGCGTTCCGTAACGGTTGAGCGGTGCGGGTCGATCGGCCCTCGACCTTCGACGCTCGGCGTCAGATCTCGATCTCCCGTCCGATCTCGACGACGTTGTCGCAAGGGAGTTTGAGGTAATCGCTGATGCGCGCCGAGTTGCGGCCCATCACGGCGAACATTCCTTCCTGCCAGCGCGGCAGACCCGCGCCGTCCTCGCGCGGCACGATGGTCTCGTGGCCGACGTAGTAGGTGACGTCGGAAAGATCGATCTCGGCCCCTTTGGCCTTGCATTCGGCGATGACGGCGGGAATATCGGGCTGCTCCATGAAGCCGTAACGCGCCTCCGCGCGCCAGTATTTGTCGGCTTCGCGCGTCGTCGTCACGCGCTCTTCGGGTTCGACGCGCGGCGTCGAGACCACGGTGAGCGTCAGCGCGAGCACGTATTCGTGCAACGAACGGTTCTTGCGCACGTGCCATGACATGACCGGAGGCGTGTCCTCCTTGGCGCGGGTGAGGAACACCGCCGAGCCCGGCACACGCGCAATGCGGTCGGCCTGCAACTCGGCGACGAAGTCCTCGGTCGGCGTCTGCTCGGCGACGACTTGGTTGTGCACGGCGACCGCGCCGCGATGCCAGATCCACATCACGCCGTAAACGGCGGACGCGAGCAGCAGCGGCACGTAGCCGCCTTGCAGCACTTTGGCCATGTTGGCGGCGAAGAATCCGGCGTCGACGATCATGAACAGCGCCGCCACGGCCCCGGCGCCGACGACCCCCCAACCCCATATTTCGCGCATCGCGATGAACAGCAGCACGCTCGTCATCAGCATGGTCAGCGAAACCGCGATGCCGTAGGCGGCGGCGAGATTGTCCGACTTGCCGAAGCCGATCGTCAGACCGAGCGTGACGATCATCAGCAGCCAGTTGACGGTCCCGACGTAGATCTGGCCGTAACCCTCCTCCGAAGTCTGCTTGATGATGAGTCGCGGCAGCCAGCCGAGCTGAATGGCTTGGCGGGTCATCGAATAAGCGCCAGTGATGATCGATTGGCTGGCGATGATGGTCGCGATCGTCGCCAGCACGATCAGGGGCGTGAGCAGCGGGCCGGGGCACAGGCGATAGAAGATGTTGCCGTGAGTGGGCGCGCCGTCGAGAACCAGCGCCGCTTGCCCCGCGTAGTTGAGGACGAGGCTGGGGAACACGACGGCGTTCCAGGCGAGACGGATCGGAAAGGGGCCGAAATGCCCCATGTCAGCGTAGAGCGCCTCGGCGCCAGTGACGCACAGAAAGACGCCGCCCAGCACGAGAAAGCCGGTCAGGCCGCCGGACACGAGAAACTCGAATCCGTACAGCGGATTGATCGCGACCAGCACCGAAGGGTGCTGCGCCACGCCGTAGACCCCGAGCGCCGCCATGACGACGAACCAGACGAGCATGATCGGTCCGAAAGCCTGACCGATGCGCGCCGTGCCCTGCGGCTGGATCGCGAACAACGCGAGCAGGATCGCCACGGCGGCGGGCAGCACGTATGTTTGCAGCGACGGCGCCACCTGTTCCATGCCCTCGAGAGCGGAAAGCACGGAAATCGCCGGCGTGATCGCCCCGTCGCCGTAGATCAGCGCGGCGCCGAAAAGGCCGGCGGCGACGAGCACGGGCCGATGCTGTTTCTTCACGCCGAGCAGCGTCATCAGCGCGATGATGCCGCCTTCGCCGTCGTTGTCGATGCGCATGGCGAAATTGACGTATTTGATCGTGGTGATGAGGAACAGCGTCCACAGGATCAGCGACAGCGATCCTAAGATGGTCGCCGCGTCGGGATGCGCGCCGGTGAAGTCGAGCACTGTCTTGAGCGTGTAGAGCGGGCTGGTTCCGATATCGCCGAAGACGATGCCGAGCGCGGCCAGACTCATCGCGGTCAGGCGCGGGTTTGACGCGGCGCCCGAGGCCGTTTGTTGCATCGCCACCCTGCGTCTCCGTCGCTTCTCGGCGCTCCCCACGGCGCCGAGACCTCTATAGACCACCGCCGAACCGGGGGGAAAGGCGGGAGTTCGGTTGCCGCGTCGGTTCGGCTTAGACGGGATCGCGGAGTGCCGGCCTGTTCGCCGGTGTCGCAAACGAGTGATCAACCTTAAGAAATTTAACCTTGGCGAAAGGCCGCGAACACTCAAATTGTATCGATTTATTTTGCGCTGCGCCAAACGCTTTGACCGACCCTGTCTCGCGTCGATTATGACGAGGGAAGACGATGTTCGGTTGGGTTGCGCGCGCTGTCTCCGGCGCGGTTCTGTTCGGTGTCGCCTACGGCGGATTCGTCGAGGCCTCCGAACCGAAGTTACCGAGCGCGAGCTATGCAGCGGTCGGGGGCGTGACCTCCGTCCCCTACGGCTGGGTCGACTTCTGCGGCCGCCGGCCCGAAGAATGCAACTTGGGCAAGCTTTCGCCGCTCGACGTGCGGCTGACGAAAACGACCTGGGCGATCCTCAACAAGGTCAACAAATTCGCCAACGACGCGATCGAGCCCGTCACCAATCTCGATCATTGGGGAACCGTCCTCGACCATTGGGATTACCCGATCGACGGCAAGGGCGACTGCAAGGTCTACGCCTTGTTCAAGCGCAAACAGCTCATCGAGCAGGGATTTCCCCGGCAGGCGCTGCTGATGACGATCGTGCGCGACCAGAATGGCGAAGGCCACGCCATTCTCACCGTCAGGACCGACCACGGCGAATTCGTGCTCGACAACCTCAGGGACGAGATCCTGCCGTGGGACGTGACCGGCTACCGCTTCATCAAGCGTCAGGCGCAGGACGATCCGAACGTCTGGCTCGATATGAGCGGCGCGAACGCGGCCTCGTCGTAAGCAGGTGGCGGCCGCCAGCCGGTCTTGCGCTCGCCGCCCGGCTCGTGCAGGGAAGGCGCAGCGACGCGTCTGGGCGTCGGGCGCGGAAAGAGCAATGAAACGGGTGATGGACGTCCTGTGGCCGATTATCGGACTCGGGACGGTGGCTTTTACCTCCTGGTTGCTTTTCAGGGAGTTGCGGGGCCTGTCGATCGCCGACGTCGTCACGGCGATCACGGCGATTTCACGATTTCGTTGGGCGTTGGCGATCGGCGCGACCGGCCTCGCCTACACCGCGCTCGCCTGGTACGACCAGATTGCGCTCGCCCATCTCGGGCGCCGGTTGAGTTGGCGCTTCGTCGGGCTGGTCTCGTTCACCACCTACGCGCTCGCGCACAACATCGGCGCCACCGTCTTCTCCGGCGCGGTGGTGCGCTATCGCGCTTACTCGACCAAGGGGCTCGGCGTGGCCGAGGTCGGCGTGCTCGTCGCCTTCTGCTCCTTCACCTTCACGCTGGGCAATTTGCTGCTCGGCGGTCTGACGCTGCTCTCTCACCCCGAATTGGCGCGGCGCTACGTCGAACTTCCCGATTGGGCGGCGCGTCTCCTCGGCCTCGCGCTGCTTGCTGGACCGTGCCTCTATACGATCGGGGCGCTGCTGCATTTCCCGCCGCAGAAGATCCGCGGCTTCGAACTGGTCTATCCGCGCCCGCCGATTGCGGCGCGCCAGTTGCTCGCCGCGCCGCTTGAACTGATCGGCGCGGCCGGGATCATCTATTTCGCGCTGCCGCAAGCGAGCAATCCGGGCTTCGCCACGGTGCTCGGGGTTTTCCTCGCCTCGTTCAGCCTCGCGCTGATCAGCCACGCGCCGGGCGGACTAGGCGTGTTGGAATATTCGTTCCTCAAGGCGATGCCCGACGCGGCGCCCGCCAGCGTGCTCGCCGCCCTGCTTGTTTTCCGTCTGCTCTACCTTATTTTGCCCTTACTGTTCTCGCTCTTCGTCGTCGTCGTCTTCGAGCGCGGGCGAATCGGCGAGCTTGTTCGCGCGAGGGGCGGAGGCTGAGCCATGTCCACAAGGATGACGATCGACGCCGACGACGTGCTGTTGATCATCGACGTCCAGAACGATTTTCTTCCTGGCGGGACCTTGCCGGTCCCCGGGGGCGATGCGATCGTGCCGCTGGTCAATCGCCTGGCGAGAACGTTCGTCCACGTCGTCGTCACCCAGGACTGGCACCCGCAAGGCCACGCCTCCTTCGCCTCATCGCACGAAGGCGCCAAGCCGTTCGACGTGGTCAAGTTGCCTTACGGCGAGCAGACGCTGTGGCCGGACCATTGCGTGCAAGGCGCGCCGGGCGCGGCGCTGCACGAAGCGCTCGACGTCGATGCGGCGTTCCTGATCCTTCGCAAGGGCGTCAACGCCCAGGTCGATTCCTATTCCGCGTTCGCCGAAGCCGACCGCAAGACGACGACCGGACTCGCGGCTTTGCTCAAGGCGAGGGGCGCGCGCCGGGTGTTCGCTTGCGGTCTCGCCACCGATTACTGCGTCGCCTATTCCGCGCTCGACGCGCGCGCCGCCGGCTTCGAGACCTTCGTCATCGACGACGCCTGCCGAGCGATCGACGCCGGCGGTTCGCTGGAGGCCGCATGGGCCAAGATGAACGCCGCGGAAGTGTGGCGGATCCAGGCGCACGAGATCTTGGGGTAGGGCGGGTTGTCGCGGCGCCATGTCTCCTTTACCCCTGCTTAACCCTCCCGGTTCCATGACTGATTTCAGCCTCTCCAAACGTCAGACGCGCGCCGCTTCCGCATGATCACGCTTTATCATCATCCGTTCTGCCCGCATTCGCGTTTCGTAAGGCTGGCGCTCGGCGAGTACGGCATCGAGCCGGCGTTGATCGAGGAGCGGCCGTGGGAGCGGCGGCGCGATTTCCTCCTGCTCAGCGCCGAGGGCGCGACGCCCGTCATGGTCGAGGACAGCGCGCCGAGCGTGCCCGGCGCCGCGGTCATCGCCGAATACCTCGACGAAACGCGCGGCCTTGGGCTCGGCGATCGGCGCCTGATGCCCGACGATCCGCTCGGCCGCGCCGAGGTGCGGCGCCTGATGCGCTGGTTCAACGTCAAGTTCTTCGCCGAATCGAGCGAACTGCTGGTGACGGAGAAAATCTACAAGCGCTTCATGTCGGCCAAGCAGGGCGGCGGCGGGCCGGACATGGCGGCGGTGCGCGCCGGGCGCGCCAATTTGCGCTATCATTTGCACTACATCGGGCACCTCATCGGCGCCCGCAACTGGCTCGCGGGCGAACGGCTGAGCTACGCCGATCTGGCGGCGGCGGCGCATCTCTCCTGCGTCGACTATCTCGGCGACGCGCCGTGGGACGAGAGCGAGACGGCCAAGGCATGGTACGCGCGGATCAAATCCCGTCCCTCGTTCCGCCCGCTGCTCAGCGAGCGGCTGGCCGGGCATGGTGGCGAGCCCGACCTACGCCGATCTCGACTTCTGAGCGATCTCAAAGCCAAGGCGCGCGAACTCGGCTTCGACGCCTGCCGCGTCGCGGCGCCGAGCCTGCCGATGGGAGCGCGCGAGAACCTCGCCGCGTGGCTCGCCGCCGGCGCTGAGGGCGACATGGCCTGGATGGCCGAGACTTTCGCGCGCCGCGCTGATCCCAAAGTGTTGTGGCCCGAAGCGCGCAGCGTCGTCATGCTGGCGATGAACTACGGACCGGCCGTCGATCCGCTCGAAGCGCTGCGCCACAGGAGCTGCGGCGCGATCTCGGTCTACGCGCGCCATCGCGACTATCACGACGTGATCAAGGGTCGGCTGAAGACGCTGGCGGCATGGCTCGTCGCGAACGCGCAGCCCGAGAAGCCGCAAGTCAAGGTCTTCGTCGACACCGCGCCGGTGATGGAGAAGCCGCTCGCCGCCGCAGCGGGCCTCGGCTGGCAGGGCAAGCACACCAATCTCGTCAGCCGCCAGTTCGGCTCCTGGCTGTTTCTCGGCGCGATCTTCACCGATCTGGCGCTTCCCCCCGACGCGGCCGAGAGCGATCATTGCGGGGTCTGCCGCGCCTGCCTCGACGTCTGCCCGACGCGCGCCTTCTCGGCGCCCTATCGGCTCGACGCGCGCCGCTGCGTCTCCTATCTCACGATCGAGCACAAGGGGACGATCGCGCCGGACTTACGCGGCGCGATCGGCAATCGCATCTACGGCTGCGACGATTGCCTGGCGGTCTGTCCGTGGAACAAGTTCGCGCGTGAGGGGCGCGAAGCCAAGCTCGCAGCGCGCGAGGATCTCGCCGCCCCGCCGCTCGCCGAACTCGCCGCGCTCGACGAGCCGGGCTTCCGGCGCCGCTTCGCCGGCGGGCCGATCAAGCGAATCGGCCACGCGCGGTTCCTGCGCAACGTGATGATCGCGGTCGGCAATTCCGGCGATCGCGCCCTGATCGGGGCGGCGCGGGCTCAGCTTACGGCGCAGTCGCCGCTGGTGCGCGCAATGGCGATCTGGGCGCTCGCCCGACTTTGCTCGGGCGAGGAGTTTTCTGCCCTGGCTGACGCCTACGCCGAGGCGGAACGCGATGCGGCCGTCGTGTGGGAGTGGCGGGCGCCCCTCGCCGCCCCGCCGAAGCGTTAGAGCCTCGGGCGGAGCGGGCGATTCGTATAGTTACGCGGGGAACAGCCTCGGTTCGGAGCGGAGCGAGCCGACGCTTCAGTGCGTCAGTACGCGCTCGGATTCGTGCTTGAGTTTTTCGATTTCGTCTTTGAGTTGGAGTTTCTTGCGCTTCAGTTCGTGGAGTTTCAAATCGTCCGCAGACGGGTGCGCTTCTTCTGAGGCGATCGCGATTTCGATCGACTGATGACGACGCACAAGTTCCGTCAAATGCGACTCGAGGGACATTGGCAAACTCCCTTTCCTTCTCGACGAAGAAATTGTGACACATCGCCCACCGCTTGCAAGAGCGAAATTTTGCGCCGGCCGATCGATTCATCCCCCCTTCTTGACAGTATTTTAAAGGCTCTGCGGGCCGAAGCCGGCGTCCGTCGAGTCGGCCTTGCGAACTCGTCGCCGGACTCGCATATTCGCCGCGGCGGCGTTCGCGAGGGGCCGGAGCCGCGGCTGATTCGGGCGAAATGGAGCATGGCGCCAGAGAATTTGAGCGAGGAAGAGCGCGCCGTTCTGGCGAATCAATTGGAGCGGTTGCGCGAAGAGCACCGCGACCTCGACGCCGCCATCGAAGCGTTGCGCGACGCCGGGCAGGGCGATCAATTGCAGTTGCAACGGCTTAAGAAGCGCAAGCTCCTGTTGCGCGACAGATTGACGCAGCTCGAGGACGCGCTGACCCCCGACATCATCGCGTGAGGGGCGCCGCGGGCGGCGGCGCCCGTTTTCGGGGCACGACTCAGCGTTTTCAATCCCTTGCGTGACGATTTTCCGCCGCCTCGGTCGGCGCGGGCAGGGCGAGCGGGGGCGTGGGAGCGGGGAGCGACCCAGTTGCGGCCGCGCCCGCGCTGGCTTGCGCGCGCGCAAAGCCGTGATAGCGGTCGAGTTCGCCGACGATGCGCAGCACGCGGTCGAGGGCCTTCAGGTCGCCCTCCATCATCGCCGTGTGCGCGACCATCATCGCGTCGCCGAGGCGCCCGATCTGCAACTGTACGAAGCCGGCCGGCGGATCGATATCGCGCCGCTCCAACATCTCCTGAACGAGCTCGCGCGCCCGTCTGACCGAAAGCCCCTCCTGCAACGCGATCTCGGCGACCGGCACGCCCGCCTTGAGCAGGTTGAACAGCCGCAGATTGCGCTCCGCCTTCGCCCGCCGCGCCTCGATGCGGCCGACGCGCATGCGGGTGGCGGGGCGATTAGCTTCGGGATCGGGCTTGGCGGCTTTCTTGGACAAGGGGGCGGCTCCGACGGTGGCGAGGCGGACGGCTGTCAGGATAGCAGGAATTGCGATTTTCAGAAAGACATTGTTGAATGGCGTTGATATTCCGAAGGAATTGGGGTCTCTATGGCCGCGTCGTAACCAGGGTGGATTTCGGGGCGGCGGAATTGCAGAAGCGACCGCTGGTCGCCTCCGGCGCGAAGTGCCTCGTTCGGCGTATGTCGAGGCGGGCGAAGTTCACCGCAAATCGCGGAATTCGCGCTCCGGGCACTTGGAACCGAAGGGAGCGGCCTTTACCAACAGACAGTGACGGGGGCGCCTTCAGGGCGGTCGAATTGGGGATTGAGCGGTAATGGCGCGTGTTCAATTCACGATCGAAAAAGACCCGAGGGTGCTGTTGGAATTGCTTCCGCAAATTCTGGCGCTCGCCGATTCGGAGAAGGAAGCGCTTGGCTTTTTGCCAGAAGTCGCGCTGCGTGACGCGGTCATCCGTCAACGTCTTTTTGTTGTAACCGTGGATCACGACGGTGTGCATCAAGTCGCTGGATACTTGCTCAACAGCGGTGTCTTTCCGCATGCGAAGATTCAGCAAATTGCGACGCATCCAAATTATCGGAAGTTGGGCGTTGCCTCCGCCCTCGTGAAGAGCCTCATTGCCGATTTGGAACGCGTCGGCTTCATGACGATTAAGGCCGAAGTCGCGTCCGACTTGAAAGGACCGTTGGAGTTCTATGCGAAAAGTGGGTTTGCGGCCGTTCGGAATCGGGCAGGTGGACATGCTCGAAATCGGACCATCATTGTTCACGTCCGGCAACTTGACACGGACAGCCTGTTCTCGATTGCGCCGAGAAGCACAGACCTTGAAATCGATTTTGGCATTCGCCGACGCAGCGCGGGCGACGCCCCATTCTTCGCCTTCGACCTAAACGTCTATTTCGACCTTGTTAAAGACCGGACAAACTCGGACAAGGCACGCAAGCTCTTCGGTGCAGCGCTCTCGCACCATATCCGATTGGCGGTTGCGGACGAATTCGTGACCGAACTTCGAGGCACCTCAATCCAGATCGACGCCGATCCTGTGCTCCAAATGGCGCTACAACTGCCTCGCCTTCCAAAGGTCGATCGAACGGAATTGGATGCGGTGGCTGCGCAAGTGCATGATTTGGTCTTCTTAAAGCCTCGCGCGAAAAAGGCGGGGTCCCGACAATCGTTGAGCGACGCCCGCCATTTAGCCCACGCGGCGCTTTCGCGCGCATCCGCCTTCATCACGCGCGATGGTCCAATTCTCGCCGCGCGCCATACCCTTCTTTCGACGATAGGTATCGACGTCGCCACGCTCGATGAGTTCGTAGCACTCCTTCCTCGCGAGCCTTTGACAACGAGCGCCCCGCCCGTTCAAGGAAACGGTTTCGAGTGCGGGGCGCTGTCCGCCTCGGAACTGTCGCGCTATCTAGCCGACGCAGGAATGCCTGCCGCCCTGATAACCGAAATGAGCACCGACGGCGATAACGAGGTCCAAGTTCTCCGTGAAGCGATCCGCGAAATCGACCGGATTGTTGCGGTTGGCGTGATCAAAATTCCCAGGGGAATGGAACCGGTTGCGCGTTTGTTAGTGCACGTTCATCCGGATCATTTTGATTGCGATATGTTCGCCGACTTCCTGCTTGATACCCTCACACGCCATGCTTGCTCGGAAGTGGCGACAACCATTGAGCTAATCCATTTGCCTGGGCAATCCTCGACCAACAGCCTTGCGGCCGCGCGGGGGTTCTTTAGAAACGGCTCAAGCGGCAATCATATGAAAGTTGCGTTTGGCCGGCCTCTGACCCCGGAAAACTGGACGAGCTCGGTTCAAGAAATTCGCCGTCGCACAGGTTTGATGCTTCCCGCTCAAGTGCCGAAAATGGGGGCCACTCCGCCCGAGCTATCGATCACAAAACCGGCGAAAAAGGTTGTCACTGTTGGCGCTGGCAAGCTCGAAGATATCTTGAGCCCCACCATTTTCATCTGGCCGGGACGTGATGGCGTTATCGTTCCGATCACCCGCGCTTATGCGGACGATCTCTTGGGAACAAGCGAGCAAACGACCTTCCCCTTTATCGCGAACCGCGATGCCGCGTTTCTTTCGCGACGCGCCTATGTCAACACGCCGCGCACTGCGAAAGTGATGCGGCCGGACAGCCCGATTCTGTTCTATGAGTCGAAGCGACAGGGCGGTGGACGCGGTGCGGTTGTCGCCGTTGCGAGGATCGTCAATTCCGTGGTCGTGCGCAAAAGCAACATACCGAACGATGGACGGCGGCGCTTGGTGGTCGATGACGTCGAGTCGTTATCAGCGTCGGAAGACGTGCTTCTAACGACATTCGACAATCTCTTTGTTTTCCCGCAGCCCGTTTCAATCAAGAAACTGCGGGACATCGATGCGATTGGCCGCGCGAACCTCATATCTGCCGTCTCGCTATCCAGTGAGAAAATCACAACAATTCTCACTGTAGGGTGGCCCTATGGCAAAGGCGATTGAAGCTATTATTTCGATTCGGCCAATTTTCGCCGAGGCCATATTGTCGGGGCTAAAGACAGTCGAACTTCGCCGCCGGATACCTCCAATCGAAATCGGTACCCGGCTCTGGATTTATGCGACACGTCCGGTTGCCGCTGTTATCGGATCGGCTATTGTAGATCATATAATTCGGGGGACACCAGAGTATGTATGGGAGTCATGTGCCCTTCGGGCCGGTATCGGGCGACGTGATTATGATGCCTACTTCGGCGGAGCCGGTGAAGCAATCGGCCTGGCGCTGACGAAAGTGCGCCGCGCCAATCCGATAAAGATGGAGCAACTTCGATCAGTCCGGAACGGCTTTCACCCACCGCAGGTGATTGCGAAACTGACCCTCGCAGAAGCCGTCTCACTGAAAGCGCTCGCTCGCGAAGCGAAACAAAACGATGCAGAGAGCGCTCGACGTTGAGACAATGCGCCTTAATCTACTACAGCTCGGTCCACGGTGCCGGTGCTCAAGGTCCTCAATCGGAACCGGCCACGTCGCCCCGTCGCCGTCAAGCGGCTGCGCCGCTCCTACGCTTCGCTTCGGTCGCTGCGCGATGACTGCGCCGGGCCGGCGTGGCAAGGGGCTATCAAGTCGCGTTGCTAACGAAAAGCGGCCCCTGGGGGCCGCTTTCGCTCAGCAACACGACTTGCGAACCAAACGCCAGCGCCGCGCGCAGCGGTCAAGGGTCGCGTCAGCGACCGCGAAGCGCCGTGACTTGACGGCGAGCGCGGCGATAGCGCCAGCGACCTCGCGGCAAAATGAACGCGCGCGCAATTGCCGCACGTCCGGTCTTCATTGTAACAGGCGGACCTTGGCGCCCATGCGAAAGCGCCCGACGCCAGCGCGGAGACGATCGTGACGCAACCCAACGAGCCGCCGGCCGAGCCGGTCCGCGGGCCGCTGCAGTCGGGCGAGCCCGGACACGAGGAGAACCGCGACTTCGCCAACATCGCCGCCTTGGTCTTCGTCGTCGTGCTGGAGCTCGGCGCTTTCTGGCTGTTCAAGGAGATCCAGCGCCACAACGAAATTCTGAACTGCGTCGCCTCGGGCCGGCGCAATTGCGTCGACATCGTCCATCCCGACGTGCCGCCTTGAGCGGTATGAAAGTGATATAAGTCAGCTACGCCAATGTGTTGAACGCGACATCCAACTCTTTTGTAGAGGGCTGAATTCGCCGCCGCGCAGGAGCCGCGCCATGCCGTACCGCGTCAACGCCGACCTGCCGCCCTCGGTGCGCGGCCATCTGCCCGAGCACGCGCAGGACATCTATCGCGAGGCGTTCAACCACGCCTTCGCCGCCCACGCGGGCGATCCGCGCCAGGAGGAGGCGGCCCACCGCATCGCCTGGGCGGCGGTCAAGCGCCGCTACGAGAAGGTCGGCGACTTCTGGGGGGAACGGGGCTGACGCGACCGGGGCTGGGATTGTGCGACCCGCTGAAACGATGGAGATTGAGGCCAAAGCCGGACAATATCGCGAGAACGTCGTCCTCGCGCGCTCAGTATGAATTTCGTCGCAACGAGGGGAAGGGCGGCCGATGCGGATCGCTGCGCAAAACTCAAGCGCGTTGGCATTTTGGCTCGCTGCGGCGATGAGCTGCGCGCTGGCGCCGGCCGGGCATGCCGCCGCGCCGTCGCGATTGCCGATCGCGATCGGCGACTATTTCTCGGATTCCGCCGACGATTGCGGCGGTCCCGCCGCGTTGGCGTGGAACGGCAAGGCGTTTCTCGCCGATTACGTCTATATCGACAATATAATTTCCATAAACAAGATCGGCGAAAATCGATACGAGGTCGTGTCCCGTACCAAGACCAAAGACGAAAACACACAAAAGTATGGATACGTGTGGCGCGCGAGGATCGACGTCGGCGACAACGGGCAGTTTGTTTTCAATCAATACGCGGACAAAGAGAAATACACGCCCGAGGAAGCGCGCACTTATCATCTATGCCCCAAGTGAGGACGCCTGTTCGAGCGGTTCCGAACGAATCGCCGCGTCTCGACATCCGCTCCGCCTTGCGCGCCGCGCGGCGTTGCTTTAACGCAGCGCGCATGCTCCCGAGCTTTTTCGTTTTCAGCAGGCGCCCATGACCGCCGAGTCCAAGCCCGTCGCGATCATCATGGGCTCCCAGTCCGACTGGGCGACGATGCGGCGCGCCGCCGAGACGCTCGACGAACTCGGCGTCGGCTACGACGCGCGCATCGTTTCCGCGCATCGCACGCCCGACCGGATGGTCGCGTTCGCCAAGGGCGCGCGGGCGGCGGGCTACAAGGTGATCATCGCCGGGGCCGGCGGGGCGGCGCATCTGCCGGGCATGACGGCGGCGTTCACGACGCTGCCGGTGTTCGGCGTGCCGGTCGAGTCCAAGGCGCTGTCCGGCCAGGACAGCCTGCTCTCGATCGTGCAGATGCCGGCGGGCGTGCCCGTCGGCACGCTGGCGATCGGCGCGGCCGGCGCGGTCAACGCGGGGCTGCTCGCCGCGGCGGTTCTGGCGCTCGGCGACGCGGCTCTGGCCGAGCGGCTCGAGGCCTGGCGCGCGGCGCGCAGCAGCGCGGTTCCAGAGGCGCCGGCGGACGGAGCGGGATGATTCTCGCTCCCGGCGCCACCATCGGCATTCTCGGCTCCGGCCAACTCGGCCGCATGCTGGCGATGGCCGCGCTGAAGCTCGGCCTGCGCTGCCATATCTACGCGCCCGAGAGCGAGGCGCCGGCCTACGACGCCGCGAGCGCGCGCACCGTCGCCGCGTTCGACGACGAAGAGGCCTTGGCGCGCTTCGCCGAAGCGGTCGACGTCATCACCTACGAATTCGAGAACGTGCCGATCGCCTGCGTCGAGTTTCTCGCCCGGCGCCGGCCGGTGCGCCCCGGCGCGCGCTCGCTGGCGCTGACCCAGGATCGACTGGTCGAAAAGAAGTTCCTGCGCGAGCTCGGCCTCGCCACCGCGCCGTTCATCGGCGTCGAAGATTCGGGCGCCTTGGCGCGCGCGGTCGGCGAACTTGGCCGTCCCGCGATTCTGAAGACCCGGCGCTTCGGCTATGACGGCAAGGGCCAGGCGCTGATTCGCGAGGGCTCGAACGCGCCGGCGCTGCATCGCAGCCTCGGCGGCGGGCCGATGATTCTCGAGGGCTACGTCGTGTTCGAGCGCGAAGCGTCAGTCGTCGCCGCGCGCAGCCTGGAGGGCGCGATCGCCGCCTTCGACTTGTGCGAGAACGAGCACGAGCGCCACATTCTCGCGCGCACCCAGGCGCCTGCCCGCGTCGGGCCGGGCGTCGAGGACGCGGCCAAGGCGCTCGTGGGCCGCATCCTGACGGCGCTCGACTATGTCGGGGTTCTCGCCGTCGAATTGTTCGTCGCCCGCACGGCCGACGGCGCCGAGGAGCTGATCGTCAACGAACTCGCCCCACGCGTACACAATTCCGGCCATTGGACGATCGAGGGGGCGCAGACCTCGCAGTTCGAGCAGCATATCCGCGCCATCGCCGGCTGGCCGCTCGGGGCGACGACGCGGCGCGGCCGAATCGAGATGCACAATCTCATCGGCGACGAGGCCGAGGATTGGCGCGACATCCTCGCCCAGCCCGACCTCTCCCTGCATCTCTACGGCAAACTGGAGATGCGCCCGGGGCGCAAGATGGGCCATGTGACCCGAGTGCTGCCGGAGCCGCCAAAACACGGCTGATCGGCTGGACAAAGGGACGCGAGTCTGCTAACGAAAACGCCAGATAGGCGCGCCGCTCATCGAGCGGTCGCGCCTGTATTGTCTCTCGCTATTTCTCGGCTATTTCGAGGCTCCGCCTCCCAACACAGGATCGCCCGTGCAAGTTCTCGTCCGCGACAACAATGTCGATCAGGCCCTCAAGGCGCTCAAGAAGAAGATGCAGCGCGAAGGGATTTTCCGCGAAATGAAGCTTCGCGGTCATTACGAGAAGCCGTCGGAAAAGCGCGCCCGCGAGAAGGCCGAAGCGGTGCGCCGGGCTCGCAAGCTCGCGCGCAAGAAGCTGCAGCGCGAAGGCCTGCTGCCGATGAAGCCGAAGGTGATGCCGGGCGCGCCGCGCTCCGCCGGCTGACGCTTGTCGGTCGCTCACATTTCGCCACTTTTTTCGCGCATGCGTTCGGCGAGCAACGAGGTTTGATGTCCGCCCGATGGGCGGCGGGCGGAGGGTGGCGGATCATGCGAAAGACGGTGCGAACCCGTCGCGCGACAGCCGGACGATTGGTGGCGCTGTCGGTGGCGGCGCTGGCCCTCGGGGCTTGCAGCGAGACTCTCGGTTCTTTCAACCCCCAGACCAGCCGCGTCGCCGAAGTCGACACCGAATCGTCGAGCGCCATCGCCGGCAATATCGCTTCGCTGAGCGATGTCATTCAGCGCAATCCCAACGATTCCATCGCCTACAACACGCGCGGCATCGCCTTCGCCAAGGGCGGGAGCTACCAGAAGGCGATCGACGACTTCACCAAGGCGATTCAGATCGATCCGAAATTCGCCGCCGCCTACACCAATCGGGCGCTCGCCTATCGCCAGATCGAGAAGGACGGCCCGGCGCTCGCCGATTTCGATTCCGCCATCGCCGCCAATCCCAACGACGCGTCGGCCTACCTCGGGCGCGGCAATCTGTTGCGCGCGCACGGCCATTTTCCTGAAGCGTTGGCGGATCTCGATGCAGCGATCCGGCTCGAACCGGAAGGCGCGCAGGCCTATCACGCGCGCGGGTTGATTTATCAACGCCAAGGCAATCACGAGCAGGCGATCACCGATTTCAACAACGCGATCGACCGCGATCCGTTCGCCGGGGCGCCCTATCAGGCGCGCGGCCAGAGCTTGCTCGCCACCGGCAAGTACGACGCCGCGGTCGAAGACTTCAACGCGGCGCTCAACGTCGATTCCAACAACGCCGACGCGTGGGCGGCTCTCGGCGAAGCCTATGAAAAACTGGGCAACAAGGCCAAGGCGATCGAATTCTACGATCGCGCGATGCAGGTGAGCCCCAACAACGCGATCGCCAAAGCCGGGCTGCAAAGGCTGGCCTAACGGCGGCATCGGCGGACCGAGGCGCGGCGCAGCCTCACGGCGCTCAAACGGGCAGCCGAAACAAGCGCGCAATTCTCGTGAAAGGCATCGCGGCTCCTTGGCGACGGGAAGCAGCGAGCGTGGGGCGCGCCCCGTGCAGCGCCGGCGTGTTTCGGGCTAATGTTGACAGCGTAATCATTTTGATGTAGACAGCGTCAACTTCAGGCGCCGCCTCGTGCGGGCGTTCGGGCGACCCGCCACGGCAGCGTTGGTCCGCGGATGGAGGGGACAATGAGACTCGACGGCAAGTTCGCGCTGGTGACCGGCGCCTCGAGCGGCATCGGCGAAGCGGCGGCGCACGCTCTGGCGGCTCGCGGGGCGCGCGTCGCGCTCGTCGCCCGCTCGGCCGAGAAGCTCGCGCGCGTGGCGGACGAAATCGCCGCCGCGGGCGGCAAGGCGCTCATCTTTCCCGCCGATCTCGCCGACCCCGATCAGGCCGAACGGGCGTGCGCGGGGGCGATGGACGAGGCGGGCGCGCCCGATATCCTCGTCAACAACGCCGGCGCCGGCCGCTGGCTTTCGACGCTGGAGACCAGCCCTGCCGAAGCGCGCGCGATGACCGAGCTTCCCTATCTCGCCGCCTTCGCGGTGACGCGGGCGCTGCTGCCGGCGATGCTCGCGCGCGGCGCCGGCCAGATCGTCAACGTCACCTCGCCGGCCTCCTACATGGTCTGGCCGAACGCGGCCGCCTACATCGCGGCGCGCCACGCGCTCAAAGGTTTTTCCGACGCGCTGCGGCTCGAAGTCGCGCCGTGCGGGCTCTTGGTCAGCCTCGTCGTGCTCGGGACGGTAGAAAGCGCCTATTGGGAGCACAACCCCGGCAGCCGCGAGCACGCGCCCAAGGGCTTTGCGCCGCTCAGCGTCGATCAGGCGGCGCAGGCGATCCTCAGCGCGATCGAGAAGCGAAGACGCTATGTCGTCCGCCCGGCGCTGTTCCGCCTCTTGTTCGCGATGGAGGCGATCGCGCCGGGGATCGCGGCGCGGGGGTAGGGGGCGCGGATCGCGCTCACCTCAAGTTCCGCGCTATCCACTCCAGCGCCTCGGGCATCCGCTCGCCCATCGCGAGATGGCCGGCGCCTTCGACCGGCCAAAAGTCCTTGGGCGCGTTGGCGAGCGCGAACAGCTTTTCGCTGAACCGGATCGGAATGATCTTGTCCTCGGTTCCGCACACCATCAACACCGGGGCGACGACGCGCCCAATTCGCTGATCGCTCTGGAAAGCGTCGCGGATCAGCGCGCGCACGGGAAACATCCAATAGAACGCAGAAGCGACGTCGGCGTTGGAGGAATAGGGCGAGTCGAGCACAATCGCGCCGACCTTCCGGCGCGTGGCGATCGCGACAGCGACCCCCGAACCCAGGGACTCGCCCATCAGGACGATTCGTTCGGGGGGAATCCCGAACGCGAGGGCTTGCCGGTACGCCGCTTCGCCATCGCCGATCAGGCCGGCTTCGCTTGGGCTTCCCGTCGATCCGGCGTAGCCGCGATACTCAACCGCGAGAACGCCGTCGCCGCTGGCCGCGATTCGCCGGAACCGATCGGCGCGCAGGTCGATGCCGCCGCCATTGCCGTGGAAATAGATAATCAGGGGCTTTCCCGGCGCCGGCGCAAAATACCACGCGAGCAGAGTCTCGCCGTCCTCGGTACGCAGGCGCAAGATTTGCGCGTCGAGTCCGAGAGAGACGGGTGGAATTTCGACCGCGTTGGGGAAATAGAGCAGTTTGCGTTGCGCGAGATAAAGCGTCGCGAGCAAGAAAAGATAGACGACGGCTGCGCCCGCGATCGCAGTCAGCACGGCGCGCGCCGCGCGCGGTTTCACAAGCTCGCGCGGCGCCGCGCGCCCCTCAATGCGCGAGCGCCTTGACGATCGCGTCGGTCATCTTCTTGGCGTCGCCGAACAGCATCAGCGTGTTGTCGCGGAAGAACAGTTCGTTCTCGACGCCGGCGTAGCCCGACCCCATGCCGCGCTTGACGAACAGCACCGTCTTGGCCTTCTCGACGTCGAGGATCGGCATGCCGTAGATCGGCGATTTCGGGTCCGTCTTGGCGGCCGGGTTGGTGACGTCGTTGGCGCCGATCACGTAGGCTACGTCGGCCTGCGCGAATTCGCTGTTGATGTCCTCGAGTTCGAACACTTCGTCGTAGGGGACGTTGGCTTCGGCGAGCAGCACGTTCATATGGCCGGGCATGCGGCCGGCGACCGGATGAATCGCGTACTTGACCTCGACGCCCTCCTTCTTGAGGATGTCGGCCATTTCGCGCAAGGAGTGCTGCGCCTGCGCGACCGCCATGCCGTAGCCGGGCACGATGATCACCTTTGAGGCGTTCTTCATCATGAACGCCGCGTCATCGGCCGAGCCCTGCTTGACGGGGCGCGCCTCGGTGGCGCCCGCCGCAGCGACTTCGCCGCCGAAGCCGCCCAGGATCACCGAGATGAACGAGCGGTTCATGCCCTTGCACATGATGTACGACAGGATCGCGCCCGAGGAGCCGACCAGCGCGCCGGTGATGATCAGCGCGAGATTGCCGAGCGTGAAGCCGATGCCCGCCGCCGCCCAGCCCGAATAGGAGTTGAGCATCGAGATGACGACCGGCATGTCGGCGCCGCCGATCGGCACGATCAGCAGCACGCCGAGCGCCAGCGAGACCAGCGCGACGAGCCAGAAGAACAGGGGCGCCTGCGTGGCGTAGAACAGTGCGATGAGGACGACGAGCGCGACGCCGAGACCGATGTTGATCGCGTGGCGTTGCGGCAGCATGATCGGCTTGCCCGACATGCGGCCGTCGAGCTTGAGGAAGGCGATGATCGAGCCGGTGAAAGTCACCGCGCCGATGGCCAGGCCGAGCGACATTTCGATGATGCTGGCGGGGTGGATGCCCTCGCCCTCGGCGATGCCGAACGCCTGCGGCGCATAGAGCGCGCCCGCCGCCACCAGCACCGCGGCCAGGCCGACCAGCGAGTGGAACATCGCCACCAGCTGCGGCATCGCCGTCATTTGCACGGTGCGCGCGCGCCAGGCGCCGATGCTGCCGCCGATGGCGACGCCGAGGAGCACCAGCAGCCACGCCACGCCGCTCGACGGCGGTCGCAGCGCGAGCGTCGTCAGCACGGCGATGCCCATGCCGATCATGCCGAAGCGATTGCCCTGCCGCGAAGAGGCGGGCGAGGACAGCCCGCGCAGCGCGAGGATGAACAGAATGCCGGCGACGAGATAGAGGAGGGCGGCGAGATTGGCGTTCACGAGCCAAGACCTTTCAACTTTCGCGCGATGCGATGAGCGGTCGCGCCCAGCGCGCCCACGGAGACAACGGTCAAGACGGCCTGATTCACCCCGAAGCTAGGTTCGTGAGAGTGCGCCAGGAAGAGTTTCAAGGCGGCGACCACCCCCACCAAGAAAGTCGAAAGGGCTGTATATCCCCCACGACGATCTCCTATCACGGGGGTCAGCCCTTCTTCTTGTACATGGCGAGCATGCGCTCGGTGACGAGAAACCCGCCGAAGATGTTCACCGAAGCGAGGATCAGCGCGATGAAGCCGACCACGCGCGCGAAGGTCGAGCCGCTGTCGACCGCCGCGACGCCGACGGAAAGCAGCGCGCCGACGACGATGACCGAGGAGATCGCGTTGGTTTCCGACATCAGCGGCGTGTGCAGCGCCGGCGTCACCGCCCAGACGACGTAATAGCCGACGAACACCGCGAGGGCGAAGATCGCGAGGCGAAAGACGAAAGGATCGATCGCGCCGCCCGAGGCGGCGTGGCCGGCGGCGGCGAGCTGATCGGCGTAGGTCTGCGCGGCGCGCGCGGCTTCGTCGACCGCGTCGGCGGCCGCCTTCAGCTTGGCGACGGTGGCGTCAAGATTTTCCATCGGGACCCCTCATTCACAAAAGCTTCGGCAAGATCGCGCGGGCTGCTCCCGCGACCCGAGCGGCAATTCACTCCGCCTTCGGCTGAAAATTCGGATGAACGATCGCGCCGTCGCGCGTCAGGCAGGTCGCCTTGACGAGTTCGTCGTCCCAATTGACGGCGATCGTCTTGGTCGACTTGTCGATCAGCGTCTCGACGAAGGCGTAGAGATTGCGCGCATAGAGCGCCGAGGCGGAAGCGGCGAGGCGCGTGACGGTGGAATTGCCGACAATGCGCACGCCGTTGTCGGCGACGACGACTTCGCCCGCGCGCGCGAGCTCGCAATTGCCGCCGCGCTCGACCGCGAGATCGACGACGACCGAGCCGGCGCGCATCGACTTGACCATTTCGGCGGTCACGAGGCGCGGGGCGGGGCGCCCGGGAATCAGCGCCGTGGTGATGACGATGTCCTGCTTGGCGATGTGGGCGGCGATCAGCGCCGCCTGCTTGGCCTTGTAGGCGTCGGACATTTCCTTGGCGTAGCCGCCCGCGGTCTCGGCCTGCTTGAACTCCTCGTCTTCGACGGCGACGAATTTCGCTCCGAGCGACTCGACCTGTTCCTTGGTCGCCGGGCGCACGTCGGTGGCGGTGACGACCGCGCCGAGGCGGCGCGCGGTGGCGATCGCCTGGAGGCCCGCGACGCCGACGCCCATGATGAACGCCTTGGCGGCGGGAACGGTGCCCGCCGGCGTCATCATCATCGGCAGCGCGCGGCCGTATTCGGCCGCCGCGTCGATCACGGCGCGATAGCCGGCGAGATTGGCCTGGCTGGAGAGGACGTCCATCACCTGCGCGCGGGTGATGCGCGGCAGCAGCTCCATCGCGAAGGCGCTGACGCCGGCCTTGGCCATCGCTTCGATCGCGTCGAGGTGGCCGTAGGGGTCCATCGTGGCGACGACCAGCGCGCCGCGCTTCGTCTGGCCGAGTTCGGCCTCGCTCGGGCGGCGCACTTTCAGGACGATGTCGGCGGCCAGCGCCTCGGCGGCGGAAACGAGCCTGGCGCCTGCCGAGGCATAGTCCGCGTCGGGAATTCCGGCGCTGAGGCCGGCGCCGCGCTCGATCGCCGCCTCGGCGCCGAGGGCGACGAATTTTCTCACCGTTTCCGCGCTCGCCGCGACTCGCGTCTCATGCGGAGCGGTTTCCGCGACGACCCCAACCAGCATGACGCCATCCCCAGACTGTTAATGTGCGCCCCGACCGTTTCGACTAAAGAACGATGCAGGCGAGCCCAAGCAGCAAAAAGACAGGCGCCACGAGGCGCCAGCCCAGGCCCGTCAGCGCGCCGATGGCCGCCGCCAGGAATGTCAGGATCAGGCCGCCGAGCGCGACGAACCCGTGTCCTTCGAGCCCCCACAGCACGAGCGCCAAGAGGACGCTCAGCAATACCGCGACGACGGTCTCCGTCAATGCGACAAAAGCGGCAAACGTCGACTCGCGCTCCGCCATGTCCATTGGATCGTCCGCCATCGCTGCGCCCTGATGGTTCGACATGCCCGCTCCCCGCCCGTCAACAAGCAATGACGTCGGTGTACTGCATCGGCCGTCTCCTCGCAATGGAGGTTCGGCGGGGGCGCCGCGAGCCGCGCGAGGCGGCGCGCCGAACCCTGCGGTCCGGGGCGTTACGCTCGGCTCAAGCTCTGGCGGCGGATTCGAGCGCCCGCTCCATCGCCTTTTCGCGTCCTTCGAGCGATTCGTATTTGAGCAATTCCGCCTGCGCCTCTTCCTGGGCCGTCTTGGCTTCCTCGATCTGGGCCGTCAGTTCGCCGATCGATCGCTTGAGGTTGTCGCGGCGTGTGAGCGCGGCGCGCGCGTAAGTCGGGTAAGCGAAATGATTCGGATCGCTGATCCCGGCTCGCTTTTCCTCGTTGGCGATTTCGCGATCGAGATCGGCCGCCATGCGCGTGAATTCGGCGACCATCGTTTCGATCTGCCGAACGCGCCTGCGCTTCTCCTCGGCCTGGAAGCGTTTCAGCCGAATGAGCGTATCCCGGGATTTCATTCCTACGCACTCCATACACATATAACCGGGCGCAAGCCGCCGCTCGACGCTTGTTCGCCAGGAGACGCAGTAAGGATCGCGCAGGAAGGTTGCTCGTTTGTTACGCGGCGGGGAATTTGCCGCCGGCGCGCGCTTTTTTCGCCGGATTCGGCGGGAGGGTACGACAAAATTGCAAAAATGTGACGCAAAGTTCGTCGCGTTAGCGGTTCGTTTACCGCCGTCGTTAACAATCCTTAGCAAGAGGTCACCGCGGAGGGGCGCCTGAGGGGCGCGATTCCTCTCGGCGGACCGCGCCACCCAGCGCGGATCATTGAGTCAATAGAGTCGACTAGGTGAATTCGTTAAAGTATCGCATCAGCAAAGACGATAGCGAATCAGACAAGAGAATCAACAAGTTCCCTACACGCCAGAAATATTCCGGGGAAGGGGTTGCGCGAGTGAATCAGAATTTGTTAACCAATGTTGGTCACTGTGCGTGTCGAATCGGCCGGGCCCGCTTCCCGGCCTCGCGCCGGCTGTCATGCGGCGCCAATGCAGCGGGGGTCACCGCGGTCGCGTGCCTTGCGGCAAGTCTGGGGATTTAACATGCGGATATTATTGATCGAGGACGACAGCGCGACGGCGCAAAGCATCGAACTGATGCTCAAGTCCGAAAATTTCAACGTCTACGTCACCGACCTCGGCGAGGAAGGGATCGACCTCGGCAAGCTGTATGATTACGACATCATCCTGCTCGATCTCAATTTGCCGGACATGTCGGGCTACGAAGTGCTGCGTTCGCTGCGCGTCACCAAGATCAAGACGCCGATTCTCATCCTCTCGGGGATGGCGGGCATCGAAGACAAGGTGAAGGGCCTCGGCCACGGGGCTGACGATTATCTGACCAAGCCTTTCCATAAGGACGAGCTGATCGCGCGCATCCACGCGATCGTGCGCCGCTCGAAGGGCCACGCCCAGTCGGTCATCATCACCGGCGATCTCGTCGTCAATCTCGACCAGAAAACCGTCGAAGTGGACGGCGCCCGCGTGCATCTGACCGGCAAGGAATATCAGATGCTCGAGCTGCTCTCGCTGCGCAAGGGCACGACGCTGACCAAGGAAATGTTCCTCAACCATCTCTATGGCGGGATGGACGAGCCGGAACTCAAGATCATCGACGTGTTCATCTGCAAGCTGCGCAAAAAACTGGCGATGGCTTCGAACGGTCGCAACTATATCGAGACGGTGTGGGGCCGCGGCTACGTGCTGCGCGAGCCTTCGCCGGCGGACGAACGAATCACGGCCTGAGACGGCTTTCGCCGTCGCGTTCCGCAGGCGTCCGCCTGCGGGATTTTCCGCGAGGGGCCGTCGAGATCGCGCCTCGTCGGCCGGCGTAGCGCGTCAATGCGCGGGCCAAGAGGGCGTCGCGACGCCCTCGCCGAGGTCGGCTTCGACCAGCCGGCGGCGCGCTTCGAACAATTTTTCCAGCAAGGCCGGCTCGTCCCTCGCGTAGGCGTCCGCATCCGGCGCGCGCTTGACGACGACGCCGAGCAATTCGGTGATCGCGTTGCCGATCGAGTTCTGGCTGATCGTGACGATCAGCTTGCCTTCGTCGTTGCGATAGATGAGCTGCTTGAACGCCGGCTGCCAGCGAATTGCGTTGGCGTATTTGGCGTCCTTGACGCAGCGGTCGCGCACCATTTTCGCGGTCTTCAGGAAATCGTTGTTGAACAGCAACTTGGCTTCGACCAAGGCGGGAAAGTGAAGATCGCGCGGCGGCGGCGCGTTGCGGGTCGAGACCTGCCCGAAGAAGGTGCGGTAAAAATCGAGGAAGCCCTGCAGCAGGATGTCGTATTCCTTCCAGAAGCGGACATCCTTGAGCGCTTCGACGCCGCCGTGCGCCTCCCAGCTCGGCAGACCCTGGGGATAACCGGTGAGCGCGAGGCGGCAGGCGCCCGACTCGCAAGGCGTGAGCAGCTTCAGGTCGAGATCGGCGAAAAAGGCGCGGTAGACCTCGCGCATGTGCGCCTGGAACAGCGAATGCTGTCCGCCGTCGGTGAGATTGGGATTGCTCGGATCGGCTGGCGGCGCGGCGGCGAGCCGCGCCTTGTCGAATGCGATGAAATGGTTGTGCAGCATGCGGATGCTCGGCACGCCCGGCGCGGCGAGCGGCCAGGTCGCGTCGAGGCTCGCTTCGCCCGCCAGCACGAGATGCCGCTCGGGCTCGGGATAGAGTTCCAGCATATAGGCGATGAGAATTGCGTTCATGCGGTTCCAGACGTTTCTGACCGGCGTGGGCACCTGCGTGCGCCGGACGGGCCGCCCGAGCGGATCGAGGATGTTCTGCGAAGTGTCGTAGATGATCGAAGCGTCGAAATCGTTGGAGTGGCCGAGCGCCTTGCGATAGAGCAGCAGACCCTCGGGGTTGCGCAGCAGGCCGTTGTTGCGCGTGAGGTCGTAGAGATTTTCGGCGCTGTTGAAGAACTCGTTGGCCGACATGCCCTCCGGCACGTGGAGCGGAATGGGTCGAAACGGCGTGACGATCTCTCTGGGTCCCGACGACATGTTCCCTCCCTCGCCTCGAGCCGTTCGCGCCGGCGTCGGCGCGCGGCTCATAGCAGATCGCCGCCGGCGCTCCCAAGCGGCGCTCCGGCGCCGATCCGATTCGCCCTTTTGACAACGGCGTCAGGGCGCTCCTAAGATGCTCGGACGGAGGGCGCCACGCGGAAAATTCTGGGGGAATGCGGCGCGCGCCGAGCGATCGGACGCAACGCGATCCGGCGGGCGCGCTCTCGTCACGGGAGGGGGGTGCGATGAGGAAGTTTGGCTCTGCGTTATTCGCGCTGGCGTCGGCGGCTGCGCTGCTGGGGCCGCACCCGGTCGCGGCCGAAGGCGCCCTTGCGGTGGGCTCCACCGGAAACGTCGTCAAAGACGGCATCGCGATGGGCGACGGGTATAATTATCCGAGCACCCAAGAGGCGATCGACAGAGCTTTGGCGGAATGCCGCAAACAGGGCGGCGCCGGCGCCGGCGCGCTCGCCGCCTGCATGATCGTCGCAACGTTCAAGGGACAATGCGACGCGACCGCTCTCGATCCGTCAGCCGGCACGCCCGGCGCCGGCTGGGCGATCGCCGAGGATCAGGCGACCGCCGAAAGCCGCGCGATCGCCAATTGCCAGGCGACTGCGGGCGTCAATCGCCGCCAGTTCTGCAAGGTCATCCATTCGAATTGCGACACGCCGCAGTAGAGCGGCGGCGCGCGGGCGGCAGTCGTTGGGCGGTTCTGCGACTGCCGGCGTGAGCGCCCGCGCGTTCATGATCGCGCGGATTGCGGCAGGCGAGGAAACTGAGACACTACCCACTATTCGCCGGTCTTGACTCCCGCCCCATTCGCGTCCAAAACTAGAACAAAGTGCGAACATAGAGGGTGCGGATCGGATGTCGCGGAGCGACAGGGCTGAGGGGATGGCGCGTCTGCGGCGCGCCGTCGCCGAGATCGAGGCTCGTTCGGGGCCGGCGGAGGCGCGCGCTGCGCGAAGGCTTTCGCTGACCCGCGCGCTCGATCGCGCGCTCGGCGGCGGGCTTGCCGGCGACGCGCTGCACGAGATCGCGCCGGCGAGCCCCGGCGACGGGGCGGCGGCGATGGGTTTCGCGCTCGCGCTCGTCGCGCGCTTCATGGCCGAGCGCGGCGCGGCGGGGCTCGTTTTGGCCGAGGATTTCGCGCTACGCGAGACCGGCGCGCTCTACGGGCCGGGACTGGTCGCGCACGGGCTGGAGCTGAGCCGGCTCGTCTTCGTGCGCGCGCCCGACGCGCCGGCTTTGTTCCAGGCGATGGAGGAGGCGTTGAGGAGCGGCGCGCCGGCGGTCGTCGTCGGCGAAGCGTGGAATCTTGGGGCATACGACCTCGCCGCCTCGCGCCGCCTGCTGCTCGCCGCACGCGCCGGGGCTGTGCCGGCGCTGCTGGTCCAGGCGAGCGCCTATGGTGCGGCCGAAAAGCTCTCCAGCGCCGCCGAGACGCGCTTCGAGATCGCCGCCGCGCCGAGCGCGCGCCTTAGCGCCGCGGGCGGCGGACGCGCTCTTCCCGGGCCGCCCGCCTTCGCCGCGCGGCTCGTCAAGGCGCGCCTGACGTCGGCGCAAGGGCCGCCGCAAGGCCTCGACGCGACGCGAATCTTCCGCCTGACCTGGCGAAGCGAGGACCAGAAGTTTGACGAACCGACGCTTTCTCTCCCTGTGGCTGCCGCGCCTGGCGACCGACCGCGCGCGAAAACTGCGCGGTGAGGCGGCCAATCCCTCAGGCCCCTCACCCTGCCTCTCCTCCGCAAACGCAAGCGTTTGTCGGGCGCAAGCGGAGAGAGGAGTGCGCGGCGCCATTCTTCCCCTCTCCCCGCCTCTTCGCGGGGAGAGGCAGGGTGAGGGGCGGGGTGAGTTGCCGCCTCTCGTCGCCGTCGCCAAGATCAAGAGCGCGCAGCGCCTCGTCGGCGTCGACGCGGCCGCCGCGCGGCTCGGCCTCACGCCGGGCCTGACGCTCGCCGACGCGCGCGCGCGCCATCCCGCGCTCGCAGCCGTCGAGGCCGATCCGATCGCGGAAGGCAAGCTCCTCGAGCGCGTCGCCGACTTCTGCGCCCGCTTCACGCCCCTCGTCGCTCTCGACGGCGCCGACGGCTTGATGCTCGACGTCTCCGGCGTCGCGCATCTCTTCGGCGGCGAGGACGGGCTCGCAGCGGAAGTCGAGGCGCGCCTGAGCCGCTTGGGGCTCACGATCGCGCTCGGCCTCGCCGATGCGCCGCGCGCCGCGTGGGCGCTGGCGCGCTATTCCAGCCAGCGCATCGCGCCCGCCGGCCTTTCCGGCAAGGCCTTCGCCAAGCTCTATTACGAAATGCCGGTCGCCGCCCTGGGGCTCGACGACAAGACGAGCGCCGACATGGCGCGCGCGGGGCTTCGCCGCATCGGCGATCTCGCGCTGAGGCCGCGCGCGCCGATCGCCGCGCGCTTCGGGGCCGAGACGATTGTGCGGCTCGACGCGCTGAGCGGCGCGACGCGCGAGGCGATCTCGCCGCGTTTCGCCGCGCCCGACTTTTGCGTCGAGCGGCGCTTCGCCAGCCCGATCGTCGCTCACGAGGCGGTGACGGCGACGCTTTGTCGCCTCGCCGACGATCTCGCGGCGCTGCTCGCGCGCCGGGTGAAGGGCGCGCGGCGGCTGGAGCTTACGCTCTTTCGCGTCGACGGCGACGTGCGCCGCATCGTCGTGGGTTCCGGCCGGCCGCTCGGCGAGGCGCGCGCGATGGCGCGCCTGTTCGCCGAGCGCCTCGCCGGCGGCGCCGAGGAGGAGATCGACGCCGGATTCGGCGTCGACCTGATGCGCCTTTCCTGTCTGCTCGCCGAGCCGCTGGAGCCCGCGCAGCGCGAATGGGAGCGCGCCGAGGAGGCCGAGCGCTCGGCGCGGTTCGCCAATCTCCTCGACGGCTTGAGCGCGCGCTTAGGCGCGCGCCGCGTGACGCGCCTCGAGTTCATCGAGGCCCATATTCCCGAACAGGCCGTCGTCGCCGCGCCCGCGGTTTTGGGGGCGGCGCGCGCGCGTGGGGAGAGGAGCGAAATCGCCGCGCCGGCCGCGGCGCCGACGCGGCCGTTGCGCCTGTTCGAGCGGCCCGAGCCGATCGAGGCGCTCGCCGAAGTTCCCGACGGCCCGCCGCTGCGTTTCCGCTGGCGGCGCGTCCTGCACGAAGTCGCGGCGATCGAAGGCCCCGAGCGCATCGCCGCGCCGTGGTGGCGCCGGCCGGGCGCCCCGACGCGCGACTATTTCCGCGCCGAGGACACGTTCGGGCGCCGCTTCTGGCTCTACCGCGAAGGCCTCTGGGGCCGCGAAACGACACAGGCGAAATGGTTCATGCACGGAGTGTTCGCATGATCCGCCTCGCGCCTTGCTTCGCGGAGCTCGCGACGGCGACGAATTTTTCGTTTCTGCGCGGCGCTTCGCACCCCGAGGAACTCGTCGCGCGCGCGGCCGAGCTGGGCCTCTCCGGGATCGGCGTCGCCGACCGCAATACGCTCGCCGGCGTCGTGCGCGCGCATGTCTACGCGCGCGAGAATCGCGCGGCGATCGGCGGCTTGCGCGTCGTCGCGGGCGCGCGGCTGAGCTTCGTCGACGGCGCGCCCGACATGCTCGCTTACCCCCGGAATCGCGCCGCCTATGGGCGGCTGTGCCGCCTGTTGACCAAGGGAAACTTGCGCGCGCCCAAGGGCGAGTGCCATTTGCAGTTCGACGATCTGCTCGAGCATGGCGAGGGGCTGCAGATCGTCGCGATGCCGAAGGGCCCTCATCCGTCGCCTTCGGCGACACCTTCTCCCGTAAACGGGAGAAGGGGAGAAGGGCCTCGCCTTACCCAATTGCGCGAAGCGTTTCCCGGCCGCCTGTGGATCGGCGCGAGCCTCACCTATGGCGAGGAGATGCGCGGCGCGCTTGCGCAGCGCGCGGCGCTGGCGCGCAAGATCGGCGCGCCGCTGATCGCGACCAACGACGTTCTCATGCACGCGCCCGAGCGGCGCGCGCTCGCCGACGTCCTCGCCTGCATCCGCGAGAAGACGACGCTGGAGGCGGCGGGGCGGCTGACCCAAGCCAACGCCGAGCGGCATCTCAAGTCCGCTGACGAAATGACGCGCCTGTTCGCCGAAGCGCCCCAGGCGGTCGAAGAGACGATCCGCTTCCTCGACGGCCTCGCCTTCAGTCTCGACGAACTCGCGCACGACTATCCCCAGGAATTGCGCGAGGGCTTCGCGAACCCACAAGCCGCGCTCGAAGCCTTCGCCGAGGCCGGCGCGCGCGCGCGCTATCCCCAAGGCGTTCCGACGAGCGTCCGCGAGGCGCTGACGCACGAACTGGCGCTGATCGGCAAGCTGAATTACGCCCCCTATTTCCTCACCGTGCACGACATCGTGCGTTTCGCGCGTTCGCGCGGAATCCTCTGCCAGGGGCGCGGCTCGGCGGCCAATTCGGCGGTCTGCTTCTGCCTAGGAATCACCGAGGTCGACCCCGCTAGGTTCGATCTTCTGTTCGAGCGCTTCGTCTCGCCCGAGCGCAACGAGCCGCCCGACATTGACGTCGATTTCGAGCACGAACGGCGCGAGGAGGTGATCCAATACATCTACGCGCGCTACGGCCGCGAGCGCGCGGGGCTGGCGGCCGCGGTGACGACCTATCGCACGCGCTCGGCGATCCGCGAGACGGCCAAGGTTTTCGGCCTCTCCGACGACGTGATCGTCGCGCTCAACAACACGACCTGGGGCCATGGCTCCCAGCCGGTCGAGGCGCCGCAGGCTGAGAGCGCCGGTCTCGATCCCGCCGATCCGACGCTCGGGCTAGCGCTGAAGCTGGCGGGCGAGCTGACCGGCTTTCCCCGCCATCTGACCCAGCACAGCGGCGGCTTCGTCATCACCAGAGATCGGCTCGACGAGGTCGCGCCGATCATGAACGCGGCGATGGAGGATCGCACCACCATCGAGTGGGACAAGGACGACCTCGACGCGCTCGGGATTCTCAAGATCGACGTGCTCGCGCTCGGCATGCTCACCGCGATGAGCAAGAGCTTCGATCTCCTCGACAAACACTACGGGAAACGCCTGACGCTCGCCTCGATCCCCTCCGAAGAAGCGTGCGTCTACGCGATGATCCAGCGCGCCGACACCATCGGCGTGTTCCAGATCGAGAGCCGCGCGCAGATGTCGATGCTGCCGCGGCTCAAGCCGGAGAAGTTCTACGATCTCGTCATCGAGGTGGCGATCGTGCGCCCCGGCCCGATCCAGGGCGACATGGTGCATCCCTACTTGCGCCGCCGCCAGGGCCTCGAGGACGTGGTCTATCCCTCCAAGGAATTGGAGGCGGTGCTCGGCAAGACGCTCGGCGTGCCGCTGTTCCAGGAGCAGGCGATGAAGATCGCCATCGTCGCGGCGGGCTTCTCGCCCGCCGAAGCCGACAAATTGCGCCGCGCGATGGCGACCTTCCGCCGCGTCGGCACGATCGCGACGTTTCAGACCAAGATGGTCGAGGGCATGGCGGCCAAGGGCTACGAGCGCGAATTCGCCGAGCGCTGCTTCCGCCAGATCGAGGGCTTCGGCGAATACGGCTTTCCCGAGAGCCACGCGGCGAGCTTCGCGCTGATCGTCTACGCCTCGTGCTGGATGAAATGCCGCTACCCCGACGTCTTCCTCGCCGCGATGCTCAACGCCCAGCCGCTCGGCTTCTACGCGCCCTCCCAGCTCGTGCGCGACGCGCGCGAACACGGCGTCGAGGTGAGGGAGGTGGATGTGAATCTGTCGGATTGGGATTGCGCGCTGGAGGCGGCTGAACCCCCTTCCCCCCTTGCGGGGGAAGGGGGCCGACGAAGTCGGCCGCGGACGAATGCTTCGCATTCGCCTTGGGATGAGGGGGCCGCGCCGCGAGGCGCGGTTCTGGATGCGCCTTACGGCGCGACCCCTCATCCGTCGGCGCTGACGCGCCGCCACCTTCCCCCGCAAGGGGGGAAGGAGTCGCCCCTCCATTCCCGCCACGCCTCCATGGCCGAGCATATCCGCGCCGCGCACGCCGTGCGGCTGGGGTTTCGCCAGATCATCGGCGCGCGCGAAGAGGAGATGCGCCAGCTCGTCGACGCGCGCGGGGCGGGCTACGATTCGGTGCGCGATCTCTGGCTGCGCTCGGGGCTGAGCCCGGCCGTGCTGGAGCGCCTCGCCGACGCCGACGCGTTCCGCTCGCTCGGACTCGACCGGCGCCAGGCGCTGTGGGCGGTGCGCGGCCTCGACCGCGTCGGCGATCAGGACGATCTGCCGCTGTTCGCTCAGAGCCGCCCGGAGCGCGACAGCGAGCCCGACGCCAAGTTGCCGCCGATGCCGCTCGGCGCCCATGTGGTCGAGGATTACCGCCGTCTTTCGCTTTCGCTGAAGGCCCATCCGGTGGCGTTCATGCGCGCGCGCCTGACGCAACGCGGCGTCAAGCGCTCCGACGCGCTCGCCGGCGTCAAGAGCGGCGAGCGCGTCGTTGTCGCCGGCCTGGTGCTGGTGCGCCAGCGCCCCGGCACCGCCAAGGGCGTGATCTTCATGACGCTGGAGGACGAGGCGGGCGTCGCCAATCTCATCGTCTGGCCGAAGGCGTTCGAGCGCCTGCGCGCGATCGTCATCGGCGCGCGCTTCGTCGCCGCGACCGGCAAGTTGCAGAACGAGGCCGGCGTCATCCACCTCATCGTCGAGCGCATGGAGGATCTGACGCCGATGCTCGGGCTATTGTCGGAAGAAGGCCGCGGCGCCGATCGCTCGGCGCCCGCCGAAGAGGCGCGCCCCGCGCCGCCGGCCATGCCACAGAAGCGCCAGGGCGACCGCTTCGCGCAAGTGCAGCTCTTCGCCGACTCGCGCCTCGCCCGGCCGCCTGCCGAAACCCGAGAGCTCGAGCGCGCGCTGCCGGCGGGACGGAATTTCCACTAGGAAACGGCGCGCCCGCCACGGATTCTACGCGACGTCGCCCGGTTCGGGCGCACGCTTGTCGCCGAAGACCATCGCGCGCACGAGGTTTTCTCGATGTCGCACGCTCGCCAGCGCGACGCCGGCGAGATGTCCGAGGACGAGCAGCAACAGGCCGTGCGCGACGAGGGAATGCAGCCTCTGCGCCCAGGTCGCGCCCCACAAGGCGTCGGTGGTGAGCATCCAGCCGGTCGTCGCGGTCGCCGCCATGGCGATCAGCAGCGCGACGATCATCGCTCCGCCGGCCGGATTATGGCCGATGAAGCGCGCCTCCGAGCCGGTCGCAATCGCCTTGAGATAGGCGACGACGGTTCGCGGCGAGCGGACGAATTGGGCAAAGCGCGCATAGGGCGCTCCGAGAAAGCCCCAGAGGACGCGCGCCAACACCAGTGAGCCTGCGGCGTAGCCGGCCCAGTCGTGCAGGGCCTCCCAGCTCTGCGCGCTGAGCCAGGCGATGGCGAAGCTCAGCGCGAGAGACCAATGGAATACGCGTACGAACGAATCCCAGACACGGACCATCGCTCCGTCTCCATCGCTCGGACTGGCGATCAGTTCTCGCCCGCTTCGGCGTTGTCGAGCTTCGTCAGCGTCTCGGCGTTGAAGGCCATGTTGGCGCGCTTGCCGTCCTTGTCGGTGGCGTAGACTTCATAACAGCCGCTTTCGATCTTGATCTGGCGGACTTTGTAGCCGTCAGCTTGAA
>CAVXCA010000093.1:0-12052 GCA_963759955.1 uncultured Alphaproteobacteria bacterium
GAGCCCGCCCTGCCCCGGCTCGTCGAGCGCCTAGTGCTGATGGGCGGCGCCTATCGCGAAGCGGGCAACGTGACGCCGGCGGCGGAGTTCAACATCTGGCACGACCCCGAAGCGGCGCGCATGGTGTTTCGCGCTTTCGGCGCCGAAGGCGCGGCGCCGCTCGTCGCCGTCGGTCTCGACGTGACGCGCAAGACGCTGCTCGTTCCCGACGATCTCGCCGCGCTCGGCGAGCGTTGCGCCGGCCTGGCGCACGCGCCGGCGCTGCTGCGCTTTCTCGACGACGCGACGCGCTACTATTTCGACTTCATGGAGAAGTCGTACGGCGCGCGCGTCTTCACCATGCACGACCCGCTCGCGATCGCCGCGGCGATCGATCCCTCGCTGGTCGCGACGCAAAGGGTCGCAGTCGATGTGGAGACCGCCGGCGCCTTGACCAGCGGCATGACCGTCGCCGACTGGCGCGGCGTATGGCAGCGCCCAGCCAACGCCCACGTGGCGATCGCCGTCGAGGCGACACGCTTCATCGCCGCGTTTCTCGACGCGATGGAGAGGCTCGCGCGAGGGTGAGAGTCTCCCCTCTCCCGCTTGCGGGAGAGGGGTTGGGGGTGAGGGCGGCGCGAGCCCTCATCCGGCCCTGCGGGCCACTTTCACCCCAACTGCCCTACGATGCGCGCGTGATCGCGTACGGTCACGTAGCGCTTGGGGCGATCTTCTTCGATCGGCGCGGCGGGCGCGAGCGCGGGCACAAAGTGATTGTCGCTGGCGTCGTCGTTGACGAGCGAGACTTCGCCGGCCAGCACGGCGCCGCCCTCCGCCCAGAACGCGTGCGCGACGAAGGGCTCGAGCGTGAGGCTCTCGCCCGGTTCGAGGCTGATGCGCTCCCCCGGACCGACGTCGAGTTTCTTGACGTCCTTGAGCACGCGGAAGCGCTCTTTGAGCGGCGCGCCGGCGCGGTCCACCTTGAACAACTCGACGACGAAGCGCGCGCCGCCGCGGTTCACGATGTCCTCGGTCTTGACGATGTGATAGTGATGCGGCGTGCGCTGGCCGTCCTCGGCCATCAGCGCTTTTTCGGCGTAGAGCCGACCGCGCCCGTTGACCAAGTGCCGCCAGTCGCCCATGCGCAGGGTGAAGACGCCTAAGCCGTCGCTAAAGAATCCGCCGGGCTTGAATTCGACGACGTTCCAGCCGAGCCCCGCTTGCGCGATGCGGCGCGCGGCGTCGGCGTCGGCGCGAAAATCGTCGCCGCTCCATAGCGCGAACGGCGGCAACTTCACGCCGTGACGCTCGCACAGCGCCAACATGGCGTCGATCCGGCAATCCACAAACGAACGTTTCATCGCCTCGCCCCGATTACGTCTTCGCTTTGGCCGCCCTGGCGCGTTCGACGCCCTCCACGACGATCCGCCGCGCTTCTTCGGCGTCGCCCCAGCGGACGATCTTGACCCACTTGTTCGGCTCGAGATCCTTGTAATGGGCGAAGAAATGCTCGATCTGCTTGAGCGTGATCTCCGGCAGATCGGTGAAATTGGCGACGCCGGCATAGCGCTGGGTCAGCTTGGCCGCCGGCACCGCGAGCAGCTTCTCGTCGCCGCCCGCTTCGTCCTCCATGAACAGCACGCCGACGATCTTGCAGCTCATGATCGCGCCGGGAATGATCGCGCGCGTGTTGGCGACGACAACGTCGCAGGGGTCGCCGTCTTCCGACAGCGTGTGCGGGATGAAGCCGTAATTGCCGGGATAGCGCATCGACGTGTAGAGGAAGCGATCGACTTTGAGCGCGCCGCTCGCCTTGTCCATCTCGTATTTGATCGGTTCGCCGCCGATCGGCACTTCGATCACGACATTCACTTCGCGCGGCGCGTTCGCGCCGATCGAGATCGCGTCCAAATTCACGTCTGCGCTCCGAAATCGAGGGATCGGCGCGGCGAACCCCGGCGCGCTTCGTGAAAGGGCGCGCGATCCGCTCGCGAGCCCTCTTAGCCGCGAATGGTCGGACAATCAAAGCCGAAAGCGATGCGTTCGCGCGTTTCCGACCCGAATTGCTCCGGCGCGCGCCGCACGACGCGCCCTCCCAGGCGGCGATAAAAGCCGAGCGCGCGTTCGTTGCCGGCGAGCGCCCAGACCACGAACGACGCATAGCCGTGTGCGGCCAGATCGCGTTGCGCCGCCTCGAACATCCGTCTGCCGAGGCCGCCGCCCTGATATTCGGGCGCGAGATAGAGCTCGAAAATCTCGCCGCCGTAGTTCAGCGAGGGCATGCGATTGCGGCCATAACTGGCGTAGCCCGCCACCGTGTCGGCGAAATCGAGCACGATCAGCCGCGTGCCGCCGGCAATGGCGCGCCGCCACCAAACCGGGCCGCGGCGCACGATCATCCGCTCGAGTTCGCGGCCCGGAATCACGCCGCGATAGGCGTCGCGCCACGCCGCGTCGTGGACGCTCGCGATGCCCGTCTCGTCGCCGAGGCGCGCGGTGCGAATGGATATGACCGTCTCGACCATAACCAGAGGTTACGTCCGCCCGCGCCCGCGCCGCAAGACCTTGACAGCGAGCGATGGAACATTTTTGCGTAGACGGATCAAAGCGCCGAAAACGCCTCCGGCGCCATTTTGCTGTCGGAATTTCGCGAGACACTTGCTATTTGGGATTTGCTTCGTGTCTGGAGATGGTTGGATGCCCTTGCGGCGAACGGCGATGCGCGCGTCGCGCGGCGTTGCTCTTGGTGTGGCTTTGTTGTCGTTCGCGACCGTCGGCGCACGCGCCGATATGCTGCACGCAACCTACAACGTGTCGCTGATCGGCATGCCGATCGGCGTGGCCAGCGTGAGCGCGACGCTGACGCCGAACAGCTACACGATCGACGCCAAGGCTAAGCTTTCCGGTCTGGCGACGATGGTCTCTCGAGCGCGCGGCGCCTCGACCGGCCAGGGAGCAATCGTCGACAATCATGTCGTGCCCGCCTCCTTCGCCACGACCGCTTCGAACGCGGTGATGACGCGCACCATCCGCATGTCGCTGTCCGACAATGCGGTGACCGGCGTCGACATTTCTCCGCCCTTCGAGGACAAGCCCGACCGCATTCCCTTGACCGACAAGGACGAGCGCGGGATCGTCGATCCCGTCGGCGCCTTCGTCGTCCCCGCCCCGGCCAAAGGGCCGCTCGTCGGACCGGCTTCCTGCGATCGCAGGATTCCCATCTTCGACGGCTACACCCGCTTCGACGTCGATCTGAGCTATGTCGGGCTGCGCGAAGTTTCGGCCAAGGGCTACAGAGGCCCCGTCGCGGTCTGCGCCGTGCGCTACGTGCCGATCGCCGGCCATCGGCGCGATCGCCCAGCGACGAAATTCATGGCCGACAACAAGGATCTCGAAGTCTGGCTGGCGCCGATCGACGGCGCGCGGGTGCTGATGCCGTTCCGCGTCTCCGTGCGCACGATGATCGGCACGACCGTGATCGAGGCCTCCGAGTTCAGCGTCGCCGCGAAATAGACGGCCTTCCGCCCTTTCAGTTGAAGTCGTCGGGCGCGATGGGCATCGGCATCACGCCGACGCCGTCTTCGAGCAGCGCCTCGACCTCCGCGCGGCTCGCCTGACCGCGGATCGCACGCTCCGGCGTCTCGCCGCTGTGGATCGCGCGCGCCACCTCCGGGAACTTCGCGCCGACGTCTTCGGTATGGGATTCGATCTCGCGCCGCAACGCGCGCACAGCTTCGCGCAGCGCGCGTTGGCGCTCGTCGATCAGCGCGACCGGAACCGGCGCCGCCTCGCTGGTCTCGCGCTGCGGTCGGCCGGCGCCCACCACCGCCGGCGCCATGATCGCCTTGTCGACACGGGTCGAGCCGCACTCCGGACAGGCGATCAGGCCGCGCCGCGCCTGCTTCTGGTAAGCCGCGCCGTCGGGAAACCAGCTTTCGAAGCCATGGCCCTTATCGCAGGCGAGCGAAAATTTGATCATGTGTCATCCCGCGAGCAGCGCATCGAGCCGCCCCGCGCTTTCCAGATCGTAGAGGTCGTCGCAGCCGCCGACGTGCTCGGCGCCGATGAAGATCTGCGGCACGGTCGACCGTCCGCCCGCCTTTTGCGCCATCGCGGCCTGGCCGACGCGATCGCCGTCGACGGTGACTTCCTCGAACGGCGCGCCCTTGCGGCGCAGCAAGTCCTTGGCGGCGTGGCAATAGGGGCAAGTCGATTTGGTGTAGATGACGATCGGCGGCAAGGCGAATTCACTCCTTTGAGGGCCCACTAGAGCGCCCAGTTAAACAGTATATGGGACGTCACGCGCCCGTCACAACCCGCGCGAACACGACGAGGTCGACCTCGCTCGCGCCGGCGCGCAGCAGCGCCCGCGCGGCGGCGTTGGCGGTGGCGCCGGAGGTCAGCACGTCGTCGACGAGGACGATCCGGCGCCCCTTGATCGGCGCGCCGGGCGCGGCGCGGAAGGCGCCCTGGACGTTCTCAGCCCTTTGCTCGCGGCTGAGGCCGACCTGAGAGCGCGTCGCCTTGACGCGCTGGAGCCATTGCGGCTCGAACGGCTTGCCCGTCTGAAGCGCGATCGCGCGCGCCAGCGCCGCCGCCTGATTGAAGCGCCGCGTCCACAGCCTGAGCGCGTGCAGCGGCACGGGAACGATCGCATCCGCTTCGGCGAGGACGTCGGCGCCGGCTCGGGCCATCCAGGCCCCGAGCGGGCGCGCCAGTTCGCCGCGATCCGAGTACTTGAGCCGATGCACCAGGCGGCGCGCCGGCCCGTCCTCGAAGCGCGCGACGGCGCGCGCGCGCCGGAACACCGGCGGATCGGCGATCGCCTGCGGCGAGAGCAGCCCCGCCCCGAGATCCTGCTCGAAAGGCGTGCCGAGCCGCTCGCAGAACGGCCGCTCGATGAAGCGCATCGCCCGCCAGCAGGCCGGACAAAGCGCATTCGCCTCCCCCGTCGCCGCGCGGCAGGATAGGCACGTCGGGGGATAGAGCGTATCGAGGCCGATGCGGCCGAGAGAGCGGAAAATCCCGCCGAGCCACTCGCGAAAGCCGGGAGGGGCGAAATCTGCGCTCGTCGAGAAAGGCGCGGCCATGGCGAAACTCTACGCGAATTCGGCGGGTTTGGCCAAGCGCGCGTTCGCCGGGCGGAATTGGCCGGCGTTGCGACGCGCCGCGCCGGCCTTTGCGCACGCGGCGCGCGCGGGGCATAAAGGCGGCGTGCCGAAGCCCGAGCCCCCTCTTCTGTTCGATCGTGCGCTTCTATCCGCGCGGCTCGAACGCGCCTGGCGCGCGGCCCCGGCCAACACTGGCGCCGACTTTCTGCTGCGCCGAGCCGCCGAGGAGCTCGTCGATCGCCTGAGCCTGGTGCGCCGCGAATTCGCGGTGGCGGCGGACGTCGGCGCGCCGGCGCCGCACGCGGCCGAAGCGCTGGCGGCGCGAAACGGCGGCGGGGTGACGCTGCGCCTCGCGCCCTCGCCGCTCGCGGTCGGCCGCGGCGCCTACATGAGCGCCGTCGGCGACGTCGAGCGCCTGCCCCTGGCGGCCGAGAGTTGCGACCTGATCGTCTCGCTGATGGCGCTGCATCACGTCAACGACCTGCCGGGCGCGCTGATCCAGATTCGCCGCGCGCTGCGGCCGGACGGGCTGTTCCTGGCGGCGCTCGCCGGCGGCGACACGCTGATCGAATTGCGCCAGAGCCTGACGATCGCCGAGAGCGAAGTCCTCGGCGGCGCGGCGCCGCGCGTCGCCCCGTTCGCCGACGTGCGCGCGCTCGGGAGCCTCATGCAACGCGCCGGTTTCGCGCTGCCGGTCGTCGACTCCGACACCGTCGTCGCGCGCTATCGTGATCTCTACGCGCTGATGCGCGACCTTCGCGCCTTCGGAGCGACCAACGCCTTGACGCTGCGCAGCCGCAAGCCGCTGCGCCGCGAAGTGCTCGTACGCGCGGCCGCCGTCTATGCCGAGCGCTTCGCCGATTCCGACGGGCGCCTGCGCGCGACCTTCGACACCATCTGGCTCACCGGCTGGGCGCCGCACGAAAGCCAGCCCAAGCCGCTGAAGCCCGGCTCGGCGGCGATGCGACTCGCCGACGCGCTGCGCACGCGCAAGGACAACCCGTGATCCCCTGGGTCCTGCTCGCGACGGCGCCAATCCCCGGCGGCGGCGAATTGCGCCTGATGCGGCGCGGCGGCGAATTCTCGATCCGTCTCGGCGCCAACGAACTGATGAACAGCCGCCTCAGCGGCTCCGAGGAAGCGCTCGCCGCCCTTGCCTGCGCAAAGATCGCCGGCCGCGCCGGGCCGCGCGTGCTGATCGGCGGGCTTGGCATGGGCTTCACCTTGCGCGCCGCGCTCAAAGCGCTCGACGCCTCTGCGCGCATCGAAGTCGCCGAACTCGTGCCGGAGGTCGCGCATTGGGCCATGGGGCCGATGGCGGAGATTTTCGCCGAGTCGCTGCAAGATGCGCGCGTGCGCGTCGAGCTAGCCGACGTCGCCGAGATCATTCGCGCCGCGTCCTCCGCATACGACGCGATCCTGCTCGACGTCGACAACGGCCCCGACGGACTGACCCGCCAAGCCAACGATCGGCTCTACGATGCGCGCGGCCTTGCCGCCGCCCGCGCGGCGCTGAAGCCCGGCGGCGTCCTCGCCGTGTGGTCCTCGGGGCCCGACCGGCGCTTCACGCAAAAGCTGCGCGACGCCGGCTTCGCGGCTGAGGAAATCGCAGCGCGCGCGAGAGGCACGCGCGGCGGCGCGCGGCACGTGATCTGGATCGCGACCCGTCCGGCGCGAGGGTGATGCAACTTGCCGCACTGGACGCGCCCGTGAATCGGCATAGATTACTATTGAAGTGGCGCCGCGCGAGCGAGCGCATGGCGAGGAAGGCCCGTGGAGGCGAAGCGATGCAGAGCAAGCGAAGCCGTTTGAACGCCGCCTGGCGGCGCCTGATCGTGCGCGATCGCCTCGTGCGCACGATGATCGTCAATTGGGCGTTCGGCATGGCGATCGGGCTGTTTTGCGCTTTTCTGCTTCTCGCATTGGATTTCGCCGGCATTCGCTCGCTGCTGTGGCGCTCGGACGCGCTGATTCCCGGCCTCGCGCTGCTTTGCGCCGGCTTCGCCTTCACCTTTGGCGGCGTCGTCTGCGCCGCGGCGGTGATGCATTTTGGAGCGGACGACGATTCCCAGGGAAAGCCACGAGGCCGGCGCCTGAAATGGCCCTTTCGGCCGCGACTGACCGCCGCGAGAGTCGCCGTGGATCTGCCGCCCCGCCGCGTCTAACCGCCGCGCCGGCTGCAAGGGAATCGAGATCTGATGGACATTCGCTTTGACGGCCGCGTCGCCATCGTCACCGGCGCCGGCGGCGGCCTCGGGCGCTGCCATGCCCTCGGGCTCGCCACGCGCGGCGCCAAGGTGGTGGTCAACGATCTCGGGCCCGGCGGCGCGCCGCCGCAATCGGCGCTCGACGTCGTCGCGGAGATCGAGCGCGCGGGCGGCGTCGCTCTCGCGGACGGCGCCGACGTCTGCAACCCCGCGCAGGTCGAGGCGATGGTCCGAAGCGCGACGGAGCGCTGGGGCGGCGTCGACATTCTCGTCGCCAACGCCGGCATCCTGCGGGACAAGAGCTTCGCCAAGATGGAGCTCGCCGATTTCGAGCGCGTCGTCGCCGTGCATCTGATGGGCTCGACGATCTCAGCCAAGGCGGTGTGGGCGGGCATGCGCGAGCGCGGCTACGGCCGCATCGTCTTCACTTCGTCGGCGTCCGGCATCTACGGCAATTTCGGCCAGGCCAACTACGGCGCGGCGAAGGCGGCGATGATCGGGCTGATGAACGTGCTGCATCTCGAAGGCGCCAAGACCGACATCCGCGTCAACGTGCTCGCGCCGACCGCCGCCACCGCGATGACCGCCGGTCTGCTGCCGCCCGAAGCGGCGGCGCTGCTGACCCCGGAATCGGTGACGCCCGGACTGCTGTTCCTGGTCGGCGAGCAGGCGCCCTCGCGCGTCATTCTCGGCGCCGGCGCCGGCGTGTTCGCGGTGACCTACATCGCGGAGACGCCGGGCGTCTATCTCGACGAGGCCGAGCGCACGCCGGAGACCATCGCGGCGCGCTTTGCCGAGATCGCCGATCGCAGCGCCGCGGCGCCCTTGGAGAACGCCTACGCGCAGACGTTCAAATTCGCCGCCGCCGCCGCCAAGGCGAAGCGCGAAGCAACTCGAAAATAGGAGCGGGAAAATGCGGGAAGCGGTGATCGTCTCGACCGCGCGCACGCCGATCGGCAAGGCCTATCGCGGCGCCTTCAACGACACGCCGGCGCAGACGCTGGGCGGCCACGCCATCGGCGCCGCGGTCGGCCGGGCCGGCGTCGCCGGCGCCGAGATCGACGACGTCGTGATGGGCGCGGCGATGCAGCAGGGGGCGACCGGCTCGAACGTCGCGCGCCAATGCGCATTGCGCGCGGGGCTGCCGACCAGCGTCGCCGGCATGTCCGTCGACCGGCAATGCGCCTCGGGCATGATGGCGATCGCCATCGCGGCCAAGCAGATCCTCGTCGACGGCATGCAGATCGTGGTCGGCGGCGGCCTTGAATCGATCTCGCTGGTGCAGAACGACAAGATAAATCACCACCGCGCGCACGATCCCTGGCTGCTCCATCATCGCGACGCCGTTTACATGACGATGCTGGAGACCGCCGAGGTCGTCGCCGAACGCTACAAGATTTCGCGCGAGCGTCAGGACGAATACGCGCTGCAATCGCAGCAGCGCACGGCCCGCGCCCAGGCGGAGGGGCGCTTCGACGCCGAAATCGTTCCCCTGCCCTCGGTGATGAAGGTCGTCGACAAGGCGAGCGGCGCAACGCACGAAAGGCCGGTCACGCTCACGCATGACGAAGGCAATCGCGCCGACACCACGCTCGCCGGGCTCGCGGCGCTGAAGCCGGTGTTCGCCGGCGGGCGGCATTTGAAGGCGTCGGGATCGTTCATCACCGCCGGCAACGCTTCGCAATTGTCCGACGGCGCCAGCGCCTGCGTGCTGATGGAGGCCAAAGAGGCGCGCAAGCGCGACCTCGCGCCGCTCGGAATTTATCGCGGCGTCGCGGTCGCGGGCTGCGACCCCGACGAAATGGGGATCGGCCCGGTGTTCGCCGTGCCCAAGCTGCTCAGCGCCCATGGCCTGAAGATCGACGACATCGGCCTTTGGGAGCTCAACGAGGCCTTCGCGGTGCAGGTGATCTACTGCCGCGACCGGCTCGGCATCGACGACGAAAAGCTCAATGTCGACGGCGGCGCGATCGCCGTCGGCCATCCCTACGGCATGAGCGGCTCGCGCCTCGTCGGCCACGCGCTGATCGAAGGCAAGCGGCGCGGCGTCAAGTACGTCGTCGTCACGATGTGCGTCGGCGGCGGCATGGGCGCGGCCGGATTGTTCGAGGCGGCGTGAGGGAACGAGGCGGCGTCAGCGCTCGGCGATGACGCGCGAGGCGTTCGCCGCCGTTCCGGTGAGCACGACGCCGCCGAGCACGCAGGCGAGGCCGAGCCATGACGACGGGCCGACCGGCTCGCCGAGCGCGAGCGCGCCCGCGATAAGGCCGAACAACGGCACGATGTAGTTGTTGAGCGCGGCGAAAGTCGCGCCGGCGCTCGCGATCAGGCGGAAATAGACGAAATAGGCGAGCGCGGTGTTGAAGACGCCGAGCGCCAATAGCGCGGCGAGCGGTGCGAGCGGCGTCGCTGCGAGCGCGGCCGGCAAAGGCGAGCCTCGCAGGGCCAACCCGAGGCCGAACAGCGTTCCGGCCGAAAGCAGCATCGAGCCGGTCACCGCCATCGACGGCCCGATTTCGCGCGAGACGGCGCGCGACATCAACGCCCCCGCGGCGTAGCCCAGCGCCGCGAGCAGCGCCAGGGCGCGCCCGAGCCCCGGTTCGCCCGCCGCAGGGGCCGCCGCGCCGAGCGGCGCGCCGAGCGAGACGACGACGCCGACGAGGCCGAGCGCGAGGCCGACCGCGGCGCGCCCGTTCCACACCTCGCCCGTCGCGAACAGCCGCGCGATGACGAAGGTGAAGATCGGCACGCCGCCCATCATCAGCGCCATGTCGGCGCTGGTGGTCAGATGCGCGGCGGCGCCGAGCAGCAGGAACGGCGCCACCTGGCCGGCAAGCGACATCGCCGCCATCCGGCCCCACAGCCGCGGCTCGCGCGGCCAAGACAGACGCATCGCCAGCGCCGCAACGACGAGCGCCGCAGCGGCGATGGCGGCGCGGCCGAACGCGATGGAGGCCGGATCGAACGTCCTGGACGCGATCTTGATCAGCAGGAACGACGAGCCCCACAGCAGCGAAAGGAAGGCGAGAATGGCGTAGGGCAAAGGGAAACCTGTCGGGCTGGCCGCGCATCGCTAGCAAGGCGCCGACCGCTTGGCAAACGCGGCCGCGGCGACGCTTCGCGAGACTCCGCGCCGCGAGGACGCTAGGATCGCGCGCCGCGCATCGAGGGCGGGAGGCGGGTCGTGGATCATCGCGCTGTCTGTTTCGTCATCATGCCGTTCGGCCGCAAACCGGACGCTTCGGGGCGGATGGTCGATTTCGACCGCATCTACGCCGAGGTGATCGCGCCGGCGGTCGAAGCGGCCGGGCTCGACGGCATCCGCGCCGACGAGGAGCAAGGCGCCGGGTTCATCCACAAGCTGATGTACGAGCGCATTCTGCTCAGCGAATACGCGATCGCCGACCTCACGCTGCTCAACGCCAACGTCTACTACGAGCTCGGCATCCGCCACGCGGCGCGACCGGAGACGACGGTGCTGACGCTCGCGCAGGGCTGCCCCCTGCCCTTCGACGTCGGTCCGTTGCGGGCGCTGCCCTACGCGCTCAACGAAGACGGCGCGCCGGCCGATCCCGCTTCCGCGAAGACGGCGCTGACGCAGCGCCTCGTCGAAGCGCGCCAGCATCGCGCGATGGATTCGCCTCTGTTTCAGCTGCTCGAAGGCTATCAGGCGGCGCCGATCGACCGGCTGAAGACCGACGTCTTTCGCACCAAGATCGCGATCGAGGAGGAATTGAAAGCGCAGCTGGCCAAGGCGCGCGAGGGCGGTCAGGCCGGGCTCGACCAGTTGCGCGACAGCTTGGGCGACATGGGCACGGTGCAAGCGGGCGTCGCGGTCGATCTTCTGCTCTCCTATCGCGCGGTCTCGGCGTGGGATCGGATCGTCGATCTCTGCCCGAAGCTCGACATGGCGTTGCAGCGCACCCAGCTCGTGCGCGAGCAATGGGCGCTCGCTCTCAATCGCGTCGGCCGCGACCGCGAAGCGGAGGCGATGCTGAACGCCTTGATCGACCAGCGCGGACCTTCGAGCGAAACCAACGCGCTGCTCGGGCGCATCCACAAGGATCGCTGGGCGAAGGCGCTCGAGGCGGGCGACGCGTTCGCCGCGCGCGGCCACTTGAAGAAGGCGATTGCCGCCTATCGCGCGGGCTTCGAAGCCGACTGGCGCGACGCCTATCCCGGGATCAATGCGGTGACGCTGATGACGATCGCCGATCCCAAGGAACCATTAGCCAAGGAAATGGCTGGCGTCGTGCTCTACGCCGTGCGCCGGCGGCTCGGCGCCAAGCCGGATTATTGGGACCATGCGACGCTGCTCGAACTCGCGGTGATCGGAAGCGACTGGGACGCCGCGGGAAACGCGCTCGCCGACGCGCTCGCGGCGCTCGACGAGCCGTGGAAGGCGGAGACCACCGCCAACAACCTGAAGATGATCGCCGACGCGCGCGAAGCCGCAGGCATTCCGGCGCGCGAGACGCGCGAATTCATCGCCGAACTCGAGAAGCGAGCGCCGCCCGAGGGGTGAGCGGGGCGCGCCGCGTCGTCGACCTTTCCGATCAGTAATCCTGGGGCCGCACTTCGGCCCCCTTGCCCGGCGAAACGGGAAGGCCTCGGCGGCCGACGGCGATTCGTCGCGGAAAGCCGCCGCGCTCGCAATCCATCATGGAGATTCGACATGAAATCCTTGTTCGCGCTCACCGCCCTCGCCGTCGCTGTCGCCAGCCCCGCGCTCGCGGCCGGAAAATGCAGCAACGC
>CAVXCA010000094.1:0-42846 GCA_963759955.1 uncultured Alphaproteobacteria bacterium
GTCGATCGTCTCAAAAGCGAGGGGGTGACGACCGCCTTGTCCACGATGCTCGATCGCCCGTGGCCGACATTCGATCGAGGAAGACCAATTTCGCCCGCCGGCATCGCACGTCTTCTGAAGCCTTACGGGATCACGCCCGGCACGATCCGGATCGGAGAGGAAACGGCGCGAGGTTATCTTCGATCCGCTTTCGAGGACGCGTTCTCTCGATATTTGCCGCCGTGAGCCAACACGCCAACACATCGCCAGAAAAAGCAGGGACTCCGAGCATTCTTGAGGTGCAACATTAGGCGCGATGTTGCGCCTCTAAAATCCGCGCAACGCTCAGAAAATAAAGGGTTGTGTTGGTGTTTTGGCTCGTCGCCTCTGCTCGCTCCACAGAGCTATGGCGCCGGTTTAGGATGATCGTCGGCGGGTGGTAGCAGGAGCATTGCCGGCTCCACGCCGAGCGCGGTCGCCAATCGAGCGCCAACTCGTCCCGTGACTTGCCCAGCCTTTACCGTTTGCGGCGCGTGTTCCATCCGAGAAACTCTGGGGCAAGTCCATCGGCCTGGTTGGTGACGACTTGCCACGTGACGTTGTCGCCTAATCGTGTCATTTTGCAGCTAGGGAGCGCCTAGACTGGTGAGCTGCCCCCAATCGCTCTCACCAGGCTCAAGGAGAAGCACCATGCTGAGGATTGTCGTCGCCACAGCTCTTAGTGCTGTGCCTGGTAGGGCCGGCCGCTGCCTACTGCGACCCGGGTGCCCCGGGTTACCAGAACTGTCTTTATAGAGAAGACTTGGGCGCGGCTGGGGGTTCGTCTGCGCCCGGAATCACGTCGCGCCCAAACCCCATGGGTGGGTATGACTATTCGAACGGGGTCACGTCTCGCGCCAACCCGCTAGGCGGTTACGACTATTCCAATGGAGTTACCTGCCGACGGAACCCGTTCGGAGGCATGGACTGCCGATAACAAAACGGCCTGACCGCAATGGCCGCAAACATCAAATCGGACCAGTGGCGGGCCTGAACGCGGCACCCGGAGCGCGTCGGCATTCGCTCGCTAAATAGATTTCGAAGAAATCCGTCGAAATTTGACGAACATCAGACGGATTTTGACAGAAATTGTCAACTCGTAGTCATATCGAAAATACGCCTCACCGTGTTGTGGCCCTCACTGCGGCACTTGTCTGTTGATCCTGAACGGCGCACGCCCGGCTTTGGATCAGTGGCGCAGCAGCCACAGCGCCCACAGCGCCGCGGTGATGTAGAGTGCTTGGGCGAGGCGCGGCAGCGCGCCGGCGAACCAGCCGCGGACGCGGATGCGGGGGAAATCATTGACCGGCTCGGGCGCAGAATTCAACGGGGGCGTGTCCAGGAGAAGACTTCGTGATGGGTTCGATTCGGAGACGGCTTATTTTGTCATTGATATGGCTGCCGATAAGGCCGACGCATAAAGTCAACACAATAATTACGAGCGCGATTTCTCCGAGTACAAAGAACGCGTCATAGTCGAGGGAGAAATTCCAGAGCGCCTCAACGCCTTTCCAGCGCCAATTCTGGCCCCTGGGAAGGAAATCTCCGAGGAACACAGGCGTCCAATAGCCATCCTTCAGCCAGAGGATTATCTGAAAGACCAGAATACCAGCACCGGAAAGGAGAGCTAGCAAGCCTGCCATACTGGCCGTCGTCAAGACGACGACGAAAGGCTCCATCTCGGCCTTCTTCGGCATTGCTGGTCTCCCCGATGCCCGTGTGGATGCGCCATCGAGTCTGAGCACTTGGTTGCCCGCAGCCGAAAATGACACGATTAGGGGGCAGCGTCACGTGGAAAGTCCTCGCCAATTTGGGCGATGGACTTGGCCCGGATTCTAGGAAGGAACGTGCGCCGCGAGCGAAAGCAACTCGGCAAATCCCAGGAAGAGCTGGCGCTCGACGTCGGCATGAAGCGGAGCTACCTGAGCGATTTGGAGCGCGGCACTCGCAACCCCTCGGTCAAGGCAATCGCTCGATTGGCGTCGGCGCTCGGCGTGGAGCCCGCCACGCTGCTGCAGCCGGCCGCTGATGATCATCGAGAACAATCATAGAAGCGTTCCCGGCGCCTGCGCCGCAGGCTCGACAATCGGATGCTTGGGACGCGCGCGGATTGCCAAGAGCTTGCGACGGAGGCACGCGCGCGACTATTTCAACCGATCCGTGAAGCCGCCTCTGGTCTGCTCACGAAAGCCGGTGAACGCGGCCGCTGCGCTTTGGCGCAGAGGGGCACTCCGCATCGGCACAGATTGTAACTGAGGAGCGTCGAGATCAGGCGGCGCGGTAAACCGCCGGTCCACCTCGATTATGTGCGGTTGGAGCGCCTCTTTGATGAGAGCAGAGACGCTCATTCCGCGGCACCGGGCGGCAGCGAAAACAGCCGCCCGCTCATCTGCCGGGAGACGGCAAGACACCGGGTTGGGCCTGCGGTTGAACATTCTAATAGTCTAACGAATCGCGAGGTGGGTTCCAATCCAGTTCGCTGGCGCGTCCAGTTCGCTGGCGCGACTCTCTGGGGGGCGGCGGGCGAGATGGGGCGCAAGATTTCGCGGGGAGGCCGTGTCCCATCGGGCCGACAGAAGCGCACTCAGCGCGCCAGACCCGCCCAAGTCGACGGCAGTCCGGCGCGTTTCTGCTAGCTATGCGCTTGCTAGGTGGATTCGGCGAAAGCTCTCAAGTCAGCCAAACGATTGAAATGATTGGCGCACCCGACAGGATTCGAACCTGTGGCCTCTGCCTTCGGAGGGCAGCGCTCTATCCAGCTGAGCTACGGGTGCCGGGCGCTAAAAGCGCCGGACCTGAATAGAGCATTTTCGTCGGCTTGGGAATCCCGCGTTTGCGCGAGGGCGAATCTAAGCGGCGAGCGCCGCGCCGGCGTCGTCGCCGCCGAAATGGCTGATGTAGCGCGGTTCGATTTCGGCGACCGGCATCACCGCGAAGACGTCGGTGGCGCCGAAGCTTTCGTCGACGACGGCCTCTGCGCCGAATTTGGCGCCGAGCCGCCAATAGCCCTTGATCAGCGGCGGCAGGGCGCGGATCGCGGCGCGCGGGTCGAGCGGTTCGTCGTGCGCGGGCGGCGCCCCGACCGCGCGGCCGGGAATCGCGCGCACGTCCCACAGGGCATCGGCGGAGCCATCCGCGCGCAAGAAGCGCAACGCCGCGGCGTGCGCCGCCGGGTCGGCGCCGGGAAAGCTCGCGCAGCCGAACATCACGTCGATCCGGTGGTGGCGCGCATAGGCCCAGATGCCGCGCCACAACAGTTCCAGCGTCCGCTTGCCGCGATAGCCGGGCGCGACGCACGAGCGGCCGAGTTCGAGCATCCGCTTGCCGGGATGTCTGGCGACCAGCGAGGCGACGTCGAATTCGCCGGCGCTGTAGAAACCGAAGTTGGCCTGCGCCGCGTCGCCCCGCAGCAGCCGATACGCGCCCACCACCGTCGGCGCGCCGTCGACGCGCAGTACGGCGTTGTCGACGACGATGAGATGATCGCAAACGCGATCGAACCGACAAACGTCGCGCCGGATCAGCCGCGCCGTCGGGTCGGGCCTCGCGCCGCCTTGCTCGAAGAACACGCGATAGCGCAGCTTCTGGGCGCGGCGAATTTCGTATTTGGTCGTCGCGAGACGGACGTCGAGCGCGCCGAGCGCGCCGAGCGTCTTGGGCAAGCCCATGAGATCGCGCACTTGCCGACGCGCAGGCGCCAACCCGCCGAGCCCGCCGGCCCGCGCCCTCGCCAACGACCCCTGCGCCATGAATGTCCCCGATTCGCTTCGGCGAAACTGATCTCAGAACATTCCAGTCGCACAGATTTATGACATGCGCGCGCGCGCCGGCGAAGCGCGCGGCCCGCGCTCGGCGAGCAGGCTCTCGATTGTTTCGGCGAGGCGGGCGAGATCGACCGGCTTGGTGAGAAATTCATCGAAGCCCGCGGCGGCGCTGACGCGCCGATCCTCGGCCATCGCATTGGCGGTCAACGCGATCAGCGCCGCGCGCGGCGCGCCGGTCTCGCGCTCGAGCCGGCGAATGCCGCGCGCCGCTTCGTAGCCATCGATTCCCGGCATCTTGATGTCCATCAGGATGACGTCGAAACGAGGCGATTGACCGTGCGTCGCGGCGCCGGCGAGGCGCGTCGCCTCTTCGCCGTCGTGGGCGCGCACGACCTCGAACCCGAGCCGCCGCAGCGCCTTTTGCGCGACGACGGCGTTGATGTCGTTGTCTTCGGCGAGCAGCGCCCGCATCGCGCGAGTTCGGCGCGAGCGAGCGCGTCGGCGCGGGCGCGCTCGCAGAGGGCGCAAACTCGCTCGCCAGACGATCGAACAGCGAGCGGGCGCGCACCGGCTTGACCAGCCAGCCGTCGAACCCCTGCAGCGAATTCTGGCCGAAGGCGCGCCGCTCGAACGGCGAAAACAGCACCAGGCTCTTGGGGGCCCCGGCGACGCGCGCCGCGAGCGCCAAGCGATTGGTCGCCTCGACGCCGAGGGCGCAATCGATGATGACGAGGTCCGGCCTCGGGCCGGCGGCGAGCGCGGCGAGTCCGTCTTCGAGCCCTTCGGCGCGCGCGACCGCGGCGCCCGCCTCGCCGAGACGGGCCGCGATCGCCGGCGCTTCGAACGGCGAATGGGCGACGATCAACGCGCGCCGGCCGGTGAGCGTGACCGGCCCCGCCTCGAGCGGCGCGTCGTCGCGGGCCGGCAAGGGAATCGCGAACGAAAAGATCGAGCCGCCGCCGGGATTGTCTTCAAGGACGAGTTCGCCCCCCATCAAGGCGACGATGCGCTTGGAAATGGCGAGGCCGAGACCGGTTCCCTCGTAGTGGCGCGCGTTGGAGCCGTCCCCCTGCTCGAAGTCCTCGAAGATCGCAGCGCGGCGATCGAGGGGAACGCCAGGGCCGGTGTCGACGACCTTGAACAGCGCGCGGCCGTCCGCGGTCCTTTCCAAGCTGACGCCGACGCCGCCGCTCTGGGTGAACTTGACTGCGTTGCCCGCCAGATTGGTCAACGCCTGGCGCAGCCGCAAGCTGTCGCCCACGACGAAGCGCGGCGCGTCGGCCGCGATCGAGACCGCGATTTCCAGACCCTTGCCCTGCGCCTGCGGCGCCAGAAGCTCGACGATGCTTTCCACCAGCTTGCGCAGATCGAACGCGTCGTAGACCAACTCGAACCGGCCCGCTTCGATCTTGGAAAAATCGAGAATTTGGTCGATGAGATTGGCGAGCGCGGCGCCGGAGCCGCGGATCGCCTCGACGTAGCTCGCGTGCTCGGGATCGAGGTCGGCGTCGCGCAAGAGGTCGGCCATGCCGAGGATGCCGCTGAGCGGGGTGCGGATTTCGTGGCTCATCGTCGCCAGAAACCGCGATTTGGCCTCGTTCGCCGCCTCGGCGCGATCGCGCGCCGCCGCCGCCTCCTTCAGACGCCAGACCTCGTCGCGCAGGCTTTCGGCGGCCGCCTCCGCCCGCGTCACGCGCTGCTCGGCGCGGCGGCGCACCCGCGCCAGCCCCGCCGCCAAGGCGAGCGTGAGCGCCAAGAGCGGACCCGCCTCGATCGCCAGAACGCGCAGGTCGAAAAGCGCCAAATCGGCCAAATGATCGATCATGAGAATTCCTGTCGCCGGCCGCCGGGGCCAGCGCCACGAGGATGACAGGACGCAGTTGAGAAACTCTTGCCGTCGCAGCCGAAATTCGAGCGACCCGGGCGCCCGCGCCGATTACGCCGCGGCGGCGACGCGCTCCTGCGCGCCCCGATAGCTCAGGGCCTCCGCGAGATGGGCGCGCCGCACCGCGCCGCCGCCATCGAGATCGGCCAGCGTTCGCGCCAGTTTGAGCACGCGATGATAGCCGCGCGCGGAAAGGCGCATTCTCTCGGCGGCGTCGCGCAACAGCGAAATCGCCGCCGGCTCGGGCGCGGCGACCGCTTCGACCACGTTCGCCGGCGCCGCCGCATTGCAAGCGACCGCGTCGAGCCCCAGCGAACGATAGCGCTCACTCTGAATCTGGCGCGCCGCGACAACCCGCTGCGCCACTTCGGCTGATCCTTCCGCGGGCGCGGGACGCAGCAGATCGGCGGCGCAGACCGAAGGCACGTCGATCGTCAGATCGAAGCGATCCAGCAGCGGGCCGGAGAGCCGGCCCTGGTACTGCGCGACGCAGCGGGCGTTGGGCGCACGATGGCAGGCGTAGCCCGGCTCGTTGGCCTGACCGCATCGGCAGGGATTCATCGCCGCGACGAGTTGGAAACGCGCGGGGTAGACGATGCGATGATTGGCGCGCGCGATCGCCACTTCGCCCGATTCGATCGGCTGGCGCAGGCTGTCGAGCGCCTGCGGCTGGAATTCCGGCAGTTCGTCGAGAAACAGCACGCCGTGATGCGCTAACGAAATCTCGCCGGGCTTGGCGTGGATGCCGCCGCCGACCAGCGCCGCCATCGAAGCCGAGTGATGCGGCGCGCGGAACGGCCGCCGGTCGGTCAACGCGCCGCCGGCGAGGGCCCCCGCGACCGAGTGGACCATCGAGACTTCCAAGAGTTCGCGTGGGCTGAGCGGCGGCAGGATCGAGGGCAGGCGCTGCGCCAGCATCGATTTGCCGGCGCCGGGGGCGCCGCACATCAGGAGATTGTGCCCGCCGGCGGCCGCGACTTCGAGCGCGCGCTTGGCGCTCTCCTGGCCCTTGATGTCGCGAAGGTCGGGCTGCGGCCCCCCAGCCGCGCGCATGGCGGGGGCGGGCCGGCTCAAGACCTGCGTTCCCTTGAAATGATTAGCGAGCTGGATGAGCGACCGCGGCGCCAGAATATCGAGATCGGCGGAGGCCCACGCCGCCTCCGGGCCGCAAGCGGCCGGACAAATCAGCCCCAGGCCGCGCGCGTTGGCGGCGATCGCCGCCGGCAGCACGCCCGCCACCGCGCTCACCGTCCCGTCGAGCGCGAGTTCGCCGATGACGGCGTAAGAGTCCAACGCGTCGGCCGGAATCGCGCCGATCGCCGCCATGACGCCGAGCGCGATCGGCAGATCGTAGTGACTGCCCTCTTTGGGCAGGTCGGCGGGCGCGAGATTGACGGTGATGCGCCTCGCCGGCAGCGCGAGACCCGAGGCGATCAGCGCGGCGCGCACCCGCTCGCGCGATTCGGCGACCGCCTTGTCGCCGAGGCCGACGATCATGAACGCGACGTTGCCGCTGGCGATTTGCACCTGGACATCGACGGCGCGAGCGTCGACGCCTTCGAACGCCACTGTCGAAACGCGCGCAACCATAGTGCCCCCGCCCGCTCCAGCAACGCCGTGCGGCGCCTCTCGCCACGGTCCCTGCAGCGAGAACATTTGCAGAACATCGCTGCTCTGGCAAGGGTGTTTCGCATGCGCGGCGTGATTTTTGTTCGCGGGCGTGACCGTTCCGGTCAGCCCTTGGCCGCGGCGAGGATCGGGCCGGCGCCGGACGTCTGGACCAAGACCGCCTCGGCGAGGCCGCGACGGCTCGGCGGCGGCGCCGCGAGACGCTCGGCCTCGCCGCTCCAATGGCCGAGGAGAATCATTTCGCGCACCACGTCCTTGTGCGGCAGCGTGCGGCCGGCGTTTTCGCCGCGCTGCACCGCGACCTCGATGACGCCAGGGTCGTAGCGCACGAGCCAGACGTCGGCGCCGCGCGGCGGCGCCGAACCCGCGCCGATCGTCACGGCGCCCGGTTCGATCGTCGCCAGCGGTCCGGCAGCGCCGCGGTCGGCGCGCTGAGCCAATTCGCGCATTTCGCTGACGTCCGCGCCGACGCCGCCGACGCGCCCATTGACGACGATCTGCGGCGTATAGACGTCCGGCTGCCCCATGGCGTGGGCGTAGGCCCATTGCCTCTGGGTGAACTCCGGCTTGGCGAAGGTGTCCTTCCAGCCCAGGCGATCCCAATAATCGACGGCGAAATTCAGGGCGAGCACGTCTTCGCGCGCCGCCAATTGGATCAGGGCGGCGTTGGCGGGCGGACAGGACGAGCATCCCTGGCTCTGGAAGAGCTCGATCACGGTCGGGTGTTGGGCGTCGGCGGCGGCGGCTGGCGCGGCGGCCAGGCCGATCGCCAACGCGAGCGAGGGCGGGAGCGAGCGCATGCGATTCTCCTCATGCGGCCAATCGCCGCACAGCGGCGGGAGCCTTTCCGCCATTTCGCATTCGCGCCGGCGTTTGTTACACGCGCGCCGCCGAGCCCGCAGCCATGCTATGGGGACGTCGACCCGCCGCTTACCGATGAATTTTCGCGATGGCCCGCACTGATTTCACCACTCCGCGCCTTTATCTCGCCTGCGATCTCAGCGAGGGCGCGACCGCGGCGCTCTCGCCCGAGCAGGCCAATTATCTTGTCAACGTGCTGCGGCTCGGCCCGGGCGCGCGCGTGCTGACATTCAACGGCCGCGACGGCGAATATGCCGCTTCGATCGGCGCGGTCGCCCGCAAAGCTGCGACTTTGGCGATCGGCGAGCGTACGCGCCCGCAGGAATACCCGCCCGACGTCGACTATCTCTTCGCGCCGCTCAAGCACGCCCGACTCGACTATGTCGCCCAGAAAGCCGTGGAAATGGGCGCGCGCCGGCTGTCGCCGGTGATCACGCGACGCACGCAAGCCGCGCGCGTGAATATCGAGCGCCTGCGCGCCAACGCTCGCGAGGCGGCCGAGCAATGCGGGGTGATCTGGCTGCCGGAAATCGAGCCGCCGGAACGGCTCGAAAAGGTTCTCGCCAACTGGCCCGCCGAGCGGCTGCTGGTCTTCTGCGACGAGGATGCGCCGCAGGCCAATCCGATCGCCGCGCTCGCCAGCGTCGCGCCGAGCGCGGGCATCACGCTGTTGATCGGTCCCGAGGGAGGATTCGACGATAGCGAGCGTCAGGCGATCGGACGCTTGCCGCGGGTGCTGCGTCTCAGCTTGGGCCCGCGGATTCTTCGCGCCGACACCGCCGCGGTCGCGGCGCTGGCGCTCATTCAAAGCCAATATGGCGACTGGCGATGAGCGCGAGAGGGTGTTGCCTCACGGCCACGCCGGCGCCATAGATTCGGCGGGCGCGGACGCCGCCTTCATGCCGCCACGTTGTGGCAATAGTTTCGCGGCTATGAGTTCGAGTGAATCGAATGACTTCCCTTGCGTGCCGGACGGCGGGTTTGTCTTTGTGCGCGACGGTGGCGTGTGTCGTCGCGGGGAGCGCCGTCGCCGGCGATCCCCTGACGTCGCAACAATCCGTGGCGGACCCGAACGACGCGCGCTGCAACGCGATGGGCGAAGGATTCATCGCCGTCGCCGGCTCGAACGCCTGCGTCAAGATCAGCGGCTACGTCGCCGCAGGCGGCGATTTCGGCGGCGTCTTGCGCACGGCTTCGCACAATTCCGGCCCGTTCGACGCCGCGCCGGCCTCGGCGCTCGGGACGCAAGCCGGGGTCAGCGCCGACGCCCACTTCGATACGCCGATCGGCCCGGGGCGGGTGTATGTCCAGATGGGCCGCGACACCCTCCAGCCCTGACACGCAACGACCCCGGTCTTTCGAAATGGGGGAGCGTCTGCCGGTTCGCAGTCGTCACGATCGGAATAGCCGACGCCGACAAAGAGGAGCGTCGGGCGCCGGCGCGATCGAATTGCGGGGACGGACGAGCGATCAAGACGGGACGGCGCGCCCCTTCTTATTCGCCGGGAACCGTTTGGGCGCGGGTGGGCGCGGGCGCGCGTCCGCGGGTCGCGGCGCGGGCTCGCCCGTGCTCCGTCTTGGCCCAATGGAACGGCCGGATCGCCAGATCGAGCAGCGCGGCCCAACTGGCTGCTGAGATCAGCGCGTAATAGAGGGGCAGCGCCGCCAAGGCGCCGTCGAGCCCCGCCATGCCGCGTCGACGCATCGCCACCAGAGCGGGAACGAGGACCGTCATCAGCCCCGACGCCATCAACGTGTAAATCGCGACGTCGCCGAGAACGCGTCCCAGGCTGGCGCCCGCCAGATCGCCGCGAAAAGCGCGCCACAGCGTCTCGAGAAACAGCGCCGGCCCAAACAGGCCGCCGAAAACCGAGCCGGCGATCAGCGCCGCCGCGGCGAGGGCGCGCGCCGGCCCGAGCGCGCGGACGAATTTGACGGGATGGCGCGAGTGCACGATCAAAGTCTGCATCCAGCCCTTCTGCCAGCGCACGCGCTGGCGGAACCAACCGCGCAGATCGTTCGGCGCTTCTTCCCACGTATCCGAAGCGAGCGCGCCGACGCGCGCGCCTTCGCGCGCGAGTCGGATGCCGAGATCGGCGTCCTCGGTGACGTTCCAGGCGTCCCATCCGCCGACGCGTCGCAGCGTGCGTGCGCGGAAATGCGGTATTAGGTAGCAAACGCACCTAGATTTTTGCGGCACATATAAAGATATGCTTATTTGTCTAACCTACTAAATTGTTGTCCGTATTTGGTCACTCCCAACTGGAGTGTGCGCAAGATCTGTGGAACGGGTGAATAACCCGACAAATTCGACTCGACTCGAACGTTGAATCTGCGCCACGAATCCGCAGTGCAAGTGATTCGCTGGATCTCAAATGCAGAGCAGGCCCAGACGTTTGCCGCGTCTGGACCTGCTTGCTTTGGCTTGGGGGTGCACAGTGCAGGGCGGGGCTTTCCATCCATCGCCCAGCGGGTGCAAGTCCCGCTACCTCCACCTGGCCGCGTAGCTCAACGGATAGAGCAATTCCCTGCTACGGAAACGGTTCCGAGTTCGACCCTCGGCGCGGCCACCTTTTTTGAATCCCTGTGGATAGCGGTGTCAAGGCAATTCGTCGAATAAAAGAAGCACGAAAAAATGCGCACGAAAAAATCGTCGTCAGATTTCAACGCCCTGTTTCGATCGGCTTGCGGAAAGTTATCCCCAATGCGTTATCGCCGGAAACGAACGCGATCCCTTTCGCCTCCAGAACAGCTTTCATTGCCTCTAGATTATTCGCAATCGGAACGCGCCGTCCCTTCTCGAAATCCCGAACGGTGGATTGGGATACGTGCGCGGCGGCGGCTAGCTCGTCTTGCGACAAGTCCAACCATGCCCGCGCCGATCGACATTGCTCTGGTGTCATCGTCATTGGAAAACGATAACATCGGCGAAAATAATCGTCAACGCCAACGATTTTCGTTGACGCCAACGTTATCAACGCTTATCACTAAGGCCAACGGAAAACGTTGGACTTACGGTTATGGCGCAACACTTCCTTCTCTCTTCCGCGGCCCGCTCGCTCTCTCTGGCGAAGGTCGCGCGCATGAGCGACGACGAAGCCCGCGACGCCTTCCGCATAGTCCGCTGGGCGTCGACGGACGGCGCGCCGGTTTGCCCGTCCTGTGGTTGCCTCGCGATCTACAGCTACAAGGCTCGCCCGATCTTCAAGTGCAAGGCTTGTGAGCATCAATTCAGCGTCACGTCCGGGACGATCTTCGCCAGCCGTAAACTCCCCGTCCGCGACTACCTCTTGGCGATTGCGATCTTCGTCAACAGCGCGAAAGGCCATAGTGCCCTGCAATTGAGCCGCGACCTCGATTGCCAGTACAAGACGGCATTCGTCATGGCCCACAAAATCCGCGAAGCGCTAGCTGCTGAGAAGGCCGGCGAAACCGTCTCGGGGACGGTCGCGATCGACGGTGCCTATTTCGGCGGTTACGTGAAGCCCTCGAATTACAAAGAGAACCGCCGCGATCGTCGCCTTGCGGTCAATCAAAACGGCAAGCGCCGCGTTGTCGTCATCGCCCGCGAGCACGGCGGCAAGACGCTTCCCTTCGTCTTCAAGAGCGAGGCCGCTTCGGTCGCGAAGCTCTCCGAAATCATCCTTCCCGGCTCAACGGTTCACGCCGACGAAGCGACGCATTGGGATGCGCTGCATGCCCGCTTCCTGACCAAGCGCATCAATCATGAATGGGTGTATTCGGACGGCGAGGCCTGCACAAACCAAGCCGAGTCGTTCTTCTCGCGCATCCGCCGCGCTGAGATCGGTGTTCATCATCGCATTGCCGGCGTGTATCTCGGCGCCTACGCCGCCGAAATGGCTTGGCGCGAGGACAACCGCCGCATCTCGAATGGCGAGCAATATCTGATGGCGGTCAACGCGGCGCTGGCGCATCCGGTGTCGCGACAGTGGAAGGGATACTGGCAGCGCTACCTCGTATCGCATTAGGCGGCGGGAACCAATTCGCCAAATATGCACTGTAATTCGCTACGAGCATCCCACAAGTCTTCGCTATTGATTGTGGCCCCTTGTGGTCCGACCAATTGTATATGCGCGTGCCAATCACCTTCAGTTGGCGCATGAGTAATCGAAAATGAGAACCCCCGCTTGGTGCGCGCCGCTCGAATTGGACCGACTAAAGCGGTTACGAATCCCAAATAATCAGAAGGTTTTCCTCTAGCCCTCTTCGCGTTCTGGCGAGCGACCCCAAGCATATGTACATCGCTCTCTAAAGGTTTCCTTTTTCGCCATACTACCGATTCTATGCGGTCGTCCTTGCTTGGAAAGGGGAAAATAACATGCCAATGCCAGCCATCGTCGTTGACCATACCCGGCCTTTCGATCAGGCGGGACACGGCGTCAGCGTTCTCTATTTCTTCGATTTCTGGCTTATCGTCTTGGCACATTAGCGAGAATTGCCGGCGGAATATACCCCATGAACAACATGGGGACCAAGTGATCTGAATCTCTGCCCGGGTTCACCACCGACCTTAGGACCTCCCCATTTATCGTGACGCCCAAACGAATCCCCCGGTTTGGCCCCTCCCACATTAAAAGGACCGATCCGTCCGCATCGGGCGCTACCTTTGGGAGCACCCGGTTTTCTGGCAGTCGCGCGATGAATGACAAAGCGACGTTCACCGTCTTCGTATCTATTGCCGCATAATCGTATTCTTCGGCTATTCTCGGCACCGACTTGATCGCTTCAGACAGATCTCTTTTTTCCGAGCTTATACTCGGCATAAATACGGACGAATTGCTATACAGACCGCCTACCGGTCTGTCTGGTGGCAGGAATGCTGTTGCTGTCATCTGAATTTCTCCCAAATTTTATTTTGAATTTCTTCGCTTGTAATTGCGCTAAACGTTCGCACAGTCGCGTCATGAGCTGTATCAAGCCAGGCAAACGCTTCATCTATACTAATTTGTGGACTCAACCATCGTCCATAGATGTCAAGTTTTAGCACAGATGTCCCGTCAAGAGGCGCTATCGCGTTTTGCAAGCTTATGTGCATTTTCCCGTTGTCATTACTCAATTTAAATGAGAAATTCGCATTTATCGCAGACATGTCGGAAATATACTGATCGTTTGGTGCAAAATTAATACCTGGGAATAACGTTCCTATTTGAGAGATATCATCTATCTCGTTACCTAACGTAAATATATTAACATAGCCAGTCTCCACGCCCACAATGTCAAGCGTGCCTATTTCATCACTGGCAAGAAACGACATAAACGTTGTAAGTATAGATTTAAATCTTCTTCTTCGATCTGCGTAATGTGGATATGCCACAGCCATATCGCCTTTTCTCCAATTGAAAAACAGGCGATCTTTTTGAAGTTGAATTAGTAGTGACTGGTCTTTACTAATAAACCAAGTACGCGGAATTTCATTGACGGCCTGTTGCAGAAAGAGTCCGCCCGGGTTTTCCAGCATGAACAGAGGCGGGAGAGGCGGTTGAGCTTGTGTCAACGGAAAACTCTTCCGTATTGGTGCCCAGAACGCGCCAATGTGAGGAGCAGTCAGATTATTCAGGTCGCGGAAGTAAATACCGCAGTAAGCCTCTACCACGGGAGGCTTTCGATAGCGCGGCAAGCGTGTACGGCCCATGACCACCTAGGAGGAGGGACACCGTTAGAATCGGCACCAAAAAGCGCCACATCCGCGATAGATTCACGCGTCTGCAGCTCTGTCAATCTCACATAGTGGTTGTCAAATCGTTTTCCTAGAAAAATCTCTGCCGGGCAGGCTTTCCCAAACCGCCGCCCCACTCTTGTCCCGTTCCCCTCGCACGATCTTGGCCGCTCGCATCTTCCGGAGCGCGCATCCGACCCGCCGCGTAACATCCGCCACAAGCCTGCGATCGCGTGCGTCCTTGCCTTCGCATTGGCAGACCATAGAGGCCAGTTCGCGGCTTGAAAGCGGCCTCTCAGCCTTCCTAAGCTCGCCCAAGAGATATTCGCGAAGCTCGTTCCGATAGAACAGGATGACGCGAGCGGCGCGAGGCGTCTTGCCTTCCAACTCGCCTTCGAAGCCGAACGCCTCAAGCACGCGGTCAATCGCTTCGATGCTGTTTGAGACGATAGCCATCTGCTCACGAAGGCCAGCGCTCTCGCGTTGAAGCTCTTCGCGCTTTTGGAGAAGGCCGTTGATCGTCGATTCATCTCGCATCTTGGAATCATGACAAATCCCAATTATTTCCGCTAGATCGCCTTAGGTGTGGTTACTACCTAATACCGCGGAAATGATTGGACGTGCCGCCCAGGGCGATCGGCAGGCCGAGCGCCGCGAGCCCGGGATTGATCAGATCGAACAGCGTCGCGTATTCGATCGCGAACATCTCGCTGATCCAGGAGTCTTCGACGTTGTCGATCGTCAGGCGCGCTTGCAGGCAATCGAGGCCGGGATCGCCGGCAAAATGCGCCGCCGCAAGGCGCAGTTGATCCCGATCGGGCTGGTCCTCGGCGTCGTAGACGACGACCAAATCGCCGCGAACGGCCGGGAGCGCGACGTTCAACGCGCGCGGCTTGGTCGACGGCTTGCCGGGAGGCGCGACGACGACTTCGTAACGCGCCGGCAGACGCAGCGCCGCGATCGCCGCCAAGGTCTCCCTGTCGCCCCGCTCGACCACCAGTTTGATGTCGAGTTTCGCTCTGGGGTAATCGATCGCGTCGAGCGCCCTGACGAGCTTGCGGACCATCCCCGCTTCTCGATGGAGCGGCGCGACGATCGAATAGACCGGGAGATCCCCGTCGCCGAGCGGCGCGAAGACGCGCGTCGGGCCCGCAGCGGCGACGGCGAGATTCCTCACGACGATCCAGACGGCGAAGATCAGCCAAAGCACGATCGAGGCCGCCGCGCGCGGGACGCCGGGAGCGGCCGGCCACAGCGTCGTCCCGACGAGCGCCAACGCCGCGACGCAGGCGATTTGGCCCCAACTCGGCCCGGCGTGCGCCGACAGCGCCCAATCGCGTCGCTCGAGCCCGCACGCCGCCGTTTCCGCCACCCGCGAGCCCGCCCTCGCTCGCACGGAAGCGTTGAAACGCTGCGGCGAGCTGATGGCGAAGCCGCCATGCAGACGCCCCGCCGCCGCGGCGGCGACGAGAAAGCGGACCGAGGCGCCGCGCGGCGCGACGACGGCGCGAAGGCCGAGGCCGTTGGGCGCGAGCGTCGCGATCCCGCTCGCCATCGCCGGCGCGGGATCGACGCCGGCGGCGATCGCGAGTTTGCCGCCGAAATAGGGAACGCGCAGATGGCGAGCGAGCGCGCGATAATAGACTTCGTCGGTGACGAGGCCCTCGCCGAGCAACGCCGCGTCGGCGCCGACCCCGCAGCGCTCGGCGATTCGCATCGCCTGCAGCAGCACGCCCGGCCCGACGCCTTGGCTCACGAGGAAGGCGATCTCCGGCGCAATCTCGGCGCCGCGTTCGCCGACGCTGCGCGCGCGTTCGCGCCGCTCTCGAGACGGAAATTGTCCGTCCGAGGATCGTTCGGGAGCGTCGCTGGCCGCGACCGCTTGCTTGAACGAGTCGACCACGCTACGAAACTCACTGAAACGCCAGCGGCCGCGTGAACGCGGCGGGGTTCCGCGTCCTCGTTCAACAAAGCCGAATTCGCCGCCGACAATTCGGACGCTGAAGACTTAAAGCGATTGAGACTGAATGTCATGTCGGGTCTGCGCGCGCTTTCCTATGCTTTTGTCACGTTGGTCTTTGCTGTCGCGGCCGGCGCCACGACCGCGGCCGAGCGCGGCCCCGCGCCGAGCTTCTGGGACCCCGGCCTGCACCTGGAGCGGCCGGATCTTTCCGGCCTGCGCGCGATCCGCTTCCTCACCGACGACGACTATCCGCCGCTCGACTTCGCGCTCGCCGACGGCTCGCTTTCGGGCTTCAACGTCGAAATCGCGCGCGCGATCTGCGAGGAGCTGCACATCGGCTGCACGATCCAGGCGCGCCGTTGGGACACCTTGATCGACTCGCTGGAAACGGGCAAGGGCGACGCGGTGATCGCCTCGATTTCCGCCAACGCGGCCGCGCGCGCGCGGATCGACTTCACGCAGCCCTATTATCAGACGCCGGCGCGCTTCGCGACGCGCAAGGACTCGACCCTCGTCGATACGACGCCGACGACGCTGATGGGCAAGAAGGTCGGCGTCATCGCCGGCTCGGCGCATCAATCCTATCTCGCGACGTTTTTCCCCGGCGCGATCGCCAAGGCCTATCCGAATTTCGGCGCGTTGCACGACGCGCTGAAGGCGGGGGCGATCGACGCCGCGTTCGCCGACGGATTGACTTTGTCGGTCTGGCTCGCCGGCGAATTGTCGGGCGACTGCTGCGTCTTCAAGGGCGGGCCCTACACGGAGAGCCGCTTCTTCGGCGAAGGGGTCGGCATCGCGGTGCGCAAGGAGGACGCCGATCTGCGCCGCGCGATGGATTGGGCGCTGGCGCGCCTCGCGGCGCGCGGCGTCTACGCCGAGATTTATCTGAAGTATTTTCCGGTGGGGTTTTACTGAAGCGGGCAGAGGCCGGTCGCGCGCGCCGAGCGAACCAACCGAAGCCGGCGACGTTTTCGCGGGCGCGTTTGTTTGCTTTCAACGGCTTGCGTGACGATTTTCCGCCGCCTCGTCGCGCGGCGGGGACTTCGCCGGCGACCGGGCGCCGGACTGTCGAGGGGTTGAGTATACCGGACGTTGTAAAAAGGGAAATGAGTGCGTGCCAACGTAAACCCATCGTAATCCATATCAAACATACCGTGAGGGGACTATGTGGAAAGCTGTGATCAATTTTTCCATAGTTGGGCTTTTCTCTTTTGGCGTTGCGATGAACGCGTCTTACGCCGATGACACTGATACACCGAAGGCGGATGGCCACGTATCCCTTTGCAAGACAGAGGAATATGTGGTTCTTAGCGCCGACGTGCAGGCAATCAGCGCCGATCACACCGCTTTCGGCCATCATAGGCTTGTATCGTTATGCGCGGATCGACCAACAGAACCTTTCTCAACTTTGGCATATCGGTTTGGAGATGCTGGCGCGCCCGATGTTACTATAATGGCGACGCCAACTGATAAGTTTCGTCTTGCTGACGATAGTTATGGTCCGCACGACGGCGCAGACATTGTTTGGTTCAAACGCGGGCCGTTTAGCTATTATGTTTCACTGAGCACGGGGCAAGGCCTCGGCGTTGACATCTATGTCTTTAAGAACGGGAAACGGATAGCGGAGTTTGGTACTGGGTTCGATGAGACCAAATTCTATAATGGAACTAGTATCGATTTTGACAACGTCAAATCTCCCATATTCGTAAAGCAGGAACCTGAAGACAAACTAGAGTGACAGGTGTAGTTGCGGTGACGGCCCGTCACCGTAAACCACCGTAAACCCGACGGATTGACTTTGTCGGTCTGGCTCGCCGGCAAATCGTCGGGCGACTGCTGCGTCTTCAAGGGCGGGCCCTACACGGAGAGCCGCTTCTTCGGCGAAGGGGTCGGCATCGCGGTGCGCAAGGAGGACGCCGACCTGCGCCGCGCGATGGACTGGGCGCTCGCGCGCCTGGCGGCGAAGGACGTCTACGCGGAGATTTATCTGAAGTATTTTCCGGTGGGGTTCTATTGAGCGGGCGTGGGCCGGCCGCGCGCCCCGGCCGAACCAATCGAACCCGGCGACGGTTTCCGGGCGCGTTTCCTTGCTTTCAAGGGCTTGCGTGACGACTTTCCGCCGCCTCGTCGCGCGGCGAGGGCTTCGCTGGGAGGCGGGCGTCGGATTGTTGAGGAGTTGACTATACTGGATAATGTAAGAAGAGCAAAATTTATGCGCCGCCGCAATATCGTAATTTTAAGCGCTAAGTACCGTAATAATGCCGGCCATCGTCTTACAACTATCCACAATACGCGAAATAATATCGGCACAATTTCCATGATGACTGCTCACACGAAGGATTACTCCATGCTTAACTTCGGACTGTCGAAATCTAGCGCCGGGATAACTCTGATAGGCGATTATCTGACGCTGCGCGACCTTCACCAGGTCATCCACGATGTCAACGAACAAGCAACTGTCATTGCCGACAAGGAAGGCTTATTCATAGCTTTGGCTTACGACATCCGCAAAGCCTACGAAGGCCACCGCGAAATCATCGAGCCACCCAAACAACGCCCTGAAATCGGCCGTCGATTTGGCGTACGAATACTCTGGCCCGTTCTGATCTGCCAGACTTCGTTACTTCGCGGTGCCTTGGCGTTCATGCCATCGAACCGCATTCATCAGGCCTACGCCTATCTCCTTGAGGACATTGTCGACGGCGCCCTGAAAGCCGATTTCGCTGACAATGCTGGTGAAATTACCAATGCTATGGCCCGCCTAACTCTCCTGTGCAACAGCAACCTCAAAAAACTTGACGCCCGCGGCGCAATCTTCTGTTCGTGGACCAAAAAAGAACGCAAACTCCGCCTCGCCTCTCTCTTGCGAAGCTTCGATCCGCTTTTCGGCACACTCTCCTTCCAGGCCAAGGAAAAACAGGACCTCGAAGAAATCGAAACCTACGCCGGCACCGAGTGGGCCGAGGTCAAATGGTGATCGCCGGTTCTGCCATTCTCGCCTAGAAATAACGGTGACACGCACTCATGCCGCGTTGTTGTGTTGTGGTTGTTGGCCCTCTAGTTGTAGCCCCCTAGCCCCCCCGGCGCCAGACTTTCGCGACGGGAACCGCCCCCGCCTGCTCTGGCGCACACCAAGCCGTCAACCTCGTGGAAGCATAAACTTCCGAAGTTTTGCCGCTGCGCTGCCCCGCGTCGCCTGCGCGTCGCGGCTCGCGCCCGGCCGCAAAGTCGAGATCGGGAATTCGCATCTTATCGCCGTACTGCAGAAAGAGCGGCTCTCGATCCTTCGCCTTGAGGAAGGCGCCGCGATCGTGCGGCATCGCGTCGCACATCATCCGCCGGCAAATTGTGTTGGCGACGACCCAGGCCTTAGGGAAGAGTTCGAGCGCCGCCGGAATCGAGCCCGCACGATCGATCTCGGCGTCGTGGGCGACGACTTCGTCGGTCGTCTCGAAACCGGCCCCCTTCAACGCGGCGACGAACGCTGCGGTCTTGGGCGGGTCGACGGCGCCGGTCGGGGCGGGCTTCTCAAGCCCTTGATCAAATAGGCGTCGTCACCGGCGCCGGCAGGCCGCGGCGCCAGTTCGTCGAACAGGTTGCGGCCCCGGTCGTCGGCGCGCCGCGAATGGACCCGTCTTTGATCTTCACTGGAATCATGGCCCTCGCGTTGCGAACGACCCGATCCCGCTTGCGCGCTGCAACGGTCGCGCCGGGTCGCGCGCCTGCGGCGGCCGGCAAAGCTTTAGCTAGCGCTTTTCGTCGGTGGTTTCTGTCGGCTGGCCGACAGACTCGATGGGGCGGCGGCGCTAGCACCCACGCGTGCGGCGACGGGGGCCGGCACAGGAGGGGCCTTGCGCTCTTGCGCGCCGGCCCCAGAATTGGGGAGCTCATCATGGATATCATAACTGCACTAGCAGTAAGCATCAGCATTCTCGGAGGCATAGCCGCTTACGCGTTCTTGTCGCCGTTCGGCATGGGCTTGCAGATTTGGGCCGCGTTCGTGGCCTGGGCGACCTTCTACCATTGCGGCGGCAAGGAAGCCGGCCTCGTCAAAACCATCACTCACAATATCTTCGGCGCGGTGATGGCGCTGGTTCTGTTGTTGCTGGTCACCCAGATCCCGCTCGGCGCGACCCTCGGGTTGCCGCTCTGGGCCGGCATTGGCGTGGTCATCACCGTCTTCATCGTCGTCATCGCCGCCAAATGGCCGATGCTCAGCGACATCCCGGCGAGCTTCTATGGCTTCGCCTCGGTCGTGGCGTTCGCGCTTGCCGGCGGCAAACTGGCCGTGACCACCGTTTCTCTCGCCAACCCGTTTATCAATATCGTGATCTCGTTGGTCATCGGGGCGGCGCTCGGCTACGTGTCCGAGAAGGTCGCCGGCGCGCTGGCGAAGAAGTGAATTGAAGCGCATCTGAGATCGACGGGGCCTGCGGACGTTGCGCCGCAAGGCTGGACGTTCTCGGGCCCCGTCGGTTTGGAGTTCGCGCGGCGCGGCTTCCTCGCAAATCCAGCGTCACCCCAACACGTGATAGCCCGCGTCGACGTAAGCAATATTGCCGGTGACCGCCTTGGCCGCGTCGCTCACCAGGAACGCGGCCAACGCGCCGACGTCGTCGAGCGTCACCAGCCGATGTGCGGGCGCTTGTTTGGCGGCTCGCTCGAGCAGTTCGTCGAAATGCGCGATGCCGGTTCCCGAACGCGTCGGGACCGGCCCTGGGGAAAGAGCGTTCACACGGATATGTTGGGGGCCCAGCTCCACCGCCATGTACCGAACCGCGGCTTCGAGCGCCGCCTTGACGGGGCCCATGACGTTGTAATGGGGCACCGCTTTGTCGGCGCCGTAATAGCTCATCGTCAACAAGCAACCGCCGGACGCCATCAAAGGCTCGGCGAGCTTCGCCATCCGCAGGAACGAATGAACGGAAACCTGCATCGCCAGGGCAAAGCCGTCGGCCGAGCAATCGACGACCCGGCCGTGCAAGTCTTCGGCCCGCGCGTAGCCGATGGAATGGAGCGCAAAGTCGAGACGCCCCCATTTCGCCGCGATCTCCTCGAACACCGCGTCGAGCTGGCCGGCGACGGAAACATCGCACGCGCGCGTGATCTGACTGCCCAGCGCCCAGGCGAGCGGACGGACATAGGGCTCCGTCTTGGCGTTGAGATAGGTCAGCGCGAGGTCGGCGCCCGCGGCGCGGAAATGGCGGGCGCAGCCATAAGCGAGGCTGTGCTCGTTGGCGAGCCCGACGATCAGCCCCTTCTTGCCTTTCAACGATTTCATGGCGTCGCTTCTTTGGCGGGAAGTCGATGAGTGCGCCCGTTCGGCGGCGGCGGATCGCAAATTGTCATACGGGCGCCGTCTTGCGCCATCGCGGTCGGCGTCGAGCCGCCGAACGTCGCGTCGACGCCGAGGCGCGGGCCGAGCGACCGATCGAGGGGTTTGTCGTCACCGGGAGAGGAGATCACCCCTTCCCCGCCTTCGGCTCGACATGCCCGCCGAAGCCCTTGCGCATCGCCGAGATGATCTTTTCCGCGAAGGTGTGGCCCTGGCGGGAGCGGAAGCGGGTGTAGAGGGCGGCGGAGAGCACTTCGGCCGGCACGGCCTCTTCGATCGCCGCCATCACCGTCCAGCGGCCTTCGCCGGAATCCTCGATGAAACCCGAGTAGGAGTTCGAGCGCGCCTTCGTGGGCGAGCGCGCTCGAAGTCAGATCGAGCAGCCACGAAGTGATCACGCTGCCGCGCCGCCACACTTCGGCGATGTCGGCGATGTCGAACGTGAAGCGATGTTCGGGGCTGACGCCCTCGGCGGCGGCGTTGCGCAGAATGTCGAAACCCTCGGCATAGGCCTGCATCAAGCCGTATTCGACGCCATTGTGCACCATCTTGACGAAATGGCCGGCGCCGCAGGGGCCGGCGTGCAGGTAGCCTTCCTCGACACTGGGATTGCGGCCCTCGCGGCCCGGCGTCGCGGCAATCGCGCCGCGGCCCGGCGCCAACGCCCTGAAGATCGGATCGAGCCGCGCGACGACCTCGCCGTCCCCGCCGATCATCATGCAATAGCCGCGATCGAGCCCCCAGACGCCGCCGCTGGTGCCGACGTCGACGTAGTTCAGGCCCTCGGCGGCGAGCGCGGCGCCGCGCCGGATGTCGTCGCGCCAGAAGCTGTTGCCGCCGTCGATGACGACGTCGCCCTTCGACAACAGCGGCCGCAACGCTTCGATCGTCGCCTCGGTCGGCGCGCCGGCGGGCAGCATGATCCAGATCGCGCGCGGCGCCTCGAGGCCGGCGACGAGCGCATCGAGCGACTCGACCGCCCGCGCGCCTTCGGCCGCAAGCGCCCGGCCGGGCGCCGGGTCGCGGTCATAGACGACACAAGGATGGCCGGCGCGCATGACCCGGCGAACGATATTGGCGCCCATGCGCCCGAGACCGATCATACCGAGCTGCATCGCGGCGCCTCCTTTTGAAAAAGGAACGAACGCGTCAGTCCTTGGCGCGTTCGACGTAACTGCCATCTTCCGTCTGAATGACGACGCGCGTCCCCGTGCTGACATGGGGCGGCACCATCACGCGCGCGCCGTTGGAGAGCTTGGCGGGCTTATAGGACGAGGACGCCGTCTGGCCCTTCATCGCCGGCTCGGTCTCGACGATCTCCAGGGTGACGCGCGGCGGCAATTGGATGCCGACCGGCGTCTCGTTGAAGATCGACAGGATGACCTTCATCCCTTCCTGCAACCATTGCGCCTGGTCGCCGATGACGTCGGCCGGCACCTGGATCTGGTCGTAGGTCTCGGCGTTCATGAAATGATAGCCGTCGGCGTCGGAATAGAGGAAGTCGTAGTTCTTGTCCTCGACGAAGGCGCGCTCGACCTGCTCGGTGGTCTTGAAGCGATCGGTCACTTTCACCCCGTCGGACAGCCGGCGCATGTCGATCTGCGTCGTCGGCGTGCCCTTGCCCGGATGGAAGCTTTCGGCCGAAAGAACGACGCAAAGCTGACCGTCCTCCCGCTCGATGATATTGCCCTTGCGAATCGAGCTTGCGATAACTCTCACGTCTTTGTCCCCAGAATTGGCGCGCGCGGAACCGCGGCGGCGACTTTGTCTTCAAGCCTCGGCTTGCGCGAATGCGGCGCGCACCATACCGATTTCGCCGCTAAAGACCAGATAGGATCGAACAAACCTTTGCCGTTTCTCCCCGCCCGGATGAGCACGCCTTGAATCCCGCCCCGCCCTTCTGGCGCCCGAGCCGCCATGCCGACCGGCGCCCGCGGCTCGCCGCGCGCGCGCGGATCGTCAGCGCGGTCCGCCGCCTGTTCGAGGACCAGGGGTTCGTCGAGGTCGAGCCCGCCGCCTTGCAGGCTTCGCCCGGCAACGAGGCGCATCTGCACGGGTTTTCCACCTCCCTGATCGGGCTGGACGGCCGGGCTCGGCCCGCCTATCTGCACACGTCGCCCGAATTCGCGATGAAAAAGCTGCTCGCCGCCGGCGAGACGCGCATTTTCGCGCTCGCGCGGGTGTTTCGCAATCGCGAACGCGGCGCCCTGCACGCGCCGGAATTCACCATGCTCGAATGGTATCGCGTCGGCGCGCCGCTGGAGGCGCTGATGGACGATTGCGCCGCGATCCTGTCGCTCGCCGCGCGCGAGGCGGGCGCGACCCGCTTCTGTTTTCGCGGCCGCGAGGCCGATCCCTTCGCCGTCCCCGAACGCCTTACGGTGCGCGCGGCTTTTCTCAGGCACGCCGGGATCGACCTTTTCGATTCTCTGCCGGCCGAGGGGCGCGGCGAGCCGGACCGCGATTTGTTGGCGCGTCAGGCCGCGGCGATGGGCCTGCGCGTCGCCGCCGACGACACGTGGTCGGACGTCTTCAGCCGAATCTTGAGCGACCGGGTCGAGCCGCGGCTCGGCGTCGGCCGGCCGACTTTTCTCATTGAGTACCCGGCCTCGGAGGCGGCGCTGGCGCGTCTTTGCGCGCACGACCCCAGAGTGGCGGAGCGTTTCGAGCTTTACGCCTGCGGCGTCGAACTCGCCAACGCGTTCGGCGAGCTGACCGACGCGGCCGAGCAGCGTCGGCGGTTCGAAGAGGCCATGGCGGTCAAGCAGCGCGTCTACGGCGAGGCCTATCCGATCGACGAAGACTTCCTCGCCGCGCTCACGCATATGCCCGAGGCGAGCGGCGCCGCGCTCGGCTTCGACCGGCTGGTCATGCTCGCCTGCGGCGCCGAGCGCATCGAGGACGTGCAGTGGACGCCGGTGTTCGACCCGGCGGAGGGCGGGCGATGAGCGAATCGGGAAGCCTCATGGACAAGGCGCGCGGCGAACTGGCGCGGGTTTACGGCTTTTCCGGCTTCCGCCCGGGCCAGGAGGAGATCGTCGCGGCGGTGCTCGCCGGTGAGGACGTGCTCGCGGTGATGCCGACCGGCAGCGGCAAGTCGCTGTGTTTCCAATTGCCCGCGCTCGCGCGCGACGGCCTGACGCTGGTCGTTTCGCCGCTGATCGCGCTGATGCGCGATCAGGTCGCTCAGCTCGGCGAACTCGGCGTTTCGGCCGCCGCGTTGAATTCGGCCTCCGACCCTTCCGAGCGCCAGCGCGTCGCGCGCGCTTTGCGCGATCGCTCGCTGCGCCTACTCTATGTGGCTCCCGAACGGCTGATGCGCGAGGACACGTTGGCGATGCTGAAAGAGGCGCGAATCGACCTCTTCGCCATCGACGAAGCCCATTGCGTCTCGCAATGGGGCCACGACTTCCGTCCCGAATACATGCGCCTGCGCGAGGCCGGCGAAGCGCTCGGCGGCGTGCAGACGATCGCGGTGACGGCGACCGCCGACGCGCCGACGCGCGACGACGTCGTCGAGCGGCTGTTCCTGCGCCGCCCGCGGGTGTTCGTTCGCTCGTTCGACCGGCCGAACTTGTTTCTGGCGATGCGGCCCAAGGGCAATGCGACGCGCATGCTCGCCGAGCGGCTCGAAATGCACGCGAACGAGAGCGGCATCGTCTATTGCGCGTCGCGCAAACGCACCGAGGAGCTGGCGCGCGAATTTTCCGCCAACGGGCGGCGCGCGCTGCCCTATCACGCCGGCCTCGACCACGTCGTGCGCGCGCACAACCAGGACGCCTTTTTGCAGGAAGACGGCGTCGTCATGTGCGCGACCATCGCCTTCGGCATGGGCGTCGACAAGCCCGACGTGCGCTTCGTCTTCCACGCCGACATGCCGTCCTCGATCGAGGCCTATTATCAGGAGATCGGCCGCGCCGGCCGCGACGGGCTGCCCGCCGACACGTTCACCCTCTACGGCGCGGGCGACATCGAATTGCGCCGCCGCCAGATCGCCGAAAGCGGCGCGCCCGACGAGCGCAAGCGCGTCGAAATGGCGAAGCTCGACGATCTCGTGACGCTGTGCGAGACCGCGCGCTGCCGCCGCCAGGTGTTGCTCGGCATGTTCGGCGAGGAATCCGGCCCTTGCGGCCACTGCGACGTCTGCCAGGGCGCGGTCAGGCTGATCGACGGCCGGCTCGAAGCGCAAAAGGCGCTTTCGGCGGTGCTGCGCACTTCGGGTCGGTTCTTCTTCGGCCATCTCGCCAACATTCTCTCCGGAAAAGCGAGCGAAGCGGTGGCGCGCCACGGTCACGACCAGCTCAAGACCTTCGGCGTCGGCAAGGACCGCGCGCCCGCCGACTGGCGCGGCGTGTTGCGGCAATTGCTGTCGGCCAAGCTGATCGACCACGATCGCGCCGACCGCGACCGGCTGATCGTCACCGAGGAGGGGCGAAAGGTGCTGCGCGGCGAAGCGCCGTTCGCGCTGCGCGAGGACATCGTCGCCAAGAAGCCGCGCCGCGAAAAGCGCGCTCCCGCCGCGCCCGGCGACGCCGACGCCGATCTTCTGGCGGCGCTGAAGGCGCTGCGCGGCGCGGTGGCGCGCGCGCAGAACCAGCCCGCCTATGTCGTCTTTCCCGACCGCAGCCTGATCGAGATGGCGGCCGAGCGGCCACAAACGCTCGACGATTTCGCTTCGATCCACGGCGTCGGCGCCGCCAAGCTGCAAAAATACGGCGCCGCGTTCCTTGCGGTGATCCTGGACCACGCCGATGCCTGAGCTGCCCGAAGTCGAGACGGTGCGGCGCGGGCTCGAACCCGCGCTGGTGGGCAAGCGCTTGACGCGCGTCGAGACGCGACGGGGCGACTTGCGCGTTCCCTTCCCCAAGCGCTTCGCCGAACGTCTGACCGGCCGAAGGATCGAATCCTTGACGCGGCGCGCGAAGTATCTGCTCGCCGCGCTCGACGACGGCGAGACGCTGGTCATGCACCTCGGCATGTCCGGCTCGTTTCGCGTCGAGCGCAACGGCGAGAAACTCGTGCGGCCGTTCCACGACGAGCGCCCGAAACTCGCCGCGCACGACCACGTCGTCTTCACGCTCGATGACGGCGCGCGCGTCGTCTACAATGATCCCCGGCGCTTCGGCTCGATGACTCTCGCGCCGACTTTAGATCTCGCCGACCATCCGCTTTTTCGCGATCTCGGCGTCGAGCCGCTGTCGGCCGAATTCGACGCCGCGCGGCTCGCCGCGATCCTGGCCGGCGCGCGCACGCCGCTCAAGAGCGCCCTCCTCGACCAGAAGCGCATCGCCGGGCTCGGCAACATCTATGTCTGCGAAGCGCTGCACCGCGCGCGGCTTTCGCCGCTGCGCGAAGCCGGGACCCTCGTCGACGCCAACGGCGCGCCGACGCTGGCCGCCAAGGCGCTGGTGAAAGCCATTCGCGAGGTGCTCGATGAGGCGATCGCGGCGGGCGGTTCGACCTTACGCGATCATCGCCAGACCGACGGCGAGCTCGGTTATTTCCAGCACGCCTTCGCGGTCTACGATCGCGAAGGCGCGCCGTGCCCGCGGCCGCGCTGCCGCGGCGTGATCGCGCGGATCACGCAGAGCGGCCGCTCGACCTTCTACTGCCCGGCGTGCCAGAAGTAGCCGCCGTCAGGCGCGGAAGCCTTGCGCAAGGTAATAGTAGACCTCGTTGTTGCGCAGATCCTGCTTGAAGCTCGAAAGCTTGGTGTCGGCGCCGATCACCGCGAGCTCGATGCCGGCGATCGTCGCGAAGTCTTCCAGCATCTCCGCGGTCACGCTGTAGCTGAAGCAGGTGTGGTGGGCGCCGCCGGCGAGAATCCAAGCGCCGCATCCGGTCTTGAAGTCGGGCTTGCACTCCCACACCGCGCGCGCCACCGGCAGCTTGGGCAGCGGCGGATGGGTCACGGCGGTCACCTCGTTCACCAGCAGACGGAAGCGCGAGCCCAAGTCGAGCAGGCTGGCGTTGAGCGCGGGTCCCGGCGGCGCGTCGAACACCAAGCGGACCGGGTCCTCCTTGCCGCCGATGCCGAGCGGGTGAATCTCCAGCGAGGGCTTGCCCGCGGCGATGGTCTCGCAGACTTCCAGCATGTGCGCGCCGAGCACCTGACGGCCTTCGGGCGCCAGATTGTAGGTGTAGTCCTCCATGAACGACGTGCCGCCCGGCAGCCCTTCGCCCATCACCTTCATCGCCCGCAGCAGCGCCGCGGTCTTCCAGTCGCCTTCGGCGCCGAAGCCGTAGCCGTCGGCCATCAGGCGCTGCGGCGCGACGCCGGGAAGCTGCTTGAGCCCGTGGAGATCCTCGAAAGTGGTGGTGAAGCCCTTGAAGTCCCCGCCTTCCAGGAACGCGCGCAGGCCGAGTTCCAGGCGCGCCCCATAGAGCAGCGAGTCGTGCCGCTTTCCGCCCTTGCGCAGTTCGGGAGCGACTTCGTAGCGCTGCTGGTACTCGCCCACCAACTCGACCGCCGCGGCGTCGGAGACGGCGTTCACGGCGGCGACGAGTTCGCCCAGGCCGTAGCCGTTGGTCGAAAAGCCGAATTTCATCTCGGCCGCCACCTTGTCGCCTTCGGTGACCGCCACCTGGCGCATGTTGTCGCCGAAGCGGCAGAAGTTTGCGCCCTGCCAATCGTGCCAGGCGCGCGCCGCGCGCATCCAGGCGCCGATCCGGTCCTGCGTTTCCGGGTCCGACCAGTGGCCGACGACGACCTTGCGGGCGAGCCGCATGCGGGTGTGGATGAAACCCGCCTCGCGGTCGCCGTGCGCCGACTGGTTCAGGTTCATGAAATCCATGTCGATCGTGCCCCACGGCAATTCACGGTTGAACTGGGTGTGAAGGTGCACGAACGGCTTCTGCAACGTGTTCAGCCCGCGGATCCACATCTTCGAGGGCGAGAACGTGTGCATCCAAAGAATCAGGCCGGCGCAGTTCCGGTCCGAATTGGCTTCGACGCAGAGCTTGGCGATTTCGTCGGGCGTCGTCAGCAACGCCTTAAAGACGGTCTTCAGCGGCAGTTTCTTCGAGTTCGGCGAGCGCGCCGGCGATCTGCCGCGCGTCGGCGGCGACTTCCTGCAAGGGGCCCGGACCATACAGGTGCTGAGAGCCGCAAACGAACCAGATTTCAGGAGTGGCGAGATTGATCATGATCGTCTCGGTTGTGTGCGCGTTGACAATTGGGCCTGACCGGCCGTGAACTTCGATCGATAGCGGAACGAAGTCGGCTTCGCATCAGACCACGGCCATCATCTGCATTTAATCATACTTTATCCGCGTTGGGAATCTTTGATCTCCAGCAAAGTCTTCATCACGCGCGACAGGTCGGCGGACTTGCTCAGGCCGCCGAAGCTGTCGTGCAGATCGCGGTAGAGCGCGTAGAGGCGATCGTAGACCGCCCGGTTCGCCGCGATCGGCTCATAGCGCTCGGGTTTGATCGAGGTCATCGCCGCCTGCGCGGCGGCGAAATTCGCGTGAGCGCCCGCCAGCACCGCGGCGGCGATGGCCGAGCCGAGCGCGCAGGCCTGGCTGGAGCCGGCCACTTGCATCGCGCAGCCGGTCGCGTCGGCGTAAATCTGCATCAGCAGCGGATTCTTCTCCGCGATGCCGCCTGCGCATACGATCCGATCGATCGGCACGCCGTACTCGCGAATGCGTTCGATGATCGCGCGCGCGCCGAATGCGGTCGCCTCGATCAGCGCGCGATAGATTTCGGCTCTGGTGGTGTAGAGGTCCTGACCGAGCAGCAGGCCCGACAGCAATTGGTCGACCAGAATGGTCCGGTTGCCGTTGTTCCAGTCGAGCGCGACGAGGCCGGCCTGTCCGGGCTTCTGCTTGGCGGCTTCCGCGGCGAGTTGGGCGTGAAGCGTCTCCTCGCCCTCGCAGACCCCCTCGACCCACCACTTGAAAATGTCGCCGACCGCCGATTGGCCCGCTTCAATGCCGTAGAAGCCGGGCAGCACCGCGCCCTTGACGATGCCGCAAATGCCGGGGATGTCCTCGACCCGCTTTTCGGCGGAAACCACGCAAATGTCGCAGGTCGAGGTGCCGATCACCTTGACCAGCGTCCCCTCGCTGACCCCGCATCCGATCGCGCCGTAGTGCACGTCGAACTCGCCGATCGCAATCGGAATGCCGGCGGGAAGCCCGAGCCGCTTCGCCCATTCCGGGCACAGCGATCCCGCCGGTTCAGTGGCGTCGTGGGCTTTCTCGTAGAGGCGGTCGCGCAGCGCGGCGAGCCGCGGGTCGAGCATCGCCAGGAACTCCTTGTCCGGCAAGCCGCCCCATTCGTCGGCGTAGAGCGCCTTGTGGCCGGCGGGGCAGACGCCGCGCTTGACCAGCTTGGGATCGGCGACGCCGGCAAGCACCGAGGGAACCCAATCGGTCAGTTCGACCCAGGAGAACGCCGCTTCGAACACGTCGGGGGCGACTTCGAGGCAGCGCCAAATCTTCGACCACCACCATTCCGACGAGTAGATGCCGCCGCACTTGGCGATGAACTGAGGGCGGACCTTGGCCGCGAGTTCGGTGATTTTCCCGGCCTCACGCCAGCCGGTGTGATCCTTCCACAGCCAGCACTGCGCCGCCAGATTGCCTTTCCACTTCTCGCTGAGCGCCAGCGGGCGGTTTTGCGCGTCGACGGGAAGCGGGCTCGACCCCGTCGTGTCGACGCCGATGCCGACAATTTTCGAGGCGTCGAAGCCGGGCTTGCCCTTGGCGGCCGCGAGCGCGCCGTGGACGCTCTGCTCGAGCCCGACGAGGTAGTCCCCCGGGTGTTGCCGAGCCAGATGGCGATCGTTGGGATCGAGCAGGATTCCCTGCGCGCCGCTGGGGTAGTTGACGACGCAACTGCCGAACTCCGCGCCATCCGAGCAGCGAACGATCAGGGCTCGCACCGAGTTGGTGCCGTAATCAAGGCCTAGCGTGAACATCGACGACCCCGAGCAAGAAATTCCCCCCGGCCGGAACTGCGGACGTCGGCCGGCCGACGCTCGCCAGGGTAGCGCTTCGGCGCGGCGCTGGCTACGGAGTTCCATCGCGACGATCAACAATCCCCGTGATTTTACCGGCGACATAAAGTCTGACGAGTTCGCCGACCAGAAACCGTTTGTCACGCGTGGCGGCCGGCCGGCGCGGGGAATTCGACGGCGACCCCCCTTCGACGTCCGGCAGCGTTGTCATGTCGCATCGCCGGCGCGAGCGCGCGGGATTGCGGCGGCCGGCCGCGAATCCTAGGATCGCGCCACGGCGCACCCGCGGCAGAGTGAGCGGCGCGCCGGAGAGGGGACGCCATGCGCGACTACGAAACCGCCTATCGCGAATTTTCGGTTTCCGCACTGGAGCGGCAAGTGTTGGCGCAGGGGCTCGAGGCCGGCGCCAACGCGGCGCAGGCGTGCTGCGACCGCTGGGCGGACCAGGGGCGCGTCGCGCTCGAATTCGTGGCGCGTGACTTCTCGCGTGAGAGCGTGACATTTCGTCAATTGAGCCGAGATTCGGCGCGCTTCGCCAACGCGCTGCAAGCGCGCGGCGTCGGGCGCGGCGACGTCGTCGCCGCCATGCTGCCGCGTATCCCCGAGTTGTTGACGGTCGTTCTCGGCGTATGGCGCGCCGGCGCGATCTATCAGCCGTTGTTCACCGCTTTCGGGCCCGCCGCGATCGAGAGCCGCGTCACCTCGAAGGGCGGCAGCCAGGCCAAGCTCGTCGTCACCGACGCGGCCAACCGCGCCAAGCTAGACGATCTCGCCAACTGCCCGCCGGTCCTCGTCGTCGATCGCGGCGCGCCGGCCAAAAGCGCGTTCGCGCGCGAACTCGCCGCGCAATCCGACGTCTTCCCGCCGGTCGTTCTGACCGCCGACGATCCCTTCGTCATGCTCTACACCTCGGGCACGACGGGCAGCCCGAAAGGCGTGCGCTATCCCCTTCGCATGATGCTCGCGGTCGCCGTCTACATGCTCGACGGCGTCGACCTTCGCGCCGAGGACCGTTTCTGGAACGTCGCCGACCCCGGCTGGGCCTACGGCATGCTCTACGCCGTCATCGGCCCGCTGCTGCTCGGCCACGCGACGACTTTCTTCGACGGCCCGTTCACCGTCGACGCGGCGGTGCGCGTGATCAAGATGCTCGGGATAACCAATCTCGCGTCGGCGCCGACCGCCTATCGCGCGATGATGGCGGCGGGCGACGCCGCGATGGCCGAAATCGCCGGGCAATTGCGCGTCGCGAGCAGCGCCGGCGAGCCGCTCAACCCCGAAGTCGTGCGCTGGGCCGCGCGAACGTTGGGCTGCCCGCTGAACGACCACTACGGCCAGACCGAGATCGGCATGGCGGTCAACAACCATCACGGCCTGCGCCAGGCGGCGAAGCCGGGATCGGCCGGCCTCGCCATGCCCGGCTTCGACTTGGCCGTGCTCGACGAGGCGCTGCAACCGGTTCCCCCGGGAACGCCGGGCGTGCTCGCGGTCAACCTCTCGCGCTCGCCGATGTTCACGTTCTCCGGCTACTGGCGCGCCGAATCGCCCAACCTCGTCGACGACTGGTACGTGACCGGCGACACCATGACGCGAGACGCCGACGGCCATTTCTTCTTCGCCGGCCGCAACGACGACATCATCACTTCGGCGGGCTATCGCATCGGCCCGTTCGACGTCGAGAGCGTCATCATCGAACACCCCGCGGTCGCCGAAGTCGCCGTCGTCGGCAAGCCCGACCCGGAACGCACCGAGATCGTCAAGGCGTTCGTCGTGCTGCGCAAGGGCCATGCGCCGAGCGATGCGCTGGCGGCCGAGCTGCAGCAGCACGTGCGCAAGCGCCTGTCGCTGCACGCCTACCCCCGAGAAGTCGAATTCGTCGACGAACTGCCGAAGACGGCGAGCGGCAAGGTGCAGCGGTTCCTGCTGCGCCGGAGGGGATAAAGGCGTCCAGATAGTCCTGACCCAGCTCGCGCGACGCAGGCGCTCGCAGCCCTGCGCGTCGCGCCAGCCGAGCAGCGCTTGCCTCGTTCACGCCGGCTCGGCCGCCGCGAACAGCGCCGGGTCGAGCTCGATTTCGCGTTCGAACTCGACCGGGCCGGTCATCAGCACGTGGTCGTCGCTTTCGCGCCATTCGATCGTCAATTCGCCGCCGGGAAGCGCGACGCGCGCCTTGCGGCCGGTGAAAGAGAGGCGCGCCGCCGCCACCAGCGTCGCGCAGGCGGCCGAGCCGCAGCCGAGCGTCACGCCGACGCCGCGCTCCCATACCCTCAGCGCGATCGAATCGCGCGCGCGAACTTGCGCGAAGGAGATATTGGCCTTTTGCGGAAACAGCGGGTGGGTCTCGAAGCGCGGCCCGACGCTTTCGAGCGGAACGGAAGCGACGTCCTCGACCCAGAAGATCGCATGCGGATTGCCCATATTGACGACGCTCGCCGGCCCGAAGTCCGGCGCCCCCTCGCCGGGCAGGCGCAGTTCGACCCTGCGCGTGTCGGGGACTTCCCGCGCCAGCGGGATTTCGTTCCAGGCGAGCCGCGGCGCGCCCATATCGACGCGCCAGGTCCAGGCGCCGAGGCGCTCGCAGGCGATCCGCCCGGCCGCGGTTTCGATCGTCAGCGCCTGCGCGCCCGATTGCCGCGCGAGCCGGTCGGCGACGCAGCGCGTGCCGTTGCCGCAAGCGCCGGCCTCGGTTCCGTCGTTGTTGTAGATGCGCACGAACGCGGCGGTCGTGGGATCGCTGGGGTCGCTCAGCGCCATCAATTGATCGAAGTCGAGCCATTCGGCGCGATGGATCGCGCGCAATTCCCCGGGCGTCGGCAGGATCGCCGCGCCGCGCAGATCGAGCACCAGAATCTTGTTGCCGACGCCGTTCATCCGGGCAACTCGGCGGCCCGCGAGAGGACTGGGGGAAGTCGGAATGTTCGCGGTCTCCTCTGGCTGGCGAAACGAGCCGGCGTCGTCATTGCGAGGAGCGAAGCGACGAAGCAATCCACGCAACCGCAGCATCCTGGATTGCTTCGCTTACGCTCGCAATGACGACGCTGCCTCTATCGCGTCCGCCCGGCGCTGTCGATCGCCCTCGCGCCGAGCTTGGTCAAGGCCTGCCGCAGGCCCTCGTCGTCGATCGGCGCGGCGAGCGCGGCGGCTTCGGCCTGCGCGCTCGCGCTCGGCGCGGGAGCGGCGCGGCGCTTGGGTTTCAGTTCCAATAGCGGGCCCTGGCGGAAGGCGACCTTTGCGACGCAGCGCCAGCCCAGGTGCGCGTTGACGCGTTCGACGATGATCGCCGCCGCGTGCTGGGCTTCGAGCGCGAAAGCGCCGTCGACGCGCAGCACCAGCGTCGCGGGGGCCGTCTCCTCGGGGCCGCGCTTGGCGCCGCGCAGCGGCCATTGGATCTGGATCGGCCGCGCGTATCGCGCGATTTCGGCGCCGACGATTTCGGGCCAGTCCGTGACGAGGCTGGCCTCGCCGAGCCCGCGCGCGGCCAAGGTCGGCTCGACGACGCCCCCGATCAGCGAGCCGAGCTGAGCGGCCCAGCCGTGCGCTTTGCCGCGCGCCGGTTTCGTCATCGCGCTCTCGCGGGTAGAGTCCGATTCATGGACGACACTGTAGCCCCTCGCAACGCGGGTTTGAAGCCGCGCGAAATCGCCCGCCGCGTTCTCGCGTGGTGGGACGTCCATCGCCGCGATCTGCCCTGGCGCGCGAAAGCGGGCGAGACGCCCGATCCCTATCGCGTATGGCTGTCGGAAATCCTGCTGCAGCAGACCACCGCGACCGCGGCGGCGCCCTATTTCCAGGAATTCGTCGCGCGATGGCCGCGCGTCGAAGCGCTCGCCGCGGCCTCGCTCGACGAGGTCATGGCCGCCTTTTCCGGGCTCGGCTATTACTCCCGCGCGCGCAATCTCCACGCCTGCGCGAGGCAAGTCGCGCTGCGCGGCGGCCGGTTCCCGCAAAGCGAAGCGGAACTGCGCGCGCTGCCCGGCGTCGGCGCCTACACCGCCGCCGCGGTCGCGGCGATCGCCTATGACGCCAAGGCGGCGCCGGTCGACGGCAATATCGCGCGCATCCTGGCCCGGCTCTACGCCCTGGAGGCGGCGGTCGCGCAGGCGCGGCGCGCGATCGGCGACGCGGCGGCGGCCCTGACGCCCGCGAATCGTCCCGGCGACTTCGCGCAGGCTCTGATGGACATCGGCGCGCTGATCTGCCGGCCGCGCAATCCCGACTGCCCCTCCTGCCCCTTGCGCGCGGCTTGCGCGGCGGCGCGGACGGACGCGCCCGACGCCTATCCGCGTCGCGGAAACGTCAAACCGAGGCCGGTGCGAGTCGGCGCGGCGTTTTTCGCCCGGCGCGAGGACGGCGCGATCCTCGCGCGCCGGCGCCCGCCTAAAGGTCTGCTCGGCGGCACGCTCGAATTGCCGGGCGGGCCGTGGGAGGCGGCGGAGCGCGCCGACGTCGGCTTGGGTCAGGCGCCCTTCGCGGCGTCGTGGCGGCGACTGCCGGGCGAAGTCGAGCAGGCCTTCACCCATTTCACGCTGCGGCTGACCCTCTACGCCGCCGAAGTCGGCTCAGGGGCGCGAGAGGCGCAAGGCTCGATCTGGATCGACCCCGCGAAGGCGGACAGCGCGGGTTTTTCCAGCCTCATGCTCAAGGCGGTCGCGCACGCCCGGCGCTGCGCCGACGCCCAAGTGGTCAATACGCGTTCTTATGGGCCGTCGCGGAAAGCGCCGTCTTGAGGACGATCTTGACGTCGAGCCACAGCGACCAATTGTCGACGTAATAGAGATCGTGCTCGATGCGCGCCTCCATGTCCTGGTCGTCGCGGATTTCGCCGCGATGGCCGCAGACCTGCGCCCAGCCGGTGATGCCGGGCTTGACGTTGTGCCGGCGCGCGTAGCGCGAGATGCGCGCGACATAGCGCTGATCGTGGGCGAGCGCGTGCGGGCGCGGCCCGACGATCGACATTTCGCCCATCAGGACATTGAGGAGCTGCGGCAGTTCGTCGATGCTGAAGCGCCTCAGAAAAGCGCCGACGCGGGTGACGCGCGGGTCGGCGCGCGTCGCCGCCTTGACTTCTGCGCCGTCCTCCATCGTCGTCATGGTGCGGAACTTGAAGATGCGGAAAGGCTCCTGGTTGAAGCCGTAGCGGGTCTGCCGGAACAGGATCGGCCCCGGTCCCTCCAATCGGATACAGAGCCCGACGAGCGCGAACAGCGGCGCGAGCGCGATCAGGCCGAGCGTCGCGGCGACGACGTCGAACGCCCGCTTTTCCGCCCGTTGCAGCCGAGTCAGCGGCGGACGGGTCAGGCCCAGCCCGGCAATGGGGCCAAATTGGACGACGCGCGCCTCCTTGAAGCGCTCCAGAATGGCCTCCGAGCCGAGGTGGATCTCGGCCGGCGTGCGCAGGAAGGCGTCGACGCACGCTTCGATCACCGCCGTGCGCGACCAAGGGATCGCAATATAGATGTCGTCGGGGCGCAGCATGCGCACGGCGGCGACGGCGAGCGCGAGATCGTCGGTCAGATACGCCTGATTGTCGCGCAGCGCGATCATCGAGGCGATTTCCATGCGATCGAGGGTCGGATTGAACCGGGGCGCCAGTTGCGACAGTGCGTCCTCGAACCCGACAACGACGACCCGCCGCGGCCGGATCAGTCCCGCGCGTTGCGTGCGCTCCACCACTTCGACGAGGGCGAGGCGGGTCGCGAGCATCGCGACGAATCCGGCGACGTAGAACACGCCGACGGCGCCGCGCGAGAAATCGGTCGACGTCCGGGTCGCGAAGCCGAGCGCCAGCGCGCACAGAAAGGCGAAATTCCACGCGGAAAAGCTGCGGGCGAATTGTCCGGCTCGCTCGGCGTAACGATCGAGGCCGTAGTCGCCGTGTTGAACGCCCACGGCGATGACGATGGCGCCGACGATCACACCGACCGTCGTCGCCGATTCGACCGGCGGCATGCGCCCGAGGGTGACGAGCCAATAGAGCGCGCTCGACGCCGCCGCGGCGCTCAGAATCGCCAGGGCGTCGAGGAGCCCCGCCAGATAGGCGAACCCGACGGGCGCGAAATCCTCGATCGCGCGCCATCGCCGGCGCCGCGGAGCCAACGGCCGCGCGACGGCCGCGCGCGCAACCGCCCGCGCGCCGCGCCGCGGCATGCCGTCGATTTTGACCCGGGCGTGTCTCATTCCAGGACGGATTTCCTCGCGAACCGGCTCAGCGCGCCGATCGGCCAACCCCGGGGCAAACGGCGTGCCGGGCGCCCGCTTCGCCTAAAAAGGTTGCGGGGCGCCGCCAGGAATGGTTAAGCCGATAGCTTGATCGGATCTCCGAACGCCCCCAATTGTCATTATTCCACATTCCACGACCGGTCGGGCGCCGTGGAACGCACAGGATCCTTTTGCTCCATGACCGTCATCGCGCCGCCGCTGACCTTCGAACCCGACTTGCTCGGCAAGTTCGGCCATGTCTCGGCGTGGGTGTTCGATCTCGACAACACGCTCTACCCACCCGACAGCGGCCTTTGGCCAGCGATCAACGAGCGGGTGACGCTGTTCCTGATGGCGCTTTCGGGGCTCGACGGCCAGTCCGCCCGGGGATTGCAAAAGTACTATTACCATCGCCACGGCACGACCCTGCGCGGGCTCGTCGACGAGGACTTCGTGCGGCCGCACGATTTTCTTGAATTCGTTCATGACGTCGACCGCTCGGGCCTCACGCCCAATCCGTCGCTCGCACGCGAGGTCAAGCGGCTGCCGGGACGCAAGCTGATCTTCACCAACGGCTCGCGCGATCACGCCCTGCGCACGGTCGCCCAGCTCGGGCTCGACGGCCTGTTCGAGGACGCCTTCGACATCGTCGCGGCGGGGCTCGTTCCCAAGCCCGCCGACCTCGCCTACGAGACGTTCCTGAAGCGATACGACGTCGATCCGGCCTGCGCGGCGATGTTCGAAGACCTCGCCAAGAACCTTCGCGTGCCCAAGGCCCGCGGCATGACGACGACCCTCGTCGCGGCCAGGCCCGGGCACGTAGACCATCGCGAAGCGCTCGATCGCGACGGATCCGAATCGCCTCACGTCGATTTCGTCACCGACGACCTCGTCGATTTCCTCGCGCGCATCAACGACGAGCTCGCCGCGTCGCGACAACCGCCCCCGCCGCTCTAGCCGGGTCGTTCGGCCGAGGTGGAGGAAAGGGCGAAATCTCGGTTTGCTATCGGGCGCTCGCGCCGTTCCCGCGCTTGCGCGCGAGGGCGAGCAGGCCCGTGACGCCGAGCGGAAGCGCTCGCGCGGCGATCTCGATATCGGCGCGATCGAAGCCGGCGCTCTCCAGGAGATCCAGCAAATCCGCGCGATCGAAAGTTCGGTGCGTGTCCGGTCTGGCGAATGGCCATTTCTCCATCGTCGACCGATCGGTCGCGTAGACGGCGACGCGTCCGCCATCTCGCAGCGCGCGATAGACGTGGCGCATGTCGCGGCCGCGGTAGTCGAAGAAATAGACGACGTTGACCAGCAAGATCGCGTCGAAGGCCTCGTCGGGCCACGGCGAGGAACTGAACGAGCCTTGCGCGAGCCGCATCCGGCCCGCGGCGATCGTCGCTCGGTTGCGACGGACGGCGTGCTCGACCATGCGCGCCGACTGATCGACGCCGAACACCCGGCCGTCGCCGACGCGCGCAGCCAACGCCTTCAGGCCGTACCCCGGGCCGAAGCCGAGTTCCAGCGCCCACTCTCCCGGGCGTGGGTCGAGGGCGGCGATCGCGACTTCGTACGGCTTGGCGTTGGCCACTCCCATCAGCCAACCGACGAGCGACCCCGCGCGGCCGGTCGGACAGCGCAGCTGCCTTCCCACGGCTTCAGCCCAAGAACGATACTTGTCGGCCACGAGCGCCCGGACGGACGCTCCGTCCCCTCGCCCGCCGCTCACGACTTGTCGTGGATCTTGTCGAGCAGTTCCTGGATGACCAACCGCCGGTTGCTGTCCCACAGCGGACGATCAGGGCGCGGCGGAATCTCCAGGGCGTGCTTGAAGACCTCGTTCGCTTTCGCGAACTCGTTCTGCGAATAGAGAAAATCGCCGTAGAAGTACCACGCGTCGAGCCCGTTGGGCGCGGTTTGCACGGCTTGCTCGAGCAACTGACGAGCTTTGGCTTTGTCGCCGAACCCGATGGGGAATCCCGGAACCCGGTAATAAAGCACGCCCAGGCTCGTCGGCGCCCCGGCGTCGAGCGCCGTCGCGTCCATCTTGTCGGCCTTTTCGAGAATGTCGCGAGCGCGCTTGGCGAGCCCGAGCGCGGAAAATGGACCGGCCAAGCCCGCTCGCTCGCTGGTGATGACGCCATCCCAGATCTGCGCCTCGACCTTGTCGGGAAATTGCGCCGCCGTCGCGTCCGCTTCGACGCCGAGAGCGTTCATCTCCTCGGTCTGCTTGGCGCCCTCGGGAACGTCGAACTTGATGCGCTCCCACTCCAGTTGCAAATGACGGACCGCCGCGTCGAGCGGCGAATCGTTCGCAGCCGTCGCGGGCTGCGCGAACGGACTCGCCGCGGTAAGCAGGGCCAGGACCAGAACTCTTCGTGTCGTCGTGAACATGAGAAACGCCTTTCCTTTGGACGAAATGTGAGCGAAGCGGGTCAAGCGGCGTTCGGCGCGGCCTGCCGCGCCAGGGCGCGGTCGATCACGCGGGGAAACAAGCGCTGGATCAGAACGAAGAGCTTTTCCGGTCCTTTCGGGTAGACCGAATCGGCGCCGTTCTCGACCGCGCGCCAAATCCGTCGAGCCACCAGTTCGGGCGAGTCGAGCGACATTTTCGAAGCGGCGATGAGATCGGAGAAGGCGGCTGCGGCGTCGGTCTTCGTCGCTCGCGGCGCGGCGTAGGTCACGCCGACCCCGCAATCGGCCCATTCCCGGCGAAGCGCGATGGAAAAGCCGCGCAAGGCGAATTTCGAAGCGGAATAGGCGGAAAAGCCCGGATAGGGGATGTCGCCGAACACGGAGCCGATGTTGACGACGCGTGACGGCTTGGCGGCGGCGAGCAGCGGCTTGAAATCGCGAGCCAGCGCCATAGGGGCGATCACGTTGGTCCGGAAGACGCGCTCCAGCGCTTCGTCCGCCGTCCGCTCCAAGGGGCCGCCCTCGACGACGCCGGCGTTGTTGACGAGGATGTCGAGCGCGCCCCAAGCCTTGGAAATTTCCTCGACGACGCGGCGCCTGTCCGCTCCGACGGCGATGTCGGCAGGAACTACCAGCGTTTGATGGGGAACGTCGATCGCCAAGGCCGTGGCGAGCAGCGCCTCTGGGCGCCGCCCGCAAAGCGCGACGGTCATGCCGCGCTTGACCGCTTCGATCGCCAAGGCGCGGCCGATGCCGGACCCTGCGCCGGTGATCAGGACCCGCTTCCGTTTATGCGGCATGAGAAACCTCGCTTGCTGCGCTGAGATCGCGAAAAATATCGCCATAGAGTCGGTAGAAGATGCGCGCGCTGTCGATGACGATCCGCTGGGTCGCCTCGTCGTGAATGCCGTCAACCAACGTATGGAAGAAATCGACGTGACTCTTGTCGAGCGATCCGTGCGAGCGGAGATAGGAAAATCCGGCGTCGCTTTTGACGGCGAGCATATTTTTTTGCAATGCGTCCGCGAGGCGGTCGGCGAGCAGCACCGACATGCCCTCTAGGACATGGACGCTGCCCAGCAACGCGTAGGGGCTCACGTGCTCGATCGCGTAATAGGAATAACCGACCATGATGCGGCAGGCCGGCGCGGCCTCGCCGTTCCGCGTCGCATCGGCGTCGCCGCCCATCGCGCGGATGTCGTCGAGGATCCACTTTTCGTGGCCGCGCTCTTCGCGCATGTATTCGAACAGCGCATCCTGATAGCGCTCGTCGGGCGTGCGCGAGGCGGCCAGAGCGAGCAGCGGGAACGTGTGCTTCACATGGTGATAGGCTTGAGTGAGAAATTCGCGGTAGAGCGCGCGCGTCGCTCCTGAGCTTACCGCGTGTTGCACGATCGGGATGGCGAGAAACTGTTCGCGCTCGCGCGCAGTCTGTGAGAGAATTCGATTATAGAACGACATGATGGACGCCTCTTGGTTTGTCGGCGGGGTTGTCAGGCCGAGGGCGCGAAAATCGGCGCCGACGCGGCCTTGGCGAATTCAGCCGCCTCAGCGCGGCGGATGCGGCCGTTGGCGGTAAGGAGTCGGCCTTTCAACGCGTCTTCGAGCGAAACGACGACGTGGGCTCGTGGCGTCGCGTAGTCGGGCGCGCCGGCGCAGCAGACGCGCACCAGATCGTTCACGTCGTCGCGACTGGCGTCGGCGAACCATTGCGCGCCGGCGCGGGAGGGAACGAGCAGCGCCGTCAAGTGCGCTTCGCCGTGGCCCACGACCGCGCAGAAGGCGAGGCGCGGGTCGCCGAGCAGCATCGTCTCGATCCATTCGGGGCTGACGTTTCTGCCGAACGCCGTGACGAGCACGTTGTCCTTGCGGCCGAGCACCCGCAAGACTTCGTCGTCGTCGACGGCGCCCAGATCGCCGGTGCGCCACGGCAGCTTCGCGGGCGCCTGCCCGAGATAGCCGTCGGTGATCGTCGGCCCGTCGACGACGATCTCGCCGCCGTCGATGGACACCGTCAGGCCGTCGAGCGGCCGGCCGACGGCGCCGGCGCGGCGCTGACCGATGCGATTGACGGCGACCACCGAACAGCATTCGGAAAGGCCGTATCCCTCGTAAGCGGGGATTCCCGCGCGCCAGGCCGCTTCCGCCGCTTGCGTCGGGACCGGGGCGCCCCCGACGGCGACGAAGCGCAGGGACGGCGGCGCGCGGCGCCCGCTCAACGCGAGTTCGCCGGCCCAACTCTTGAGCAACTCGGGGACCAGCACGCTCGTGGTCGGCTGGTGCGCCTCGAACGCGTCGGCAAGGCCGGCGGCCTCGCCTCGACCGACCGCCTCGGCGAGCTTGGCCTCGAAATGCACGCGCGCGCCGACCAGCGCCGGAGCGAAAACGGCGCAAATCGTTTCCAACAAGAGCGGAAGCGGCAGAACCGAGAGATAGACGTCGCTTTCCCGAGCCTGCGTCGCCGCCGCGAGCGCCTTGGCGGACCAAAGGACCTGTCCGCTTTCATGGCGCACGCCCTTGGGCTGGCCCGTCGTGCCGGAGGTGTAGATGATTTGACCGAAGCCGGCGGCCGGCTGCGCCGCTTCGCCGTCCGCGCGGCGATCTTCGATGAGACGCACCGTCACTCCGGACTGGAGCGCGCGCGCCGCCGTCGCCTCCGTACCCAGGATCAGCTCGATTCCGGAGTCGCGCACGATATGCCCAAGCTGCGCCGCGCTGAAGAACGTCGGCAGCGGCACGGCGATCTTCCCCGCCAACGCGCAGCCGAGTTGCGCGACCGCCCAATCGACGCCGTTGGGAGCGAACAGACCGACGACTCGCGCCTGCGGCGGCAGCGTGTCGGCAAAGCCGACAACCCGGGAAAGAAGGTCGCGGCGGTTCAAGGTCTCGCGCCCGTCGCTGACGGCGACGGCGCCGCCCGCGCGCCGAACGTTCAGGCGGATCGCTTCAAACAGCGTGCGCATGCCGAACGTCCTGCAGATTGGGAACGGCCATGCGGGCGCTTTCCGTCTTCGCCGCCGCGTACACCTTCGGCTGATGGGCGTAGTATTCGCCCCAGCGTTCGAAGTCGGAGATGCGACGATGATCGGCGTCGGCGAGATAGGTCAGATCGACGCCGAGACGTTCGACCATGACGCTGAGGCGGTGGGTCAGGGTGAAGAACGACCACTCGAAGCCGCTACGTCGGCCGAGCGCGGCGATTTCGTTGATGAAGGCGGCGGTCGCCCGAGGCGCTCGGCTGGATAGATTGGAGACCTCGAAGACCCGCTCTCTGGCGACCGCGCCGCCGCAAACGGCAGTCAGCACGGTTTCGACCGGCGCGTCGAGATAGCGCTCCGAGAAGAAGCCGTCGCGTTCGCTTCGCAAACCGGCGGCGCACACGATGGCGTCATCGCCATCGACGCGGGCGATAATATTGGGAGGGAATACGTTGACCTCGGCGGCGTATCGCACGCGATAAACGTTCCGTATAAAATTTTCGGCCTCTTCGCGTCTGGGGCCTGCAAGCCCGATCATGATCGTCTTCATCGTCGCCCATCCTTGGCCGCTGCCGCCAAGTCTTTGACCGACTTGGCTTACAGGCTGCTTACGGGCCCGCGGTGAACGCGTGTCATTTGCGAGGTCATTTTGGGCGCGGGGGGTCTCGGGGCGATCGATCGATCGCCAACATTGCGCACAGGCAATGTTGCGGCCAAAGCGCAGACACAATCCGATGGTGAGTGCCCATTCCCCAATGTGCGAAGGGCCGCCATGCAAATCTTGTTGGTCGAAGACAACGCTCGTCTGAGCGCGCTGATCGGCGACGCTCTGAAAGCCAATGGCTTCGCGGTCGACACGGCGGTTCTGGCGGCCGACGCCCAGACGGCCATCGTTTCGATTTCCTACGACGCGATCGTGCTGGACCTGGGCCTTCCCGACGACGATGGCATGAGCGTGTTGTCGCTGGCCCGGCGGCGAGGTCTGGCGACGCCGATCTTGGTTCTCACCGCGCGCGACGGCGCCCAGGATACGGTCGACGGCTTGAACGGCGGCGCCGACGATTACATGCACAAGCCATTCGCGATGGACGAGCTCGTCGCGCGGCTTCGCGCGGTATTGCGCCGACCCCGCCAATTGCTCGACGCCGTCATTTGCGAAGGAAACGATT